>NZ_JAMXOD010000009.1 GCF_024721305.1 Aequitasia blattaphilus | reverse complement strand
GATTTCGCAACCGAATATTACATTGTGACTAAGATTCAATCACATTTGGTGGTAGGTTTTATTTGTGTATCTAAAAATAGGCATATGCCCATGAAACATTAAAAACGGCTCTATGCCTGAGCCAGAGCAGGATGCGTTAGCATCCCACCCCAACACTTGACATAGAGCCAATAATTGTAAAACCACAAGCTAACATTTTTCTCTTTTGTTAGCTTGTGGTTTTGTATTATTGTTTTAAAGTATTCGAAACCTTAATATTTTTTACTTCCATTTTTCCATCTGTTACAAAGAGTGATAGCTGGTTTCCTAATTCTTCATACATCCGGGAGCACATCGCAACACCATCCACGTAGAGAACTGAAATAGTATCATCTACGATTAACTGGATATGATAAGTTTTCTCTGTCTCTAAATCAATTGGTCTCTCCAGTCCGATATTCATGCAGCTTGGCCACGGCCAGTTTGGATTCTTTTCAAATACGAATCTGTTTTCCATTACTTGGAAAATATATTGATAAGATTGTTCTGTCTCCGGATTTTCCATCATTCGAATTCCAAATGATCTGGTTCCTTTGGAAAAGGTGACATCTGCCTCAAAGTAATAGACGTCTCCTAAGTCTTTTGCAAATGCCTGGCTCTCTCTGCCATCTGCTGGTGCTTCAATAACGGTATCGTCAATACTTCTCTTTTCCTCAAATGCTTCTACAATAGTATCTGGAATCTTTACACCGAGAGATCCATCTTCTCGTTGATAAATCTCATGAGGCACGAAAGTACCACCCCATTCGAAGTTGTTCTTGTCATCATCATCTTCTTTTGTGGGTACCCATCCAAAAAGAACTCTTTGTCCTTTCAGTTCAAAGCTTCTTCCTGCATAATAGGCACGTCCGTCAAAAGCATCGTCCTTTGGTGCAATCCATGGGCCATCAAGACTCTTGCTCATGCGGTAAATCATTTTCGAACGGTCACTGTATTCCGTTACGATGTGATACCACCAGTCTCCGATTTTGAATAAGTCCGGCATTTCATGCATCGTATACAGTCCCGGTGCCCAAAAATCACCTTTAAACTCCCAGTTTTGCAAATCCTTCGATGTGAATTTAACCGTTCTTCCGCTTTGCTTCGTTTTCGGTCCCCTCTTTCTTCCGCCTAATATTAAAAGGTACTCTTGTCTTTCATCATCCCATACCACAAATGGATCTCTCCAATCATCCGGGTCATACCCTTCTTGCGGTACAAAGGTTAGCTTATCATCTGTCTTAACCCAGTTGTATAAGTCGTCTGAGGTTGCGTGCATTAATACCTGGGATGCCTTCCCCTGCTTTGGAAAATCTCTGTTGTATCCGGTGTAGAAAATATGGAATTTACCCTCTGCTTCAAATACACTGCCGGCAAAAATAAACTGATCCTGTTCCTCATCCGTTCCTCTTGGGACTGCAACTCCGCAATCCTTGTAGTTTACGAAATCGGATGTTGTTGCCAAATCCCATCCAAATGGTTCTCCAAAAGGTCCTGGTTTTCTGGTATCTCTTTGGTGATACAAGAAGAACTCGTCCCCATGTCCAAATGGCATACAATCGCCAAACCAAGTTTCGGGAAACTGATAAAATAATTTCATAATAATCCTCGCTTTCTATCCCTTAACGGATCCGGCCGTAAGGCCGCTTAACATACTCTTGCTTGTAATAAAATAAAATATAAATGTAGGTAATACTGTCACGGTAATCGCCGCAAAGGTTGCGCCCCAGTCTGTCGTGCCCATAAACCCGACGAAGTCATTTAAACCAAGGGTTACCGTTTTCATCGCTGTCGATTTTGTAAATGTATATGCATTGATAAAGTCATTCCATGTGAAAACACCCTGCATGGTTGCCACTGTTAAAATAGAATTGGTGGACATGGGAATAATAATCTTTACAAACGTCTTAAAAGGGGAACAGCCGTCTATGATGGCCGCCTCAATCATTTCATCCGGCAAGAACTTACTGAAGGAGTAAAACAGCTGGATGGAATAGGATAGGGAAAACGCAATCTGAGGCAGGATAACTGCCGGATACGTATTTAATATTCCTAATTGATTGAATATGGTAAACAGTGGAATTAATGCAACCTGGAAAGGAAGCATAAGCCCCAGCATCAAGAAGCTAAATAATTTTTTGTTCCCTTTAAACTTGATTTTGCTTAAGGCAAACCCTGCCATTAAACTAATAATCAATAATGGCACCAAAACGCCAATTGTGATAATGACACTGTTCTTAAAATACGTTGACATCGAACTGGTTGTAAATACCTTGATGTAATTATCAAAATTAAGTGTCGAAGGTAGTGCATAGGATGCCAGCTGTTGAAAATCTTCCGTCGTCTTCATACTCGAAGTAACCACATAAAAGATTGGGTATACCTGCAGGACTAATAAAAGTCCTGCAATAATAATCTTGATTCCGGTAAAGAGCGTCTTTTTTCCTTTCTTATTCATTTTCGTCGCCCCTTTCCGTGAATCGCCTGAATACAAACCCAATTAGAAGACATATAATGACGATTGCGATTGCAATCGCGCTTCCATATCCATATTTCATACTGGAAAATGCCTGCTTATACATATATGTGGACATAAGCTCCGATGCATTTCCCGGTCCCCCTTTTGTCAGTAAGTAAGAAATATCAAAGGAACGAAGGGAACCATTTAAAACCAATACACAGTTTGCAATAATCACCGGTTTGATATAAGGAATCTTTACCTTCCAGTACTGCTGCACCACATTTGCCCCATCCACAATCGCCGCTTCTTCCAGCTCTTTTGGGACTCCGATTAATGCCGCGTAGAAAATAACCATGTAGAGTCCAAGATACTTATATCCTTCCACAAATGCCGCAAGGTAAAGGGATACATCTGCGTTTGAGATCCATTCAAACATTGCAAATTTAGAGCTTAAGTTACTTAGAACCGCATTAACAACTCCTGTTGGCGTCACCGAAAATAGCTTACTGAATATTTGACAGATTGCAACCGATGATATGACAACCGGTACATAATATAAAGTTTGTAAGATTGCTCTTCCCTTATTTATCCTTGTGAGAAAAACTGCAAACAGAAGTCCGCCAAATACTTGTATTGCTACACAGATAATCGTGTATATAATCGTATGTAATACTGTTTTCCAGAAAATAGGGTCTTTAGTGAAAAGCTGTATGTAATTTTGGATACCGATAAATGTCTTCTCACCCACTCCGCTCCAGTCAAAAAAGCTGTAATACGCTGCCCATACAACCGAGACCACAACAAATGCGATGTAAACAACGAGAGCCGGTGTCAAAAACATTGCCAAAACTTTTTTTCGTCCAAATGCTTTTTGCATAATCTTCCCTCTTTCATTCTTTACTTCGTGATAAAGCCATCTACCGTCTTCTCAAAATCTTCCAGGTTAACGGTTCCTTGTGCCAACTTCTGCTGTTCGTCTACGATGCTGGTTAGTGTTGCTGAATCCAGTTTGTCATCCCATGAAACCCATGCATCGGAAGCAGTTTCAAACAATGGCTGCAAATCATAGAATAAAGCATCTAATCCTTCTGGGATTTCCTCGTTAAAGGGTGAAAATACCTTCGCATCCTCGTAGCATACTCTTGTGTAATTTTTACACATGTATTCGAAAAATGACTGCATTGTTTCGTCATAAGTTCCTTTGTTAAATGCCGTACCGAATCCACCATGGATTGGTACATTTGTGTCCATGTTTTCCATTCCATCTACATCCGGTACCGGGAAGAATCCCAACTCACCGCTGTCGTATTTAGCGCTTGCATCTTGAATCTGTCCAGATCCACTGTAATACATAGCCCCCGTTCCTCCGAAGAACAAATCCTTACTTGCTGTATAATCCGTGCTTAAGAATCCGCCTTGAAAATACCCTTTGGTTCCAAGCTCATTTAAAAGTTCCACTCCAGTCTGTGCAGATTCATTTTCTCCAAATGTTTCTTCACCACTCATATACCCTGTGATAAACCCATCTTTTGTCACTCTCCATGGTGCAAAAGAAAGATAACGCATCAACTGCCAGTTTTCCTGACCTGCAACGATTAAAGGTACTTCATTGTTGCTTTTCAATGTTTCACATACTGCAAGAAACTCATCCCATGTTGTAGGAGTTTCCAGATTGTATTTTTCGAAAATATCTTTCCGATAGAAGAAGAATTCACAGTTCAAGCATTCCGGAAATAAATATACTTCTCCATCTTCATTGTCTACAAAGAAATCGTATACCGCTTCGTTCATCGTGTCCTTCATTCCCACACGTTCCAGTTCCTCTCCTATATTGACGATGCCATCAATATCCTTTGCTGCTTTTGAAAGGGCACCGTTTGCACCTCCATAGATGTCCGGCAGAGAATTACTGTTGATATAAAGCTGTAATTTCGTTACGTAATCCGCGTCTGAAACTACAAGTTCAAACTCCGGTTCGTCCAATCCATTTTCCTCACTAAACTCTGTTAAAAGCTTTTTCAGCATAATATACTTCGGATGAGACTCACTCGCTCTTAGGAGTACCGATATTCTCTTTCGTTCACCCTTTTTACTTCCGCCTTCATCTCCTGTGCTATTTCCGCTACATCCTGTGAGTATCATGGATGCCGTCATAACCAGTGTCAGCAGTACCGCCAATAATCTTTTCTTTCTCATTTCTTTCCTCCTGTTCTTTTGTCAGAATTAACTATTTGTAAGTTGAATTCATTATATCGACCCATTCATTGCATAAATATCCAAAAAAAGAATAAAAAGTGTACATATGAACACTGTTTCTATAAAAAAAGAACACCTCAATTTTTTCCGTGTCCTTTTTTACCCTTTTATATTTTTTTATAGGCATTGGGAGTCACACCGTAATATTTCTTAAACACTCTGATAAAGTAACTTTGATCGTGATATCCAACACTCTTGGCAATCTCATATACCTTCATTTCGCCTGAGACTAAGAGCTGCTCCGCCTTTTTCATCCGCATATCAACCAATACCTCCAGAAAGCTTTTCCCGCAATAATTTTTCAAAAGACGGTTGATATAAGTCTTGCTCATCTTAAACTGATCTGCTAAAAAATCGAGAGATAAATCCTCTATATAGTTATGCTCTACGTATTCGTAAATCCGCCCTGCCATGTGTTCATTTCGATTGATGGTTGCACCGCTGTTTAGATTTGAAAAGTACATCAGCGCATTCTTTAAAACATCCACAGCTCCGTTCTTTGTATAACTGTTGTGAATCTTCTTTAAGCTTTCCGAGAGAATCGAATATCGCTCCTTCTTTTCCTCCGCCGCTGTAATCCCATTATTTAAATAACGGTAACAAGTCATGAGCAGTTCCATAGCCGAAAATTTTGAGGCCTCTATTTCATCACATCGCATAAATACCTGGGAAATAAACATCTTAGCCGTTTCAACATTTCCCCGCACTAGCTCCGATAAAATACGATTCTTTTCCCCGTCGTTTAACTGCCAGGAAGAACGCTTTAAATCCACTACGTCTGCATATGCCAAAACCTCAGACTCTTCTCCCAGATATGCACACCGCTCACATGCATCTACTGCCTGGGAATAGGCCTCGCTCAAAAGACTGACATCTAAGGACGAATTGCTGACACCGAAAGAAATGTCCATCTGCAGGACTTCCTTCAAGGACTCCTTCATTTCCTCACATGCATCAATGCACTTCTTCTCACAATCCACAGAATCAATCACCTGGGAAAAGGATACTAAGAAACAGTAACCCATGGCACCTATTTCGTAATAGACTTTCGCACCATACTTTTCTAAAATCTCCTCGCATACATTGCAGATAACGAAGTTAAACAAATCTTCGTCCAAATCCATCTGTACATCACGGTTTATCGTATGAGGCCGTCCGTAAAGGACAGCAAACTGCCGCAGATAAATGTTAAAAGAAGAAAGGCGTCGCTTTATATTAGAATAATCGCTATACCTTCCATGAATCAAATCGGAAATAACCTTATTCTTTACAACCGGCAGGGCTTCCTTATACTTTTTACGCAATTCCTTATAGTCACTAATCTTTTGCCTTGTTCCATAGATCTTCGTCGTGATTTTCTCCACCACATGATGCATTTCTTTCATATCCACCGGTTTTAATAAATATTCTGCCGCAGAGATTTTAATCGCTTTTCGTGCAAACTCAAAATTATCATATCCCGTCAAAAATACAATTTCCACATCAGGCAACAGAGCTCTCGCTTCTTTTGCAAATGCAAGCCCGTCCATTTCCGGCATCTTAATGTCGCTAACGATTAAGTCCGGTTCCTGCTTCTTTATTTCCTCCAGACCCGCCAGACCGTTTGTCGCCTTACCGCTTACCTTACATCCGTATCTTTCCCAAGGAAAAGAACACAATCCCTCCAGTATAATCTCCTCGTCGTCTAAAATAAGAACCTTTAACTCCATCTAAGCCTCTCCCTTTATTCTAACTTTTATCGTTGTACCTTCACCCAAAACTGAGGTTGCCGTAATTCCATAATCATCGCCGAACAAATATTTCAAACGCTGATCCACGGCGTAAAGTCCCAGTCCTGTATGAGTTGTTTTAAGATTCACCTTCTCTTTGCTGGGTTTTAATAAATGATCCAGTGTCTCTTTCTCCATACCGATTCCGGTATCTTCGATTTCCAGATAAATATCCTCACCCTCCATATATCCGGAGATATGAAGCATCGTCTTCTTACTGCTCATTTCAACGCTGTGTACAATGGCATTTTCCACAATCGGTTGCAGCGTAAGCTTTGGAACCTTATGAGACAGTATCCGATTATCGATGGTATACTGCACCTCAAACCTGTTTTTATATCGTGTCTTTTGAATATAGAGATAATCCTTTACGTATAGCAATTCCTTTTCAATCGTAAACATCTCTTCTTTGTTGCTGATGCTAATCCGAAGCAGCTTACTCACTGCCGTCACCAAGTCGCTGATATCCTCTTCTCCTTTTGCCCTTGCCATCCAGCTCACCGTATCTAAAGCATTGTATAGGAAATGAGGATTGATCTGAGCCTGCAGCGCCTTAAACTCCATCTCCTTATTAAGAAGCCTGCTTTCACTGATTTCATCCAGCAGGTTTTCCATTTGTTCAATGGTATGGTTAAACTCCTGATTGAGCTCCCCATATTCATCTTTTCTTGCATCTTCTAATCGTACGGAAAAGTCTCCCTTTGACACATCCTTTAATGCCCCTACCGTTTTCCGAATCGGATTTGACATCATACGTGACATAAGAATGGATAAAATAATGCTTAAAATAATCCCGGTGGTTACGGATGCAATCGTTGCCAGCTGCACCGGAGATGTGGAATTGGTAATAACTTCTCTCGGAAAAATACCGACGGTTTTCCACCCTGTGTCTTCGGATATTGCATACACAATCTGATAAGTCTCGTTATTCTCTTCGTATTGGAAGTTTCCGTACCAATCCGTAAAAAGCTCTTCCGCCTGCTTGGAAAGCTCTATGTGATCTCCCAGTATGATTTCATTGTTTTGATCTAATAGGAGTACCTTTCCTTCCGAACCAAAATTGATGTCTTTTTGAATGCGCTCCAGCGCAGATGTACGTACTCCTATGCGAAGCACACCAAGGGGTGTCATCGTCAAGTTATCTTTAATCTGCTTCACAACCTGGATACATCCGCTTTCCTCTAAATCATTATAATAAACGATTCCGCCCTTTTCATTTCGCGCACTTTCTATTAATTTATCTTCATTTTCTAAGAATGGCTTATCCGTATCATTGGCAGAACAAAAATAGACCCGGTTGCCTTCACCATAAATCTCAATGTCCTCCATCTGGATGCTATAAAACATCTGTACCAGAAGACGGTTTACCCTTCTCGCTCTACTGTAATAACTCTCTGTTTGCAGACTTTTCGTCTCCTCATCCTCTTCTTCCCGAAGTTCCTCTTGCACGGTTTCGTTAAACGCAATCGTATTCACCCTGTAATTCATCAGTTCCATAAAGGCATCGTAATTGTCTACAAGCTGATGGATGGTCTCCTGGGTTTGTTCAATGGTTTTATTCAGCACGATTTTTGAGGCAATAAAATAAGTAATCCCACCGGATACCAATGAGATCAATATGGTCATGCTTAGGCATGCAAGAAGCACTTTATAAAAAATTTTCAGGTCTCTAAACCGGTTCTTTACTCTTTCTCTCATGAGGTATTCCATCCTCTCCCTCTAATCTGTCAAACATTTTCCGAAACAAAATGGAAGACAAATACGCAGGTCCTGAAACTCCAATAAGAATCATATATAAAATATAATACGGGAATAGTTTATAATCTGCAATCACAAGTAAAGGTGCCATCACACAACTTAAGACAATCAGCACAGTGGTTTTTAAGTTCGTAAACGCTAATACGAAAGCATTTCGTATCATCTGTCTTGAGGTGTTTTGGTACCGTGCAATCAATGGAAACACATATAAAATAACTACTGCCACTCCCGCCAAAAGCGCAAGGAGCATATATCCGATTATCGATCCGTATCCGGTAATCTTTCCTACAAATCCCAGATTATTGTATATAATAATAAGCGCAAGAAGTAGAACCATCCATACTGTTGTTGCCTGTAGGAAGTTCTCCTTAAATGATTTCTTATAGTCGCGGAACAAATAGGATTCTTCGTCTCGCACCATTTTCAGTAGATTATAATAGAGAGCCGTCGTGCTCGCCCCTATTGTAATAATCGGAATACAGCTTACGATAAAAAGCAGATTCAGCTTGATCAAATCTAATATCTTCCCAGAAATCCTTGTAAAAAAATTCATCTTCCATCCCACCTTTCACCGTAAGGTTATCACGGCAACAGGGGCTGGTTCAATGGGAAATATAGACACTGGGATTCTTCTTATGTTCGATTGTGCTATTGTCCCGCCGAAAACGGCGCATCACGGTTATCGTATTTGCAATAAGAGGGGCTGTCGCACTAAATAGTAATTAGTGCGCAGCTTCTTTTTTTGTAACTAAGATAATGCCCACAGAGGTTTTAAACTTCTGTGGGCATTATTTTTTTCATCTGAATGTATTTCATTCAGATTGGGTACTCAAATGAAACTTTTCTGTCCTTTGGAGTTTGAGGGAAATCCCTCGGACTGGAGGATATTAAAATGTACGAGATTAGTAAGGCGCAGGAGCAAGCCGAGTTTGATTATCACCGTGGGCAGATCATCATCAAAACCATGCTTGATGAAGGGCTTATTTCTTTGTGTGAATACAACAAAATAACCGAATTAAATCGGCAGGATTTCTCTCCGTTTTTGGCTGAGATAATGCCCAAATTGACTTGATATTATCTGCTTTTAGAGCGAATATGTTACCTACGGAAAGCGAGGTGAGACCTTGAAAAGGATAACAAAAATTGATGCTGTAGAAAGCCAGAGCAAAAAGAAACTGCGTGTTGCCGCTTACTGCCGTGTCAGCACAGACAGCGAAGCCCAGTTAGAAAGCCTTGAAGCGCAAAAATCACACTACGAAAACTATATCGCTGCTCGTAACGACTGGGAATTTGCCGGTCTATATTTTGACGAGGGGATTAGTGGAGCATCGGCTGAAAACCGCACGGCACTGATGCAAATGATGAAAGACTGTGAGAATAGGAAAATAGATTTTGTGATAACGAAATCCATCAGCCGATTTTCACGCAACACCACCGACTGCCTGGAACTGGTGCGAAAACTGCTAGATCTTGATATTCCCGTCCTATTTGAGAAGGAGAACATCAACACAGGCTCTATGGAAAGTGAACTTTTCCTTGCGATACTAAGCAGTATGTCGCAGGATGAGTCCTCTTCCATTTCTCTTAATAACAAGTGGTCGATTAAGAACCGCTTTCAAAACGGTACCTACAAAATCAGCTATCCGCCTTACGGATACGATTGGAACGGCGAAGAGATGATTGTAAACACGGAGCAAGCCGGTGTTGTTAAGAGGATTTTTGCTGAAGTCCTAATCGGTAAAGGCACAAAAGCGATTGCTGATGCTCTTAATGCTGACGGTGTGCCTACCAAGAAAGGCGGTAAATGGACAGCTTCCACCATTAACGGAATGCTGAAGAATGAAAAATATACCGGCGATGTGATTTTTCAAAAATCCTATACCGACAGTCGTTTTAAGCGCCGCACCAATAACGGCGAGCGTGATCAGTACATGGTAGCTGACCATCATGAAGCAATCATCAGCAAAGAGGACTTTGAAACTGCGGCGGCTTTGCTTGAAACACGTGCCGCTGAGAAAAACATCGTCTCCGGCAGCGGCAAATATCAAAGACGGTACGCATTTTCGGGTAAAATCATCTGCGGCGAGTGTCACAGCACCTTCAAGCGCAGAACGCATTACCAAAAAGAACAAAGTTATGCGGCATGGTGCTGTAATACCCATATCGAGGATAAAGAAAAATGCTCCATGAAGTATATCCGAGATGACGATTTGCAGTTTGCTTTTATCACCATGATGAACAAGCTGATATTTGCCCATAAGCTGATTTTAAAGCCACTGCTTGAGGAATTTAAGTCAAATGGAACAGACAATAATCTTCATCGCACCCACGAAATTCAGACCCTGCTTCTTAAAAACAAAGAGCAGCGAGAAACGCTGACAAGGCTAATGACAAGCGGCTATATCGACAAGATTGTTTACACAAAGGAAAACAACGAACTTCTTATGCAGGCTGAGAATTACCGCAGAGAGACCCAAATGTTAGCTGGCAGTGCGACTGACGACAATGCCAAAGTCAGCGAGTTAAACAGTCTGCTTCGCTTTGCGGAAAAAGCAAATATGCTTTTATGCTTTGACGAAGAATTATTCAGCAGGCACGTAAGCCGCATTATCGTTTATTCAAGACAGGACGTCGGCTTTGAATTAAAATGCGGCTTGGTACTGCGGGAAAAGATGTGAATTATGTTAGGCTACAAAACAGAAAACGGCATGACGGTCATTGATAGAGCTTCCGCAGAGAAAATCAGAAATCTTTATAGGCATTACTTATCGGGATTAAGCCTTGCGGGTGCCGCAAAAGAAGCGGGGCTTAAAACATACCACGGCACAGCAAAGCGAATTTTAACTAACCGCCGCTACCTTGGCGACAGCTTTTATCCCGCCATCATTGATGCAGATCTATTTGATAAGACGCAGGAGGAACTCATAAAACGAGCCACTAAGCTTGGCAGGCTTGATAAAGTATCAAAGGAAAAAGAGATTGTCATTCCCACGCAGTTTAGCGTAAAGCCTGTGAGGGAGCATTTTGATAACCCTTTTAAGCAAGCGGAATATCTTTACAGTTTAATCGGAAGCGAGGTGAATTAAGTGGGAAATGTTATGGTCATTCCTGCCAGACGACAAATCGGAAATACCGCCAGACCGCAGGAAGAAAAGCCTAAACTGCGTGTCGCAGCGTACTGCCGAGTCAGTACTGACAGCGAAGAGCAGGCTACAAGCTATGAAGCACAGATTGCCCATTACACCGAATACATCAGCAAAAATCCCGAATGGGTGATGGCTGGCGTGTTCGCAGACGATGGTATCAGCGGCACCGACACGAGGAAGAGAAGTGAGTTCAACCGCATGATTGATGAGTGCGAAGCGGGAAACATTGATATGATTATTACAAAATCCATCTCTCGCTTTGCCCGTAATACGCTCGACTGTCTGAAATACATCCGGCAGCTGAAGGATAAGAATATCCCCGTTTTCTTCGAGAAGGAAAACATAAATACAATGGACTCCAAGGGCGAGGTGATGCTCACGATTATGGCGAGCCTTGCACAACAGGAAAGCCAAAGTTTAAGCCAGAACATCAAAATGGGGCTTCAGTACCGTTACCAACAGGGAAAAGTGCAAATCAACCACAAACGCTTTCTCGGTTACACCAAGGATGCGGACGGCAATCTTGTCATCGAACCCGAGGGCGCTGAAATCGTAAAGCGGATTTATCGTGAGTACCTTGAGGGATCGAGCATGGATAAGATTGCGGCAGGACTGGAAGCAGACGGCATCCTTACCGGTGCCGGAAAGCCTAAATGGCACACAAGCACGATTAATAAAATCCTGCGCAATGAAAAATACATGGGAGATGCTCTCCTGCAAAAGACTTATACCATTGATTTTCTGAGCAAAAAGCGAATTAAGAATAACGGCACTGTACCGCAATATTATATTGAGGATAACCACCCTGCCATTATTCCCAAAGAACTCTATATGCTGGTGCAGGAAGAACTCATCCGCAGGCGGGTAGTGCATACTAGCCCAAGCGGAAAGAAACGCAGTTACAGCAGCAATCACTGTTTTGCCCAGATCGTTTTCTGCGGCGAATGCGGGGAGATGTACCGCCGAATCCATTGGAATAACCGCGGCTGTAAGTCCATCGTCTGGCGGTGCATCAGCCGACTTGAAAGCACCGGTCATGTCTGCCGCTCACGCACCGTAAACGAGCTGCTGTTAGAGGAAATCGTGCTGAAAGCGATTAACCAAACACTTGGCGATAAAGAAAACCTTATCAAGACCCTTCAGCAGAATATCGCCGCTGCGGTACGGCAATCTGATGCCGCTTCGGCAGAGGGCATTGATGAACGGCTGAATGAGCTGCAGCACGAACTTCTTAAAAAAGCACATAAAAAAGAGGAATATGACACCGTTTCCGATGAGATATTCCGCCTGCGTGAACTGAAAAACAAGGCTGAATCCGACACTGTCGCACGGGATGAAAAGCTGAGCCGGATTACCGATTTGCAGGATTTTGTGGCATCCCAGCCGACTGAGGTAACTGAATTTGATGAGAAGCTGGTAAGGCGGCTGATTGGGAAGATTACAGTTTCCTCGGATAGGTTCTCGGTGGAGTTCAAGTCGGGGGGGAATGTGGAGATTGAGGGATAAGGGCATAGGTAGCATGAACCCCTGCTGACCTTGTGGTTGGCAGGGGGTATTATTGCATTTCTACATGGAATTGTTATTTGCAAAGTTTCTTAAAATAGCAGCATCATTATTTTCCTTTTCAGCGTCCAAAGAATAACAAAAACTAATCTCTGAGTTGTTACGAAAGTGTTCGAATAAAGATTCTCTCAGCAATTTCGTTTTATCAGAATTAAACTCACTTCGTTGCCCTTGATTTGGGTTTCTTTTTACTTTTGTACAATAGATTTTATTTGGATCTTCCGAATCACTTTTACTTAAAGATTGAACCATTGCCTTTTTTTCAATTTGTGAAACACTGTCAGAATCAGGAACAGATGGTGGAATCTCATTTCCTAAACGTTCTGTGAATTGACGAAGAACGTCACCAAGATTTTCTTGATACTCTATTCCGAAGTATTGACGTAATTTTTTTGAATCAATGAGCAAACCATTACTATTTGCTTCTACTTCTAAATCGTCTTTTAGGTCAGCAGACTTCATAAAGTGTAATTTGACTAAAGCATAATCGCTAATCCTTTTTTCTGCTCCCACAAACCTCTTTACAAGTACTATGTATTCAATTTCTTTATAGTTAAAGATGAAGCTACAGATTGTCCACTTCTTGCTGACCATATCATCTTTTAATGCTTTTAAGTTATCAAGAATCATAACCTCCCCCTAACTCCTTATACTTTTACTAATGCATACATTTTCATGTCTATGACTTGTCCGTTTTTAACCGCATTGCTATGTAAAGTCCCCTCAAATTGAAATCCTGATTTTTCGAGAATACGGCATGAGGCAATATTATAAGCAAACGGTTCCGCAAAAATTCTGATAATATCGGTGTGTTCAAATAGATAGTTGCAGACCCATGTCACAGCACTTGTGCCGTAACCTTTTCCCCATTGTTCCTCTCCTATATAATATCCCATTTCGGCAGTTCTGAAATGAATATTATCACAGCGAAACGCACCAATACTGCCTATAACTACATCATTTAAGGTTATTGCAAACGCAAAGGTTTTTGTTTTGTCGGCTGACAACATCGCAATAATATATTCCTCTGCATCATCTACCGTATATGGGTATGGTAGTCCGTCACGCAAATTATCTAAAATATGTTTATTATTTAGCACTTTCGCCAAATCGACTTTATCCTCAATTCTCCATTCTCTTATGATGCAATCCATTGGTTTTCCTCCTGTCATCCATATCGCTAACTCAATTCCCCAACATCCAATCCACAGCTTAAACTATCGTGCGACAGCCGAATCGTCAACTAACTTTATAATAACACCGATGCCCAAACGGTAATTAGCGCATCATATATTCCGTGTGCGATTACCAATGATAGCATTGAACAATTTTTGATTTTCAATTTGCATAAACAGAAAAACGCGCCTATAAAACCGGTTAGTATCATCTGCACAATATTTCCGCTCAAAAAATGAAATACTCCAAAAAGCAGAGACGAAACAATAACCGCCATAGTATTTTTATTGGTAATACGCTTTATTTTCTCAAAAACAAACCCTCGAAATACAAACTCCTCAACGAAACCAACCGCTATAATACAGTAAACAAACTCATAACAAAATTGCCACAACTGTGTATATCGCTTGCCGTTGTCGACATTCTTACCTAAACCCAATAAATGCGGAAGTAAAGTGAGTATTAAGGACATGGCGATACCAATAGATACTCCTAAGATAATCTGCAATTCAACTTTATTTTTGTTAAAGCCATAATCAGTTAGCGTATCTTTATTATTAATCATTAATATAGTTGGCACTAATACTATTAGCCAGTATACGATAATCATCGTTATCATTCGCAACGCCAACGGCAGTGTTATGAGTAAATATTGATTGAATGCCCAAACGCAAAGCAATCCTATAATAGCACCTAAAAAACCTATTATTAAAGAAGCAATTTGTTTTCTTTTTGCCATGTTAATTATTCTCCTTGTCATCCATCTCGCCCACTCAAAAATCCCAACATCCAATCCACAGCCTAAAATATGGCTATTTTGCGGTTGATATGGGGTATAAACTGGAATTTATCAATCCATAGCAACTAGGTCAGACTGTTCATAGCGGTTATGACCCTGTAATTGTTTTTTATATTTCCAACATGTAATCGCTTGCTCTAAAGTTTTCCCTCGGTTATCTGTAAAAAAAGCTCGGATATAGGTGTTATACTCAAACTGCTTATCAATGTTTGTTTTTCCTTCTTTCTTATCTTTAAGGATTTGATGATAAGCAGCAATTGCTTCTTTATACGTTCTTCCCGTATTACTTTTCAGCCATTTTTGAAAAGCTACATTAAAAGAAAATCCATTTCCAATATGTTTTTTAAAAAACGATCTGTGTTTTTCCGAACAAACAAAATCAGTTTCTATTTTTGAATTCTCGGTAATATCAGATTCCGTTACTACTTTTCTCTTTGTTTTTGAAGCTGCTGGTATTTCACCCGTATCAAGAAAACAGGCAATTCTATCTGTTATTTCTATCTTCCCCCCTGAAACAGGAAGTCCATTTTTTCTACAAAAATCTACCAACTCATCTTTTAAATAATAGAAATCACGAAATGTTTTTCCGCATAATGTTTTGTCTAAAGCAGGTCTTTCGGCCATAGTTTACTCACTTTTTTCCTTTCAAGTTTCTCTTGTTATCCATATCGCTCACTCAATCCCCCAACATCCAATCCACGGTCCAAACTATCCGATAAACTAAAACCTCTTCATTCCAATCTTCCCACTTCAGCTTGCCATCCGGCAACTTGCCGTTGTATATCATCCTACCACACTTTTGTTTTTACATGATAAATGACAGCATGTCCCAGAACGAATGGAAGATTGCCCCTGGCCAAATGGAACGATTTTTCCTAAATATCCAGCCAAATGTTAAGCTGAGACCATACATCAAAATACTTGTGGTTATAATTGTTACCGTATCGTACCCATGAAAAATCCATGACGGGTAGTGAATAAACACAAACATGACCGAAGAAATCAAATTTGCCTTACGCTCAGTGGTAAAGCGTGCTATTGCGTTTAAGAACCAGCCTCGAAACACAGCCTCTTCAAAAATCCCCACCGTCAGGATTGTAATAATTAAGTCATATAATTTCATCTCTAAATGAAAACCAGTACCCTGATTAAAAAACACAGCTGCATTATATGCAACGGCAAATAGCAAAAGAGGCAGTAATACTTTCATGTTTGGTTTAGTTTTTATCATGTCTTTTAATGAAACAAGAAGCTCTCCGCTGTATCTTCTAACCATGAACAATGCAAATAAGAACCACCACACAAAATGAATGAGAAATCCCATTGCCCATGCAGCATATTCATTTAAACCCGAAAGACTGATGCAAGTGACACGGATAGTCCAACCTAAAAGAAAGAAGATATAGGACATTACAATTACTTTGATATTTAGCTTTTTTGTACTCATAAAATTCTCACTTTCATGTTTGCAGTAATAAATCCTTGCGAAAGATGCAATAGATATAAACCAAATCTAGAAATGTTGCCTCTTGTGGTGCAGGTGCTTCATCATATTCTTTTATAGTAAATGTGCTCATATTAATCCTAAATATCTATTTATCTCAACAACATCCATATCACTAATTCAATTTCCCGACATCCAATCCACAGCCTAAACTATAATCTAAAATCCGACTGACCTGTCAGGCAAAATTTCATAACATCCAAATCGCCTACTCAATTTTGCCGACATCCAAATCAAAGTCTAAACTATACCTTTTCTCGATTTTGATATGTTTCCATGAAGCGATATTCTGTCCATTTCCTCATCGCTTGCAAAAACCATCAATCCTCACAAATCCCTTGAAACAAGGCTTTTCTCACACCTTATTCTGAGACCTTAGACATCAAGCATACCGTCTCCACATGCACCGTCCCAGGAAACATATCCACACACTGAACCTTCTCCACCTGATATCCTCCTGCCTGCAGCGCCACCAAATCCCTTGCAAGACTCGTAGGCTTACAGCTCACATACACCATCTTATCCACCCCAAAGTTAATAATCTTTCCAATCGCCTTTGGATGAATCCCATCTCTGGGTGGATCAAGGATAATCAAATCTGGCTTGTCTTCCAGTTCATCAATAACCTTTAGCACATCCCCTGCCCAAAAATCACAGTTTGTCAACTTGTTTAAAACTCCATTTTCCTTCGCCGCCTCTACCGCCTCTTCCACAATCTCCACTCCTACCACCTTTTCCGCAACAGGAGAAAGAATCTGGGCAATGGTTCCAGTTCCACTGTAAAGATCGAAAATCACCTTTCCCTGAGTATCCCCAATATACTCCCTGGTGACATCGTAAAGCACCTCAGCTCCCAGAGAATTCGTTTGAAAAAAAGAAAAGGGAGTGATTTTAAAATTCAAACCTAACAGCTCTTCATAAAAATAATCCTGACCCTGTAGAATTGTGGTTCCTTCATCCTTTACCACATCTGCCACACTGTCATTAATCGTATGCAAAACTCCCACTAAATTTCCTTTCAGCTCAAGACTAAGGAGAACCTCCTTCCAGGCATCTTCCTGTCGGTTAATCTGGCTCGTGGTAATCAAGTCCACCAGAATATCTCCCGTTTTAATTCCTTTTCGTACCAATAAATGACGGAGATATCCCGTATGCTTCATGCGATGATAGAAAGGAACTTTCTCCTCTGTGAAATATTCCCTGGTTGCTGTAAGAATTTTCCTAAAATCCTCATCAACAATCTGACAGGCATCTACATTCACAATATCGTGGAAGCTGCCTCGCTTATGCATTCCTAAAGACAAAGGTCCATCTTTGATTTCATCTCCAAAAGAAAATTCCATTTTATTTCGGTATTCCCTTTCTCTGGGACTCCCCTTAATTCCTTCAAAAAGATATTCACCTCGAATGACCGGATCCAGAAGCTCCTTTACCTGGCTTTCTTTTAGCTTCAGCTGCTCCTCATAAGGAAGGTTTTGGTAAGAACACCCTCCACAACTATTAAAGTGCTGACATTGAGGCTCTATTTCTATGGGACTGTTTTTTGTAACCTGCAGAAGGCGACCCTCTGCCTTTCCTTTCCGCATTTTTAGAACACGGAATTCCACTTCTTGATCCTTCAGTACATTTTTAACCAATACGGGTTTCTCTTCCCCTTCAACGATTACCCTTCCCTTATTTGGAAACTCTACACTCTCTACAATTCCATTGTATATTTCTTTCTTTTTCATCCTAACCTCTTATCCTTCTATTCTATATCCACCTTTTTGGAGTGCATTAAAAAGGGGACCGTTATCTTACTCAACAGCCCCTTTAAATATTCAAAAAAACTATTCTGTTACTGCAACTGTTTCCGGCTCATCATCTTTGAAGAAGTCATCGTCAAAGTCATCATCAAAATCCTCTTCGAAATCCTCTAGATAGTCCGGAGCGAAGAATGTGTATACTGCATAAGCAATTCCTGCAATTGCTACTACTGCACCTACGATTGCCAAGATCCAAAGAATTCTTTTTCCAACTTTTTCGTCGTCCTTCTTATTTACCAGTTCGCTTAACTTGGTTGCTGTGATAATATCTTCTAATTTACTCATGCTCCCACGTCCTTTCTTTATTTACTAATTTTTATTATAGCATTATCAGTATACAAATACTAGAAATTTATAGAATTTTCACACCTCAATTACTGCTTCTGTAATTTTGCAAAAGTCGCAAACATCTTCTTGACTCCTGCAGTGTCAAAATTCACGGTTACTTCGTAGTCTCGTCCTCCTGCCGTAATATTGGTAACCGTTCCCACACCAAACTTGGTGTGCAGCACCCGGTCACCCACATCATATCCTGGACCACTACTGTCATTTACATTAAACTGCTTGATGGGTTTCCGCTCCTTAAAAGGATTTTCCCGAAATCCCGTTTTCGGTTTGAACCCAAAGCCATCCCGGTCTGGTTTCTCTCTTTCAAACACCGCTCCCTTGGCAATAAGATAACGGGGAATTTCTTTTAAGAAACGAGAGGTTTTATTGTACTGGGTTTCGCCTCTGATCATACGGCGCTTTGCATTCGTCAAAGTTAAATGCTGCTTTGCCCTGGTAATTCCTACGTAGCAAAGGCGTCTCTCTTCTTCCAATTCATCCTTGTCATCTGCCACAATGGTCATATAACTTGGGAAAAGTCCATCCTCCATCCCTGTCAGATAAACACTTGGGAACTCCAATCCTTTGGCACTGTGAAGAGTCATAAGAATCACATAATCCTGACTTTCATCCAGAGAATCAATATCTGCTACTAAGGCAACTTCCTCTAAAAATCCAGACAGACTCGCCTGCTCTCCGGAAGCAATAGCATTCTCTTCATAGGCCGCCACCTTACTGATGAATTCATCAATATTTTCCATACGCGTCTGAGCAACCTCTGGATCTTCTTGTTCCAGGCTTTCAATATATTCTGTTTTGGACAGAATCTCTTTGACAAAATCGAAAAGGCCTAGCTTTTCTTTTGCTCCTTTTAAATACTCAATAAGAGCCACAAAGGACTCCAGCTTTGATAATCCCCGCCCAATGTCCGGGATGAAGTCTGCTCCTAAAAGTGCATCATAAAAGCTGATATCTTTATCTTGTGCATAATTCTGTACCCGGTTTACACTGGTAAGTCCTATTCCTCTTTTGGGGACATTAATCACTCTTCGTACTGCAATATCATCCTTTCCATTATCAATGGTTTTTAAATAAGCTAAAATATCTTTGATTTCTCTTCTGGAATAGAAGTTTACTCCCCCTACAATCTTATAGGGAATGCCGGCAGTGACAAATTTTTCTTCAAAAAGTCTGGACTGTGCATTGGTACGATAAAGGATGGCATTATCCTTATACTCTTCTTTCCCTTCCCGAACCTTCTGGGAAATGTCTCCCACAACATATTCCGCTTCTTCATAAGCAGACTCGAAGGTCTTCATTGCAATGACGTCCCCTTGCCCGTTATCTGTCCAAAGAGCTTTCTCTTTTCTGCCCTTATTATTTTGAATCACCGCATTGGCTGCATCTAATATCGTCTGAGTGGAGCGATAGTTTTGCTCCAGCTTAATCACTCTTGCATCTTTATACACATCCTCAAAACTCAAAATGTTTTGAATATTAGCACCACGGAATTTATAAATCGATTGATCATCATCACCTACTACACATAGATTTCGGTATTTATCTGACAGGATGCGAATCAATTCAAACTGAACCGTATTGGTATCCTGATATTCATCCACCATGATATAACGGAACCGATCTTGGTAATAGCTTCGTACTTCCTCATCCCTTTGCAACAGCTCCACTGTTTTAAGAAGCAAATCGTCAAAGTCCAATGCATTATTTTTCTTCAACTGCTTTTCATACTCCCGATAGACCTTGGCAATTCGTTTCTTTTGGAAGTCACCTTCCATCCTTTGCTCAAATTCGTCTGGACTGACCATCTCATTTTTAGCACTGGAAACAATGCTTAAAAGCATACGCTCTTTAAACACTTTCGTATCAATATTTAAAAGGCGGATAACCTCCTTCATAAGGGTCTTCTGATCATCTGTATCATAAATAGTGAAGTTGGTGTCAAAGCCAATACGGTCAATATGTCTCCTTAAGATCCGCACACACATAGAGTGAAAAGTACTCACCCATATACTTCCTCCATTTTCACCTACAATATCATCTACTCTTTCCTTCATTTCCTCTGCCGCTTTATTGGTAAAGGTAATTGCCAGTATATGGTAAGGCATCACCCCTTGTTCAATCAAATAGGCTACTCGGTGTGTTAGTACTCTGGTCTTTCCTGAACCTGCACCGGCCAGAATTAGAAGGGGGCCTTCTGTGTGAAATACCGCTTCTCTTTGATTTTCATTTAATGTATCATATATACTCAAATCTATTTTCCTTCTTCTTTCATTTTTTTCATATATTCATGCTCTTCTTTAATCTCTTTGTAGAGATCTAAAATCTTCCATTTTCGGTTGGTTGGAGTAATCATTGCTTTTAAATCCACAGTAACTTTTTCTTCCCGCATAAAGAAAAGTGCCTGGTTAAGTTGGTCTTCTGTTTCCGTGTAAAGAACCATCAACTCCTCTTGAAAGTCTTCCCCTGTATAAATTCTCTCCTTTTGAATTTCATCCAGTCCTGACAGCTCCCCTAAAGTATAATCGTAATCATCCTTTACTGGATAAAAAACTTGATATTTCAAGAATGTGAAAATTCGTTCCAGGTTCTTTCCTTTTTCTGTCTCTTTCAAATTGAACAACAGTACCCTTGGTTTCATACATTTGACCTCCCATTTTTATTGCACTGACTATCATTATAGTGATTTTTCATCCAATACGCAATAAAAGTCTCGTCATTTCTCTTTAATTGAAGGGGAAATAATGGTATAATGACTACTTGTCAAAGGGAATTGAGAATTTAGTAAGGAGGCACTCTATGGAAAAGGATACCAAGAAAATGTTTTTGTCCATCCTTCAAGACTTAAAAGAAATTAATTATGTAAAATCGGAGAACATCCCGGACATTGATTTATATATGGATCAGGTGACCACATTTATGGATACCCATCTTTCCTCTTCAAAACGCCATGAGGAGGATAAGATTCTAACGAAAACAATGATTAATAACTATGCAAAAAACAACCTGCTTCCACCACCTGTGAAAAAGAAATACTCGAAAGATCATATGCTGGTGCTCACCTTTATTTATTACTTTAAAAATATTTTGTCTATAAAGGATATTGAAACTCTTTTAAATCCTTTAACAGAAAAGTATTTTGATGAAAACTCCGATACTTCTCTTACGGAAATTTACGAAAATGTAATTGACATCTGTATGGATCAAATGCATGCTCTTCCAGATGAGCTGAAGTCAGCATATGTAAGGGTATCAAAAAACACCAAAAACTTGAACCTTGAAGAAAACGAAGCAGAATATCTGACCTACTTCAATCTAATCTGTTCTTTGTCTTTTGATGTTTATATTAAAAAGTATTTTATTGAAAAACTAATTGATTCTCTAAATGAGGATGAGGAATAAAATCTCCAACAAAAAACGTCGCAGTCCGCGACGTTTTTTTATTCCTTATCAATACGCTGGAAAACCATGTCATAACCATCATTTCCATAGTTTAATGACCGGTTTACTCTACTGATGGTTGCCGTTGAGGCTCCCGTCTTTTCCGCAATTTCCAAGTAGGTCTTATGCTCTCTTAGCATTTTCGCAACTTCAAAGCGCTGTGATAAAGATAAAAGCTCGTTTATTGTACAGATATCCTCAAAAAACGTGTAACATTCCTCTTTATCTTTTAATGAGAGAATTGCTTCAAATAAGTAATCAACAGCTTCTGTTCTAACGTTTTTACTCATATTCTTAGTGTCCCCTTTGTCTACCTGAATTTTACTTCTACATTTTAACACACTAAATCTATAAAGTCTACTTCTTTATATACTTCTCTAATTTCTCAATCGAAGTATTGACAACTAATTCCTCTGGAAAATCCGACTCTTTTAAAAGCTCCATTACGTATGGATATTCTCCAATGGCTGTGTCCACATGGGCATCTGTTCCTAGGGCAATAAAAGCCCCTTGTGCCTTACACTCCTGAAGTAGATTCAATATGTTTTCCCTGCCATTTTGACGAAAGCTTTCTGGACTCAGAGATGTGTTATTGACTTCTAAAATAGTCCCTGTTGCAACGGCTCCCTGCACCAATCTATAATAATTAATTGGAAATCTCCCATCATCTGGATGTCCAATGATGTCAATATTGGGGTTTTCCATTGCCCTTAAATACGCCTCTGTAATTGCGTCTACTGTCCTTTCTCCTTCATAGCAAGGTACGTGTATAGAAGCGATACGAAGATCTAAAATTTCCAGAATTTCTGGCGCTAAATCCACTTCCCCTTTTTGATTTAAAATGTTTAGCTCCACTCCTAAAAACAGGCGGATTCCACATTTTTCCCGGGGAACCACCTTTAAGTTTTGAAAATAATAAAAATGAGGACTTCCTGGAAGTAACGGTGCATGCTCCGTAAGAGCAATTCCTTTGAGGCCTTTTTCCCTGGCTGCCACAGCCATTTCATTCATCGTGCTATATGCATGCCCACTTACCAAAGTATGGGTATGGGTGTCAATTTCAATTTTCATTTCCTTTTCTCCTTCTTGTTCGATTCAATTATAGACCATTTGGAATTTCTTTTCTACTTTTTTTATGTTAGGATGAAAATATACCATTTTGAGAGGAAAAAACCATGAAGAAAATTTTATTACTTGCAACCGGTGGGACGATTGCATCTTTAGCAACTGAAAAGGGACTAAGCCCTAAGCTTCCCGGGGATTATATTTTAGAAAAAGTACCAGAAGTAAATTCTTTGTGTAAGATTGAAGTGATTCAGCTTTTAAATATTGACAGTAGTAATATGGCTCCTGATCACTGGCTTCTTATTGCCAAAAAAATCACAGAAGAGTATGATTCCTATGATGGATTTGTTGTTTTACATGGAACGGATACCATGGCATATACCGCCGCGGCACTCTCTTACTTGATTCAAGACAGCCAAAAACCCATTGTACTCACCGGGTCTCAAAAGCCCATCTCCAACCCCTTTACGGATGCCAGACTTAATATCTACCAAAGTGTCTTGTACGCCATACATGAAAAGGCTTCTCACGTATCCATTGTGTTTCACAACAAAGTGATTTGCGGAACCCGGGTAAGAAAACAAAGAACAAAGAGCTACAATGCTTTCGAAAGTATGAACCTTCCTCCTATTGCCACCTTCTTAGAGGACGAGATTATTTTCTCTTCTATGGCCAAGCAAGAGGTTCCTCATAAACCAAGAATTTATACAAAGCTAAATAATAAGGTTTTTGTTCTGCGCCTGACACCTGGACTCAGTCCAGAAATCTTTCAGGTGCTTAAATCCCATTATGATGCCCTTGTAATTGAAACTTTTGGTATTGGTGGAATTCCCGAGTATGAAAAGGATGATTTTTATCAAGCCATAAAAGAGTGGGTACAGGCCGGAAAGATTCTTTTAATCACCACACAGGTTCCAGAGGAAGGACTCGATCTTTCCCGCTATGAAGTAGGCAAAAAATTCTCTCAGATTCCCGGTGTATTGGAAGCAGGAAATATGACAACTGAGGCCATTGTCGTAAAAACCATGTGGATTCTTGGACAAACCACAGACCATGAACGGATTGAAAAGATGTTTTATACTGTGATTAATCACGACAGGGGAGAATAAAAGGAAGGTGTGCCCACACCTTCCTTTGTCTTATAAACCTCTGCTCAAATATTCTTTGCGGATGGAATCCGGTACCAAACGGCCTCCAGTTGCCCAGGGAATATGTATCCCTTTCGCCATTTTATTCTCTAAGCCATTGTTTCTGATGTATTCTTTTCCTTCTGGGGAATTCAATAGCCCAACAACTCCTTCAAAGGCTGCTGCTGCACTTGGCTCAATAAATACCTTTTCCCTTTCGTATAAAGCTTTCATGTATTGATAAAGCTTATCGTCCTTTAACGTAAAGATTCCACTAAGAAGTGGCTCCATTACCCGGCCCACAAAACCAGAAGGACGTCCAACAGCAAGACCGTCTGCATCCGTTATTCCCGTTAATCCTATGTCCTTTACACTGATGGCATTGTGAAGTCCCGTTCCCATTCCAAGTGTCATACAGGGAGCTTGCGTAGGCTCTACGAAAAAGCAATGAACGTTGTCCTGAAAGATTTCTTTTAATCCAAAGGTGACACCCCCCGGTGCACCACCCACTCCACATGGGATGTATACAAATAACGGGTGCTCCTCATCAATGGTCTGGCCCATTTCAATCAGTTGGGTTTCCAGACGTCTGGCCGCCACAGCATAGCCCATAAAAAGATTTTTTGAGTTCTCATCATCAATAAAATAGCTCTTAGGGTCTTGATTAGACTCTTTTCTGCCTTCTTCTACTGCCTTGCTGTAATCATCTTCGTATTCCTTTACAGTAACCCCGTGGCTTCTCAGCAAATCTTTTTTCCATTGTTTTGCATCTGAAGACATATGAACGATTACCTTATATCCTATAGCTGCTGAGGATATTCCAATACTTAACCCAAGATTTCCCGTAGAACCAACCTGAATGGTATGCTGCCCGAAAAATTTCCTCATTTCCTTCGAGGCAAGTTTTTCGTAATTCTCTTCCAGAGTTAATAGCCCCTCTTCCAGTGCTAAGTCTTCTGTATGCTTCAGCACCTCATAGATTCCTCCTCTTGCCTTAATCGATCCTGCAATCGGAAGATGACTATCAAGCTTTACCAAAAGCTCTCCTTCAATTTTTCCATCATATTTCTCATTGAGATATGCTTTCATTTTTGGTATCTTTTGAAGCTTCGATTCAATGATTCCAAATGCTTCTTCCGTTTCCGGAAAACTCATTTGAATAAAGGGTGCAAAACGATTCAACCGCTCTTCTGCATCTTCAATATCACTGGCTTTTACTTCCAGCAGCTCCTCATTGAACCCCTGTTTCTTCTCGTTAATCCAAAGAATCTCTTCTTCTCTTTGCAATGCTTGTACGAATGGTAAATTGGTATACTCTTTCATGGACACCTCCATTTTAAGAACTCGTCTTCTCCTCATACTTTGATAAGTAAAGGATTGCAATCAAACCGCCAAAGAAAAAGATAACTGTAAACACAATCCCTTTTATGTCCCCAGGGAAACCTGGATAAAGCTCAACAAGTGAGGCCACGATAAACCCAAGAATCACTGTAAAAGTTCCTTCTCTGTATTTCTTTAGCAAATATTGCAATAGTTTCGCTACCAATATTATACCCAATAGAACACCGATTGCAAAGGGAATTAACTTTATAATATTCCGGCTGTCAATGGCCTTCATTACCGTCTCATAGAGACCCAGCAGCAATAAAATGTAAGAACCGCTTATTCCCGGCAGAACAAGAGCCATGGAGGAGATGATTCCTGATAGGGCAAAAATAACAACATTCATAAACCCATTATCTGTGTCCACTGAAAAGGTTCCTTTTGGAAGAAGGGAAATTCCCAGTACAATAACTGCACCAATCAAAAAAAGAAGAATACTTTTTCCTTGAACATTTCTTCGTTTCCCCATGGTGGTTTCACGGAATACAGAGGGAATTCCTCCAATAACTGCCCCCATAAACAGAAAAACAGTCGCTTCCTTCAAACCATTTTTTTCATCTAACATATAAAGAATCGGCTTAATAAAAACAAGAATCCCCAGCAAGGCACCAATACCAATGGGAATAATGGTTAAAAGACTTTTTTTAGGATCCTTGAAAAAAGAACCCACTGCATTAATCAGCCGGTCAAAAATTCCCATAATAACTGCCATTGTTCCTCCTGATACTCCAGGGATTAACATCGAAAGCCCTATGGGCATTCCTCTTAATACGTCAAATAATAAATTCATTGTTCTATCCTTTCATAGTAAGGGGACTGCATTCTTCTCTGCAGCCCCCTTTGTTTTGTTTTCATTTTACAGGAATATATATTTCAGTATGAACAAAACTGCCAGCACATACATGAGTATACTTAATTTCTTTTCTTTAAACTTACCACTTAATAAGTTTAATGCAACATAAGAGATAACTCCCATGGAAATACCTTCTGAGATACTGTAGAAAAATGGCATTGCTGCAATACAGATATAGCAAGGCACTGCCTCAGATAAATCTTTGAAGTCAATTTCTACAATGTTCGTAAGCATATAGAATCCAACAATAATCAGCGCAGGAGCTGTTGCAAACGATGGAATCGCCAGAAAAATAGGTGAGAGCAATAGTGCAAGTCCAAATAGAATAGCACTTGTTACAGCAGTCAAACCTGTTCTTCCTCCTTCAGACACCCCGGAAGCACTTTCTACAAAAGTCGTAACGGTTGATGTACCCAACACTGCTCCTGCAGTAGTTGCAACTGCATCGGATAACAAGGCACCCTTAATTCTTGGAAGCTTTCCGTCTTTATCCAACATCCCAGCTTTCGTAGATACACCAATTAGAGTTCCTATTGTATCAAATAAATCCACAAACAAAAATGCCATTACAATAACAAAGAAGTTTAATGAAAATATATTGGAAAAATCAAGCTTACCAAAAATAGGTGCGATACTTGGTACAGAAATTCCATTGCTGAAATCTGGCAATAAGTTATAAAAACCAATTTCTGGGTTTGGAACATAAATTCCTACTCCCTGACAAATAATCCCTAAAATCCAGGTAATTAAGATTCCCCAAAGAATGTTTCCCTTTACGTTTTTTACCACCAATATTGATGTAATGATAACACCAGCTATCGCAAGAAGAACGGTGATTCCTACATCTGACATTCCCGCTTCTACCATTTTAGCATTGTTGTATCCTTCAATTGAGAAAAGCTCCACCAAGGTAGCTCCTCCAACAACAATGTTTGCATTTTGAAGTCCAATAAACGCAATAAACAGTCCGATTCCTACCGACACAGCTGACTTAAGATTTCTTGGTATTGCATTAAAAATTGCTTCACGGACATTTGTCAATGAAAGGACGATAAAGATAACACCCTCCACAAATACAGCCGTTAAAGCAGTTTGCCAGGAATATCCCATTCCTAAAACTACAGTGTAAGCAAAGTATGCATTCAGTCCCATACCTGGCGCCAGTGCAAAAGGATAGTTGGCAAAAACAGCCATTAATAAAGTACCTAATGCTGAAGCAATCGCCGTGGCAGTGAAAACTGCACCTGCATCCATTCCTGCCGCTCCTAAAATATTCGGATTAACTGCAAGAATATAGGCCATTGTCATAAAGGTAGTGATTCCGGCCATAACCTCCGTCTTCACATCTGTGCCATGTTCCTTTAGCTTGAATAATTTCTCTAACATGTTTCCCTCCTTAAACTCTCTCATTCATAAATTTATTGTATGTCACGAATCTTCTTCCGGAGCCCTAAAACCTCATGAGGTGCCACAGACAATTCGTCAATACCTATTTTAATAAAGAACTCTGTCATCTCCAAATCTGCCGCCAGATTTCCACAGACGCTGATTCTCTTGCCTTCCAAATGCACATTGTTGGTTACAATACGAATCATTTTAAGCAGCGCCGGATGCTTTTGATTAAAGTATCTTTGCAGCTTCTCGTTTCCTCTGCCCACTGCCAAGGTAAACTGTGTCAAATCATTTGTACCAATACTAAAGAAATCCAGCTCTCTTGCAAGCTCACCACTAATCATAACGGCTGCAGGAGTTTCAATCATTGCTCCGATTTGAATGTCACTGTTATAAGAAATCTTCTCATCATCCAAATCCTTCATGATTTTTTTTACCAGCTTTTTCACAGTCACTACTTCCTCAACTGCTGTAATCATTGGCAAAAGTATCGAGACATTTCCAAAATCAGAAGCCCGGAGAATCCCGCGAAGTTGTGTCGTTAGCATTTCTTCTTTATCCAAAAGATAACGAATCCCCCGATATCCAAAGGTCTCTTCCTTCTCATCTGCTTCAAAGTCCTTATCTCCGCCCAAATCCGCTACACGAATTACAGTTGGCTGACTTCCCATGGTTTCTGCTGCCATCTTATAGACTTGAAACTGTTGCTCCTCCGTTGGCGGCTTTGCCTCATTCGCAAGGAACATAAACTCCGTACGAAAAAGCCCAATCCCACCAGCATCACTCATCAAAACTGCTTCAATATCCTCTCGGCTGCTGATATTTGCACAGACATCAATTTTTCGTCCACTTTGTGTGATATTCTCTTTTCCTTTTAGGCGCTCTAAACTGGTAATAACTGCCAAGTTTGAGTCCTTCTTATTTTGCATCTTCTGCAAAGTGGTATAGTCTGGCTCTATGTAAATCTTTCCTTCAAACCCATCTACGATAATCGTTTTTCCATCATACTCATCTTTTAGTGCTTCCCCCAGCCCTATAATCGAAGGAATTCCTTTTGTACGAGCTAAAATTGCCGTATGTGAATTGATGGTTCCATAGCGGGTCACAAATGCCAAAGCCTTATCCTGTTCAAATTGAACAGCTTCGCTGGGATAAAGCTCATCCGTTGCTAAAACGAAGGGATCATCCACCAAAAGCATTTCCTTCCACTTTGTAGACAAAATACGTACCAAACGAGAAGCCAAATCCCTTGCATCTACCTTATGACTGCTGACAAATCCCTTTTCAGAGGTTAATCCCTCAGCAATAAACTGCTCCACACCAGTCATAACTGCATACTCTGCATTTAACTTTTTCTCCAGTATAATTGTGTTGATGAAGGTGTTAAAATCATCATCCAGTAAAATTTGCTGTTGAATCTCAAATGCAGTAGCATTTACATCTCCCACATCCTCAGCTGTCTTTTCATACAGCTCCTTCAGCTCAACCAAAGCACGCTCTTTTGCTTTCATCAATCTGCTGATTTCCTTCTCAACATCCTTTACGTATATTTGCCGAACTTCTTTGGACGATCTCTTAAAAAAAGATAATTTTCCTATTGCGATACCGTCCGATACCTTTTTACCCATTAATGTAATCATTTCTTACCTCATTACTTCCTTATTCGTAACAAATATACTTTACCCTTTATGGGCAATCTCGTCAAGAAAATAATGGTGTGGAAAGATATCTTTCTCCCGTATCCGGAAGCAAAACCACAATCTTTTTATTTCTATTTTCTTCCCGATTCGATAATTCTAACGCCGCTGACAAAGCTGCTCCTGATGAAATTCCTGTTAAAACCCCCTCTTTGTGTGCCAAAAGCCTTGATCCTTCATAGGCTTGTTCATTTGAAACCTGAATAATATCATCAATAACATCCCTGTTTAATATTTCCGGGATAAATCCCGCACCAATTCCTTGAATTCCATGAGGCCCTGGATTTCCTCCTGATAACACCGGTGAGCTTTCCGGTTCTACTGCAACAATTTGGATTTCCGGTTTCTTTTCTTTCAGGTATGTACCGACACCAGTTAAGGTACCGCCTGTTCCAACTCCTGCAACGAAAATATCCACCTCTCCATCCATATCTTCCCATATTTCTGGTCCTGTTGTACGATAATGAGCCTTCGGATTATCTGGATTCGAAAATTGTCCCAGCACAATGCCACCCTCTATTTCTTCTGCCAGCTCATTGGCTTTTGCAATTGCACCTCTCATTCCTGCTTTTCCATCTGTAAGAACAATCTGAGCTCCATATCCTGCTAAAAGCTTTCTTCTTTCTATCGACATCGTTTCAGGCATTGTTAAAATGGCTTTATATCCTCGTGCGGCTGCAATAGATGCAAGGCCAATTCCAGTATTTCCACTGGTGGGCTCAATAATCGTACTTCCCTCTCGAATAAGTCCTTTTTCTTCTGCTTCTTGAATCATATTAAGGGCAATTCGATCCTTTACACTTCCTGCCGGATTAAACAGTTCTAATTTCACATAAACGTTGGACTTGATATTATTCAGTTGCAAAATAGGTGTTCTCCCTATTAAATCTTCCACATTTTCGAATATTTTGCTCATAATTTTCCTCCTTAAATGTAATACATAGGTTCTGATTCATACTCTTTTTTCTTAAACTCATCTCGTAACTCTGCCAAGGTCAAATTCTCCAAAAATGTCAGCACTAAATTGTCTAATTTGTCCCAAACAACTTCCTTTACTGTTTCTTGACAGATGTTCCCTTCCTTTATAATAAGCTTCTTTCCCGCCGTACTAATGTCCCCCTCTAATATTTCCAAAACCTCCCTACAGGAGATTTCTTCCGGCTGCCTATTGAGTAAATAGCCGCCATTGGGACCCTTTATACTTTTCACAAGACCTGCCTTGCGAAGCGCTCCAAACACTTGCTCTAAATAGTTTAATGAGATGCCTTGTCTTTTGGCAATGCTTACTAAAGGAACCGGGACGTCCTTTGGACACACAGACAAATCCACCATCCCATACAGTCCATATCTTCCCTTTGTCGAAACACTCATTTCTCTCTCCCTCCTTTCGTTTATTATAAAACCGATACGTTTTATATGTTATTACTACATATACTCCTATTTTCGGGCATTGTCAACTAAATTTCTATTTGACTTTTAAAAAAGTTTATGATACCCTAACAGGGAACCTACGGAACGTGGTAGGGATAACGTAAATTTTTTATTTTTATGGAGGTAGTACAATGAAAGGTACTGTAAAATGGTTTAACAACCAAAAAGGTTATGGCTTCATCTCTGATGATGCAGGAAACGATGTGTTTGTACACTATTCTGGACTTAACATGGATGGCTTCAAGTCTTTAGAAGAAGGACAAGAAGTTGAATATGAAGTAACAGAAGGTGCAAAAGGACCTCAGGCTGTTAACGTAACAAAACTTTAATTCAACTCTTGATCGAAAATTGCGTTGTACCTTTTATGTGTTAAGATACAATACTTATCAAGTTATAAAGGTAATACACCAAGAAGAAGATCAAAAAAAGAGAAGTCGTGGACTTCTCTTTTTTTGTTATAAACTTCTATGCTTCCGTGTTGCTTACAAATTGATTTGCCTTATAGGCTTCTCCTTCTTCCCACACACCGAAACCATTCTTTGTCAGAATCTCTATCACCTTATCTGGATCATCGCTTTTAATCACTGCTGATGCATCTGGTCCATTTGCAAATGCATACATATACTCTACATTCACATCCTTTTCCACGATTTGATGCATTGCCTTGCTTAAAGAACCTGTTTCATGAGATACCCGCAGTGCTACTACATCTGTCAGCACTGCTGTAATTGATTCCTCTTTTAATACCTTTCTTCCCTTCGTCGGATCATTTACAATCATACGAAGCATTCCAAATTCGGAAGTATCTGCTAATGACATTGCCACAATATCAATGTCATTTTTTGCTAATATTGCCAATACCTCATCCAATCTGCCTTTTCTATTTTCCAAAAACACAGATAATTGTTTAATTGTATAGTTTTTCATAGAATCCATCCCCTCTCCTTAAAATTCTCGTCTATCGATTACACGAACGGCTTTACCCTCGCTTCTTTCAATCGTCTTTGGCTCAACCAGCTTTACTTTTACCTGAACACCTAAAGCTTGCTTTAATGTATTTCCAACACGCTGCTTTAAAGCATCCAGTTTTCGAATCTCATCAGAGAAGTATCTTTCATCTACTTCAACCATTACGGTAAGAGTATCTAAATTATTTTCCCGGTCTACAATCATCATATAATGAGGTGCAACACCACCACCCATAGAAAGAAGAGCCGTTTCCACCTGGGTAGGGAAGACATTAACTCCGCGAATTACCTTCATATCGTCTTTTCTTCCTGCAAATTTCTGAATTCTTGGAAGAGTTCTTCCACACTCACAAACATCTCTTTCAATACTGGTGATATCCTTCGTACGGTAACGGAGCAAAGGCATTGCTTCTTTTGACAGAGTTGTAAAAACCAGTTCTCCTTGTTCCTTATCCTTACAAGGATTATTCTGATCATCTAAAATCTCTGGATAAAAATGATCTTCGTACACATGAAGACCTTTATGATGAATACAATCCATTGCAACTCCTGGCCCGGTAATTTCACACAATCCATAAATGTCAAAGCAATTGATGCCTAAAAGATTCTCAATTTTTTTACGCATCTCTTCTGTCCAAGGTTCTGCGCCATGTATTCCAACCTTTATCTTCATGCGGTCTACTACACCAGCTTCTTTCATTGATTCCGCCAGGTGTAATGCATAGGACGGAGTACAAGCAAATGCAGTTGCCTCAAAATCCTCCATACAAGTCATCTGTCTCTTGGTATTTCCCGCCGACATAGGAATTGCCATAGCTCCAAGTGCCTGGGCTCCAAAGTCAATGCCCAGCCCTCCTGTAAATAAACCATATCCATAACATACATGAATACGATCCTGAGAATCAAGTCCAGCCATTGTAAGGGCTCTTGCCACACACTCGCCCCAGACCTTTACATCATAATCGGAGTAAGAGGCCAGTGTTAATTTTCCAGTCGTACCTGAAGTTCCCTGAACACGGACAATTTGATCCTGTGGAACGGCAACCAAACCAAAAGGATATTGGTCTCTTATGTCTTCTTTCGTCGTAAAAGGAAGCTTTACAATATCATCTATGCTTTTAATATCTCCTGGCTCCAGGCCCATAGCCGTCATCTTATTACGATAAAATTCTACATTTTTATATACATGCTTGACTTGATTAACCAGTTTTTCACTTTGTATCGAATGCATCTCATCTTTACTGGCACATTCTATTTTTTTATCTCTAATTGTCTCTTTCCACGTGTCTAGGGTTCCTATTGCCATCTGTCTTTCTCCTTAATCTCTTATAAATCCTTTTCCTCTATCATCGTTATATTATTTGCCCTTAAAATAGCCTCTGCCTTCTCTCCATTGTCTGGCTGGAAAACCATAATTGGCGCTCTCCCTTGTCGGATTACAAAGGAATAAATGTAGTTGATGTTCACATTTTCTTCGGATAGAATACGAAGCATCGTATCCAAGTTTCCTTCTTCATCCACCAGCTCAACACCAATTACTTCTTGCACCCGTACTACAAATCCTTTGCTTGTCAGACACTCTTTCGCCGCCTGTGGTTCATCTACTATCGTACGCAGTATTCCAAACTCTGGTGTATCAACAGCTGCAAATGCGCGAATGTTAATCTTTGCATCTGCCAATACCTGGGTGATTTCTCTTAAAGAGCCCGGTCTATTTTCTACAAAAATTGACACCTGTCTTATCATAAGCTTCCCCTCCTATAATTCATATCCAGTCTCAAATGCTTTCATATTTAAGTCAACCGTTTTTGGCGGAACGGTGTCATGGATTACTTTTTCCCATTGCTCTTTTGTGAAATCCATGCTTTTCGCTGCCACACCCAGAACAATCAAGTTAAACACTCTTGAATTTCCTAATTCCTTTGCAAGTTCTGTTGCGTTGACTTCATATACAGTCGTATCTTTTTTCAGCTCTTCGATAATGTTTTCTGGATAAGTGGCTGCCCCTATTACAACCGGCATAGGATTAATTCTCCAGTCATTTACAATCAAAACACCTTCTGGCTTCAAGAAGTGCTTGTAACGCATTGCCTCTAGTTTTTCAAAGGCAATAATAATATCTGCTCCACCTTCTTCTACGATTGGTTCGTTTACTTCTTCTCCATAGCGTACAAAGGTTACAACACTTCCGCCTCTTTGTGCCATTCCATGCACCTCTGAAAGCTTTACATCATATCCACCTTCTAAAGCAAGTCCACCTAAGATACGGCTGGTAAGTAAGGTTCCCTGACCACCAACTCCAACGATCATTATATTTTTTGTCCCCATTACTATTCACCCACCTTTACAAATTTTATGGCATCAAATTTACACAAATTGTAGCATAGGCCACATCCAGTACACATGGTTTCATCAATATCAATGGTTCCATCCTCATTCTTACTCATTGCAGGACATCCTGGTTTTAAACACATACCACATTTTTTGCACTTCTCACTAATTGGCTCATAGTGTGGCTTCTTTCCCTTGGTCAACAGTACGCAAGGTGATTTTGTAATGATAACTGAAATCTCATCTTTTGCAGTCTCTTCTTTTACTGCTGCCTCTAGTTTCTCTAAATCAAAAGCATTTATTTCTTGAACATTTTGAATCCCAATTGCCTGACACAGTCCCATAAGATTAACGGCATTGGTGGGATCTCCTTGTAAGGTTTTCCCTGTTGCTGCATGCTCTTGATGTCCTGTCATTCCTGTCGTTGAGTTATCCAGGATCATTACGGTTCCTGTTGCCTTATTGTAAACCATGTTCATAAGGGAATTCACTCCTGTATGCAGGAAGGTAGAGTCACCAATTACTGCCACCCAGTTCTTGACATAATCTTTGCCCCTTGCTTTTTCCATCCCGTGAAGAGTGGAAATGCTGGCTCCCATACAGACTGTTGTGTCTACAACACTCAAAGGAGGTACTGCTCCTAAGGTATAACAGCCTATGTCTCCTGCTGCGTGAATCTTTAACTTGTTTAAAACATGGTAAACGCTTCTATGAGGACAGCCTGGGCAAAGAATCGGTGGTCTGTTTGGAACCTGCACCACGCTCTTTAATTCAATGGTTTCTCCTAAAATATTCTCCCGTATCATATTGGCAGAATATTCTCCCAGTAATGTGAATTTATCTTTTCCAATAACATCAATTCCCCAGGATTTAATCTGCTCTTCCATAAAGGGATCTAATTCCTCAATCACATAGAGTGTTTCTACTTCTTTTGCGAAATCCATTATCATCTGCTTTGGCAACGGATAAACCATACCCAGCTTTAAGGTAGATGCTTCTGGAAGAGCTTCTCTCACGTATTCATAAGGAATTCCACTGGTAATCACACCAATTTTCTTATCCCTGTATTCAACTTTATTCATCGGAAGGGTATTCGCAGCTTCCCCAAGTTCTTCCATTCTCTTTTCAATTTCCACGTGACGGTTCTTGGCATTTCCCGGCATCATTACTGTTTTTGCCACATTTTTTTCGTAAGGCTTATCTTCCACTTCTTTCCGTTCCTCCAACGGAACTTGTCCTTGTGAGTGGGCCAATCTCGTTGTAATACGGAAAATAATAGGACGATCAAATTTCTCACTGATTTCATAAGCCTCTTTGATAAATTCTTTTGCTTCCTTGCTGTCAGAAGGTTCAATAACCGGAATCTTCGCGGCTCTTGCCACCATTCTGGTATCTTGCTCGTTCTGTGAGCTGTAAAGACCTGGGTCATCTGCAACGACAATCACCATTCCACCATTTACACCAATGTAAGACATCGTATAAGCAGGATCCGCTGCAACGTTGAAGCCTACATGCTTCATACAGGCAAGAGAACGTACTCCTGAAATAGACGCTCCAATTGCCACCTCTGTTGCCACCTTTTCATTTGGAGCCCATTCGCAATATACATCATCTTTATACTGCACCATATATTCGCTTATTTCGGTACTGGGTGTTCCAGGGTATGCAGAGGAAACCTTTACTCCTGCTTCATAGACCCCTCGGGCAATTGCCTCATTACCCAGCATAATTTTCTTATCATTTGACATACTCTAAATTCCATCCTTTCTTAAATCCGTAACTCTTTTCGCCTTTCCTTCAAACCTTTGAAGTGACTGAGGTGCCACAAGCTTTATCTTCGTCGCCAGTCCCAGTTGTGCTTTCAATCCATTCTTAATACGATCTCCTAATTCACTTAAGAGTTTATAACTGTCTAACAAACGATCATCCACTAGCTCAACAGATATCGTCATAACATCCAAATGATTCACTCTCTCTACCAGGATTTCGTAGTGAGGTCCTATTTCCGGTATATCAAAAAGAACTTCCTCAATCTGAGTTGGGAATACATTCACCCCTCTGATAACAAGCATATCATCGGCTCTTCCTGTAATATTCTCCATACGTACTGTCGTTCTTCCACAAGAACATGGTTCGTAAAAAAGCCGGGTCAAATCACCTGTTCTATAGCGTACAAGTGGCAAAGCCTCTTTGTTCAGACAAGTAATGACAAGCTCTCCCTTTTCTCCCGGAGGCAACACCTCCATGGTTACAGGATCAATAATTTCCGGTATAAACCAGTCTTCGTTTATATGCATCCCAACTAAGGCTTCACATTCTCCTGCCACACCGGGACCACACAGCTCACTCATTCCGTAATTTTGAGTACAGAAGAAGTCTTCTCCCCAAACCTTACGCATTTCCTCACGCATGGCTTCTGTCATACCTTCTCCTCCAAAAAGTCCAATCCTTAAATTCAAGTCCTTTTCCGGATCCATCCCTCTGCTTTTAATCTCTTCTCCTAAATGAAGTGCATAAGAAGGAGTTGCCACCAGCAACGTAGTTCCTAAATCTTTCATAAACATAATTTGCTTATTTGTATTGCCTGAAGACATGGGTATTACACTCGCTCCCAGCTTCTCCAAACCGCCGTGTAATCCTAATGCTCCAGTAAAGGTTCCATACCCAAAAGCAATTTGTGCTACATCCTTGCTGGTAGCACCGCCCATACAGGCCACTCTGGCTACGTTGTTCAACCAATTCCCTAGGTCTTTTGCTGTATATCCTACCATTGTCGGTTTCCCTGTCGTCCCACTGCTGGCATGAAAGCGAACAATGTCCTTTTTCTCTACTGCAAAAAGTCCCGTAGGATAATTGTCACGAAAATCTGCTTTATATGTGAAGGGAAGCTTTCTCAAATCATCTAAAGATTGAATATCTTTCGGATTGACACCCGCAGCATCCATTTTGCTCTGATAAAGCCCGACATTCGAATAGATATAATTGACAGTCTCCTTTAGCTTCTTTAACTGCAATGCTTCCATCTCGTGCCTTGGTAATGTTTCTTCATCTGCCCAAATCATTCATTCTTCCTCCTTGTTTAAAATCTGTTAAAAACATGCATAACAAGTATAGCACAATACTTTCGCGAGTTAAAGCATTAATTTGCAAAAATCTATTTATTCTCCTTACAGCTAAAGGAATCTACTGCCACCTTAATCACTGAAATTGCTTTCACATATTTGCTTTCAAATTCTTCCAATTGAAATTTTTTTCCAGTTTGAGCTTCCATTAGAATTCTTAATCCTTCTTTCTTCTCTTCCTCATCTTCAACAATTTCCCCTTTTCCATTTCCGATAATAGAAGCATAACGATAAGTATAGCTACATGGAATTTCTCCTTCCACCAACTGTCCTTCTCCATCCATCTCAAATCCAACAGCAGGATTTTCTTTCAGCATTTCAATCTTTTTCCCCAGTTTTGCACTATGAAAATAAAGAGTCAGCCTCCCATCCTGGTATTCATATCCGTAGTTCAGTGGAACAATATAAACTCCCTCTTTCCCTGAAAGCCCCAATCTGCAAATCTTAAGTGAATCCAGTATTCTTTTGATTTCCTTTTCATCCTTCACTTCTCTGTCTTTTCTTCGCATTCTTTTTCCCTTCCTTTTCTACAGCTTAAATAATATCGTAGCAATTTTAAAATAAATTATAATCGAACAAGTATCCACAACCGTTGTAATAATCGGAGACGCCATTATCGCAGGATCCAACTTGCATTTCTTGGCCAAAAGCGGCAGCATACTTCCCACCACCTTTGCAACAATAATAGTTGCAATCAAGGATAATGCAACAACAATTGCCATATTTAAATTCTTATAGACCAAGTAGATACGCAATCCATTGGCTAATGCCAAAGTAATTCCTACTAATATTGCCACCCGGAATTCCTTCCATAAAATCTGAAAAGCATCTGAAAAATTCAGCTCATCAATGGCTAATCCCCTAATAATTAGCGTGGAGCTTTGAGAACCACAGTTTCCTCCGGTATCCATTAACATGGGAATAAAGGAAACCAAAAGGGGAATCACTGCAAAAGCTTCTTCATAACGGGTAATTATAGCTCCTGTAATACTGGCCGAGAACATCAGAATTAACAACCACACAATCCGATGTCTTGCCTGAGAAAATACTGAGCTTTTCAAGTAGGATTCCTCATTAAACTCCATAGCTGCCATCTTCTGCATATCTTCTGTTGTCTCTTCCTGTAATACATCAATCGCATCATCAAAGGTTACAATCCCCACCATCAAATCATCTGGATCTAGAACCGGAATTACAATCAGTCCATATTTACTAAACATCTTTGCAGCATCTTCACGGTTGTCTGTTGTTCGAATGGAAACAAACTGATCCAGCATCAAGTCTATGATTTTCTCATCTCTTTCATGGGTAATAAGATCCTTTGCCGTTACCAGACCAAGCAGTTTTTTATTTTCCACTACGTAGCACGTATAAATCGTTTCCGAATGAATACCTATGGTACGAATCTTATCGAGAGCTTCTCCTACGGTCATTTCCTTTTTTAATGTTGCATACTCTACGGTCATAATACTTCCAGCACTATCCTCTGGATATTTCAGCAGCATATTTACGTCTCTTCTCGTATCTGTCCTGACTCTTTCCAAAAGTCTCGTTACAACATTGGCTGGCATTTCTTCCAGAAAATCCACTGCATCATCGGTATACATGCTGTCTAAGATATACGTAATTTCCTGATCCGTAAAGCTTTTTACAAGCTCCTGTCTTTCTTCATCATCCATATAAGAAAAGACCTCTGCACCTCTTTCCTTATCCAGCATACGAAATACCAAGGGACGGTCTTTTTCATCCAAATCCTCCAGCAGTTCTGCAATGTCTACTGGATTCATTTCTTTTAACTCATCATGAATCTCTCTGAACTCTCTGTTTTTTATCAAATCCATTACATTAATCTTTGTCATTTTTTTCCTCCTTTTTCGGAGTTTTTTCTATCAAAAAAAATCCGTCAAAAACCGACGGATTTCTCAACACCAAAGATGCCTATGTAATGGAAAAAAAAGAATACAAAGGCACTCCACGGGAAGCAGACATCCGTCTATACACTATAAAGTTACAACTTCGTTCCGGAGAACCTTCCATATTCTTTCACCTGCCTTTTATTAAACTTCTTTAAGCATATCTTAATTTTTCACTCTTTGTCAACTTCTATTTGAAAACAAATGCTGCGTATCCATCTCCTTATAAGTCAAAAATCGACATCTGATTTGATTTTGGAATATCTCCAAACAAATCCAGATTTTCCATTGTTTCAATAACTGTCTTGCTGACCTTTGTTCTTATTCTAAAATCATCTATTGATAAATACTTTCCATCTTTCGAAGCTTCTTCCACAGCTTCCGCAGCCTTTTCGCCCATTCCCTCAATACTGCTGAGAGGCGGCATCAATTTATTATTCACAATGACAAATCGATTGGCTTTGGCCTGATAGATATTGATTGGCTCAAACTCATACCCTCTTGCATACATCTCTTGTACAAGCTGCATATCCTTCAAGGTATCCTGTTCTTTTTTTGTCAGCTCGTCGCTTCTTGCTTTATAGTCTTCCATATAATATTTCAAACGTTCTTTTCCTTGGCACATCAATTCATAATTAAAGGCATCTGCACGGATTCCAAAATAAGATCCATAATAGGCCAGGGGATAATTAATTTTACAATAGGCAATTCGATAGGCCATCATAACGTAAGCTGCTGCATGGGCTTTTGGAAACATGTATTTGATCTTTTTACAGGATTCGATATACCATGGTGGGATATTAGACTCTTTCATTGCCTCTTCCTGATCCGGCGTCAGTCCTTTTCCCTTTCGTACCTTCTCCATAATATTAAAGGAAAGAGCGGGATCCATTCCTTGGTTAATTAAGAAGGTCATAATATCATCTCTTGTACATATCGCCGTGGAAATTGTGGCTTGTCCACTTCGTATCAAGTCCTGGGCATTATTAAGCCATACGTCTGTTCCATGAGATAAGCCTGAAATTCTTATTAAATCCGAGAGATTTGTCGGTTTCGCTTCTAATACCATCTGAATAACAAAGTCGGTACCAAATTCCGGAATCCCAAGACATCCCAGCTTCGTTCCACTGATATCCTCCGGTCGGATTCCCAAGGCCTTTGTATGATGAAACAAAGACATTACGTCTGGATCATCCAAGGGTATATCAACTGCATGAAAGGGATTCGTCTCTTCATTATATTCATTGTCCATCGCCTCTGAATTAATATAACTCTCTAAAGATTTAATCATTGTTGGATCATCATGTCCTAAGATATCAAGCTTTAGAAGATTACTATCAATGGAGTGATAATCAAAATGAGTGGTAATCGTATCGGTACTCATATCATTGGCCGGATGCTGCACAGGTGTAAATTCATTAATATCTCTCCCATGGGGAAGTACAATAATTCCACCTGGATGCTGTCCTGTACTTCTTCGGATCCCTACACACTCCTTGGCCAAACGGTCAATTTCCACATTTCGCTTATTGATACCTTTTTCTTCATAATATTTCTTCACATAACTAAAGGCGGTCTTTTCCGCTAAGGTTCCAATGGTTCCGGCACGGAAGGTCTGCCCTTCTCCAAAGATTTCCTCTGTATACTTATGTGCGGTACTTTGATATTCACCGGAAAAGTTCAAGTCAATATCCGGTTCCTTATCTCCCATAAATCCTAAGAAGGTCTCAAAAGGAGTATCAAACCCATCCTTTACCAATGGTTCTCCACAATTGGGACAGTTCTTATCCTCCATATCCCACCCACAGCCTCCTGCAAAGGCTTTTACCTCTTCGGAATCAAAGTCACTGTAATGACATTTCTTACAATAATAATGGGGGGAAAGAGGGTTTACCTCTGTGATTCCTGCCATGGTAGCTGCAAAGGAAGAACCTACAGAACCTCTGGAGCCCACCAAATACCCGTCTTCAACCGATTTCCAAACCAGTTTTTGTGCAATAATATACATAACTGCGTAACCATTTGAGATAATCGAATGAAGCTCTCTCTCCAATCGCTCTTCTACAATTGGCGGCAAAGGATTCCCATACATAGAGTGTGCCTTTTCATAGCAAATCCTCTTTAAGTCTTCATCCGAGTTTTCAATAACCGGAGGACACTTGTCCGGATGAATTGGCGAAATATCTTCTATCATATCTGCAATCTTATTTGTATTATCCACCACAATCTCTTTCGCCTTTTTCGAGCCTAAATACTCAAACTCTTCCAGCATTTCCTCTGTGGTATGAAAATAAAGGGGAGGCTGGTCATCTGCATCACTAAATCCCTTTCCTGCCATAATAATCTTTCGGTAAACCTCATCCTTTGGCTCCATAAAATGAACATCACACGTCGCAACCACTGGCTTATTCATCTTTTCTCCCAGCTCCACAATCCTCCGATTGATATTTCTTAAATCCTCTTCATTTTGAATCTCTGAGAAACGATCCTCCTTAATCATAAAGGAGTTATTTCCAATGGGCTGTACCTCCAGATAATCATAGTAATCTACAATCCGTGCGATTTTCTCCGAGGAACTATTACTGAGCATTGCCTGAATCAATTCTCCTGCTTCACATGCACTTCCAACAATTAAGCCTTCCCGCAAATTGGATAACTCACTCTTTGGAATCCTTGGCTTCCGATAATAATATTCCAAATGGGATTTCGAAATAAGCCGATATAAATTCACTCTTCCAATCTCGTTCTTTGCCAAAATAATAACGTGATAATAACGTTCCTTTTTGACAGCATTAATGTTTTTTGCTCCAATACGATTTAGATCTTTCAAGGTAAAGACTTCCCGCTTTTTCAACATCTCTAAAAAATGTACAAAAATTTCCGCTGTTGCATTGGCATCATCTATTGCTCTGTGGTGATTATCCAATGGAATTCCAAGAGCCTTGGCTACAACATTTAACTTATACTTTGAAAGCTGGGGCAGTAAAATTCTGGCAAGGGCAACGGTATCCAAATATGGATAATTATGATAAATATCCATATACCGCATATTTTGCTGGATAAACCCAACATCAAAGGAGGCATTATGGGCTACTAGCACACTCTCTCCGATAAAATCTAAAAACTTCGGTAGAATTTCTTCAATAAGGGGGGCTTCCAAAACCATCTGATCTGTAATCGAGGTAAGCTGGGTAATTCGATATGGAATCGGCACCTTTGGATTCACATAAGAGCTGAAGGTATCCACAATCTTGCCCCCTTGGATCTTCACTGCTCCAATCTCAATAATCTTATCCTTAATACTGCTGAATCCTGTGGTCTCAAGATCAAATACAACATAAGTATCATCCAGCGTCTGGCCCGTTTCTCCGATTGCAATATCCTTCAAATCATCTACTAAATATCCTTCCACACCGTAAATTACCTTAAAAGGATCTTCTTTATTCTCCCTCCTGATATCTTCGATCACATGGTGGGCTTCAGGAAATGCCTGTACAACACCGTGATCCGTAATTGCAATTGCCTTATGTCCCCATCCATGTGCTAATTTTACTAAATCCTTTGCAGAAGAAATCGCATCCATATCACTCATCTTGGTATGGCAATGAAGCTCCACTCTCTTCTCCACTGCCTTATCTTCCCTTCGTGTGACAAAATCAGCAATTATTTTCATTCCTAAAACCAGGGATATTACTACTTCATTTGCATACGTATCATATCTCGCCAAACCTTTTATCTTAAAGCAGGCTCCTTTTTTTATTTCACCAATCAGATCCGGAAAATCCTCGCTTTTTGCAAAGATTTTACACATAATCGTATCGGTGTAATCCGTTATTGCAAAAGAGATAATCGTTCGATCCAAAGATATTTCTCTGGTTTCTACACTGATGACCTTTCCTCTGATTGTCACATCTGAATTATCCCCTACTCGGGAAATATCAATAGAATCCTCATCAAAAGGCCGTCCCCAGACAAGGGTAGGATCGTTTTTCGAACGTTTAAAGCCTTGTTGTCCTTTCCCACCTCTCCCTGTTGCTTTTCCAGGTGTTTGCTTCACTGGTTCCTTCGGTTTAGACTGTTTTAGAATCTCACGAATTTCCTGTTGGATTTGGCGGTCGTTATCTTTATTGACCGACTCCACCTCTTTGTTGTAGGTTGTCTTAATCTCAACCGGCAAGGAAAACCGCTCTGTATATACGGATCTCAAATACGTGATAAGTTCCTTTTCTTTTTCACGCATAACAATATTATCCGGCACTTCCAGCATCAAAACACTTCCATCAAAGGTGATTTTTGCGTTTTGAAACATATTCTTAAGCACAAGACTCTTTTGTCCCAGTTCTATTGAAAAGCTGTCATAATACTCCTCCATAATATAACTGGTAGTATACAGCGCAGATAAGGAATAATTTTCAATGATACAGATTTTAATATTTCCCTTTGGAAAGAGCTGCTTTTTTATTTCATCTTCTGTTTGATAAACTTTCCCCTTCGGTAATATATGGCTGCTTTCCAAGTATATTTTTACACAATCCCGTCGTGATGTTGTGGTTACTTTGTTGACCTGAACTTCTAAAAAAAGAGCCGTCAAATCACTATTTAGTTTTAAACTTGTAAATACGTCAAAAAATGCTTTACTCATTCCAGTGCATAAGCTCCCATCTTAATGTCTCTAACAGTTTATCCTCTTTTACCTTTTTAACAATCTCACCTTTTTTAATCAGAACGCCTTCACCAATTCCACCAGCCACACCTATATCTGCGTCTTTTGCTTCTCCAGGGCCATTTACCACACATCCCATAACAGCCACCTTAATGTCAAGTGGAATGTCCTCCACTAACTCTTCAACCTGATTTGCCAGGCCAATCAAATCAATTCTCGTCCGTCCACAAGTGGGGCAAGATACCACTTCCACTCCACCTTTTCGAAGACCCAGTGTCTTGAGAATAATCTTTGCACTTTTTATTTCTTCTTTTGGCTCTCCTGTCAAAGAAACACGTATGGTATCTCCAATTCCTTCGTTCAATATGAGTCCAAGACCTATGGAGGATTTAATATTTCCTGAGAGTAAGGTTCCGGCCTCTGTAATCCCTACGTGGAGAGGACAGTCCACGCTTTCTGCAGCCAATTTGTAAACCTCAACACAAGTCAATACATCGGACGACTTGATACTTAGCACCAAATTATCATACCCCATTCCTTTGATTAAATTAATTTTATCAAGGGCACTTTCCACAAGGGCTTCCGGGCAGACTTTGCCATACTTTTCCAATAGGTTCTTTTCCAAGGAACCACTATTTACTCCCACACGAATGGGAATGTTCTTTTCCTTTGCTTTTTCCACTACTTCTGCAACTCGTTCTTTGCTGCCAATATTCCCGGGATTAATACGAATTTTATCCGCACCATACTCCATTGCTGCAATGGCAAGCTTATAATCAAAATGAATGTCTGCAACCAATGGAATATGAATCTCCTTTTTTATTTCTGAAATTGCTTTGGCTGCTTCCATAGTAGGGACTGCAACCCGAATAATATCACAGCCCACTTTTTCTAACTCCAAAATCTGTGCCACTGTTCCTTTTACATCTTCTGTTTTTGTATTGGTCATCGATTGAATGGCAATCGGATTTCCACCACCAATCGGAACATTTCCTATGTATACCACCTTTGTGTTTTCACGTTTCATTCGTTTCCTCCAATGACGAAAGAGGCTGTCACAAAAACAGATTTTGCAACAGCTCCTTTCCTTCTTCTTTTCACTTTATTTCTTCTCAAACATATATTGTTCTCCGTACTCCGGATTTGTCAAGGTTAGCATTCCACCTTCCACATTGTAATTAAAGGTGCCGGATAGGATGTTAAGGAGTCCATTGTCTGAGGATTTTCCCATCTCCTGAAAACTTACTTTCTTTTCGGAACGACTCAATGTATAGCGAAACTCCACACTTTCTCCCTTTTCATCTCCATCTAAGAGAGTGATTTTTGCCACATTACTGCTATTTAAATTCATTTCCATGCTGCCATCATCCGCTTGCCAGCTTCCGCTAATCGGATTTGTTGTAAACATTTTAACCAAAATCATTACTGCTACTATTACAACAGCAATTGTGGAGATTCCAAAAACAATTCTCCATATTTTTGTTCGCTTTTCTTCGTTTTCCACAATCATCTTGATCGCTCCTTTTATTGACGGCTTTTATTTCTTAATGCTTCTACTTCTTCGATATCTGGCATCGATAAAATTGCACCTTTTCTTGTTGTCGTACATGCCGCTGCTGCATTTGCAAAATCGATAATTTCAGCCAAATTCTCTTTGTTCAAGTTCTCAATGCCATGTTCCAGGACTCCACCGATTCCACAGGCTGTAAAAGTATCTCCTGCACCAGTGGTTTCAATTGTTTCCACCTTATATCCTGGCATTTCCACTCGAATATCCTTATAATAGGCCCTGCTTCCATCCTTTCCCATCGTCAGGAAAACCAACGGAATATTATATTTCTCACGGATGATACGAATGCCTTCGTCGTAATCCTCTACTCCTGTTACAAATTGAATTTCATTGTCTGATATTTTCAGGATATCACACTGTGCAAATCCTAACTCCATCATTTCTTTTGCCCGTTCTAAAGTATCCCATAGAGGAGGACGCAGATTCGGGTCGAAGCTAATAAGCACATTGTTTTCTTTCGCTACTTTTAATGCCTCCATTGTTGCACCGTAAACTGGTTCTGAAGTCATCGAAAGAGTTCCAAAATGAAACACTTTTGAATCTTTTATCAAATCAAAATCCACTTCCTCACTTGTAAGCATCATATCTGCTCCTGGATTTCGATAAAATGAAAAATCTCTGTCCCCGTCAGGAAAGGTATGTACAAAGGCAAGGGTTGTATTGACTTTTTCGTCTTCCACAATACCTTTGGTCTCCACACCGACCTTTTTAATCGTCTCGATTAATGTCTTCCCAAATTGGTCTTTCCCTACTTTTCCAATAAAAGCAGTGTCTCTTCCCAATTTTGTCAACATTGTCAATACGTTACAGGGCGCTCCTCCCGGGCAGGCCTCGAATACTGTATTTCCTTGGTCACTTTCTCCATAAGTAGTAAAATCAATTAACGTCTCTCCCAGAGCGCACACATCATATCTCATTTTTCATTTTCCTTTCTTCCCATTTCCCCATTAGATAAATGGAGACAAATCCAACTATAAAAGTTACAATACAAACCACCCACTGTGATCCTTTGGGCAAACCATCCATTTCTTTTATTATATCACCTATAGAGCCAATTACAAATCCAATAATAACCAGATAAGTTGGTGTTGGATGCTTTTTCATTGCCAATTCCAATATTCGTGTTAATAGAATCACGCCTAAAAGCATTCCAATGCCAAAAGGAATCAGTACTAAAAAATTCCGGTCACCTATGGCTCCATAGATAAAATTATATACCCCCATCATATAGAGCATCGCTGAAAAAGATATCCCCGGTAAAATCAAACCCAAGGCTCCTAATACTCCTGCAAAAATTTGTATGATTACGGTAACCAAATTCAAATCTGTAACCGTAAAGAGGTTCTTAGGCAGTCTGGTAAACAGAAACACAATCAGCAATCCCAATGCACCATAAAAAAGTATCTTTGGTGAGAGTTTTTCAACCTTCGCTTCTTTATAAATGACCGGAAGACCGGCTGCAATTGCTCCCATCACGAAAAAAGCCACTTCTTTTGGAAAAGCAATATTCAGTCCTGTCACCACTTTTGACAATAACAAAAATGCCACTCCCGCTCCCAGTACAAATTGAATTAAAAAGAAAAAATTCTTTTTTACATTATCCGTAAAACGGCTTACGGATTCAATCAAACGATCATAGACCTTAAAGACCATACACATGGTCCCCCCACTCACTCCCGGAACGAGCATAAAAGCTCCCACAACAAATCCCTTCATAACTGTCATGATTTCCAGCATCTAGTCTCCTCGTTTCAATTCAAATATTCTTTCATAAACTTGATGAGCTTCTCCATCTCTTCATTGGTTCCAATGGAAATCCTCAAATAATCAGATACCGGCTCATCCATCCAGTGTCTCACATAAATATCCTTTGCTTTTAAAGCTTCAAATAATTTCTTTGCATTTGCTTCTTTATGTTTTACAAACAGAAAATTTGTTGATGAATCTAAAACCGTAAACCCAAGACTTTTCAACTCTATTTTCACTTGTTCTCTCGTTTCAATGACACGGGCAATCATCTCTTTAAAATAAGCATCATCTTCGATTGAAGCCTTTCCACACTGAATCGAAACTGCATTTAGTGTGTAGGAATTAAAGGAATGCTTCGTATTATTCAGATGTTTAATTAAAACTTTACTTCCAATCCCATAACCAATTCGCATACCTGCCATAGACCTTGATTTTGAAAACGTGCGTATCACTAATAAATTCTCGTAACGATCCAAAAGCTTTAACGCTGATTCTTTTGCATAATCAATATAGGCCTCATCAATAATGACAACCACATCCTGATTATGCTTTAAAATATCTTCTATCTCTGAAAGTTCCATATAAAGAGATGTTGGTGCATTTGGATTCGGTATAATAATGCCACCATTATCCTCATAAAAATCTTCTTTTTCGATTACGAAATTCTCATCTAACTCCGTGCATTTGTAAGGAATGTCATATAAATCCGCCCAGACTTTATAGAAGGAATACGTCACCTTCGGGAAAAGAATTGGCTTTTTCCCATGAAAAAACGTTAAAAACGAAAGGGCTAACACCTCATCCGAGCCTACTCCTGCAAAAACCTGTTCTGGGTCTACACCGTGATAATCTGCAATCGTATCTACCAGTTCCTTTATGGTTGGGTCAGGGTAAAGACGAAGCACATCCACATCAAAATTATGCAGCACCTTCTCCACCTCTTTTGAAGGAGGATATGGATTTTCATTGGTATTCAACTTGATTACCTTGTTTTGTGGCTGCTCCCCCGGTGTATAAGGAACCACTTTTTTTATATTTGCTTCAAATGATTTCATAGTCCAAATTCCTTTGCCAATTCCTTGAATTTCGGAAGTGAATTTTGAATTGTCTCATAGGCAACACAGTAGGCTATTCTTACGTATCCCGGGCATCCAAAAGACGTTCCCGGAACAATAAGGATATTATATTCTTTTGCCTTTTTAACAAATTCTTTTTCATCTGCTACAGGAGACTTCATAAACTGATAGAATGCCCCCTGTGGCTTTACACATTCAAATCCAGCTTCTGTAAGCCCTTTGTATAAAGCATCTCTATTCTTTGCATAATAGGATAAATCCGTTTTTTCATTGATGCATTTCATAACCAGCTTCTGTTGAATATTCGGAGCATTTACATACCCTAAGATTCGCGTTGCAACTCCAGCTGCCACCTTTAAATTCTCGCTGTCTGTCATTTCATCTGGAATCACTAAATACCCGATACGTTCTCCCGGAAGAGATAAGGATTTGCTGAAAGAATATCCAACAACTGTATTATGATAATATTGGGTCAGAAAAGGCACCTCAATATCACCATACACCAATTCCCGATAAGGTTCATCCGATACAAGACAAATTGATGTGTTATATTCACGTTCTTTTTCCAGTAAAATTCTACTGATTTCTTTTATCGTATCCTCCGAATACACAACACCAGTCGGATTATTTGGAGTATTGATTATAACAGCCTTTGTTTTCTTTGTGATTTTCTCTTTGAACTCATCCAGTTTTGGCATGAAGTTTTCAAGATTTGGAGAAACCTCAACAATTACTCCATCATAATTGCTTACGTAAGAACGATACTCCCCAAAATAAGGAGCAAACACAATCACCTCATCTCCCGGATTTAGGATTGCTTTTAAGATTACATTTAATCCACCAGCTGCTCCAACCGTCATAATAATATTCGAAGCATTGAAGTGTGTCTCAAATTTCTGATTCAAGGAATTTGCAACGCATTCTCTGACATCTTCAAATCCACTATTGCTGTTATTATAACCGTGCAGCTCCAAAGAAGGCACCTCATCCACAATCTCTTTTATACTTTCATTGACTCTCTTAGGTGCTTCTACATTTGGATTCCCCAGGCTGAAATCAAATACATTTTCTCTTCCGTGTATTTTCGCAAGGCGGTTTCCTTCTTCAAACATTGCTCTTATGGCTGAGCTTCCTTCTACCATCTTCATCATTTTTTCTGCAATCATTTTATCTCTCCTTCAACGTAACTTCTCCCTTTTGCAACAAGAATGCCGGATAATAAGATAGCTTTGCTTTTCTCAAACCTTCTACTCCCGCATCATCTTCCCGATTGACATAGGTATATCCTTCACAGGCATGAATTACAAACTGCTGGTTAATCATCGGATATGCTCCATCTATATCAGCAAAGGCTTTTTCGATGTGGACCACAAAGGTATCTGAGCTCACTCTCTCCCCGATGGTATAGGCAATCACCTCTCCATCCAGTCTTATAACGCCTCCCGTGAGTTCAAGCTCTTCAAATAATCTTAGGGCATTTTGTGCCACCATCATTTCAGCGGTTTGTTCTTCGTCTTCAAAACAGCCTTTTTGCTGACACCACTTGAGATTCATTTGAAAACAATCTTCCAAGTTCTCTTTGGACATGGGTTCATAAGCCCATCGTCCTTCATTCACTTTAAGAAACTTGTTAATATGGTTTCTTTTCCCATGAAGCTTCTTTCCTGCCAGAGTTGCAAGCTTTTCCTGTTCATAAACGTAATCCGCCACATCTCTTACATATTCGATCTGAAATTTATCAGGATACGCCTCTTCAATTTCTTCAAACTGATTTTCTGTTACGAAATACATTTTGAAAGGAAATCCTTTTTCTTCACTATATTGCTCCAGAATTCCAATTGTTTTATCTATATTTTCTATTTTTCCCGCTGGATAAGTAAATGCCAAATCACCCTCTACTTCTCGTTTAAATACCAAGGTATCTTCAATAATTGCAAAGGTTACCGGGCTGGATTTCGACCACAAATAGATGTTTGCAAATGTTCTTTCACAGCTTCTTCCTGTGTGATGATTAAAATAGTGACTAATTATATCTTTATCTTCTAAGGTTGCTTTTTTAAAATTCAAATCTGTCATAATATTGTCTCACTTTCCAAAAAGTATTGTACCACATCTTAATTAAAATTCCTATGATATAAAGACTCATATACACCATTTTCCTGGAGTAATTCCTCATGAGTTCCTTCTTCTACAATGCCTCTTTCTGTTAAAACCAAAATCTTCTTGGCATTTCTTATTGTGCTGAGGCGATGGGCAATCACAAAGGTAGTCCGGTTCTCCGCCAACCCTTCCATTGATTTTTGAACTACATTTTCACTCTCATTATCCAATGCAGAAGTTGCTTCATCAAAAATGAGAATGGATGGATTTTTCAAAAATACCCGGGCGATTGAAAGGCGTTGTTTCTGTCCACCTGACAACTTCACACCTCTTTGTCCTATATCTGTATTGTACCCCTCCGGGAAGCTCATAATAAATTCATGGGCATTGGCATTTTTCGCTGCCCGAATGACTTCCTCATCTGTCGCATCGTATTTTCCATAACGTATATTATCCATAATCGTTCCTGCAAAAAGATATACGTCCTGCTGAACAATTCCAATGTTTTCCCGTAAATCCTTTAGCTTGATATCCCGAATATCCATATGATCAATAAGTATCTTTCCTTTTGACACCTCATAAAACCTGGGAATCAAACTACATAAGGTTGTTTTTCCTACCCCGGAAGGTCCAACAAGTGCAACATATTCTCCCGCTTTTACCTGAAGGTTAATATGACTAAGAACCTTTTCATTTTTTTCTTCGTATTGGAAAGACACATCTTTAAATTCAATTTCTCCTTTTAACATTTCCACACTGACTGCTTCTTCTCTGTCTTTGATATCTGGTGCAATAGCCAGTATTTCCAAGAAACGTTCAAAACCAGAGTATCCATTTTGAAATTGTTCCGTAAAGTTTACCAGCTTTTTCACTGGCTCAGTAAAGTTATTGATGTAGAGTAAAAATGTGATTAAGTCTGTCACTTCTACTTGCCCTTGTATCATGAAAAATACACCTACCACTAAAACCGCTACGGTAATCAAGGTACTCATAGCCCCTAAGCCGGAGTGATAAATCCCCATATACTTGTAGCTCAGTTTCTTTGCTTCCACAAAGTGGTCATTCCCTGCCTTGAACTTTTTCATCTCTACCTTTTCATTGGCAAAGGATTTGACCACACGGATACCGGAGAGACTGTCTTCTATCTGGCTGTTAATTTCCGAAATACGTTCCCTGTTTCTTCGAAAAGCACTTTTCATCTTTCCATTGTAGTAAAACGCATAAATTGCCATAATGGGTATAAATGCAAAGGCAACCAAAGCCAGCTTCACATTGACCAACAGTAAAATGATAAAAGACCCAATAATTTTAATTACTGAAATCACAAGGTCTTCTGGACCATGGTGCAGTAACTCACTGATGTCAAACAAATCACTGGTGATTCTGGATAATAAAGACCCAACCTTTTGATTATCATAAAATGCAAAGGTAAGCTTTGTATAATGTCCAAAGATATCTCTTCTCATGTTTGCTTCAATCTTCGCACCCATAATATGTCCAAAGTAAGCAATGTAGAAATTACAAAACATCTCTATCAATACCAATCCCAGCATAGCAAGCCCCAGCATCAATACCGTATGCAATGCTTTGTCATGAGAATAGTGTATCACGTCATTGGTAATATAGCGCACAATAAGCGGTATCACCAAGGTTACTGCTGCCCCTATAATAGCAAAGAACATATCACTGAAAAACAGTGCTTTATAGGGTTTATAATACCCGATTAGTTTTTTCAAATTTTCTTTCAATTTTCTTCTCCTCTATATGGAAAATGAGCTGCCGCATTTATCTACGACAGCCCAATATTTAGTCCTGATTCATATTTGCTAATTTTGCTGCCTGATCCGCTGCAATTAAGCTATCGATAATCTCATCCAAATCTCCGTTTAGAATGGATTCCAGTTTATGCAAAGTAAGTTTGATTCGATGATCCGTTACTCTTCCCTGAGGGAAGTTATACGTTCTGATTTTCTCGGAACGGTCTCCTGTTCCCACCTGGCTTCTTCTTTCCTTCGCTTCTTCGCTTTGCTTCTTCTGAATCTCCAGTTCATAAAGTCTGGCTCTCAATATTTTCATCGCTTTATCTTTGTTCTTTAACTGAGACTTTTCATCCTGAGAAGAGATTACAATACCAGAAGGCATATGCGTTAATCGAACCGCAGAGTCAGTAGTATTTACACTCTGTCCACCATTTCCTGAGGCACGGAATACATCAAATTTAATATCATTCATATCAATTTCAACGTCTACTTCTTCGGCTTCTGGCATAATAGCAACCGTAATGGTAGAGGTATGTATTCTTCCACCACTTTCTGTTTCTGGCACCCTTTGCACACGATGAACACCGCTTTCATATTTCAGTCTGGAATATGCTCCTTGCCCCGAAATCATAAAAACACATTCCTTAAATCCACCAATTCCATTTTCATTTAAAGACATCATCTCAGTCTTCCAGCGTCTGCTTTCCGCATAATGTACATACATACGGTAAACCTCGGCTGCAAACAAAGCTGCTTCGTCTCCGCCTGCCCCTGCCCGAATTTCCACCATAACGTTTTTATCATCATTTGGGTCTTTGGGAAGTAAAAGAACCTTAAGCTCCTTCTCCAATTCTTCTACACGACTCTTGGAATCATTCAATTCCATTTTTGCCAATTCTCTTAATTCATCATCGCTTTCTTCATCCAGCATGGCAAGTGAGTCTTCTATATTCGTCTTACAATCCTTGTATTCTTTATACGCTGCTACAATAGGACGCAAGTCATTTTCTTCTTTCATAAGAGCCGTATAGCGCTTGGTATCATTAATTACTTCCGGCTGAGAAAGCTCATTCATCAGTTCATCATACTTCCTGAGCAAATCTTCCAATTTATCAAACATATTTCTCTAATTCCTCCTGTTACTCATCACTGCCATTGTACCGAGCCTTTACAACCCGGTCAAGACCTGTTAAATCTTTTTTCACAACAATTCCATGAAAATCTTTCATTTTTAAAAGCTGAACCACATCATCTGCCTGATCATAACCGATTTCAAAAATCAGAATCCCCTCTTCTGTTAGATGGTTCGGGCTCATTTCAATGATCCGGCGATAAAAATCCAAGCCATCTTCTCCGCCATCCAATGCAAGCATTGGATCATGGATTTTTACCTCTTCTTCCAAACTGTTGATTTCTTCTTTTCTGATATATGGCGGGTTCGACAGAATCATCTGGAATCTGCCTTCTACCTGCTGGAACAAATCACTCTGAAAAAAAACTGCATCCACTCCTAAATTCTCTGCATTTCTTTTTGCAACCCTTAGAGCATCTGGTGAAATATCCACACCAGTCCCTTCAACGTTCTTTTTCCTGGTATGTTTTAGAAGGGAGAGCAAAAGACATCCTGAGCCTGTACACATATCTAAGACTTTGCTTTCATTTTCTATTTCACCGAGGGCTTCTTCCACCAATGTTTCACTATCTTGTCTTGGAATTAATACATCTTCATTGACATAAAACTTTAGACCCATAAATTCCTGTTCCATTGTAAGATGCTGCAACGGGATTTTTCTGCTTCTTTTTTGGATAAGGCTTTGATATTTTTGTAAATCTTCTTCTCCTATCATTGCCTCCGGATTTGCATAATAGTTTCCACGGGAAACTCCTGTAACAAACTCCAGTAAATAGAATGCATCTATTGCATACTCTGTAACACCGGCCTTTTTTAAGGTATCCATCCCCCAGCCATATGCATCTTTAAGACACTGGTTTTCCTTCATCTAAAAACTCTCTCCAATCAAACACTTCTTCCACTGCACGAATCGCCACTTCAATCATAGAATCATCTGGCTCTTTTGTCGTCAGCTTCTGTATCGCCAACCCTGGCTTGCTTACCAAATTGATTATTGGATTTTCGCTTCTTCCTGCCAGCTTTAATAGTTCGTAAGATATTCCCGCTATCACAGGCATAAGAGCAAGACGAATGACAATTCGCATGATGGTAGACTCCACCGGAATTAAAAGCAATAAGATGACACTTATGATTAAAACAAAAAAGATAAAGCTCGTCCCACATCTTTTATGTTGTCTGGATGATTCCCTTACATTTTCTACTGTTAATTCTTTTCCATCTTCAATGCAATTAATGCACTTATGCTCAGCTCCATGATACATAAAAGTTCTCTGAATGTCCTCCATACGAGACACCAGCAAAATATAACATACGAAAATGCCAATCCTAAGAAATCCTTCAATAATCGTTCGTATAGCATAGGAAGCAATGAATGGTTTCACCAAATTCATAAGCAAATAGGGAAGCACCATAAAGATTCCAATTGCAAGAACAAAGGATACGATTGTTGTAATCGTCATCATAAGCTTTTCTTTTTTCTCGCTCTTTTCTGTCTTATCTTCTTCCTCATCTTCATCCATAGCATAATTTGCTGAGATCATCAGAGTTTTCACTCCCATAATCATCGATTCTATAAAATTAAATACTCCTCTTATAAAAGGAGTCGTCGTTAACTTTTTGGATTTGAAAAAATTTTGATATTCATGCTTTTCAACTGCTATTTCTCCTTGAGGTGTACGAACCGCCAATGCATACTCATTGCCGTGGCGCATCATAATCCCTTCCAAAACAGCCTGTCCACCAATGTTGGATGTTCTTTTCATATCATTACACCTTTTACAAATTTCTTGGTATGAAACAAAAGGTTGAGATTTATAAAAACCTCAACCCTCGTAACATACTTATTTGTCCATTCCGTATCTCTTGTTAAACTGATCAACTCGTCCACGAGCTTTTGTAGCTTTTTGTTGTCCTGTGTAGAATGGATGGCACTTTGAACAGATTTCCACATGAATCTCTTTGTTTGTTGAACCTGTTACAAATTCATTTCCACAGTTGCAGGTCACTTTTGCCTGATAGTAATCTGGATGTATTCCTTCTCTCATAGTATCACCTCTTTTAATTATTATTTCACACGATACACGTGATTGTTTCACTTTTAAACAGCTTTGTTAGTATATCATAAAAGCATGTCTTTGTCTAGTTGAATTTCGTCTTTTTTAACCATTGAATAAATTCTACATTATTTTCTGTTTTTGAGAACATATAAAGAATCTTGTCAACTGCTTCATCACTTCGATTCCCATTAAGATTACGGCGCATGTAATCCGTCGCCGCTTTTTCTTCTCCCTCAAAGAGTAAGTCATCTCGTCTGGTACCAGATTTTAAAATATCGATTGCCGGGAAGATTCTACGTTCTGACATTTTACGATCCAACACAAGCTCCATATTACCTGTTCCTTTGAATTCTTCATAAACCACATCATCCATTTTACTTCCTGTGTCTACAAGAGCCGTTGCTAAGATTGTAAGACTGCCGCCTTCTCTCATATTTCGTGCCGCACCAAAGAAACGTTTTGGCATATGAAGTGCTGCCGGATCCAATCCACCTGAAAGTGTTCGCCCTGACGGCGGAACAGTTAGATTGTATGCTCTTGCAAGTCTTGTAATGCTGTCCAGTAAAATCATTACATCCTGTTTTTGCTCTACCAATCTCTTCGCCCGTTCAATCACCATTTCCGAAACTCTCTTATGATGATCTGGCAATTCATCAAAAGTCGAGTAAATTACCTCTACATTTTCTCCCTCAATGGCTTCTTTAATATCCGTCACTTCCTCAGGACGCTCATCAATAAGCAGAATCAGCATGTGTACTTCTGGATTGTTTTCTCTCACAGATAAGGCCACCTGTTTTAAAAGAGTTGTTTTTCCAGCCTTTGGTGGAGAAACAATCATCCCTCTTTGTCCCTTACCAATTGGTGAAATCAAATCCATTACCCTCATTGCCCTATTATCTTTTGTGGTCTCTAATTTCAGACGCTTATTAGGGAAAATGGGAGTCATATCCTCAAAATTTCCACGCCCGATTATTTCACGAGGAGATAATCCGTTTATTTTGGACAGGTATAATAAAGCGCTAAATTTTTCCTGTTGGGTTTTTACTCTCGTATGTCCCTCTAAAATATCTCCAGTCTTTAAATTAAACTTACGAATTTGGGAAGGTGACACATACACATCCGCATCTCCCGGCAAATAATTATCGCTTCGTATAAAACCGAAACCATCTGCCATCACCTCTAAAATACCAAAAGCCTTATCCCCACTATCTAAAGCCTTAAATTCCTTTGTTTCCGTTTTTGCAGCCTCTGTCTTAACCGGCTCTGTCTTAACCTGTTCTGCCTTCTCCACTTCCGCCTTTTTGTCTTCTTGTAACATTACTTCAATGAGTTCTGCCTTTTTTAGAGCTGAAATACCCTTGATCCCTCTGGCCTTTGCCAATTCTTTTAGCGTCGCAAGAGGTAATGACTCATACTTTTCACGCATTGTGTTTTTATTTCCTTTCTCTTTCATTATTTATCTTTTATCCCTTGGAATTTTCGTCAGAAACGACTGGATGAATACACTTCTCAAAGTATACTACAAAAATCTTGGAAATACAATGAAAAATATGATAATATACCTATCAGAAGGGATTAACAAATTATGAAAAAAACATGGGGCGATAAACCTTACCATTCTTTGGACTATTATTTAAAGCAGACCTTTGGAGAAAAAGTCTACAAAGTCTCCTTAAACACAGGCTGTACTTGTCCAAACCGTGATGGCTCTCTTGATACAAGAGGCTGTATATTCTGCAGCAGCGGTGGCTCTGGGGATTTCACTTCCTCTTCTTCTTTGTCCATTACAGAACAAATTGAAGCAGAAAAACTTCGGATTGGAGATAAATATAAAGGTTCCTCTTATATTGCTTATTTCCAAGCCTTTACCAATACATATGGCAATCCTCAAAGACTGGAATCTCTTTATCTGGAGGCTGCAAACCATCCTGACATTAAGGCGATATCAATTGCAACCCGAGGTGACTGTCTCCCGGATGAGATTATTGATGTGCTTTGCCGCATTCATAAAATAAAGCCGGTTTGGATCGAACTAGGATTACAGACAATCCACGAGAAAAGTATTGACTTTATTCGCAGAGGCTATTCCCACCAAACCTTCGATAAAGCTTTGAATCAATTGAACATCCATAAAATTCCCGTGGTTGTCCACATGATACTGGGACTTCCCGGCGAAAGCCAGAAAGAGATTTACGAAACATTACAATACATTAACCAGTCTCCTATATGGGGGGTAAAAATTTCTTTGCTCTACATTTTAAAACAGACAGATTTAGGCGTACTGTTTGAGCAGTCTCCTTTCTGTATTCCATCCTTGGAGGAATATTTGGATTTCATCGGATTTTGCATCGGGCATTTAGACCCTGATATTGTCATACACCGTTTAACAGGAGACGGCCCAAAAAACTTACTCATCGAGCCAAAATGGACAGCAAACAAAAAACTGGTATTAAACAGACTTCACCACTATTTGAAGGAACAGGATATTTGGCAGGGAAAGGAGCTGAAATAAAATGGCAGACGTAAACTTGCTTTATAAATTAATCGTATTATACATGTTAAACAAGGTGGACTTCCCCTTGGCAACCTCACAGATTTCAGATTTCATCTTAGACAAGGGTTACACCACATATTTTAAGCTGCAGCAAACCTTGTCGGAACTAGAAAATTCCGGCTTTATTCGTGTGGAAAACACCCACAATCGTACTCTTTACCATTTAACAGAGGAGGGTGAAAAAACACTCCACTATTTTTCAAAAGAAATATCTGGAGATATCATTGCAGATATTGATGTTTATCTGTCCGAAAAAAAATATGATTTGAAAATAGAATCTCAGATTAAAGCAGATTATTATGAGAATGTGAATCATGAATACACCGTACGTCTGCGGGTAATGGAAGGAAACGTTCCCCTGATTGACTTAAACGTCTCCGTTCCATCGATTGCAGAAGCGCAAACAATTGCGGATAATTGGTACAAAAACAGCGAAGAAGTTTATTCTTTGATTATGCAAAAACTTCTATAAAACTATTGTTCCTCTCCCCAGGTTTCATATCGGATTATTTCTTCCAGCTTTTTTCTTGGTCTTTCTTCTGGTTGTTCCGCACCGTATCCTAATGCTACAATCCCTACAACATACTGGTCTTCCGGTATGTCTAAAAGGGGTCTGACGTCTAGCTGCTGGTACCATCCTGTCCAACAAGTGGAAAGTCCTTGGTTTTCTGCTTCCAACAAAATATGGGTAATTGCGATAGAGGTATCACGAATCACACGTTTCAATGCAAAGAAATCACTGGTTTCATTGACGTAAACCTTTTCTCCTCCAATCCATTTTCTAATATCGGCTACACAAGCAATTAATACCGGTGCCTCCTCCATCCAATACTGCTCATGGTCTGCAAAGGCAAGAGCTTTTTTCGTCTCTTCATTTTCAATCACAATAAATGTCCACGGCTGCATATTATGTCCTGAAGGCGCCATCCGCGCTGCATTTATAACCTCTAAAAGCTTTTCTTTTTCCACTGGTGTATTTGTGTATTTTCTTACACTTCGTCTGTTTTTAATTGCATCTAACATAGAAACCTCCTATTCTTTGTCAAAAATAAAATGCTGCATCACATAGTTGCTGATATCAATCCCTCTCTCCGTCAAAAAAATCCTTCCCTCTTCTCGCATCAGAAGCTTATTGTCCACCAATTTCAGAAGTTCATTTTGATAAATTTCATCCACATTTTGGGCAAATCTCTTTTGGAAATCCATTTCCCGAATGCCTTCCATCTTGCGAAGTCCTAAAAACATAAACTCTTCCATAAGACTTTCTCTGGTTAATACCTCTCGCTTTTCATTTTCCACGAATCGTTCCTTGTCAAGAAAGGACGCGGCACTTCTTCCTATTCCCAGATATTCATCCATATTCCAATATTTTAAGTTATGTCTGCATTCATACCCGTTTTTGGCATAATTCGATATTTCATAGCGATTGTATCCATAATTCCAGAGAATTTCCTGTGCCCCTTTATACATTTGTCTTTCTTCCTCTTCGTCTGGAAGTACCATTTCCTTTTGTTGATACCATTGAAAAAACGGAGTTCCTTCTTCAATAATAAGGCTGTAAACAGACAGATGCTCCGGATTTAAGGCGGCCGTTTTTTTAAGTGTGCTTACAAAGCTATCACTGGTCTGCTTGGGGATTCCAAACATGAGATCCACATTAACATTTGAAAATCCTTCGTTTCGTACCATTTCATAACTTCGTAGAAAATCCTCAAAAGTGTGAATCCGTCCCAGGATTTTCAATTCTTCGTCTTTGGCTGATTGCAAACCGATACTTAATCGGTTGATTCCTGCCTGCTTATACTCTCCTACTTTTTCCTTTGTTGCCGTTCCAGGATTCATTTCTATGGAAATCTCGGCATCCGCCTCAACAGAGAAGATGCTGTAAACCTTTTCCATCAGTCTTTTTATTTCTCCCGGTTCTAAAATGGAGGGGGTCCCCCCTCCAATAAAAATTGTATCCACTTGATAATCTTTTGCCATTTCACGATACGTATCAAGCTTCCTCAACAAATTTGTCACATAAGTCTTTTGCTCCTGGAGCGTCCCTTTTTGAGATGGGAAGTCGCAGTAATTGCATTTCTTAATGCAAAAGGGTATGTGGATATACAGTCCTAGTTTTTTCATCTTATTTATCATCCAATTTCAGGACACTCATGAAAGCTTTCTGAGGAATTTCTACGTTTCCTACTTGCCTCATACGTTTCTTTCCTTCTTTTTGCTTTTCTAAGAGTTTTCTCTTTCTTGAAATGTCACCACCGTAGCATTTTGCAAGCACATCCTTTCGCATTGCACGAACAGTTTCTCTTGCAATAACCTTACTTCCAATTGCTGCTTGAATCGGCACTTCAAAAAGCTGTCTTGGAATCTCCTCTTTTAGCTTTTCACACATCTTTCTTCCCCGCTCATAAGCTGTTCCAGCATGAACGATGAAGGAAAGGGCATCCACTTCTTCTTTATTAATCAATATATCCAGCTTCACAAGCTCGGATCGTTGGTAACCATTCATCTCATAATCAAAAGAGGCATAGCCTTTTGAACGAGACTTTAAAGCATCAAAGAAGTCATAAATGATTTCATTTAGCGGAAGCTGATAATGCAATACCGCCCGTGTCTCCTCTATGTATTCCATACCCTCATACTGGCCTCTTCTCTCCTGGCACAAATCCATAATAGCGCCAATATAAGGAGAAGTTACCATAATCTCTGCTTTCACCACAGGTTCTTCCATATATTCAATCTCTGATGGATCTGGTAAGTTTGAAGGGTTTGTCAGCTCAATCATTTCCCCATTCGATTTATACACTCGGTACACAACTCCCGGTGCAGTTGTTACAAGATCCAGGTTGTATTCCCTCTCCAGTCTCTCCTGAATGATTTCCAAATGCAATAATCCCAGGAATCCACATCGGAAACCAAAACCTAGTGCAATCGATGTCTCCGGTTCGTATTGAAGAGCCGCATCATTTAACTGAAGCTTTTCCAGCGCATCTCTTAAGTCCTGATACTTAGCTCCGTCTGCCGGGTATAAACCACAGTATACCATCGGATTTACTTTTTTATATCCCGGCAAGGGCTCTTCGCATGGCCTTACCGGACTCGTTACGGTATCTCCCACTTGAGTATCTTTAACATTCTTAAGACTTGCCGTAATATAACCAACGGTTCCAGCACTTAATTCATCACAAGGAATAAACCGTCCGGCTCCGAAATATCCTACTTCCACAACCTCAGCCTTTGCTCCCGTTGCCATCATAAGGATGGGATCTCCCTTTTTAACATTTCCTTCCATAATTCTACAAAAAACGATTACTCCTTTGTAGGCGTCATACAAGGAATCAAAAATCAAAGCCTGTAAAGGTGCACTTGGATCTCCTGATGGTGCCGGAATTTTCTTCACAATTTGTTCCAATACCTGGTCAATATTCAGTCCTGTTTTCGCCGAAATCAGGGGTGCATCCTGAGCCTCTATTCCGATTACATCTTCAATTTCTTCAATCACCCGTTCTGGCTCGGCACTGGGTAAATCCACTTTATTAATCACCGGTACCACATCAAGGTCATGGTCTAATGCCAAATAAACATTGGCCAGAGTCTGGGCTTCTACTCCTTGTGCCGCATCCACCACTAAGATGGCACCATCACAAGCCGCAAGGCTTCTTGATACTTCATAATTGAAATCCACATGTCCTGGAGTATCAATCAAGTTAAAGACATATTCTTCTCCGTCTTCTGCTTTATAAACGGTACGTACCGTTTGTGCTTTAATTGTAATACCGCGCTCTCTCTCAAGATCCATGTTGTCTAAAACTTGAGACTGCATCTCTCTGCTGGTAAGCAATCCCGTTCTTTCTATAATACGATCTGCCAAGGTTGATTTTCCATGATCTATATGTGCAATAATGCAAAAATTTCGTATGTTTTTTTGTTCGATTCCTGCCACTTTTTTATTTCCTTCCCAATTAACATTTCTGACTAAATTACAGTTTCTACCTGACAAATAAGTATATCATGAGGCAGAATTCTTTACAATAAAGAGTTCTACACTCAGAGTATCTTTTAAATCTCCTACTTTAACTGCCTTTTCACTTTCAAGCGCACCTTCCAGAATAGAAATTAACTCTTTGGTTCGAAAACGATTGACCTGATTCAGAAGTTTTCCCACTACAAAAGGATGAATTCCTGCTGCCTTTGCGATTTTCCCCTTATCATATCCTTGCTTTCTTAATCCTTTTACTTCTAAGAGCTGTTTAAACTGACGGCTCAGCATATATAGAATTCGCATTGGAGGTTCCTTTAAGGCCAGTAGCTCATAGTAAAGCCTCAGCGCTTCTTTCTGTTTCTTAAGGGAAACTGCTTCCACCATATCAAAGATATGATTTTCAATCTGATTCGTTACGACTGCATCTATTGCCTGAGGTGTAATTTCATCCTCATATAGAGCATAGGAAATCACCTTGTCCATCTCTCTTTTTAGGGTATCCATATTGTGACCGGCTTTCCCAATAAAATAACGAAGCGTACTTTCTTTTACTTTCTTATTCTCTCCCTTGATTAAGGATGCAAGCCACATAATCAAACTCTTTTCATCCTGAGCACTCATATCCACTGCTCTTCCCTTTTTGGTGATTGCTTTATATACTTTTCCCCTTTTATCTACTTCTGATTCTACAAACAAAAGAACTGCAGACTCAGGAATCTCTGGTATGTAGCTTGCCAATTCTTCTGACTTCTGTTTTAGGAAACCTGAATTCTCCACTACAATTAATCTTCGCTCAGCAAAAAAAGGCATTGTGTCCCCCAGAGACATAATCTCCTCAACCTTTACATCTTTTCCTTCAAAGGAAGCAAAGTTGACAGTGTCATCCTGGGGTATCAATGCTTCAATCAGCTTTTTTTTATATTGTTGCTTCAAGTAATTCTCTTCTCCATAGAAGAGATACACGCTTTTATAGTCACCTGTTTTAATATCTTCAATTATACTTTTCATAGCCTTTATTATACTTGAGATGTTTGGAAATGTAAAACCGAAAGGGATAATCTTTGTTTTTTATAAAAATCGTCACAGCACCACTCTCCTTCGTTGAATAAATTTCGCATCCCGTTTCTTTTAATCGCTCTATGACCTCCTTATGAGGATGCCCATAGGTATTCCTTACTCCTGCCGATATGAGTGCCACCTTCGGCTTTACATTCTTTAAGAAGTCTGCACTGGTTCCATTTTTCGAACCATGATGTGCCACCTTTAATACATCATAATTCCCTTTGACCTTTTTCCCCACCAGCAATTCGTTGGGACCTTCCAAATCCCCGGTAAAAAGCATGGAAAATTCTTTGTAATTGAGGGAAAGTACCATGGAATCCTCATTACTGCTTTTCCCTGTTTTATCTTGAGCCGGTGCCCAGCATGTCAGAATAAGATTTCGAATCTGGATTCGATCTCCCTCTCCCATCTCCAATATTTTTATTCCTGCCTTCCCTCCTTCTTCTGCAAGCATAAGTAAGCTCTCATCCTCCCGATATCCAGCCGGTAAAACAAGATTCCTTATGGGAATGGATGATTTTTTTCTTTGAATCATTTCTAAAATACCACTGTAATGATCACTGTCCCCATGAGATATCAAAACATAGTCCAAGCTTCTTACTCCCTTATACTTTAGAAAAGGCTCCATTTGATACTGTCCTACCTTTTCCTCTGTGCTGCTGCCCCCATCAATAAAAATATTTCCTCCAAACTTTTCCCGGATAAAAATCCCATCTCCCTGACCTACATCCACCATGGTAACCTGGAATTCTGGTTCATAAAATTTTGTCCCCACCAGTAGAATGAATAAAAAATAGACGCCCAGTAAAACCACTCCTTTTCTCTTTTTCACAAAGAAAAAAATCAATAGCAGGATTCCGTAATAGCTTAAAATCAAATACAAAGGAGGACGCCCCAGAATCAATCTGGCCATGGGAAGCTGCAGACTAAACTCCGACACCCATGTATAAAAGCTTATAATCAATTTACAAGGTATCCAGGCAACTCCAGCCGCTATACTTCCTATCAAGCCAAAAAACAATAAGAGACTCATCAGTGGAACAATCATGAGATTGAGGAAAAAGGAGTACACCGGAATTTCATAAAAGAAATACAGACAAGGTCCTATAAGAATAAGGGAAATGCTAAAGCCAGAAAGAGACATCGAAAAGAGACCGATTCCCACAACTGCCAAATGAGACAACCAAAACCCGCCATCAAATAAGCACATGGGCTGATAGAACAAAATGATGCTTCCTGCCACCACTAACGCCGTAGCTAAGTCATACTTTCTTCCCACTACCTCTGCACCCACACGAAATAGATACATGATAAAGGCGCGAAAGATTGAAATTCCCCAACCAACCATTAAAATGTAAAGCAAGAGAACAAGGATTCCTGCGATTGCTGCCACTCCAAAGGATCCGGTGGCTCTTCTAATAATTTTATAGAATCCAATTCCTAAAATTGAAATGTGAATCCCTGAGATGGCAAGTATATGACCAATACCACTGAGACGGTAAGCTTCCTTTATCTCCTCATTCATCTCTCCTTTTTCTCCCAGTATAATTCCTGCTAAGATATTTCCCTGCTCTTCTCCCAGGGTGCTTACCAGTTTTTCTTTCCAGCTCCTGCGGAATTGATACAGTGCTTCTTTTAATGAACTCTCCTTGCCTGAAACATCTTCTACCGTCTCCACAAGTCCTCTGCGGTATATTCCCTGCCTTTCATAATACTTCTTCTGGTCGAAGGCACCCGGATTTCTTGCTCCATCAAAAGAAGACACCTTTGCAGTACAGGATAAGAGTTCTCCAATTTTAATATTTGTTTTTTCTTGATTGTAAATTAGGATTTTCTCCCCGGAATAAGGGGATATTGATTTGATATAGATTTTACTTGATTTTTTTGTTTCTTCTTTTTTGTATACCCTTCCTTGTACCTTTATAACCGTCTCCTCCATATCGGGAGGAGGCGTATAAAGAAACAGATGATAAATAGTGAGATAAAGGGCAACCAGACCAAGAAGAACACTCATTAACGGTCTGTGTGTCATCTTCCCTCCACTTTTTCCATATTTAAACTAAAAGGCTTGCTTAAATCCACCACTCCCTGGTAAGATACGTTTGTTTCTCCATTTACAGAAATCTGCACCTTCTCAGCGAGATGATTCTCAATAATAGAATTCACAATAGAGTAAATGCTGATTTCCGGATTTATTTGCAGTGGATTGTTTAAGAACCCTTCATTGAAATTGATATAACATGTGTTTTCCTTTGTAGTGATGCTTAATAAATTTGTATCTTGAGGAATGGTCTTCAATGCATTTTTCGACCTTGGTCCTTTTATAAGCTGCTGTATAACCAGCTCCTCCAAAGACATATTGCTATTGTAACGAACGCTTATATTCTTTTGAACCAATTTTTCCCCTTGCTCATTGCCATAGAAAATGGTTAAATTCGCTTTCTCTGCTGAATGAATAGAGGAGCCTATGTTTTGCACAAAGTCTTCTCCTTTCATGACACCAATTTCTACCCCTTTGCTATCCGAAAGAGGCTTCTCTCCAACCACAAATTCCACACCCTTTACTTCATCGAGCTGGGTTAAGGTCTGTACAATTGCAGAGCGCAAAAGCACTTCCTGTGTCTTGCTTAGTTTATTGTACTTGTCTGAGAAATAAAGTTTTGCAATTCCCTCTTCAAAGGCTTCCTTTTGAATGGATACATCCTTCGTAAAGACACTGATATAATCTTCATTTTCCGGATTCTCTTTTAACTTTTCAAGCCCTTCCCGAATCTGGCTTAGGGGACTTCCTTTTTTAAATGTATACTTTTCCTTCATCAGATTCGTTCCTTCTGTGTTCTGAAAATAGAGAAAAGGTCCTTCCCCTTGGGGAATTCCTCTGTCTTTACATCCGCCCAGCAAGAATATACATATGACCAATAGAAATATTACAGATTTTCTCTTCATTGTCCATACTCCTTATGCAACGTAGGTTAAGGGGATTCGAAGTGAAAATGTTGTCCCCTTCTCCGGTTCTGAAAATACCTTAATGGAGCCTCTATGGAGAAGCACTGCACTTCTCGTAATTGCCAGCCCCAGTCCCGTTCCTCCTATTTCTCTGGAGTGAGATTTGTCCACGCGGTAAAACCGTTCAAATATATTCCCAATACTGTCTTCCGGAATTCCAATTCCCGAATCCGCAACTTCTAAGGTAAACCATTTATGATCTGCATTTAACCTTACATGTACCCAACCATTTTCATTGTTATACTTTATAGCATTCTCAACCAGATTCGAAATTGCCAGAGAAAGTTTCACCTTATCTACAGCAGCTGTAACCGGGCGCAGACTCTCAAATACCAACTCTATATTTCTTAACGTTGCTACCGGACGTAAACGTTTTAAAATCTGTTCAATCATCTCATTGATATTCTCCAGATTCATGTTTAAATCCGGATTCGTCTTATCCATCTTTACCAATGAAAGCAAATCATTAATGATATCATTTTCTCTTTCAATTTCCTTGGACAAATCTTCCATAAACTCTTTATACAGCTCGTTTGGCACATCCTCTTGCGTAAGAAGTGAGTCCGCTAATACCTTCATAGATGTTAACGGTGTTTTTAGCTCATGAGAGACATTTGATACAAATTCTTTTCTGGTATCATCCAGCGTTTTCATTCGCCCAAGCATTTTGTTAAAGGAATCCGATATAACTCTCGTTTCCAGATATGCATTCTCATGAAGGTAATCTTCGTCATAGCCCTCTGTAACCGCTTCAATGGATGAGGTAATTCGGTTCAAAGGTTTTACCATCCTTGTGCCTACAATAAATGCAAATAGTACCACAAAAACGGCAATAATAATCATCACAACATTTGCTGTGTTTTCAAGAAGTGAAATCGTATCTGCAATGGAATTCGTTGATACACTCACCAACATGACCCCCATTACCATTTCTTTGTTTTCATCCAAAACCGGAGAAGTCACTTCAATATACTTATTTCTCCGATCATAATTAGTTGTTCCCTTCCCTTTAAAGCAAGTCACAACATCATGGGAAATAATGGTCTTTCCCTCATCAAACTCATACGTATCTTCTACAATCTTATAATCATTGTCGATGACCATAATACGACCGTTATAAATATTCGACAACTGGGTAATCTCTGCCGCTAAAACTTCCGATGTCTGCTCACTTAGATAATTAGATTCTGCTATTTGGTCACAAAGAATATTGCATTGATTTTGTATTTCAGCAGTCTTTACATTGACTGCTCTCGTCTCATAGCTTCTAGTAATTACTTCCTTCATAATTACAGCAGGAAGTATGCCTGCAATAATCAAAAGAACGATTAATAATACACGCATGCTGCGGAAATATTTAAAATTCCAAACTCTTCTAGCCCCTGAAATAGTAACCAACTCCCCACTTTGTGTACACATATTTGGGATCACTTGGGTTCGCCTCAATTTTCTCCCGTAAACGACGTATATGTACATCTACTGTTCTGGCATCTCCTGGATTTTCATAACCCCACACGATACTTAATAGCTCTTCTCTGCTGTATACTTTATTGGGCTGCATTGCCAAAAGCTCCAAAAGATCAAATTCTTTAGCTGTAAGATTAATCTCCCGCTCACCTACAAAAATTCTTCTGCTGTCTCCATCAATACGCATATCACCTTTGACAATATTTTTGGAAGTTGCTTCTTTCTTTCCATTTTTGGAAATTCGCCGCATTATTGCCTTAATACGAGCCTTTACTTCTAAAATATTAAAAGGTTTTGTAATATAGTCATCGGCTCCATATTCCAGTCCCAGAATCTTATCCATATCTTCTCCCTTGGCTGTTAACATAACAATGGGAACATCGGAAAATTCTCGAATCTGCTGACAAACCTCAAGTCCGCTTAATTTAGGCAGCATAATATCGAGAAGAATAATGTCGTACTCCTTTGACTTTGCCAACGAAAGAGCCTCTTCTCCGTCATATGCCGCATCCACCTCCATATCGTCTTGCTCCAGACTAAAGCGAATCCCCTTAACTATTAATTTTTCATCGTCTACAATCAATACTCTTTGAGCCATACAATCCCCCTATAGCTTAATACTGTCTTCTATCTTATTATAAACTCCATCTTTTATTCCCGGAATATTTTTCAGCTCCTCCACAGTATGAAAGCCCCCGTTTTCTTCTCTGTAGGCAATAATACTCTCGGCTTTTGCTTCACCAATTCCAGTAAGAGTCATGAGTTCCTCTTTGGTTCCATGATTAATACTAACTTTACCATCATTTTGTTCTTTATTCTGTTGCATTTCTGCTTCTTGAAAAGAAGGAATATAAATTTGTTCACCATCCTCTAAAAGCTTTGCAAGATTTAAAGCATTGGTGTTTCCATCTTCCGTCGCACCGCCTGCTTCTTCAATTGCCTCAAAAATTCGGCTTCCCAAGGTCATTTCATATACACCTGGTTTATTTACATGACCATAAATATGAATAAAAATCATCTCCTTTTGATCCTCATTCACTTCATCCCTTACTTCTTCTTTCTGTTGCAGCTCAACCAGCTCTTCCTTTTGGCACCCCAACAAAAGCATGACATTTAGCATGCTGACAATACAAAACAATGTTCTCTTTTTTTTCATTTGCATAAGTTTCTCCTTACAGTCTGTCGAATTCCTGTAAATACCCTCTTATGCTCTTGTCGTTGTTATTGTACTATGGAATCTGAATAATTTCTAGAGTATATCGTTTAATATTTCTGCCATTTTATCAATTTCGTCTTTTTGGATTGTAAGAGGTGGTACAAAACGTATCACATTTCCCCCTGCCGCTATCAGTAAAAGTCCTCTTTCAAAAGCTTTTTTCACTGCATCCCCAACAGGTGTGCGAAGAGCAATCCCCTGCATCAGACCAACTCCCCGCCGGTCTGTTATAACCTCTTTTTCCTCTTTTAGTTCATCCAACTTGCTTTCTAAGTATTTTCCCATACTTTTCGCATTCTCAATCAACTTCTCTTTTTCAAATATCGATACGGTGGCACTGATTGCTCGAAGAGCTAAAGGATTTCCGCCATAGGTGGTTCCATGATCTCCTGGCACAAGGGAATTTTTTGCCACGTGTTCTGTAAGTCCAAATGCACCTACTGGCAGCCCGCTTCCAATTGCCTTTGCCATAACAAGAATGTCTGGTTTAACGTTATACTTCTGCCAAAGGAAAGGATAGCCACAGCGACCCATTCCACATTGAATCTCATCAAAAATCAAAAGAATATCCTTCTCATCGCACAGTTTTCTTACTCCCTTTAAAAATTCTTCTGTGGCTGGGTGGATTCCACCTTCTCCTTGCATTGGCTCTAATATAATTCCACATGTTTGATTCGTGATTTTTTCCTTCACACTTTCAATGTCATTATATTGGGCAAAAGAAACCCCTGGAATGAGAGGCTCAAAAGGCTCTCTGTATGCCTTTGTTCCTGTGACCGAAAGGGCTCCCATAGTACGGCCATGAAAGGAATTTTCCATGGCAATAAATTCATATTTTTTTTCATCTTTTAAAAAACCATATTTTCTGGCTGTTTTCAATGCCCCTTCAATTGCTTCGGTTCCGCTGTTCGTAAAAAATATGCGATCCATTCCGGAAAGCTTACGAAGTCCGTTTGCTGCTTCCAGCGATTGGGAATGATGATACAAGTTCGATGTATGAATCAGGTGGTCCAATTGATCGGTAAGTGCATTTTTGAAGTCTTGATTTCCATAACCAATTGAAGATACTGCAATACCTGCCGAGAAATCCAGATATTCCTTCCCTTCTGTATCATACAGATAAGACCCTTCTCCTTTATCTAAAACCACTGGCAACTTGTTGTAAGTATGTACCAATGCTTCATTTGCTGCTTCAATATATTCTTTCATTCTTTTACTCTCCCTGATAATACTTTGGTTCTTCTCCATGTAAAATAGCGGTTCCAATTCCCTTGTTTGTGAAAATCTCTAAAAGCAAACAATGAGGAATTCTTCCATCCAGAATATGAACCCTTGATACCCCAGATTCAATGGCATCAATACAATTATTCAGCTTCGGAAGCATTCCGCCGCCAATGTAACCATCTTCCATCAGTTTTTTTGCTTCCTCTACTCTCAATTCAGAAATCAGTGTTTTGGGATCCTTTGGATCTTTGTATACACCTTCTATATCTGTCAGAAACGCAAGTTTTTCCGCCTTCATAGCTTTTGCAATCACACATGCCGCATCATCTGCGTTGATATTGTAGGTGTTAAATTGATCGTCCATTCCGATTGGACAGATAACCGGGAGAAAATCTTTTTCGATTAAGTCTTCCAGTATCTGAGTATTTACCTTTGTAACTTCCCCTACAAATCCAATATCTTCGCCATCTGCCAGCTTCTTATCTACCTTTAGAAGACCACCATCTTTTCCACTGATTCCTATCCCATGAACTCCTAAACCTTCAATTAACTGAACGAGACTCTTGTTGACTTTTCCCAAAACCATCTCTACTAATTCCATGGTTGCTTCATCTGTGACACGAAGGCCATTCTTAAATTCCGGCTCCATCCCTACTTTTCCAACCCATTTGCTGATTTCTTTGCCGCCGCCATGGACGATAATCGGCTTAAATCCAACCAGCTTCAAAAGTGCCACATCTTTAATAACTTGTTCTTTTAACTTCTCATCTACCATGGCACTTCCACCATATTTTACTACAATGATTTTGCGATTAAATCGCTGTATGTAAGGGAGTGCTTCTATTAAAACCTCTGCTTTTTCCAAGTATTTCTGCATTTCTTTTTTCATAACCATCATTTGCTAGCTCCTATAATCCGCATTTATTTCAATATATCCATGGGTTAAGTCACATCCCCATGCTGTTGCGCATCCCTTTCCTTCATTTAGCTCAATCAGAGCCTTTACCGGATTTTCCGACAGTATCTTTGTTGCCTCTTCCTCACTGTATGAAACAGCATCCCCATCCTTCATAATAATGACTGTATTTTCACAACCCACAAAGGAAAGGTTTACATTTTCCGGAGTAAAAACTCCACCGGAATAGCCCATCGCACAAAGGATTCTTCCCCAGTTTGCATCATGTCCTGCTATTGCTGTCTTTGTCAAATCAGAGCACACTACTGATTTCGCAATTTTCTTAGCATCTTCTTCGGTTTTGGCTCCTTTTACTTCGACTTCAAACAAAGCCGTTGCTCCTTCTCCATCTCCGGCGATTTCCTTTGCTAAATACACATTAATCTCATGGAGAACATTCTTGAATTGGTTATATTCCTCCGTTCCATAACAGATTTCTGCATTGCCGGCAAGACCATTTGCCAACACCAATACCGTATCATTCGTTGAGGTATCGCCATCTACAGAAATCATATTGTAGGTATCTGGAACATCCTCACTTAATGCTTTCTGCAACGTATCTCCACTAATGTTCGCATCTGTGGTAACAAAAGAAAGCATGGTACACATATTCGGATGAATCATTCCTGATCCTTTGGCCATTCCTCCCATCTTTACTTCTGTTCCCTGTATTTCAAAAGAAAAGGCAATTTCCTTTTTTCTCGTATCCGTTGTTAGAATTGCATTTGCCGCATTGGTACTACTTTGAACATCTTCCTTTTTCTCTTTTGCAAGAGCAAGAATACCTGCTTCTATTTTGTCCATAGGCAGCTGCATGCCAATCACTCCTGTTGAGCCAACTAAAACTTCCTCCGAAAATCCAAGCGCTTCTTTCGTGATTTTTGCACTCTGCTCACAGTATGCAAATCCTTCCTTGCCCGTACATGCATTTGCAATTCCGGAATTAACCACTACTGCTTTGACCTTCTTCTTGCTGTCTATAATCTCTTTGTCATAAAGTACTGGTGCGGCTTTTACAATATTCTGAGTAAAGGCTCCTGCTGCCACACAAGGTTCATTACTATAAATCATTGCCATATCCATACGGTCTTTATACTTTACCCCTGCTGCCACACCTGCTGCCTCAAATCCCTTCGCTGCAGTTACAGCTCCTTCTATTTTTTTCATACCTATTTCCTCCTACTGATTATTGAAAGCTGTTATATTCTCTTTATTGAGCGTAAATTCGTAATGGTTGAAGTCTTCCCTCTTCGTCCAGCCTATGGTGTTCCAAAAGGCATTTCCTAAGTCATTATCTCGAAATGCGTTTAATGACACCCGGGTAATTTTCTCCTTCCGAAGTGCCTGCATTGCCTCAACCACCATGCTTTTCCCAATTCCCATACGTCGATACTCTTCCGCTACACACACATGATAGAAATGACCTCTTCGTCCATCATGCCCGCACAAAATGCTTCCTACTATTTTCTCATCTTCTATTGCAACCACACTGGTAGAAGGATTTCTTTTTAAAAACCGCTCTACTCCTTCTTTCGAATCATCTACTTTCACAATTCCAAATCCTCGGATTGTCATCCACAGATTGCTTACTTCCTCATAATCATCAATTGTCATTTCTCGAATTATCATTTTTTTCACCTATGGGAACATAGGTACAAGATCTAATCCACATTGTTCATCAAGTCCAAACATCAGATTCATATTTTGTACCCCTTGTCCTGCCGCCCCTTTTACCAGGTTATCCATAGCCCCCATCATAATGACACGATTGGTTCTTGTATCCACCTCTATGTTCACATCCACAAAGTTACTTCCCTCTACCCATTTTGTCTGAGGCGTTACCTTGTCTTTCAGGAAACGAACGAAGTGTTCCTCCTTATAATAAGATTCGTAAATAGATCTTATTTCTTCTTTTGTAACATCTTTAATAAGATTTCCGTAAGCCGTGATTAAGATTCCTCGATTCATAGGTACTAAATGTGGAGTGAAATTTATCGCAAACTTTTTATTTGATGCATAAGAAAGTTGCTCTTCAATCTCAGGTGTATGTCTGTGACTTCCCACTCCATATGCCTTAATGTTTTCGTTAACTTCACAGAATAGATTATCAATTTTCGCGCCTCTCCCTGCACCTGATGTACCGGATTTCGCATCAATAATCAAGGAATTCATATCGATAATTCCTTCTTTTGCCAAAGGATATATAGATAAGAAAGAGCAAGTCGGGTAACATCCTGGGTTTGCTACAAGCCTTGCTTTTTTTATACCATCTCTGTTGACCTCACAAAGTCCATATACGGCTTCCTTAATAAAATCCGGACTTTCATGCTTCAGTTGATACCACTTTTCATAAGTATCCACATCTTTAATCCGAAAGTCCGCACTTAAATCAATAATCTTTGTGTTTGACAGAATGGTTTCATTTATAATAGAAGCACAATAGCCTTGAGGAGTTGCCGTGAAAATCACATCTGCCTCCTTTGCCAGTACTTCCATATTTTCATCCATGCATTTTGCATCCACTATTTGAAACATATTTTGATAGATATCTGCATAGTATTCATCTTTGTAACTTCTCGAACCATACCATATAATTTCTGCTTCCTTATGATTCGTTAAAATCCTTACCAATTCAGCTCCCGCGTAACCTGTCGAGCCAATTATTCCTACTTTTATCATGCCATCATCTCCTAACTTTTGCATAATTATACATTATTTATGTATAATATGCAAGTTATTTAATCTCGAATCTGGCCATTTCCAAAGATCACATACTTTGTTGTCGTTAATGCATCCAGTCCCATAGGGCCTCTTACATGCAATTTCTGTGTACTGATTCCGATTTCTGCTCCGTATCCAAACTCAAATCCATCTGTAAATCTTGTAGAAGCATTCACATACACCGCCGCCGCATCAATGCGCTCCTGAAACAAATCAGCATTATTATAGTGTTCTGTAATAATTCCTTCGGAATGACCCGTGTTATATCTATTAATATGATATATGGCATCTTCAATGCTGTCTACTGTTTTTATCGATATGACAGAGTCTAAATATTCTTCTCCCCAATCCTTTTCCGTGGCAGAAACAGTATTCTCCCATGCTTTCTTTACACTCTCATCTCCTCTGATTTCCACACCCTTTTCTTCTAGCTTTTGGCATACTTTGGGAAGGATGGTTTCCAGTAGGGTTTTATGAACCACTAAAGATTCACATGCATTACAAACCCCAAGCCTTTGCGTCTTGGCATTCACAACAATGGCAACTGCCTTTTCCTCATCTGCATACTCATCAATATAAAGATGACAATTCCCTGTTCCTGTTTCAATTACTGGCACACTGCTGTTTTCTGTGACGCGTTTAATAAGTCCCGCCCCTCCTCTTGGAATAAGCACATCAATGTATTCCCGCAGACTCATCATCTCATCAATCGTATCATAGCTTAAATCTTCCACAAGGAGAACCGCATCTGTTGAGACCGAGGCTCTTTCCAGTCCTTTTTTTATTGCTGCTACAATTGCCTGGTTGGAATAAATAATATCCTTACTCCCTCTTAAAATTGCAACGTTTCCCGTTTTGAAGCACAGTCCAAATGCATCACTGGTAACATTAGGACGAGACTCATAAATCATACCAACTACACCAAGAGCGACTTTCTTTTTCCCAATACGAAGTCCATTAGGCCTCACTTCTACACGCTCAAATTCACCGATTGGGTCTTTCAGTTTTGCAATATCCCGGAGCCCTTCTGCCATAGCACCTATTCGTTCCTCATTCAATAGCATGCGATCTAATAAAGAAGCTTTCATTCCACTGGCTTTTGCATTTTCTAAATCTCTTTTATTTCCATCTAATATCCCCTTCGTATCTTCAATCAGAGCTTGAGCAACTTCTTCTAATGCTTTATTTTTAACCTCTTGTCCCAAAACCGAAATAAGTCCTGATGCTTCCTTTGCTTTCTTACCAATTACTTGCATATAGCTCATCATTTAATTCTCCTTTTGTGTTTTTCATTATTTTATTTCTATGTTTTCGATAGATATCCTTAATTGGTGCCAATTCATTTTCTCCTTTATAAGGATGCTTTTTAGATAGAAAAATAGTACCTACTTTCTTTCCTGCCATAATGTCATTAATCATATAAATACTCTCACCATTGGCAATTACCATATCTGCATTCGCGTTCGTTGCAATTTTTGCTGCCTTAATTTTTGTTGCCATACCTCCTGTGCCAAGGCTTGTCCCAGAACCTCTTCCCATTCTTTCAAGCTCGCTATCAATACGGCTTACCGTATGAACAAACCTTGCGTTTGGATTCTCTTTTGGGTCGTCTGTATACAACCCGTTAATGTCAGACATTAAAATCAATAAATCCGCATTGACCAAAGAAGCCACATCTGCTGCCATGGTGTCGTTATCTCCAAAATTTCCATAGCCCTCTTCGTCTACACTGATTGCATCGTTTTCATTCACAATTGGTATCACCTTCATTTTTGAGAGCTGTTCGAAAGTGCTTCGTGCATTTTTTGCACAAACTCCATTTGAAATAGACTCTTTTGTCAACAGTACTTGGGCAGTTAGATATCCATACTCCGCAAATAGTTTTTCGTACATCATAATCAATTTACCCTGGCCTACGGCTGCACATGCTTGACGGATTGCTTTATCCTTGGGGCGTTCTTTTAACCCCAATATATTTCTCCCAATCCCAATTGCGCCGGAAGAAACTACAATCACTTCTTTTCCTTTATTAATCAAATTCGTCAAGATACGTACAAATTTTTCCAGCTTATCCAAATCTATATTTCCTGTTTCCTTATGGGTAATGGTAGAAGTCCCCACCTTGATTACTATTTTCTTCTTATCCTTTAATGATTCTCTTACATCCATTTTTGCTCTCCTTTTCATCAATATAACAAAAAAACAGAACTAAAGCATCACACTCTAGTCCTGTTTCATTTACAAGATTATCGTCTATAATTACTTTACTTTCTTTTCATCAGTGTTCAATTGTGCACAAAAAAAACCCCAGCGGGACTCGGGCTACACGGCACACAAACAACACTGCTTGCTGAAAGCAGAAGAGAACATTGTCTAGTATTTAATTCATCATTAAATTTTGCAAACATATGCGTCTCCTTTTTTTGAAACCTTTTCTTTATTATACACATCTGAACTTTCTTGTCAATATGTATAATTATAAATATTTATGCATATTTATAAATTCTTATTGCTTATTTCCTTTTTATAGTGTATAGTAATCTCTAGTTAAATTGTATTTAGGAGGTACAAAATATTATGAAAGAAAAAGTTGTTTTAGCATATTCCGGGGGCTTAGATACTACAGCAATCATCCCTTGGTTAAAAGAAAATTTTGATTACGAAGTAATCTGTTGTTGTATTGATTGTGGACAAGGTGAAGAATTAGATGGTTTAGAAGAAAGAGCAAAATTATCGGGAGCTTCCAAGCTCTACATTGAAGATGTGATTGATGATTTCTGTGAAAACTATGTAATGCCTTGTGTAAAGGCAGGATCCGTTTATGAGAACAAATATCTTCTTGGAACTGCTATGGCTCGTCCTACTATCGCTGCAAAACTTGTTGAAATTGCAAGAAAAGAAGGTGCAACTGCTATTTGTCACGGTGCAACCGGTAAGGGAAATGACCAGATTCGTTTCGAGCTTGGTATCAAAGCACTTGCTCCAGATTTGAAAATTATTGCTCCTTGGAGAATGACTGATATCTGGACAATGGAATCTCGTGAAGATGAAATCGAGTATACGAAAGCTCATGGAATTGACCTTCCTTTCGATGCAAGTCAAAGCTATAGCCGTGACCGTAACTTATGGCACATTAGCCATGAAGGTCTGGAACTGGAAGATCCCAATGAAGAACCAAATTTTGACAAGCTTTTAGTTCTTGGTGTTTCCCCTGAAAACGCACCGGATGAGGGTGAATACGTTACAATGACTTTCGAAGCCGGAGTGCCTAAAACTCTGAATGGTAAGGACATGAAGGTTGCAGATATTATCAAAGAGCTAAATGCTCTTGGCGGCAAACATGGGGTTGGTATTATAGATATTGTTGAAAACCGTGTTGTTGGAATGAAATCCCGAGGAGTATATGAAACTCCAGGTGGTACCATTTTGATGGAAGCTCATCAACAATTAGAAGAGTTAGTTCTCGACCGTGATACTTATGCTGTGAAAAAGGATCTTGGCAATAAGTTTTCTCAGATTGTATATGAAGGAAAATGGTTCACACCTCTTCGTGAAGCAATCCAGGCTTTCGTTGATACAACTCAGAAATATGTTACAGGTGAAGTTAAATTCAAACTTTACAAAGGTAATATTATTAAGGCTGGTACAACTTCTCCTTATTCACTTTACAATGAATCTTTAGCAAGCTTTACCACTGGAGATCTTTACGATCATCATGATGCAGAAGGATTTATTAATCTCTTCGGTCTTTCTTTAAAGGTACGTGCAATGAAGCTTCAGGAAGCTGAAAATAAATAAAATAAAAAGGGATGCCCTGAAATCGAAACCTTCAGGACATCCTTTTATTTTATTACTCATTCACAATCTTACCGGCTTCTAAGTTCGGCTTTACAAACTCCTTAAAGCAAAACTCCCAAAGCTCTGGTGCAGCTTGCGCAGTCACATCATTTCGTTTTAAAATTTGACTCAATTTCACACCATGCTCCACCCATGATTTGCCACCGGCTGCCCCATTTAGCATCATAGGTTGAAGACTGTCTAATGCATTTGCAAATCTGGCATTTGCGGTAATTCCATTCTCAAACTCCTGCCACAAGTCCATAAAATCTTCTGCCTGGTCCTCTGGAAGTATTCCAAAGATGCGCTTTGCTGCTGCCTCTTCTTTTGCCTGTTTCCCACTTTGACCTTCTTCATCATAAGCATATGTATCACCTGCATCAATTTCCACCAAATCATGGATTAAAAGCATCGCAATTACTCTTCCTACATCAACTGCATCTGTTGAATATTTATGAAGTAATAAGGCCATGATTGCCATATGCCATGCATGCTCAGAGTCATTTTCTTTCCGACTGCCATCTGCCAGATAGTTTTGCCTTACAATCTGTTTTTCTTTATCAATCTCCAGTATAAAATCAAATTGCTTTTTTAGCCTGTCCATACTCTCTCCTTCTTAAGCACTTTGCTCAAATTGCGAATTATAAAGCTGTGCATACAATCCTTCTTCTTTGATTAATTCATCATGCTTGCCTTGCTCTACTACGTCTCCATCTTTCATGACTAAAATAAGATCTGCATCTCTTATTGTTGAGAGCCTGTGTGCAATTACAAAGCTGGTTCTTCCTTTCATCAGGTTGTTCATTGCTTTTTGGATTCGGATTTCAGTTCTTGTATCAACAGAACTGGTTGCTTCATCCAAAATCAGCATCTTTGGATTTTTAAGAATTGCTCTTGCAATAGTCAACAGCTGTTTCTGTCCCTGGGATACATTGGAGGCCTCTTCATTCAGCTCCATATCATAACCCCCTGGTAATGTCTGAATAAATCGATGGGCATGAGCTGCTTTTGCTGCCGCCACTACCTCTTCATGAGTTGCATCCAATTTTCCATACTTTATATTCTCTTCAATAGTACCCTTGAAAAGCCATGTATCCTGTAAAACCATGCCAAACTGTTCCCGCAGCTCATCTCGATCCATATCTCTGATATCCACACCATCGACCTTTATAGAACCTGCATTAATATCATAAAAGCGCATCAACAGCTTAATCATCGTGGTCTTTCCTGCTCCAGTAGCCCCAACAATAGCAATGGTTTGTCCCGGTAAAATCTTAGCAGAAAAATCTTTTATAATAATCTGGTCCTTTAAATAACCAAATTTGACATGTTTAAATTCAACACTACTGTCCAAATCCATCTCAGAAAGCTTAACCGCCTTTTCTGATGTAGGACTTTCCTCTTCCTCTTCAAGAAATTCAAATACGCGCTCCGATGCTGCCGCTGTTGATTGAAGCATGTTTGCCACCTGAGCCACCTGCTGAATTGGCTGTGTGAAGCTTCTTACGTATTGAATGAAGGACTGAATATCACCAACCTCAATTTTGCTCTTCAAGGTTAGATATCCTCCTAAAACAACTACTGCCACGTAACCCAGATTGGATACAAACTGCATGATTGGCATCATAATACCGGATAAGAACTGAGATTTCCATGCTGATTGATAAAGCTTTTCATTCGTCTCACTGAAGGTTGAAATCACATCCTCTTCTTTGTTAAATGCCTTTACAATAACGTGTCCGCCATATACCTCTTCTACCTGGCCATTTGCGTTTCCCAAATATTCCTGCTGGCTCTTGAAATACCCTTGTGACTTCTTGATGATTACCGATATAATTCCCATAGAAACCGGTAAAATCAACAACGCTATCAACGTCATAAGCGGACTAATACTCAGCATCATAACCAGAACACCAATAATGGTTGTAATTGACGTAATAATTTGAGTAGCACTTTGATTCAAGCTTTGGCTCAAGGTATCCACATCATTTGTGATTCTTGATAGAATCTCTCCATGGGTCATACGATCAAAATAATTCATTGGAAGACGATTAATCTTCTCCGAAATTTCTTTTCGCATTCTGTAGGTTAGTTTCTGGGAAATTCCAGTCATAATATAACCTTGCATAAAAGTCAGACATGCACTGACTAAATACAGAATAAGCAAGGATAAAAGAATTTGTCCGATTTTGGTGAAATCAATTCCATCTCCACCTTGTACTTTTGAAACCAATCCATTGAATATTTCTGTCGTTGCTTTTCCAAGTATCTTAGGTCCTACTATATTGAATATGGTACCACCAATTGCAAAAATAAGAACCAACAGTAAGCCGACTTTATATCTTCCCATATAATTCATTAACTTTTTCATGGTCGACTTGAAGTTCTTTGGCTTTTCTCCGGGCATCATTCCTTGTGGACCGCCCCCTCTTCTACCAATTCTTTGTCTCTTTTCTGCCATTTAGCCCACCTCCTGTATATCTCTGTTTAGTTCTTCTTCTGATAATTGTGAAGATGCAATCTGATAGTATTCTTCACAGCTTTTCAAAAGTTCTTTATGGGTTCCTTGCCCCACAATTTTCCCTTCATCAAGAACTAATATTTTCTCTGCATGGAGAATCGTACTGATTCTCTGGGCTACAATCAGAACGGTACTATCTGCGGTCTTTTTCTTCAGCTCTTTTCGAAGTGTTACATCCGTTTGATAGTCAAGTGCTGAAAAGCTATCATCAAAAATATAAATTTCCGGATTTTTTGCAATCGCTCTTGCGATAGAAATCCTTTGCTTCTGACCACCAGAAACGTTGGTTCCTCCTTGGGAAATCGGACTATCATAGCCCTCTTCCTTCTCCTCTATAAACTCACTGGCCTGGGCAACTCGTGCCGCATCCTTCATTACGTCATCACCTGCATCTTCATTACTATACAGAATATTGGAACGAATATCTCCTGAAAACAACACACCCTTTTGCGGTATAAATCCAATTCGTTCCCTTAAGTCATGCTGCGCTATGTCACGAATGTCCACTCCGTCCACCGTAACAGAACCCTCTGTTACATCATAGAATCTTGGGATTAAATGAACCATCGTGGATTTTCCACTGCCAGTGCTTCCAATAATTGCTGTGGTCTCACCAGGATTTGCCGTAAAGCTTAATTGGCTTAGTACATCCTCTTCTGCTCCTGGATATCGGAAAGATACATTTTTAAACTCTACCTTGCCATTCCCTTTTTCCGAAATGGTTTTCACCCTTTCAGGGTCTTTTATTAAGGTTTCACTTCTTAACACCTCATCCACACGCTCTGCGGATACTGCTGCTCTTGGAAGCATTACAGATATCATAGAAATCATAAGGAAGGACATAATAATCTGCATCGTATATTGGATAAATGCCATCATATCGCCTACCTGCATGTTTCCGCTATCTATTCCGCTGGCTCCTACCCAAACGATTAAGACTGTAATACAGTTCATAATCAACATCATCGCCGGCATCATAAAAGTCATTGCTCTATTTACAAAAAGATTTGTTTTGGTAAATGCCTTATTTGCATCATCAAAGCGCTCTTCTTCATGTCTTTGTGTTGTGAAAGCCCTGATTACTGGAATCCCTGTAAGAATTTCTCTACTCACAAGGTTAATCCTGTCTAATTGCTTCTGTACAATTTTGAATTTCGGCATTACTACCAAAAAAAGCACGAATACAACTGCTAACACAAGACCTACTGCTACTGCTAAAATCCATGACATATTTACATTGGTTTGGAAGACTTTCCATACTCCACCTATGGCCATAATGGGAGCGTATAAAACCAGACGCAGCATAATCGTCAAAATCATTTGTATCTGCTGAATGTCATTGGTGCTTCTCGTGATAAGAGATGCCGTTGAAAATTTGTCAAACTCTCCATTGGAAAATCCAACTACCTTTGTGAAGACACCCTTCCTGATTGTCCGGCCAACTCCTGCGCCTGTTCTTGCAGCTAAGAAGCCAACTGAAACACTGGCAAGCATTCCAAGAAGTGCAAGCAAAAGCATCTTTCCACCAGTATTTAAGATGTATGAGGTCTGAACCTTATCCATATTTACATCTGCGTTTATATAGGCCTTCTCAATATAAGCTGCTGATGACTGTTCCAGCATTGTATCTGGAATGTCGTATTGCTTCTGCAATTCATCTACACTTGGAACCTCTTGATTTTGTCCAGGTGCCATTTGCTGCCCGCCTTGCTGATTCGTGCCTTGTTCCTGGAGAGCCAAAACGAGAAACATTGGTCCTTTTAATGACTTCTCCAATTTTGATAAATCTTTTTCGCTATCCTTTACTGATTCCTTAAGTTCTAAGATTCCCTCTTTATTCCCCTCTTCATAGGATTTCTGTATAAACTCTTGATCCTCTTTCTTAGACAGCATTAATAAGGACTGCAAATCCTCATTTGTAATATGATAAGGTACCTTTTCACTGATACCTTTTTGTTGAATTCCCACATTCACAATGTCGGAAGTATAAGTTGGCAGGGATAAATCACAATATACCTGCAGAATTAAAATTGCAAATATCGCTGCAACCGTTGCCATATATGGCTTTAAAAATTTAACTAGTTTTCCCATTTTTTTCCTCTCTACATATTATATTGTCTCGCCATGGTGCGAGAAAAACATATGGTTATGCTCTTTCATATTCGAATTCTTTTCCACACTTCTCATTGCTCGATGCAACAAGGCATGAAATTCTTGCTTCTCTTCTTCTGTCATATCTTCCAGCAATATCTGATCGATTTCGTCGGTTATACACATACTCCTCTTTACAACCTTCTCACCTTGCTCTGTAATACAGATTCGTATAATCCGTTTGTCCTTTTCGTCAATTTCTTTCTTGACCAATCCCATTTCTTCCATCTTTTTAACTGCAACTGTCATGGAAGGAGGAGTAATATGCACTTTTTGAGCAAGTTCCTTCTGAGACAGCTCTCCAAATCTATGAAGAGCAAAAAGCACCCATGCCTGCCCTTGCTTAATTCCAACACGGCTCATTTTCTGCATTGATAAATATCCTGTCATATGAAACAATTTCTTTAACAGCACAAACGTTTTTTCTTCTTGACACTCAACCACCTTTTCACCTCCAATTAGTTAGTTTTCTAACTAAATTACTTGTTGATTTTAACAGATATCTATTTAAAATCAAGGGGGATTTGTAAAAGTTCACACTTTTTTAACATTATTTAGTTTCCTAACTAAATAAAGGTCACTACCGCATTTCTGCAATAATGACCTTCTTATATTCTTTATTCTGTTTGTGGTAAATCTGCTGTACACTCTGGACACTTTACAGCTTTTAATGGAATTGTCGACAGACAGTAGGGACAGACTTTTGTATCCTTCTTTACTTCCGGCGCTGGATTCTTCTTTAAATTATTGAACCTATTAATTAACTTAATCATAATAAAAATGACAAGAGCCATTAAGATAAAATTTATAACCTCTGACAGAAAATTTCCATAGCTTATGGTGGCTCCTCCAACCTTTAGCTGCCAGTCCTGAAAATTCGCTCCTCCGGTAACTAAGGTGACAATCGGCATAATCACATCTTCTACAAGAGAGGTGACAATTTTTTAAAAAGCCCCTCCAATGATAACACCTACTGCCAAATCTATTACATTTCCTCTGGAAATAAACTCCTTAAATTCTCCAATAAACCCCTTTTTATCCATGAATTTTTATCCCCTTTCTTCTATATCAATGTGTTCTATACTTAATACTATGTCTTTCCTCTTCCATTCACAAGAAAATATCTCTGAAAAATTATTAAACAATCATAAAACCATGCATTGACTTCAACGCTATATGTGCTAAAATGACAGGTGGAATAAAAAACACGCACACCGAAAGGAGAACATACAAATGGATTACAGTAAAGAAGCAATGACGAAACACGCTCAGTGGAAAGGCAAAATCGAGGTCGTAACCAACGTTCCTTTGGAAACAAAAGATGACCTCTCTATCGCTTACACCCCAGGAGTAGCTGAGCCTTGTCTTGCTATTGAAAAAGATGTAAACTTAAGCTATGACCTAACACGAAGAGGCAACCTTGTCGCTGTTGTTACAGATGGAACTGCAGTACTTGGTCTGGGAGATATTGGGCCTGAGGCAGGGATGCCTGTCATGGAGGGGAAATGTGCTTTATTTAAGGCCTTTGCAGATGTAGACGCCTTTCCATTATGTATTCGTTCCAAAAATGTTGATGATATAGTAAATACAGTAAAGCTTCTTGCCGGAAGCTTTGGCGGAGTAAACTTAGAGGATATTTCAGCTCCAAGATGTTTTGAAATTGAATCCCGTCTCAAAAAAGAATGTGATATTCCTATTTTTCATGATGACCAACACGGAACGGCTGTTGTTACGTTATCAGCTATGATTAATGCTTTAAAGCTCACTGGTAAGGATATCCACAAAATCAAAGTGGTTACAAGTGGTGCCGGTGCTGCTGGAATTGCAATTATTAAGCTTCTGATTAGCATGGGTCTGGAAAATGTAATTATGACGGATCGAACCGGTGCAATCTATGAAGGAAGAGACAATTTGAATCCTGAAAAGGAAGAAATGGCAAAGATTACAAACCGCAAAATGGAAAAAGGTACCCTTGCCGAGGTTATAAAAGGCGCTGATGTATTTATTGGTGTTTCTGCTCCTGGCTCTGTTACAAAGGAAATGGTTGCTTCTATGGCTTCAAATCCTATTCTTTTCCCAATGGCAAACCCAACACCTGAAATTATGCCCAATCTTGCTCTGGAAGCCGGCGCTGCAGTTGTTGGTACCGGAAGAAGTGACTTCCCAAATCAGATTAATAATGTCTTGGCTTTCCCTGGAATTTTTCGCGGTGCCTTAGACGTTCGTGCAACAGATATTAACGACGAAATGAAGATTGCGGCTGCTAAAGCAATTGCAGGCTTTGTATCCGATGAAGAGCTAAGTAGGGAATATATTATTCCCAGTGCATTAAATAAGGATGTAGCAAAAGCAGTAGCTCAGGCGGTAGCTCAAGCTGCAAAAGACAGTGGTGTAGCACGTATTTAATCAAAGAATTTCATAAATAAAACTCCGGATTTTTCCGGAGTTTTTATTTATATAATATGGAAATAATTCAAACTTGAAATCCATAAGAACATGGTAATAATTGAAGCAACTGTGGTAACTGCCACTAGCTCTGCTGCCAAATCCGACGCAACGTCTAAGTCTTTCGCCATGGTATAGGAAGAAACCGAGATAGGGGATGCAAATGCACAGAGCAAACCTACAATGCCTTCTCCGCGAATCCCCATAAATAGTCCAATACTTATGACACAGGCAGGAATGAGTAACAATCGAATCACTGAAACCATCAGAATGGGCTTCAAGTCCGCTTTCATTTTGGAAAACATCAAGCTTCCTCCAAGAATAATAAATGCAAGAGGTGTTGCCGTCTTTGAAAGAGCCGACAAGGGTGTATATATAATTTCTGGAACATGAATCTGTAATGCATTAAAAAGAATCCCGCCTACAGCGCCTAAAACCATTGGATTCGTTAAGCTTGCCCCCACACAATTCAGTATTCCTCCTTGGCCCCTTTTGGCTCCATTTAGCACGAATGCAGCTACTATATTATAGATGGGAATCAGTATAACAATCAATATACTGATAACACTAACTCCGCCCTCTCCATACACTGCTATACTAACTGGAAGACCAAATAGAATCAGATTGCTTCTGTAGATTCCTTGAAAAATCACACTTCGTCTCTTTTTGTCTTCTACTGTTTTTCCTGTTATAATCCATGCAATTGCAAAAACAACCAGCAACGAAATAACTGCTAGAGCAATTAATTTCATGCTCTCCTTTTGAAATACTTTTTCCATGTCTGCCGTATATGCATTTAAAAACACTAAAATAAACATTAATATCCGAAAAACAACTTTATTAATTTCTGCTAGTGCTTGACGGCTTACCCACCCTATTTTTCGTACTGTAAATCCGATTACCATATATACTAATAACGGAAATACTACACTAATTCCCAAATAAATACTTTCCATTTTCTCTCCTAACTAAAAATCTACAACAAATATATCATATCACACTCCTTTCTTTCTTGCACATTATCTTTTTCGATACCATATCACTCCTGCCAACAGCGCCAAAAAAATCATCAGTGCGTATAACACTACACTGCTGCCATCTCCCGTGCGTACTCCTGTGGAAATTTCTTTCTTCGGACTGAATAGAGGTTTGGTGATTGCAACGGGAACTTTCAGCTCTGTTTCCGTCTGCAATGTATTATCACCTTGAGCTGATGCTTTATTTTCAGCACATTCTTCTTTCATTATCTCGGTGAACTTCACTTTATATTTTAGCTTTATCTCCTCATTTTCTTTTAGATTAATACCCGTTCTAATTTCGAAGCCGTCTTCTCTTAACAAGAGCATTTGATCTGTTATTGTTACCTCCTCATTCTGATAGAAAAGATGAAAGGAATCGGCAATCACTCTTGCTCCTTTCGTAATAAGCTTATCATAAATGATGACGTCCAGGGCTGTCGCCTCTTTAAACTTGTTTGTTACCCGTAATGAATACTCTGCCACATCACCCAACGAATACTCTTTCTTATCAGCGGTTTTTTCTAGGGTTAACTCTGGGGGAACCAAATCCACAATTTCTTCATCTGTAAAAGGGGGAATCTTATCACCACGAACCGTCACCCTGTTTTCAGCCTGTCCCACAGCTGATGCTTCTGTATAAGTAACATCATATGTTATGACCAGGGTATCTTTGTCCGTAATATCTAATCCTGTCATCAATTGAAAAGATTTCCCCTTCTGAACCTGGAGCTTATCTTTTCCTATTTCAACTTCTTTACCGTTCAATTTCATTTTAATCGAATCCATATGACTTATCATTCCTTTGGTCTTCATTCGGTCTTCGATTACAACCTTATTCACAACCGAATCCTTTTGAGGATTCGTTACAACAATACTGTACTTTCCAGTTTCTCCTACGTAATACGCCTCTTTATCTGCCTTTTTCCGAACGTTAAGAATCCCTGATTTTTGCATAATTTCAACGGTATTATCATCGGTAACAGGTGGAATGTTTTTGGCGCTGACCGCTCCACAGTTAAGAACTCCTTTCTCTTGTAATAATGCCCGCTCATTAAATGTTCCTTGGTAGCAAACCCGAATTTGATCCTCCCCAGACAGATTCTTACCGGTTCTGATTTGAATTTTCTTTTTATCTTCATGAAAAATCACTTCCTTTGGTTCAAAAACTTCTCCGTTGAAAGTAATCCTCAGACTTTCTTTTTCAACATCTGCCCCCTCTGTTTGGAAAGTATCTTCAATGATTACGTCTTTTGCTTCCGTTCCCGGTATTTTGTTTGTCACATCTAATTGATAATAGAAGCGATCCCCTACATTGTACCATGCCTTATCTGCCGTTTTCCGAATCGACAGTCCTGGATAGGTATCATCTTTTGGAACAATAATTACTTCATCAGCCTTTTCTTCTGGTGTGTTATCCCCAGATACCACAGCAACATTTTCAACGGACTTTCCCACTAATGCTTCCTCTACTATCGCAGCCTGATATTCCAACGTGATTAAGTTTTCCGTTTTTTGATTCTTTGGATTTTGCTTCTCTTGCCTCGTTTCTTTACCATTGTCACAAAGGATATAGTTGTCTGTATTTACACAGTCTCTTTCTAACACTGCTGTAAAAGAATTCCCAATAATTTCAAGACTGGCTGGTTGAATCACTTTTCCTCCCGAATCGGTAAACACAATACTGTTTTTTTGAAGCTTAACACCTTTTGTTTTAATCTCATCCTTAAAAACAACATTTCGTGCAATCGTTCCAGCCTGCTTATTTGATAAATCAACGGTATAAGTCACCAAATCACCCACTTTATATTTTTTCGATTCACGATCTGCTCTTTTATTTAAGGTTAACTGAGGAGAATTAACCCAAATCTTTGCCTTTGCTTCCATATTGTTTTTCTCAACATTTGATGCAGACATTTTCCCTGTATTAATGATTTCCATTCCGTTCTTTTCAGCAGGTACTTTCACTGTAAATGTTATGCTAACAACTTCATTTTGCAAATATTTCCATTGAACGGAGATTTTATTATCTTTCACTTTGATAGAGGGCTCATTGTCAATCACCTGTCCATTTAGAACCACCTTTGCCTGTCCAGTTACTTTTACAGATTTCGGATTGATTATCATATCTTTCGGCAGACTTTCGTCCATAATCACAATGTCTCTCCCCGTTCCACCTGGTATCGTCTGCCGCCCTTTTATGGTATATTCCACTTCTTCACCTACTTGATATTCATATTTCTTTACCTCCTTTGTAAGGGAAATTTCCGGGGAATTGATATAAACTTTACTGTTATCTTGTACTTCCTTTGAAACATTTTTTGCGGCAGCACTTGCCGTATTGATTATTTCCTTTCCATTTAAGGTCTTATTTCCAATCCCATTAAAGGATACAATCATGACTTCATCTGCCAATTCACTTACACTAACAGTCAACTTATTATGAACCACCTTTGCTTTTGCATCTTTGATTCCAGAGACCTTGACACTGGAAGCATCGATTTTCAAATCTTCTGGAAGAGAATAATCCTTCACAATCACCTCTTTTCCAAGGGAACCTGCCACTGTATTCTTTATAACAAGTCGATATGGTATTTTCTCTCCCACTTTATATTCTTCATATTTCTTTCCATTTACAGTCTTTTCAATCGAAAGCACAGGTGCAATCGGTTTTGTTGTTGTTCCGTTTGTCTCTGCTGTATCACCGTTTATTGTTGTGGTACCTTTGTTCGAAAATGCTTTTCCAGTATCAAAGGCCTTTTTATTAACCTCTGTTTTTATCACAAGTTGATAAGTCTCACCCTTATATTCCATACCATCCGCTAAATATTCTGAGCGAATTACCCCAGTTACACTATGGTTATTTTTATCATAGTCAATGGTATAATGCTCTAAGCCAATATCATTTCCATTTTTACAAATAGATGCTTCTATATAATCCACTTCTTTGGGAAGCGTGTCTGAAAAAGAAAAGGATGTATACTTATATGCTCCGCTATAACCAAGTATCTGCACTTTTTGTTTGACTCGATATAAAACTGTATCCCCGATTTTTACTCCATCGTAATCTTTCACCCAGTCACTTCCTGAGACTTTCAAATCCTTTTCCGGTATTGGCGCAGTCGCTGCCATTGGTGAAAAACTAATCGCACACCATAAATCCGAATTATATCCAGACCATTCTTTGACTAAATCAGGGTCGGGAACTTCCGTCCCTGGTTCAAGCAGCCCTGGTCCTTGTGTATATTTCAAGGATCTTGTATACACTGTGTACAACAACTCCGGAGTATTCGTTTCCGCCACAATTGAATTATAATTAAAGGTATCTTCTTCTAAGTAATCCTTAAATTCATCATTCTTGCCTTCCCACCCCAGATCAGAATTTTGTACATTGGTATTGGTGAGTCTTTTCGTATGAACAAGGTTATTGGATTTGAAAATAACACCTTCTCCAAGATTTAAGGAACCATAGAAAAAATACATTCCTTTTCCCTGAAATTTCTCTCCCGTATCTTCATAAAAAAACTCTGCGTGAATATCAAAAGAACTAATTCCTTGTGATGAGTGTCCCTCTCTAATATTTTCCGAAAATGACAGATAGGGAATGGGCTCCTCAATCCCACCCTTACTTGGCTCTGTAAGAGTAAAATTGGTTACTGTAAGCTTGAGCCCAATTTGACGATTATCCAGTGACTCCATTACTCCAGTGTATCGAACTTCTATAGTCCCTGCATTACCTGTCACAAAAAAGCTTTCTGCTCTGTCCGCTCCAAAGCCATGATAATGCCGGGGATCAATGCTAAACTTTGTACGGTCACTTTCCGTCAGCGTGATATGCTCGATGGCATCACTACTGGCAGACATTCCATCATTAACTCCTGGAAGCACTTTATTTCTCCATCTTTCAAACATTCCTGGCGGATAAGTTTGATCTGCTGCTTTTACCATCCTCATTCCAGCGAAAGAAATGGATAGTATCACTACAATTATTCCCAGGAAACAGTTTGTTTTTGCGAATGTCTTACAATTCATTTTTTCCTCCTTTCAAATACATATAAAAAAAGACTCAAGTGATTCATTCACTCAAGTCCTTTCTATTTTACGAACTACAAATCTGTTCTCAGCATTCCCCAATCATAACAACCAGGATACCATTTATCCAAGGTTTTGTTTACAATTGCATCATAAAATTCGCGATCGTTTTTATAATAATCAGCCCTTTGAATCCTTTCCCATTCATCGGTACGTTTCACAGAATAATACATGTAAAAGTCTCTGAATTCCCACTTTGCGGCATCGTCTTCTATCACATCCTTCTTGGCATCTGGTATCCATTTTCCCGAATCATCCACATACCAATCGCCAATCCATACGTCTCGCCACATCCATCCGTCATAGCCCAGGTAGTAGTTCCCTACCCATTGATCTTTTGTGATACGCCCATCCGAGCCAAAATGTTTCCAGTCACCATTACCACAATTAATCCAGCCTGTAAGCATTACTCCATCATTGTTTATGTAGTACTCTGTATCAACGGTCAAAAATTTATCCCGAACCATGTATCCGGATTTATCCATATAATACCAGCGTCCTGAAGAAAGTACCCATTGATTTTTGGCCAGATCTCCGGAGTCATTGAAGAAATTCCAATCTCCATTACTTCGATCCAGCCACCCTCGTTTCATTGCACCGCCAGGCTGTATAAAATATGTTTTTCCGCCCTCTTCGACAAATGTATTATCTGCCATGATTCCATCTGCTCCTAAATAGTACCATTGACTGCCATACCATACCCAATCATCGATTACATTTTCTCCTGCCCCATTATAATACCACCACGTATTTCCCTCGTTATACCATGCATTGGATGGTGCCGCTAATACCCCACTCCCTATGGACAGTGCAGATACTATTACAATCGTAATTACAGTAGCAATTATGTGCTTCGTTTTCAAATCATTATCCTCCTTTCTACTCTTTTTGCATTCATATTTACTACAATATATCATAATCATATTTAATTGTAAAATTATTTTTTCTATTAGTTATTCATTTTTATTTACACATCCGATTTTATAGTCACTTACTACGCAAGGTATCGGAAACCTTGTTGCTTTTTTCAGTTATCAATGTGCCTTCATTGGGTAATTAAAGCCTTAGAACAAGGCTTTCTTAAAGAATTGATTTTAAATCTTTTGAAGTATTTATTATAATACTATATTTGTCTGTTATTTTCCAGTACTTTTTATTAATTTTGCACATATTTTCGCACAAAGTGGAATAATGGCAATGCATCCAATTCCACTGGTAACGATAGCTGCAAGATTTAAAAGTAATGCCTTGGAATTCATAATGGTCATCATTTTATACTGATATTTCCTAAAATACAGGAACATAAATAATGCTTCTCCACAATAGGCAAAAAACAGAGTGTTCATTGTCGTGTTTATAATATCTTTTCCGATTGTTATTCCTGAATGAAATAATTCTATTTCTGAGATCTCTGGATTGTTTGCTTTAATCTCGTACATTCCACTGGCAACTGCCATAGCAGTATCCATTATGGCACCCAAAAAACAAATCAATACAACACATAAAAATACCAGCTCCATATTAATCTTTATTGCAAAAGAATAATAGATTGAAAGGTCTCCTGAAAGCTCAATTTCGTCCAGTCCATTTAAATGCATTTGAAGAAAAATCGGCAGCATAACAAAAAGCAACACCACTGTTGTGATTACAACTGAAAGAAAGGCTGCTTTTGTCTTGTCGTTCTTTTTATTTTGGTAATATAAGGTAATACTATTAATAATGACTCCGGCAATCAGTGTAATTAGAACGGGATTTATTCCCCATGCCATAACATATATACTAATCAGAAATGTAATGATATTTCCCGCTAGGGCTATTAAGGAAATGGCACCTCTTTCCCCGCCGATTGCCAAGAATAAGACTGCAAGCGAATAATTGTAAAAAGTCCTACATCATTTTTCATTTTAATCAGAGTAAGGGGAATCAAACCACTAACGTAGGTAAACAACAGAACATTCGTCATCGTTCCCATAATATCATGCCCACTGCTCTTCCCGATTGAAAAAGACTCTGATATGAGATATTCCGGTCTTTTTCAATCAGTTCATTTAATGTAGCAGCAATAGATACTGCCACATCCATAATCGCTCCCAGTCCAGCAATCCCTATACTGGCGAAAAACAGGCTCTCATAATCCATATCACCCGTCAGGTAATCAAGAGCGGCATAATCAATTTTTGTTCCAACTGTTCTTGCAAATTGAAAAATCAATAGCGTAATACTGACTGTTAAAATTGTCGAAACGATTCCTGCCAAAGATTGTCTGTTCAATCCATTAACCAGTAACAAAGTAACGACTGTAAACACAAAAATCAAAGCTATTGTTGCAATATAAATGGTGTCGCTATTTTCGAAAAACTTTAAGCATCCCAGGAAAATTCCTGTGTTGATACTCAGTGACAAAATCGATAAAACTCCTTTTTTTCCGGCCAAAGCAATCAGCAGAAACAAAAGAATTCCAAGCAATATCAAAACATAGCCATCCCTTCTTGGTCCTCTTAATATTGCATCTTCAATATTTCCATCCTTTCCAACCGATAGAATAACCTGATTCCCTTTACGATATTTAATACTGTCCACTCGTTCAAAGGTGTACTTATTATCCAATTGTATCTTTGTACCCTTGTCTTTGGTGTTTAAGATTCGAATCTCCAATTTTTGTACGTACTCATTTTCTTCTATTTTCACGATTTTCCCAATGGGCACCTTGTAAAAAAAGGTGAGTTGACTCACCACAATTAAGAGAAGAAAATAGAGTATACAAACACTTTTCTTTAGTAACGATTTATACATGCAAACACTTCCTGCTCCCTTACATATGCAAGTCCTGATGATACATTATCATTTTGAAAGAACATTGAAAATCCTTTTTCGTTTAGTTCTCCTATAACTTCTTGTATACGTTTCTTTAAATCCTGTTCTTTCTGATTGCTATTTTCTTTGATGTACCTTAACACATAGGCTAACGTCTGGGTTTGTTCTTTGTCTACAATCTGTTCCACATATCTCAAATCGATTTTTTCATTCCCAAGGCTGAACGAGAAGTCATCCCACTGTTTGATTTTCAGTCTGGACTCTACTACTTTATCTCCGCGATAGCTTTTTCTTTTTTGCGTACTTCCCTGAAAATCCTTGTACCTTTTCTTTTCTGTCCGAGAAATATAAGATTCCTCCAGGGTATCCTTCTTGAATTCACTTGCAGCCGCCTTTGCACGTTCCGTAATATCGTATGCTTTGTATGTGTCCATTTGAATGATTTTATCGGCTATCTGGAAAAAGCTTCCGCTGCTTCCTACCACTAAAATCGTGGAAATATCTTCCTCTTTATATAAGCCTTTCGCTCTTTCTAAGAAAGGTGTAATAGGCTCTTTGTCCTTTGCCACCACCTTTTGCATCAATTCGTCCCGGACCATTAAGTTCGTAGCCGATGTATCTTCGTCAATAAGCAGAAGCTTACTTCCAGCCTCAATGCCTTCTACAATATTCGCGGCCTGAGAAGTACTTCCACTGGCATCCAAAGTTGAGAAGCTTTTGGTATCCTTTTCATTTGGAAGATGATTAATAAAGAGGGAAATATCCACATCCGTAATCTTACGTCCGTCTTCTGCCCGCACCTTCAAGGCAGTATCATCTGTTATAACAAACTCTCTTCCATCCCCTTTTATATGATTGTAAACTCCTCTTTCAATTGCTTTCAAAATCGTAGATTTACCGTGATATCCTCCCCCGGCAATGACTGTGATTCCTTTTTTGATGCCCATTCCGATAATCTCACCTTTATAGGGCAAATCCATAACCACCTTCATAGAATCTGGGGTAACAAAAGGAATCCCGCCTTTCATTGGTTTATTGGAAATTCCACTTTCTCTTGGCAGGATTGAGTTATTTGCAATAAAGGCCACCAGCCCTCTCTTTTTAAGTTCTTCTCGAACCACTTGCTGATCTCTCGCTAACTGAATCGTTTCCTGAAGTTCATTTTGGGGAAGATTTCTGTAATACAAACTTTTATCCACGCAAACAGGCAAATAGTCAAAGAGTATTTTGATCAATTCCGTTGAGTCAATGGTTCTGCCTCTTGCCGGAAATCCAACCTGAAACCGAAGGATAATATCTTTTTCTCTGACTTCACAGGCAGATCGTTGTAATACCTCTTGTCCGCAGCCACTAATGCTAATCAAACCACTTTTTCCGGATCCCTTGGCTTGATAAGAAAACTTCCCAATTTCTTTTTTGAATCGACGAAGGAGATAATCTGACAGTGTAGCTTTCTCAAATCCTTTTCCATAGTATTCTTCTGGGATTTTATTTACTTGGTGTGCTACGGTTATACTTAAACTTGAGGGGGCTGCAAAGGGGTCTCCTTGTACATGCTCTATATTTAATAAGAATCCATCAAATCGATAACTTCCTTTTACTCCTTTATAAGCTGGATAACTTCTTCTGTTGATTTCTTGTAGTTTTTTTCGTAAATCATTGCTTTGAAACATCTTTTCCTCCCTGACACATTTTGTTTTCTATTATAGCATCTTCTCTAAAAAAAAGAGAAGAATTTTAATTGAATAAAACTCTTCTCAAAAACCCTAGAGAAAGCCTGGGCTAATGTTTCACTTATTTAAGGATTGTTTCAAAATGCTTGACTTTGTGATTACTATCACCAACCAAATCATAAGTCCTAATGCCACCACCGATAGTCCAAGATACCCATCATTGAGCATATCTGATGATGGTGGTGTGAAGAATTCTTCTCCCATTTCCACATATTCAAATATTGCATCAACAAACCACATAAGTGCTGCACCCCAATACATAAGAGAAAGTGTACCAAGCCTCAGATCATTTCTTTCTGAATTTATATACCAAAGAATTGTAGATATAATCGATGCAAAAACCGTGATTAATAATGTCATTTTCTAGCACCTCCTTCGGCCACACGTATATTACTCATAGGTGCTTTTTCAATAGAATTGGTGACAAGAACAACTCCTGCCCATACGGCAGTTACAAACACCGACATAGATACGCCTACCGTTGACATTTCGGCAAGCATTTGTGCCGTGTCTGTTGGATTTGATATCGCTGTCAAAAATGGAAACCATGGAACTACCTCCCCATGCCAAACATGTTCAAAGGCTAATAAAGCACTACCACCCCAAAGCATTGTATTAAGCCAATTAAGCCTTCTTAAAAACATGTTTTTCGATTTGCACTCTATCTTTATTTCACCATCTTCTCCTACCTCTTTGAAGTCTAATCTTTTCTTTACAATTGTCGTTACAACCGCCTCAGCAGCTGGAGCTATAAAACATCCCATAATAATTTCCTCCTCATTATTTTTACATTTACTAATTAGCAAATTCCAAACTTAATCCTCGCTGTATCACTTATAGACTTAGCTACCTTATCAAAGTCTGCTATGGAACTATCAATCATTAGATGGCGAAATCTCGTTGATGTGAATTTATGTTTTGTGTAATGCTTGTAGAAATCCTCACGTGCTTTGTCTACCTTGGTTAGATATGTATACGCCTTACCTGGATTATCTATATCTAATTCATCTTTACAATTCAAAAGTCGTTTATCGATTGGTGAATATATAAATACATTAAGCATATCCTCTTCAGGTATTCCATATTGTCTTAACACAAAATCCGAGCAACGTCCTACAATAACACAATTATTTCTTGTTGCAAGATCAACCATTATGCTTTTTTCCATCTCAAACAAAGCCTTTTTCATTGCTGCATTGCCTCTTCCCAATGGATACATCATTCTTTCAAATGGTGATGACAGTGTTTGATCAAATGCAGCAAGTTTTTCGATATCACCACGCATCTCCTTAATTGAATATTCTATTATGTCACGGTCATAATATTCATATCCTAATTCGTCCGCAACTGATTTTGCAATTTTTCTACCAAGACTGCCAAATTGCCGGGTTACCGTGATAATTTTATGTCCCATCGTTCTCCTCCTCTACATATGTTTTTATATAGTTTACTATTCGATCACCACTATCGGAAAGAATGCGCAAAATCTGACCCTTTCGCAGATTTGTGATTGCTGCCGTAATGCTTTCGCTCTTATTAATGGATTTTATTTGTTTTCGTCCATAGAAATATGCCACACCTTGATGCGAACAGCCTTCAAAATATCCCATTTTGTGATATTCATATTCTTTGGGTATCAACCGGGTATTGTCTACAAAAATCAGCCTTTCATTTTCATATACAACCACTCGTGAATGATATTTTCGAAACTTAAATTCCTCACCCATACCTTTTCTGCCACATGCCAAAATGTCCTGCATAATAAATTCCGAACCTTTTTGAAGATGTATTTCATTTTCGCTTACAAAACTACTTCCACCAAAAGGAATAATTGGACAAGGCAAGTAAAACAATGATGCTCCACTCTCTACTGTGATTTTTACATTTTGCGTTGCATAGCCACTATCCATCTTAAACAGCTTTGTATATGATTGCCCTGTTACCATCAAGGAAGCACCTGATTTTACAACTATTTCCACCTCGTATTTATCGCCTTCTAAAATCCCTGCTGATGCTTGCATAATCATAACTTCTGCTCGATTCTTGTCATAATACGGTTTTACAATCTTAAATGGAGCGGTAAAAAAGCAATCTGTGATAACTGTTCTTCCATTATGTACATGAGCTTCAATACGCAATTTCCCCATATTATAACCCCTCAAATAGAACAGATTTTTTTATCCATTCAATTACCTCATCTACACCATCCATACTTATCAAGTTTGTAAACAAGAATGGTCTTTCGCCACGCATTCTCTTTGAATCACTTTCCATGATTGATAAATCTGCACCAACCATAGTTGCAAGATCCGTTTTGTTAATCACTAACAAATCTGAACGTGTAACTCCTGGACCACCCTTTCTGGGGATTTTTTCGCCTTGTGCCACATCAATGACATAAATAGAGGCATCCGCAAGATCTGGTGAAAAGGTTGCACTTAGATTATCACCACCACTTTCAATAAAGATAATCTGCACATCTGGAAACTTTGCTGCCATTTCTTCAACGGCTTCCAGATTCATTGAGCAGTCCTCTCGTATAGCAGTATGCGGACAACCTCCTGTTTCCACACCTACAATTCTTTCTGAATCCAGTTTGGAATTTTTGATAAGGAACTCCGCATCCTCTTTTGTATATATGTCATTTGTTACAACACAAATACTATATTCATCTGATATTTTTCGGGTCAATCTTTCGATCAAAGCCGTTTTCCCTGAACCTACTGGCCCCCCGACACCAATTTTTATATAGCTCATATTTATATTCATTCCTTTCTTGGTTCAAAATTTGATTAAGAAATATATAGCCTGGTATATAATGTTTCATGTTGCATTGACCGGATATCAAATCCACAACCTGAAGCACCCAAATCCATCATTTTTGTGTTAATTGCAGTTGTGACTGCTTTTGGGATATGCTCCATCAATTCATAAATGGCTATCTGTCCGTCAAGCTGCCTTAGAGGCACCATTTTAACAGCATGGTTTACAGCCGTAGATATTAAACTGTAACAATATAACTCCAAAGCCTCTTGGAGATTAATATTAAGCTCCTTTATAAACAGTCCCATCGAAATCCCATAATGTCCTTCACATTCCCCATTTTTAATCTGATTTTGATATTGAATTAATCTTGGATATGAATTCATTTTGGTATGCAATTTTAAAAAACGTGAACATTGCTTGATACTGCCTTGGCGTATTTCAATCGGTGCTTTTAAAGAAGAACATAGTAAATCCAACTTAGCAATATCCTCAACTTCATATGCTTTTGCAGCAAATGCAAGGTCATTAAAGGACAGCATATACAAATACGAATCAAGATATGCGGCGAGGGTTTTATAGTCATACACTATTCCCTTTTGAACATAAGTTTCCATTCCATTTGATAGCGTGTATCCGCCAATAGGAAATAGAGGGTCAAGGGTCTGCACAAGTTTTAAAATATTTTGATTATTCATGGTGATGGGAATGCCCTTGACACTCAATAAATCCAACAAACTTCTCTATCACTTTTTCTGCCGAAAATCCCAATTTTATTAAATATGCCAGAGTCGGTTCATCAAAAGGTATCTTTACGCAATCAGCTTCAATAGCTGGAGAAATATGGCGGTTACCAATTTCAAAACAAGCTCTGCCCATTTCCTTAATGTCATTAATCCTAATCTTGATTAATTCCGTTGGAGTAAGCTGTACTGCAATGATTTTTTCGTCATCTTCAAACAAAATATCACCATCATTAAGTGGCTTGTGTAAACGAAGTCCTATCTCAACGCCTTCTTCTGATACTTTTTTTAAAAGACGTTTATCTCTTTCAAACCATTCGACATTTACATAATCTATTTTTTTATTCGTATCACCGATACTGCCTATTATTTTCTCGATAATCATTTATATATCCTTTCTTAAAACAGATAATATTTCTGAGTAAGTGGTAATTCTGTTGCCGCTTCACAAATAATTTCCTCACCATCTACAGTAACCTTATATGTTTCAGCATCCACCTGTATATCACCGCAACGATTATTAAATTTCATATCTGACTTGCGAATGTCACGACAATTTTCAACAGGAAGCACAACTCTTGAAAGTCCAAGCCGTTCTTTTATGCCCTGCTCATGTGCTATTTTTGATGTAAATGTTATACAGCTTCTTTTTCTTGCAAGGCCATATGCTCCAAACATTTTTGTGTACACTATTGGTTGCGGAGTCGGAATAGATGCATTTGCATCTCCCATTTTCGAAGCAGTAATCATTCCACCTTTTATTATCATTTCTGGCTTAACACCAAACATGGCTGGTTTCCATAAAACCAAATCTGCATACTTTCCCTGTTCGACTGATCCAATATATTTTGATAAGCCATGAGTGATTGCAGGGTTTATTGTATATTTTGAGATATAGCGTTTCACTCGAAAATTATCGTTTCTTTCATTGTCCTCTAGTAATACTCCACGTTGTGTTTTCATCTTTGAAGCACTTTGCCACGTTCTTGTTATAACCTCACCCACACGACCCATGGCTTGCGAATCGCTGCTCATCATCGAAAAAATACCCATATCATGAAGTATATCTTCCGCAGCTATCGTTTCAGGACGAATTCTTGAATCTGCAAAGGCTACATCTTCCTTAACACGATTGTCCAAATGATGGCATACCATAAGCATATCTAAATGTTCATCGACTGTGTTGATTGTAAATGGCATTGTTGGATTTGTGGAAGAGGGCAATATATTTGGAAAAGCTGCTGCTCTTATAATATCTGGTGCATGACCGCCACCTGCACCTTCTGTATGGTATGTGTGAATTGTTCGGTTGTCAATTGCATTTAGAGTATCTTCCACAAATCCAGCTTCATTTAAGGTATCCGTATGAATGGATACCTGAACATCGTATTTATCTGCGGTTTCTAATGCTTTGTTAATTACCGAAGGAGTTGACCCCCAATCCTCATGAATTTTGAGCCCACACGCACCTGCCTCAACTTGTTCGGCAAGTGCATTTATATCTGCACAGTTTCCTTTGGCCAAAAAACCAAGATTCATAGGATATGCCTCTGCCGCTTCTATCATCTTTTCCAAATTGAATTTACCTGGAGTACAGGTGGTCGCATTTGTTCCATCGGCAGGTCCCGTTCCTCCTCCTATCATTGTCGTGATACCTGAGTACAATGCTGTTTCAATTTGTGTTGGACTTATAAAATGAATATGCGTATCAATTCCGCCAGCAGTTAATAGCAGACCTTCACCAGCAATTATTTCGGTAGATGCACCTACAATTAATTCAGGGGATACACCATCCATTATATCGGGATTACCTGCTTTTCCAATTCCGCAAATTTTCCCTTTTTTCAACCCGACATCCCCTTTAATAATACCCGTATAGTCAACAATTACCGCATTCGTGATAACTGTATCCGGGCATTTATCATCTGGTATTGTGGAACATTGCCCCATTCCATCACGAAGGGATTTACCACCACCAAATTTAGCTTCATCACCTTTTACGGTCAAATCTTTTTCAACTTCTATGATTAATGATGTGTCAGCAAGTCGGATTCTATCGCCAACTGTTGCACCGTACATGTCAGCATACTGCTTTCTACTTAATTTAAACATTGTTCTAATCTCCTTTAAATCCTAGCTTGATTGCTTTTTCGAGTGCTTTTATTTTCACATTATCATCATCAAAGCTGCCCTGTACTAGGTCATTTAAACCGTGTCCACATCTATTCCCCCCAATTTGAACCAATCGTATAAGCTTTGTTTCACCTGGTTCAAATCGTACAGCCGTACCAGATGGTATGTCTAATCTCATTGCATATGCTTTTGAGCGTTCAAACTTAAGCTGTTTATTTACTTCAAAAAAATGGTAGTGTGAACCCACTTGTATTGGCCTATCTGCGGTGTTTGTAACATACATTTCGACAGTCGTTTTCCCTTCATTAATAACATGCTCACCCTCATCAAAAATCATTTCACCGGGGATAATTTTTTCATTTCCCTGTATAGGAGAATGAACGGTAACAAGCTTTGTCCCATCTGGAAAAGTCGCTTCGAGCTGTATTTCATGAATCATTTCTGCAACACCATCCATCACATCATCATCTTTTAGTATTTTTCTACCTAATTGCATAAGCTCGGTAACCGTTTTTCCATCCCTTGCTAATTCAAGCAATTCGGAGGTTATGTAAGCAATTGCTTCAGGATAGTTTAGCTTTAGACCACGATCCTTTCTTGCTTTTGCTAATTCACCTGCATAATGCAACAATAATCGTTCCTGTTCTCTTGTAGTTAAGTGCATATTCTAATTACTAACTCCTTCTTTTATTTAGGTATCCTTGTTTAATGTGTCATTGCAGCTTGAACTTTTTTCGAATCTAATTGAGCCGTATTTCCCTTTAGAATAATTTCACCCTTTTCCATTATGTATAGATAGTCCGAAATTCCAAGTACAAAATCAAGATATTGCTCTACGATTAATACCGTCAAGCCCATTTCCTTATTTATTTTTTTGATCACCTCTCCGATATCTTGAATAACAGACGGTTGTATCCCTTCCGTCGGCTCATCTAAAATCAAGATTTTAGGTTCACTAACAAGAGCCCTTGCAATAGCAAGCTGTTGTTGCTGTCCACCAGACAAATCGCCCCCCTTTCGTTTTTCAAAACGCTTCAAAATCGGAAAAAGTTCATAAATATATTTAGGTAACTCGCCCTTTCCACCATTTGCCCATATGCCAAGCATTAGATTTTCGTATACAGTCATCTGTGGAAAAATCTCACGTCCTTGAGGTACATATCCTATCCCTTGCTTAACGCGATTATAGGTTGGTATTTTTATAATTTCATCTCCATCAAAACAAATATTACCTTCTGGTGTCTTGACCAATCCCATAATACTTTTTAGTGTTGTACTCTTCCCTACACCATTTCTGCCAATTAAACAGGTGATTTTGCCTTTCTCAAATTCCAAGTCTAATGAGGATATGATTCTACTTTCACCATAATAAGAATCTATACCTTTAATTTTCAGCATTTCTTTCTCCTCCCCTACCAAGATATACTTCCTGTACCGTTTTATTGGCAAGTACCAAATCACAATCGCCTTCCAAAAGCACCTTTCCCTCATGCAATACCGTTACGCAATCGGAAATTTGTTTTACAAAATCCATGTCATGTTCTACGATTATGATTGTACATTGATCTTTTATTTTCTTTAGAATTTCACCTGTTTTATATGTTTCTGGTTTACCCATTCCTGCTGCTGGTTCATCCAGCATAATGATTTCTGGTTTTTGGACAAGTTGCATAGCAATTTCTAACCATTGCTTTTGTCCATGTGCAAGCGAACCTGCCTTTTCGTCCTTTTTGTCAAGTAAATCAACGGCTTCTAATATTTCATTTATACTTTTTTCTTCTTCCTTAGAGATTCGATAAAAAATAGACTGCCAAATACTTTTGTTGTCCTTTAATGACAAAACCATATTTTCTATAACGCTTAAATTCACAAACACCGACGGCACCTGAAACTTACGTCCTATGCCTTCACCGACGATTTTGTATTCCTTCATGCCTGTCAATTTGACTGGTGAGCGATTTTCTGGATAAAAAGTACATTCACCATCTGTCGCTTTTGTTTTTGCACATATAATGTCCAAAAGAGTTGTTTTTCCTGCTCCATTAGGTCCAATAAAAAAATGAATTGTATTCCTCTTAACAGCAACGTTCACTCGCAAAAGAGCACAAAACCCATCAAAGTCCACTGTCACATCTTGAATGTTCAAAACTGTATCATTTGTCACTTTATCACCTCTCCTTATGTGCCACTCTTCTTATAAGTATAGGAAGCTGATCACGAATAACTCCAACCAAGCCGCCCTTGAAGAATAAGATTGTAACAACAAAAATCGTGCCAAGTATGTACTGCCATGCTTCTACCATCACACCTGAGCTGAAGTGATAGTCGCATAAGTTTATTAGAAACGCACCCATTACAGCACCCACAAGTGTTCCACGTCCACCAACGGCTACCCATATCACCATTGTAATTGAGTACGATATAGTCATTTGAGTAGGAGTGATTGATCCGTTAAAATTTACAAATATGGCACCTGCAACTGCTGCGAATATTGCAGATAAAACATAAATAAAGTTTTTGTACGTACTTACGCAATAGCCAGAAAAATATGTTCTGTTTTCACCATCACGAATAGCTATTAATATCTTTCCAAATTTGCTGTGTGTAAGAAAATACGATATTCCATAAATCAAGACAAGTATTGCAAGTGAAATATAAAATAGGATAAACATCTTACCCGTATTTGCATCACCCTTTATACTTCCAATAATTGATTTGATTTCTGTAATCCCCACATTTCCACCTGTATATGACTGTAATCCTGTAAATAGTGAATACGCTGCCCACGTAAGTGCTTGAGATATAATTGAAAAATATACCCCTTTAATTCTATTTCTGAATATGAAATATCCTATTGTCGCTGCCAGTACAGCCGGAATTGCAATAATCAAAATTACAGAAAGATAACCTGAAAGAAATGGTTTCCACATGAGTGGTAATTTCGTCATGCCACCAGTTTGCATAAACGATGTGATGTTGCCATCAGTTGCCTGCAATTTTAAAAACATAGCCATTGCATATCCTCCAAGTGCAAAATACAACCCATGTCCTAGCGATAAAATACCGGTATAACCCCAGATGAGATCAAGTCCAATTGCTACAATTGAAAATGCAATACATTTTCCAAGAAACAGAATGAACGAGTTGCTTGAAATAACTCCAGCATTCAAAAGTACAGGCATTAGTGCCAGTATTACCACAATAACTGCAAAACAGATATTATAGCCTTGTTTTTTTATCTTCATATTTGTATGTTCTCCTTATTCGTCTAGTTTTCTGCTCTTAATTGCAAATAAACCCTGAGGCCTAAACTGTAATACGATGATTACAAGCAGTAACACTGCTGCCTTTGCAATACTTGCTGAGGTATAATTTTCTATACCAATATTTGCAAAACCAATAATTGAAGAACCAAATACTGTACCAATAAGTTTTCCTACACCGCCAAGTACAACAGCAATAAATGAATTTACAATGTAACTTTGCCCTATTGTTGAATCAATCGAACCAAGCAGTGCTACCGAACAGCCTGCAAGTCCTGCAAGTCCTGAACCGAATGCAAAGGTCAATGTATCCACCTCACGTGAGTTGATTCCCATACACTGAGCCATTGATCTGTTCTGCATAACAGCACGCATCTGTTTGCCAAAATTTGATTTGTACATAATATACCAAACTAATATCATACACAGGATAACTAATCCGATAATGAAAAGACGGTTGTATGAAAAAGTACAACGACCAACTGTCATACCTCCGTTTAAAAATGACGGTGCTTTAACATTAACACCTTGCATGCCGAATACACTTCTGGCTGCTTGTTGTAAAATAATACTAACACCCCACGTTGCAAGCAAACTGTCTACCTCACGCCCATATAATCTTGAAATAATGAATTTCTCCATAAGCATACCCAACAAAAACGTTACTCCGAATGCAACAATAAGAGCCAAAAAATAATAAATGCTAAATAAACTGTCAGGAAAGACTTTTTCAAATATGGTTTGTACTACATATGTGATGTACGCACCAATCATCAAAAATTCACCATGCGCCATATTGATTACTCGCATTAGACCAAACGTAATAGCCAGTCCTAGCGAAGTAAGCAATATTATAGAGCTAAGACTCAGTCCATTAAAGGCTGTATTTATAAATTGTGCCATGTTATGTCCTCACTTCCATTGAACAAATTAATATCTTCGATACAAACCTATATACGAACTACTCAAGAGGTTTAAGATTTGAGTCTACAGCCCAATCGTATGACTCCAAGTATGGGTCTGGCTTTACCGGTTCTGTTTCCTTAACTATGTTGATTTTCCCATCCTCTGCAATTACACCAATTCTTACTGGTTTGATTAAATGATGATTGGTACCATCAATCTCTACTATACCCTCCGGGGCAAGAAAGCTAATACCTCCATCCTCGATTGCTGCAATAACGTCGGCTGGTTCAAAACTTTCCGCTTTTTCCACCGCTGCTTTCCACAAGTATACTGCATCATATGCTGCTTCCGCTGGGTCTGATGTTACACGATCTGTACCGTATTCCTTTTTATACGCTTCAACAAACTTCTCATTTTCTGGGGTATCTGTTGTCATATAATAATTCCATGAAACCATATGATCTTTTAAAATATCTGCACCAATTGTTTTCACTTCCTCTTCTGCAATTGAAAAAGACATTGTCATGTAATCTTCTGAAGTATAGTTCTTCTCGTTCATTTGTTTAAAGAATGAGAGATTTCCTGTACCATTTAGGGTATTTATGATTACATCAGGCTTTGCCGCTTCAATCTTAGCAATAATTGAGCCAAAGTCTGTTTGATCCATTTGTGCATATTCTTCGCCAACAACCTCAACATCCTTTGCTTCGCATTGTGAATTAATAATCATGTTAGCTGTTCTTGGGAATACATAATCTGAACCTAACAGGAAGAATTTTTTATAGCCTTGTTCAATCAAATAATCAATTGCTGGAACGATTTGTTGGTTTGGTGCTGCACCTGTATATACAATGTTTGATGATTCTTCCATCCCCTCATATTGTACTGGGTATAAAAGAAGATTTTCATATTCTTCGAATACTGGCTTAACCGCTTTTCTGGATGCCGATGTCCAACAACCAAACACCGCACTAACCTTATCTTGATCAATTAATTTTTCTGCTTTTGTAGCAAATGTTGATGGCTCTGAGGCACCGTCCTCCGCTACGTATTCAATCTGTTTTCCAAGTATGCCACCCTCTGCGTTAATCTCCTCAATTGCGAGCACTTCTGCGTCTTTTACTGCACCTTCACTGATTGCCATTGAGCCTGTGGCTGAATAAAGAATACCAACCTTTACGCTTGAAGCTTCATCGCTATCTGCATCTTTTGCTTGTGCCCCACTACAGCCTACTAGTGCCCCTGTCATAACAATACTCATCAAAAGTGCCATAATTCTCTTTTTTTTCATCCTTCATCGTCTCCTTTAAATGGTTAATGGGGTCCGGTTTCAAACGAAACCAGACCCCATTGTCTTGATAATATATTTATACAAAATACAAAAAAACAAAAGGCCAAATCCAAATTCTCTTGGATTTGACCTCTTTGTCATCACGGGGAAATTATAGCATTGCTGTTTTTCCCTGTCAACAAAATTTTATAACATTTTCAAAAACACTTAACAAACAGGTATAGACATATCGTGCTATTATTACACGATATAGTTGTGTCTACACCTCATCCCTACAATTTTGACTATTACTCAAGATATTTTTTAGTACAATAATCCTCAATAGAATTTATTACTTCTTTAGCTGTTTCAATTTGTTCTTGGGCTTCAACTTTCGTCGCAATATAAAAATCATCATAATCACTTGCATGCCTTATCTCAGCAGCCTGTGCAACCTTCCTTCCTAAAGCACGTGGAAATATTTCGCTTTTAACATACTTCTTATTAAAATTGGCTAATGCATCTTTATGTCGCTTATAAGCGTCTCCACTCATTGCATGAATAGCTGAAATAGCATGATAAATTGCATAATAGGCTCTATTATTCGCACCTCTATATTCTTTTGCGTCACACAATAATATTGCCGATTTCAAATCACTCTTTGCAGTTGTAATCCTGTATCCAACTAAATCTTTTCTTGTACCTTCTTCTTTATGCTGCATCAAATAAACTCACTCCCTCTTCTCTTACGTTATAATAAAATGGATACGCTGATATCCATTTTTCAAAGTGGTCTATGTTTTTCGCAATTGGCTTAATATCCACATCATAATCCATTAAAAAATCATAAGTAAGTTCCGATAATTGATGACGGTATTCCTTCAGTTCCATATCCGTCAAATCCAAAAGTAACATAATATCTATATCTGAATCCTTTGAGTAATCTCCCCTGGCATAGGAACCATACAAGATAACGCTCTTTAAATGCGATTCATAGATTTCTACTAATCGTTCTACATATTGCTCCAATAAAGTTTGAATTGTCACCTGCATACAACCCACTCCTTTCAAACTCAATCCTTTTGTATATATTATCATATTTGCCAAACAATATGGTGCTGAAATTATCTTTCTAATTCCTCACCATATCTCTAGTTATCTCTGCAATATCGTAGGCACCACACATCATCATCGTATCTTTCAGCTCCTCACCAAGCTTATCCACCAATAATTTCACACCCTCTTCTGCACCACCATAAAGTGCTGTTACAAATGGGCGCCCAATAAGCACGGCATCTGCTCCAAGAGCTAACGCCTTAAAGATATCCTGGCCTGAACGAATTCCTCCGTCGATAAAGATCTTTAAGGAATCTCCTATTGCCTCTTTAATCTCTGGTAAGACTTCCGCTGTACCTGGGCAGCCATCCAATACTCTTCCACCATGATTGGATACAACAATTCCTGCCGCCCCAGCTTCTTTGGCTTTTATTGCACCTTTAACCGTCATAACTCCCTTGATGATAAAAGGTTGACTAATACTTTTGATTATTTCTTTTAATTCTTCCACAGACTTACAACCTGCTGGTGGCATTTGATTCTTTAAGAACGGAAGACCAGCACTGTCTATATCCATAGCCACAGCAATTGACCTGGACTTTTCAATTTGCTCAAGTTTTCTCAAAAGGGTGTCCTTATCCCAGGGCTTTACCGTAGGAATACCAAAGCCTTGGTTTGCTTTAATCGCTGTTGTAGCTCCTTTCATTACCTCTGGATCCATTCCATCTCCGGTAAAAGCAGCAATTCCTGCATTTCTACAGGCAGGAATCAAAATATCATTATATTCCATATCTGTATACTTCTCGCCATAGTGCATCTTCATTGCGCCAATTGGTGCAGCAAATATTGGCAAATCAAAGCTTACGTCAAAAATTTGCACCTGGGTATTTATTGGTCTGTTTTCTGTAATTGTATCCATGTTAAGACGAATTTTTTGCCAGCTATTATAGTTTCTTATTGCTCCTTCTCCTGAGCCTTTGGCTCCTGGTCCCGGTATCTGATTTCGACAGGCTCGTCCATCACAAATGGGACAGGCCTTACAAAAAGACCCCACATTTTTTCTTGCTGCTTCCATTACTTCTTGATATGCCACTTTCATTACCTCCCAATTTTATGTTTCAAAATTCTATTGTCAAATAGTAAAAACTGATAAACAATTGCATGATAAGCATGAATGGAATACCAATTGTGAAAGCCTTTTTCTGGGTTTTATGTCGAAACAAATACATCCCCAATAAACCTCCAAGAGAACCTCCAATAAAGGAAAGTCCTAATAAGGTGGTGACACGTATCCTCCATCTTTGTTTTCTTGCATTGTTCTTATCCACTGCAAATGCAATAAATGTAATAAGATTAATTATTAGTAAGTATCCGATTATCATTTTCTACAATATTTCCTTTCCATCAAATGCTTTGCTTAGATAGCCTAATTATACCTTATCCCGATTTAAAGATAAAGCTCAGGCTTTGACATGGATCCAATTTTTATAGCCTAACACAAAATGACACTAAAAGTCATTTCAACTTTCAGTGTCATTTTCATCAAGCAGGGGATGAGAGAATCGAACTCCCGCCAAAGGTTTTGGAGACCCCTATCATACCACTTGACCAATCCCCTAAAATAGTGCGATAACTCGTATCGCACTAGATATTTATATCATAATAGTACCTAAACTGTCAAGGAAAAATTCCCTATTTTACACATTTAACTTCCATATGTCTCTATTATATTCTTCAATTGTCCGATCGGAAGAAAAGAATCCTGCCTTCGCTATATTATACAGCATCATCTTTGCCCAGCTTTCTTTATCTTCGTAAGCCTCATAAGCCTCTTCTTTCACTCGTATATAATCTTCCAAATCTAACAATGTCATAAACCAGTCTTTTCCTATGATTTCATCATAGAGACGGGTCAGCAGTTCCTTATCTCCAATTGCAAGAAGCTTTGGATCTATAATGAAATCTACTAAGGTCTTTATTCTGGAATCCTGCTCATAATACTCCTTAGACTTGTAACTGCTTTTTGCATAAAGCTCAATTACCTCTTCACTCTTTGCACCAAAGATAAAAATATTCTCTTCTCCAACCAGCTCCTTAATCTCTACATTGGCCCCATCTTCCGTTCCAAGGGTAATTCCTCCGTTGAGCATGAATTTCATATTTCCAGTTCCACTTGCCTCTTTCGATGCAAGAGAAATTTGCTCCGAAATATCACAAGCAGGTATCAATTTCTCTGCCAAAGTGACATTGTAGTTCTCAGCCATCACTACTTTAAGGTAAGGAGAAACTTCCGGATCATTATTAATCAACTCAGACAAACATAAAATCAAGTGAATAATATCTTTTGCAATTCGGTACGCCGGAGCAGCCTTTGCTCCAAACAGGATGGTAATTGGTGTAGATGGCCGATTTCCTTTTTTGATTTCCAAATATTTGTAGATAGCAAAAAGAGCATTCATTTGCTGTCTCTTATATTCATGGAGACGCTTAATCTGAATATCAAAAATTGAGTCTTCTGAGATTTGGATATCTTGTGTCTTTTTCAGATAAGTAACTAAGTCCTTTTTATTTGCTTCTTTAATGCCTAACAATGTACTTAAAGCATCTTTGTCTTCACTATACTGAAGTAAGCCTTCCAATTCACAGGCGTTCTTTTTCCATCCACTTCCAATTTTCTCTGTAATAAAATCAGAAAGTCTTGGGTTACAGTGTAAAAGCCATCTGCGGAAAGTAATTCCGTTCGTCTTGTTATTGAATTTTTCTGGATATATTTCATAGAACTTTCTCAGTTCCGTTTCTTTCAATATCTTCGTATGAAGCGCTGCCACTCCATTCACGCTAAATCCATTGTGAATGTCCATATATGCCATATGCACCTTCTGATCCTTATCTATGATAGCAACATCTTCTCCATAGGATTTGATTGCTCTTTCATTTAAAGTTTCAATAATTGGAATTAAATGAGGGACTACCTGCTCCAGATAAGACATTGGCCATTTTTCCAATGCTTCTGCTAATATCGTATGGTTCGTGTAAGCACATACCTTGGACACCAGATAAATTGCCCGCTCTTTATCCACTCCCCGTTCCATTAAAAGTCTTATTAGTTCCGGAATAATCAAAGAGGGATGCGTATCATTAATCTGAATCACCACATGTTTATCCAAATCTTGAATATAATGACCGGCTTCGTCCATTTCCTTTAAAATCAATTGTGCCCCACAACTAACCATAAAATACTGTTGATAAATACGGAGAAGCTGTCCAGCTTCGTCACTGTCATCTGGGTAAAGAAAAAGAGTGAGATTTTCAGGAATATCTGTTTTATCAAAATCAATTCCTGATTTCACAAGAGATTCTTCCACACTTTCCACATCAAAAAGGTGGAGTTTATTGCGGTTATTCTCGTATCCAATTACATCAATATCATAGAGCTTTGATTGCAAAGTGAAGTCCTTATAGTGAACCAAAAAACGATCTCCACTTTCCCTTAGCCAACTGTTCTTCTCAATCCACGGATTAATTTCTTCCATTTGCTTGTGATTTTTAAATACTTGCTTAAAAAGACCAAAGTGATAATTTAATCCAATCCCATCTCCAGGCAATCCCAAGGTGGCTATGGAATCCATAAAGCAAGCTGCCAGTCTTCCTAATCCCCCGTTTCCAAGAGAAGGTTCTTTTTCAATTTCTTCTATTTCATGAATGCTTCGCCCATTCTCTGCCAAAAGGGTTTTCACCTCATCATAGACCCCAAGGTTAATTAGATTATTTGACAGTAATTTCCCCACAAGAAACTCGGCAGATATATAATAAAGCTTTCTGTTCCCTTTAATCACTGGCTTCTCTTCTTCCATATCCTTGACAGATTTTAAAAGAGCAATGAAAATCTCTTCATTGCTGCTTTCTTTTATTGCCCCAGAAAGATTGGCTTCCATTCGTTCTTTCATTTGAATCATATGATTTACTCCTAATGCCTTATTTCTAATACCTATAATACTCTAATTATTCAGAAATTAAAAGGCGCTCTTTTTCGTCCTTTTTCTTTTGTAATCCCCGAATGGTCACAAAATAGCCAATAATCAAAGGAATGCAGGCTCCAATCCATGCAAGAGGCCCTGCCCAGCTTGCACCTAAAAAGCCTAATCTGGAAGTTAAAATAACCGCTGCAAAAATTCGCATTACCAACTCCATAATACCAGCAAGGGTTGGCATAACACTTCTTCCAAGACCCTGCAAGGTAAAGCGAAATATAAATAGTAAGGCCAAGACAAAATATAAGGAACCATTGACCTTTAAATAAACCTGAGAAAGATGTAAGACCTCTACATTTTCTTTACCTACAAATACTGCCGTTAGCATGTACCCGGCAAATATATTGACAAATCCCATAAAAACACTAAATCCTACTGAAATCAAGCTACATTGAAATACTCCCTTTTTGATTCGATCAATTTTTCCGGCTCCATAGTTCTGCGCCGAATAAGTTGCCATTGTCGTTCCAAAGGAATTCATCGGCTGCGTTGCAATCTGGTCAATCTTTTGTGCCGCCGTAAAGGCTGCTACTGATATAGCTCCAAGACCATTTAATACAAACTGCAAAACCACTGCTCCAATGGCAATAATAGACATCTGAAATCCCATAGGCAGAGCAACTTCTAAATGCTGTTTAAAATCCCATGAATTGGATTTTAGGTCTTCTTTCGACAGATGAATCATCGGTATCTTCTTTACAATGTAAAAAATGCAAAGGAGTCCTGATACCATCTGGGATATCACCGTTGCCCATGCGGCACCCGCTACTCCACTGTTCAGACCTAGTATAAACACAAAATCTAAAATAATATTCAAAACACAAGCCACAATCAAGAACACCAGCGGCATCTTACTATCTCCTAAAGCTCTTATAATATTGGAGAATAGATTAAATATCATATTTGCTATGGTTCCCCAAAAAATAATAATAATATAATCATAGGCGTCCTCTATAATCTCTGGAGGTGTGTTCATCAGCTCTAAAATCTGCCGTGCAAAAATGACAGATACTGCTGTTAATATTGCCGTCATAATCAAGCTAATCCATATACCCGTTGCAACACTTCTGCGTAACCCCGCCATATCACCTGCTCCAAAGCGCTGTGCCACAATAATGCTAAGCCCCGTCGTGACACCAAAAACAAAACCCAATATCAAGAAACTAATGCTCCCTGTACTTCCCACTGCCGCCAGTGCATTAACTCCAATCGTTCTTCCTACAATAAGGGTATCTGCCATACTATAAAATTGTTGAAAAATATTTCCAATTAAAAGCGGTATCGTAAAAGCAATAATCAGCTTTGCTGGAGACCCTTTTGTCATTTCTTTTGTCATTCTACATCAATCCTTCCAATTTTTACAAACTTGTTTTATTATAACTGTTTTATTTGGAATTAAAATGTAGTTTCTTGTGCTTTTCTTGTATTATTTTGTTATAACTCTATATTCATCCATTTACCTTTGCGAAATCGCCAATAAAGAATTGTCCCCCTCAACACCAAATCCAACGCATATGCATACCAAACTCCCATTAATCCCAGTTCTAAAACAACTCCAAGATAATATCCAAGGCAAAGACGAATCCCCCATATTCCAGCAAAGGTAGTATACATTGAGAACTTTGTATCTCCTGCACCTTGAAGAGCACAGGTCAATACCTGAACTAAGGCTGAAAAGGGTTGAAAAAAAGCAATAAAACGAAGAACTTTTATTACTTGTACCTGCACTTCTTTTGTATTGGTGAAAAAATTTGCCAGCTCCGGTGCAAAAAGAAAAAAGCCCACACCCATTAGAAGCATTAAAAAAGCCGATATAAAATAGCTTTTATAGACGTAGCTTCTTCCCTGTTGGGGATTCCTCTCTCCCAAGGACACTCCAACCAAAGTAGAAACTGCCAATCCAAAACCTGTTGATGGAATATACGTATAATTTTCCACCGTTCCTGCAATGTTATGAGCTACGTATGCATGCACTCCAATAGAGAGAATCATTCCATTATATAAAAGCTGCCCCATCCGCATCACCAGCTTCTCAATTCCTCCTGGAACACCAATGGACAGAATCTGCTTCATCGTTTGGGTATGAACAAATAAATCCTTATAGCTAAAATAGAGACTTTGATTCTGCTTTCTCAAGCTGAAAAATAACAGTACAACTCCTACAGCTCTGGAAAGTGTCGTTGCCAACCCAAGGCCGAAGACTCCCATTCCCATAGAAACAAAGATCGTATTCAAACCGATGTTTAAAACATTAGATATCCCCGTAATATACATAGGTGCTTTTGTATTTTTCATTGCTCTGAGGCAACTGGACAAAGTCATTTGGAGGGCAAGAAAAACAACCGGAATACCTACAATCCGATAATAAGGCAGGGCTGAGGCAATAATAGCCTTATCTGCCCTGGAAAGCCTTAATATAAAGGATGGAAATAGTAGATTAATAATTCCGGCTATAATTCCTAATAAAATTGCAACCAATATTGATTGCATGACTGCCATCTTTACTTTCGGATTATCCTTTTTCCCGAAATATCTGGAAACAACTGCAATACTTCCCACACTTACAGCAGAAAAGAAGGCAATAAAAATGTTCATAATCAGATTCGTAATACTGATTCCCGCAATTGCCACATCCCCAACTCTGCCAGCAAAGTAGACATCTGTGGTCCCTAAAAGGGTTTGAAGAATTGTCTCTATAATGATTGGTATGGATAGCTTTAAGACGGTCTTAGTCTCTTTCATTTACTTAATAAACTGATCAATTGCTTCGTCTAGTGCATCAATCTTTTTCTGATCCCCATTTTCAACTGCCTCTGCAATGCAGTTGTGAATATGATCTTTCAAAATCGTTTTACCTGTACCAGCCAGTGCAGAACGAACTGCAGCCAACTGTATCAATATCTCTGTACAATCCTTATCGTTTAAGACCATTGTACGAACGGAATCCAAATGCCCAATTGCTCTGGAAAGGCGATGAATAATTGCTTTTTTGTCCTGCATATCATGTATTTGCTCCATAATTTTCTCCTTTGCAATATCCCCCTATGGGGGTTGTCAAAAATAAGAATATCATACTTCTTCTTTATTTACAAGTTTGCTTTATTGGAGTATTCTTATTAGAGAACATAGAAAGGAAAATGCCTATGAAAATACAAGATTATGATTTGACCTATAATGATTTGAACCCAACCTTTCTTTATGTGTGTAACCTGGTACGTACTGAAAATGAGGTCTGCTACCATAGCCATGAACACATCGAGATTTCTATTATTGCCAAGGGCAAAGGAACTTTTCATGTAGACGGGAAAGACTATCCTGTAAAAGCAGGAGATCTTCTGATTTTCAATCCCGGAACTTATCATAAAAGCGTAATGACGAACAAGGAAGAATTAATGACAGAGTACTATATCGCCTTTACAGATATTAACTTCCGAGACTGCGAACCCAATACGGTTCCTTTTCCAGATCACGATTTCATCTATTCCCTAAGTGGTGAGATAAAGGAACATGTTTTAGACCTTTGTAACTCCATGAATAAGGAATCACAAAGTAATAAACCTGGGCGTTACTTCATGCTCAAGGCATACTTAATAGAATTCCTTGTAACTCTTTTACGAGGCCAGCAATTTATTAAGCACGCTCAGGAGGGATATATTTTTGCCTCTCCTAACAAAAAATACGTTGTAGATCAAATGATCCGGTACTTTACCGAACATTACCCCGAGAAAATTTCCCTGGAGTGCATTGCACAAAATATGTATCTAAGCCCTTTTTATCTGTCAAAGATTTTTAAAAGTGAAACTGGCGACACTCCTATAAGCTATCTCATAGGACTGCGTATGGAAAAAGCAAGGAATATAATGAAAGAAAACCCAGCCTTAAGCATTCAAACTATTGCCCAATCAGTGGGATACGAGGATGCATATCACTTTAGCAAACTCTTTAAAAAGCATTTTGGAATCCCTCCTTCTACCTACAAAAAAACAGTATAACACAAAAAAAGTCCATAGCTTTTGCGGGTCGGCTCAGGCTCATACACACAGCTACGGACTTTTTATTCTATTCCCACATTTCCTTTGTTAAGCACGTCACATGCTCCGTTAGTATTTCTCCTGTTATCTCCCACTTAATATCTTTATTCGTATGATGATATTGAAATCCACACTTTTCCTGAACGCGACGCGACTTTTCATTTCCATCGAAATAACCACACCATATTTTTTTCATCTTTAAGTCAGTAAATCCATAGTCTACTAATCTTCTTACTGCCTCTGGGATTAGTCCTTTTCCCCAATAAGGGACACCTATCCAATAACCAATCTCACATTCATCCTCAAGAATATCCAGATTACTATTTTCTCCAATCATTAAGCCTATGCTTCCTATTGGCTGGTTTGTCTCTTTTAATACTACTGCATATGTTTCTGGTGCCGAAAAAATTGTCTGAATAATCTCTTTGCTATTTTCAACACTGGTATGGGGTATCCAGCCTGCACTTGGTCCAACTCGTTCATCTTTTGCGTATTCGTACAAATCAGCTGCATCCTTTTCTTCCCAAGGACGGAGTATTAACCGTTCTGTTTTGATTACCATGGAATTCTCCTTTCCTAATAAAAAATAGTATTGAACTTTACATTCAATACTACTAAATAAACTCATTTAATTCTAACCTACCTTCAAAACTGCATACAAGAAAATAGAACATCCTACCTATCCATTTGCCTAGGCACTTTTCATAAGGAAGTTCGATTCACTAAATTCAAGCTTCGTCTTTCGACTCGCTTTCATTAAGTTCCTTCGAACAATCTTCCCACTAAGCTCGGCTTTCGCTTCGCTTAGCTCGCTAAGTGCTCTAGATTTGGTCATACCCTCGACCGATTAGTAACAGTCAGCTCCATACATTACTGCACTTCCACCTCTGCCCTATCTACCTCGTCGTCTTCAAGGGGTCTTACTACTTACGTAGGGATATCTCATCTTGAGGGGGGCTTCACGCTTAGATGCCTTCAGCGTTTATCCCGTCCCGGCTTGGCTACTCTGCTATGCCTTTGGTAAGACAACAGATACACCAGCGGCCAGTCCACCCCGGTCCTCTCGTACTAAGGGCAGCTCCTCTCAAATATCCTACGCCCACGCCGGATAGGGACCGAACTGTCTCACGACGTTCTGAACCCAGCTCGCGTACCGCTTTAATGGGCGAACAGCCCAACCCTTGGGACCTACTACAGCCCCAGGATGCGATGAGCCGACATCGAGGTGCCAAACCACTCCGTCGATGTGAACTCTTGGGAGTGATAAGCCTGTTATCCCCAGGGTAGCTTTTATCCGTTGAGCGATGGCAATCCCACTTTATACCACCGGATCACTAAGTCCTAGTTTCCTACCTGCTCCACCCGTCGGTGTCGCAGTCAAGCTCCCTTCTGCCTTTGCACTCTTCGAATGGTTTCCGACCATTCTGAGGGAACCTTTGAGCGCCTCCGATACTCTTTCGGAGGCGACCGCCCCAGTCAAACTCCCCACCTGACATTGTCCCCCAGCCGGATCACGGCTGTTGGTTAGAAATCCAATACTGCAAGGGTGGTATCCCAACATCGACTCTGGCACAACTGGCGTCATGCCTTCTCAGTCTCCCACCTATCCTGTACATACAATACCGAATCCCAGTATCAAGCTGGAGTAAAGCTCCATGGGGTCTTTCCGTCCTGGCGCAGGTAACCAGCATCTTCACTGGTATTTCAATTTCACCGGGTGCATTGTTGAGACAGTGCCCAAATCATTACGCCTTTCGTGCGGGTCGGAACTTACCCGACAAGGAATTTCGCTACCTTAGGACCGTTATAGTTACGGCCGCCGTTTACTGGGGCTTAAGTTCAAAGCTTCGAGTTACCTCTAACCTCTCCCCTTAACCTTCCAGCACCGGGCAGGCGTCAGCCCATATACTTCACCTTTCGGTTTTGCATAGACCTGTGTTTTTGCTAAACAGTTGCTTGGGCCAATTCTCTGCGGCCAGCGTTAACTGGCACTCCTTCTCCCGAAGTTACGGAGTCATTTTGCCGAGTTCCTTAACAATGCTTCTCCCGTCGGCCTTAGGATTCTCTCCTCATCCACCTGTGTCGGTTTACGGTACGGGTACATTTATAACAATAGCGGCTTTTCTTGACGCATGGCTCACATACTTCACTACTTAAAGTTCGCTCCGTATCACGTCTTCGGATTGCATGGCGGATTTGCCTACCATACTCCTACCTCGCTTACCCCGGTCTTTCCATTCCCGGGTTATGCTTTCCACACGTGTCCCCACAGTTCTGTATAAATGTAGTACAGGAATTTCAACCTGTTATCCATCGACTACGTCTTTCGACCTCGCCTTAGGCCCCGACTTACCCAGAGCAGATCAGCTTTACTCTGGAAACCTTAGATATTCGGCCGGAAGGATTCTCACCTTCCTCTCGCTACTCATTCCGGCATTCTCTCTTCTTAGCAGTCCACTACTCCTTACAGTGTAGCTTCTTCCCGCTAACAATGCTCCTCTACCAATTGATATAATCAATTCCTAAGCTTCGGTAGTGTGTTTTAGCCCCGGACATTTTCGGCGCAAGACCTCTCGACTAGTGAGCTATTACGCACTCTTTGAATGTATGGCTGCTTCTAAGCCAACATCCTAGTTGTCTTCGAAATCTCACATCCTTTTCCACTTAACACACATTTTGGGACCTTAGCTGTAGGTCTGGGCTCTTTCCCTTTCGACTATCCAACTTATCTCGTATAGTCTGACTCCTGTTTCTATCTACACGGCATTCGGAGTTTGATATTCTTCGGTAAGCTTTGACGCCCCCTAGGAAATTCAGTGCTCTACCTCCGTAAGATTCTAAAACAAGGCTAGCCCTAAAGCTATTTCGAGGAGAACCAGCTATCTCCGGGTTCGATTGGAATTTCTCCCCTATCCACACCTCATCCCCACCCTTTTCAACGGATGTGGGTTCGGTCCTCCATTGCCTTTTACGGCAACTTCAACCTGGACATGGATAGATCACCCGGTTTCGGGTCTACTCCGACTGACTAATATCGCCCTATTAAGACTTGGTTTCCCTTCGGCTCCACACCTTGTAGTGCTTAACCTTGCCAGCCAGCGTAACTCGCCGGACCGTTCTACAAAAAGTACGCGGTTGCACATATAAAGTGCTTCCACAGCTTGTAAACATATGGTTTCAGGTTCTCTTTCACTCCCCTCCCGGGGTTCTTTTCACCGTTCCTTCACAGTACTATGCGCTATCGGTCACTAAGGAGTATTTAGCCTTACGGGGTGGTCCCCGCTTATTCCCACAAGGTTTCTCGTGTCTCGTGGTACTCTGGATACTGCCATGTCTATCGTCTTTTCATGTACGGGGCTTTCACCCTCTTTGGCTGGCTTTCCCAAAACCATTCCATTAAAACTTTAGAATCAATTATGCAGTCCGAACCCCGAAGTGCACGCACTTCGGTTTGGGCTCTTCCGCTTTCGCTCGCCGCTACTTACAGAATCACATGTTGTTTTCTCTTCCTCCGGTTACTTAGATGTTTCAGTTCACCGGGTTCCCTCTACATAGCTATGTATTCACTATGCAGTGACTGAGGTTTGCTCAGCCGGGTTTCCCCATTCAGATATCTCTGGATCATAGGATATTTGCTCCTCCCCAAAGCTTTTCGCAGCTTATCACGTCTTTCATCGGCTCTTAGTGCCAAGGCATCCACCATACGCTCTTTTATGTATGACCAAACTCGAACAATAACCTCTTTTACGGGTGGTTATTATTCACATCTTCATAGCGTTGAAGATGTTTGGTTAGGTTGTTTTTTTTCTTCGTTTTCTCGAAGTTAAAGTTCCATCTTTCGATGTCACCTCGGATGTCTTGATAAAATATTTTATCATTTCTCTTGTATGCGGTTTTCAAGGTACATTTATTATCATTTGAACCTCTTAAGAAGTTCAAATGGAGAATACGAGATTCGAACTCGTGACCTCCTGCTTGCAAGGCAGGCGCTCTCCCAACTGAGCTAATCCCCCAGGTGTTGCTATTTATTCTTTTTACAGAGTTACTGTCAGGTCACTCTTAGCAGGCTCGTTAAAAACCTCGCCAACTGTGGTGACACGGCTACGACTAGATTCAAGCTTCGTCTGAGACTCGCTTTCATCAAGTTCTCTGCCAGTGGGCTTAAGTGGACTCGAACCACCGACCTCACGCTTATCAGGCGTGCGCTCTAACCGGCTGAGCTATAAGCCCTCATTTATATATGTTGTGCTTTATTCATTTTTAAAAACCGGCAGCCACCTACTCTCCCACACCGTCTCCAGTGCAGTACCAT
>NZ_JAMXOD010000008.1 GCF_024721305.1 Aequitasia blattaphilus | reverse complement strand
TTTAATAATTATAGTTTGTTCGACTTTTTCTGTCCACGCTAATATACTAGCACCACTATGACGCTGGTAGTTATGTGACGCACGTTGGAATCTACGTTGGTAATAACCAAATGTACCATGCAGGGAATCCGATTGGGTATACCAACCTTACCGACAGTTATTGGCAAGCTCATTTAATTGGAGCTGGGCGCATTATCAAATAGAAAGGAATTGATAAAATGAAAATCAAAATTGAACGAAAAGAAAAACCAGACAAACCAAAGAAACAAAAACAGATTCCCACTATCAAAGTGGGAACACATAAAAAGCTCACAATTGCCTTATGGGTATTACTAATAGGAAGTATGAGCTTTGGAATTTATAAGAACTTTACAGCGATTGATATTCACACCGTCCATGAAAAAGAAATCATTGAGAAACAGGTTGTTGATACGAATAGCATTGAGAGCTTTGTAGAATCTTTTAGCAATGAATATTTCTCGTGGCAACAGTCGCAAGATTCACAGACCAATCGAAATGAACGGCTAAAGAATTATTTGACCGAAAACCTACAACAGTTAAATACTGAAATGGTTCGTTCTGATATTCCTACTAGTTCTATTGTCAACAGCTTTCAAGTATGGGGTGTGACACAGAACAATGAAAATGCCTATGATGTACTCTTTTCAGTAGGACAACAGATTACAGAGGGCGAGAATAAGAAGAATATCACTTCCACTTATTCTGTTACTGTCTATGTTGATGAAACTGGTAATATGGTAATCATTAAGAACCCTACTATCAATAGCAAACCCCAAAAGTCAAACTATGAACCTGTCCTTTCTGATAGTGATGGAACAGTGGACGCTGTTACCACAGAGGAAATCAATAGTTTCCTAGACACATTCTTTAAGCTCTACCCTACTGCAACAGAAAAAGAGCTGTCCTACTATGTGAGTAATCAAGCTCTTGATGTAATCAATAAAGATTATGTATTTGTGGAGCTTGTGAATTCTGTTTGCACACAAGCTGACAATCAAGTGACAGTCCTTGTAACAGTAAAATATCTTGATAAAGAAACCAAAGTTACACAATTATCTCAGTTTAAACTAATTTTACAAAAAAATGAGAATTGGGTAATCATCAAAAACAATTAGTTTTCGTCTTTTTCTCACATAGTAATTAATAAAGTCAAAAAAAAATTGAACAAACATCAAAAGCATGATATTATTAGATTATATTCAAACACATGCTTGAATATAATTTGAAAAGGAGTGTTTAGTAACATGAATGACATTTGTGAGGTAACCTGCTTTGATGAGGAAAAGGTTCAAAAAATTCAAACATCATTAGAAGATAAAAAAATTGGCAGTATTAGTCAAATTTTTAAAGCACTATCTGAAGAAACAAGGTTAACTATTGCCTATGCTTTAACTTTGGAAAAAGAATTATGTGTCTGTGACATTTCAATCATTGTAAAATCAACAGTAGCAACTACTTCTCACCATCTAAAATCATTGAGCAAAGCGGGAGTGGTTCAGAATAAAAAGATAGGGAAAATGGTATATTATTCATTGAGTAATTCTATAGTAGAGACATTAATCAAGGATATTATACTTCAATAACTCACCTATATTTCAAGAAGTAAATAGATTGCTTATAAACAATAATCTAATAATGATATAATTGTATCAATGGAGGAAAGGAGATTAATATGGAAGATGAAAATATGGAAGATGAAATCATTTGTTATTGCTCAAATATCTCAAAAGAAATCATTGTTAATGCTATACATCAAGGAGCAACAACATTAGAGAAAATAAGACTAACAACATCTGCTTGTACTTTAGGAAAATGCAAAGAACTAAGCCCAAGAAAACGCTGTTGTTCAAAAGAAATTGTTGAATTATTAAATGAGTAAAAAAGCAATAAATTAGAAAAGCATGCTGGAGTAGTTCAAAATAAGAAAATTGGAAAAGTGCTCTATTATTCATTAAATAATTCTTTAGTCGAAACGCTAATCAAAGATATTGTACTTTAAAAAAATTCTTCAAACACAATTAAAGCCTCTCTTTATCTTTTAAACAAGCTAGTATTCTTAGTCGTAGTTTAAAAAAATAAAGAGAGGTTTTGTTATGATATTTTTACAAAATAAATCTTCTACTTGTAAAATAATGCTACGTTTTTTTGTAACTGACACCGAAAGATATTAAAAATTCATCAATAATGATGAATAGAACCCCACTAATTAGTAAAACATCAGCAACATTAAAGATAGGAAAATTGTAACCTAAAATGTGAAAGTCTAAAGAGTCACGTACATATTGAAAAAGTAGGCGATCTATAAAATTACCTAATGTTCCAGAAACCATTAATACTACTCCAATTTTTTGAATAATTTGATACTCTTTAAGACGATAAAAATACCATCCTAATAGTATCAGTGCAACTAATGTTACCACATAAAAGAAAGTCATATGTCCTTCTAAAATACTCCAGGCTGCACCTGTATTTTGAGCGTAGGTTATCTTGAAAAAAGAAGGGATAATTTCAATTGATTCTCCTAATTGCAAGTTTGAAGTTACCCAAATTTTTGATAACTGGTCAGTGAGGATAGCCCCTATCATTATTGCTAGTAGAATTGAATTTTGCTTTGATACAATTGTTTTGTTTTTCATATCAACTCACCTAGCACAATGCATTTTGAAAATATAGTTTTTCTATCAGTAATAAGATTATCATTTAGTTTTAAGTTTAAATCTTCATTCAATGAGCAAACGGCTTTTAGTATATACTTTGTTTTTTTCATCTAATGTCTCCTTTTTTAATTGCTATTATAACATTTACTTACCTTAAGACAAGAACAAATTTTGATGAAATTAATTTTATTCAAACAAACGCTTGAATGTTTTTGCAGAATCTGATATTATGTGTTTGTAAATATTCAAACAAACACTTGAGTGTTTGAAAAAAGGAGGAGCTTTATGAGTAAAGCAAGTAAACAAACAACTTACCGTGTAGACGGGTTATCTTGTACAAATTGTGCAGGAAAGTTTGAAAAAAATGTCAAAAACCTTGAGGGCGTGACTGATGCAAAGGTTAATTTTGGAGCAGGGAAGATTTCAGTTTATGGAGAAACTTCCATTAGTCAAATTGAAAAAGCAGGAGCATTTGAAAATCTAAGAATCACTAATGAAAAAGATTATTCCAACTCACCAGTAAAGAAAGAATCCTTTCTAAAAAAGAATTGGCATTTAGTTGTATCAATTATTTTTATTATATTAGCTTTTATTTCTCAGAATATTAGTGGCGAAGATTCAACAACAACTATTATCTTATATGTTATTGCAATTGTGGTTGGTGGATTTAATTTATTTAAAGAGGGATTCGCCAATTTAATTAAATTAGACTTTACAATGGAATCACTTATGACTATAGCAATTATCGGTGCTTCCATAATAGGTGAATGGGCTGAGGGTTCTATTGTAGTAATACTTTTCGCACTAAGTGAAGTATTAGAACGATATTCTATGGATAAAGCAAGACAGTCCATTCGTTCACTAATGGACATTGCTCCAAAAGAAGCATTAATACGCCGTGATGATGTAGAACAAATGATTGCGGTCAGTGATATTCAAATTGGAGATATCATGATTATAAAACCAGGGCAAAAAATTGCTATGGATGGAATTGTTATAAAAGGTTATTCGGCAATTAATCAGTCCGCAATTACTGGAGAATCTATTCCAGTTGAAAAGAAAGTTGACGATGAAGTTTTTGCTGGAACATTAAACGAAGAAGGACTATTAGAAGTAAAGGTCACTAAACATGTAGAAGATACTACAATCTCAAAGATTATACACTTAGTTGAGGAAGCACAAGGCGAACGTGCACCTGCTCAAGCGTTTGTAGATAAGTTTGCGAAGTATTATACACCTACTATTATGCTTATTGCTCTGCTTGTTGTAGTCGTTCCTCCTCTATTCTTTGGTGGAGATTGGGATACATGGGTATATCAAGGGTTATCTCTTCTGGTTGTAGGTTGTCCTTGTTCACTTGTAATTTCTACTCCAGTATCTATCGTTTCTGCAATTGGAAATTCAGCAAAAAACGGTGTTCTTGTAAAAGGTGGAATTTACTTAGAAGAAATTGGTGGACTACAAGCAATTGCTTTTGATAAGACAGGTACATTGACGAAAGGAAAACCAGTTGTAACTGATTTTATTCCTTATTCTGAACATATGGACGAACAGAAATCACTTTCAATTATTACAGCTTTAGAAACCTTGTCACAACACCCTCTTGCCTCTGCAATCATTTCAAAAGCTATGATTGATAATGTCGATTACAAGTCAATAGAAATTGATAATTTTTCATCAATCACTGGTAAAGGTGTTAAGGGTGATGTAGACGGTATAACCTATTACATTGGTAGCTCAAAACTTTTTGAATCTAGTTTAGAAAAATCTCAAAGTATTTCTCAAACATATCAATCACTACAAAAGCAAGGAAAAACAGCTATGCTATTTGGAACAGAATCAAATATTTTAGCAATCATAGCTGTAGCTGATGAAGTTAGGGAATCTAGTAAAGAAGTTATTGCACAACTTCATAAATTAGGTATTGCTCACACTATTATGCTAACAGGAGATAATAATGACACAGCACAGTTCATAGGTAAAGAAATCGGTGTTTCTGATATAAAAGCAGAGTTAATGCCAGAAGATAAACTTACTTACATTAAAGAATTAAAACAAACATACGGTAAAGTCGCTATGATTGGAGATGGAGTAAATGACGCCCCTGCCTTAGCTGCTTCTACTGTAGGAATAGCAATGGGAGGAGCTGGGACTGATACTGCTTTAGAAACAGCCGATGTTGCCTTAATGGGAGATGACTTAAAGAAATTACCATTCATTGTAAATCTTAGTCGAAAGACATTAAAAATAATTAAGCAAAATATAACTTTCTCCCTTGGAATCAAACTACTAGCATTGCTATTAGTGCTTCCAGGTTGGTTAACATTATGGATTGCGATTGTAGCTGATATGGGTGCCACATTACTAGTTACATTAAATGGATTAAGATTAATGAAAGTCAAAAAATAATAATATACTAAAAATTATTTACAGATTACAATAACTAATGAAACTTACAAAGCAATAAAAAAAAACTACCGCTTTGTAAGTAGCTTTTCATGAAGTTTCTATTGTAATCTGTTTTTTCTTAATTTGTTAATTTTTCCAAAACAGCGGTAGCTTTTATAGAGGTGCTGTTATGTTTTGGTTAGGGGATAAAAAAAGAAAACTAACAATTAAATATAGATATAGAAAGAATACGCATTTTTGCCATGAGGTAAAAGTGTGTATTTTTTTGTTTTTATCGAAGATTCCCCCCCTTTCCACCGTGATAGGAATAAGCAAGGTTAATTAATCACTTGCAAACGGAAAGGGGGTGGATTCTTATGGTAACTATTTCTAACTATGAAAAGACTATTGAACATCAATTTGATAGCTTTTGTAAAACAGTCATGCGTAATTTTGGTGCTAGTATATAAGAATGGACACGAAAAGTTGAACACCTTATAATCAATATCATAATGTAAAGGAGCTGTTCAACATGGCAAAGAATCAAAAGAAGTACACACAAGAATTCAAACAACAACTTGTGGATTTGTACAATACTGGGAATTACTCATTCCCGCAACTATCAAGCGAATATGGCGTGGCAAAATCAACTATTCTAAACTGGGTAAGAAGTTTAAGCCCCATTCAGGTATCTGAGACAGAAACCATCTCTATGAAGGAATATAAAGCACTTCAAAAGAAAATGAGAGACCTTGAAATTGAGAATGAAATATTAAAAAAAGCTACTGCCATATTCGCAAAAGATCGATAACAGAGTACGTGTCCTTTATCAATAACAATCTTAATAAATATACCGTCAAGCAAATGTGTAAGGCCTTAAAATTCGCAAGAAGCACCTATTATGAGGCTCTGGTTCATGTACCTTCAAGTAAGGAACAGGAATATAAAAAATTTGCGTCAGAGGTTAAGCAATGCTTTGAGGAAAACAAAAAGCGTTATGGTGCTGTCAAGATATGTCGCAAGCTTAACGATAATGGTGTTCCTTGTAGTATCAAGCGAGTACAGCGTCATATGCAGCACCAGGCTCTCCGCTCTGTTGTAGTCAAAAAATATAACCACAAGGCGAATCAGGGCAAAGTTCCTGATGATAAAGAAAATGTTCTAAACCGTAATTTCAAAGCTGAAACAATTAACCAAAAGTGGGTTACAGATATCACCTATATCCATGTGCTGAAGGAAGGATGGACATATTTGGCATCTGTCATGGATCTTTATGATCGTAAAATAATAGGTTATGCTTATGGTAAAAGCATGACTGCTGACCTCGCACTTGAGGCTGTAAAAAATGCGTGTTTAAATGTATCTGATACGGATGGGATTATTTTGCATAGTGATTTAGGGAGCCAATATACCAGTGATTTGTTCGAGAAATATATGCGATCAAATGGATTTGTTCACTCATTTAGTAGAAAAGGTAATCCATACGATAACGCATGTATCGAATCCTTTCACTCTGTAATGAAGAAAGAGGAAATATATCTCCACACTTACCAAGACTTTGAAGAATGCCGTATGGCAATCTTTGAATATATAGAATCCTGGTATAATCGCCAACGGATTCACAGTGCACTTGGATATAAAACACCTCAGCAAATAGAGGATGAAGCTATTCAGGCTGCATGAAAAAAATCAACTTTTTGTGTCCAATGTATTGACGTAGATCCACCCTTGAGTTTAAGGACCCTTGAGTAATAATGATCGAAAATCATACGACATGTCATATAGTAGATATTGATAGGAGAGCTTATGAAAAAAATATTTTTGTTATTTATATGTTGTTTCATTTTAGTGGGATGTGAGTCAAAGAAAGATATTACGACAGCAGAAGTAGAAGAAAAAACTTTACCGGAGCTTGTAGTTGGAGAAGGGATGTTTTCTTTTGATACGAATTCTTACCCTGAATTAATCGGTTTTGCAGATTACGTGATTGTTGGAAAAGTGGTTGAAGAACTTTTAGTAGAGTATGAATCAGTCACAGAAGTGAGACAGGAAGATGGAACAATTAAAATGGAGGGAATTCCATTTTCGAATTATTTAGTATATGTTGAAGAAAGCATCAAAGGAAATATTCCTGCTGATCGTAATATAAAGATAAAAAAAATGGCTGGACTTTCGGAAGATGGAACTAAATGTTATCTTTTCAGTGATGATGTTTTGCCGATAGAAGGTAATCGATATGTTTTCTTTATTCAAGCGGAACAGGAGGGAACGAATATTGTTGGTGGTCCGAATTCTACGATTCCGTTAGATGATAATCAAAAAGAAATTACGACAACGAGAAGCTTCATATCGAGTGAGCAAGCCAACAACATAGAAGATGAAATAAAAAGAAGTGTTGATGTGCAGGTAATTGATGATAGAAAAAGATTTGTTTCGGATGATGCCATAGAGTAGTCGTTTGCGTATAAAGAAGTGTAAAAGGTGAAAGTTAATAGTTTCCTGTTTCGTGGGAATAGGAGGTAGGAGGAGAACATGAAAAAAATAATTCCAATTGTTTTGCTTTGGCTTTTATATGCTTTTCAAAGTGAAGCAACGAATGATGGCGTCTATCTGGAGAAGGTTCAGGAATGTGAAGAGTATCAAAATATTTTGGATATAGAAGAGGACGCTATGGATATGTTGCAAAGCGGTTATGGCATGGAATACTTTGATGAGATAAGTGAAAGTGATGTTCAGCTGGATTATTCAAGAATGTATAAAGTATATGTAGATACAGGTATAGAAAATGCGGGAACCAATGATGCAGAAATCATTAAGGAATATATTGAGAAAAGTGATTACTTTTGGAGTCTTCCAGTTGAAGTCAATGGAAATAAGTTGGAACTTACTTATGGGAAACATAGAGAGCCTTTAACGAATAAGGAAAAACTAGTATTGTCAGAAGAACAGATTGCTGAATATGAAAGTAACATGGGAAAGTGGGTGTGTCAAGGTGTCAGCATAGGTGTTAGACACTATTTGTCAGAAACTTTAGAGGAGGTTGGTCAACAGGTTGAATGTGAAGAGGCAGTTATTGTAGAATCAATACCAGGATTTCACTATGGAGTAGGAATTACGTTTCATAATCAAAAAGCTGAAAATGTACTTAGTCTTAATGAACCATATCCACTCATGGAGAAAGAAAATGTGGAAAAAATAAGGAAGAGTAAGAGATTCTTTGAAAAGAATGATTTGGAAGCAGGAGTATTTGATTTTAGTCAAGCAATGGAGCTATCTAATGCATTTGAACGTGGTTCGTTGGTTGTACATATTTCAGAAGCGCTAAATTCAGTTTCTATTGGAGTTGAAAGGAAGTGGATTCTTTTAGGAGGGCTAGGGATAATACTTTTTGTTGGTTGTGGTTTTCTTATACGTAAAAAGAAGAACTAAAGGATAAGAGAAACAGTTTTCAAAAGTAGATATTTTAAATACTATTAAACGGTTAGAACGAGGAGCAGTGGCCTCGATTCTTACACTAAATCTCCCGAAGGCTCTGGAAGGAGGACTTATCGAAATTCTGACTGCATAACTGCGATGAAGGGTTGACAGAAAATAAAATATACTGTGCTAGAGTGAAAAAGGAATTGAAATTCTTATAAAATAAGAAATTCGGTTCCTTTTTGCTTTGCTGTCATACATCGACCGTAGGTATAAAGAGGAGTAAACAAAATCTCACTAAGAGTCAACCACTCTGATGTGGACTTGTTAGAGAGGAAACTGCTTAAATTGAACGATAATATTTGGGCTTATATATTATTTCCCAAAAAAACTACTGATTAATTTCAAATATCTGAAAACACTTGACTATAGTACGAGTTGGAAGTATTATTTGCTATAATAAATGAATAATATTATGAAAGGAGTAAAAAATGGTTCAAAAAAAGAAAAGGTTTTATTTACTTATTTTATGTATTTCACTATTATGCGAAAATGCTAGATATGTATTTGCGGAAGAAACTGTACCACCTGTATCCACAAAAACCACTGATACAGATGAGGAGCTTAAGGAAGACAAAAGAACGGGTGAAGATGAGTATGGTTTAACTGAAGAGGAAAATATGTCAAATAGCAATTTAGAAGAAAAAAACACAATTATATCAAACACAGATTCAGAGACAGATGAATCAAATGTTAAGTCTATAAGAAACATTACTATTAAAAATCAGTGGATATTTGATAGTAATGTTGGGCGTTGGTGGTATAGACATAGCAATGGAAATTATACGATTAATGGTTGGGAGTTCATTGCTGGAAAATGGTACTATTTTGATAATTTAGGGTATATGTGTGTAGGGTGGCGTTATGTCTCTGGTGCATGGTACTATTTAGATGCGAGCGGAGCAATGCACACAGGCTGGAGACAAATAGGAGTTACATGGTACTACTTTAATTCCAGTGGCTCTATGCACATTGGCTGGCTACAGCAAGGGACGACTTGGTATTACCTTTCTGCAAGTGGTGCCATGCGCATAGGATGGTTACAGCAAGGTGCGGCCTGGTACTATTTTAACTCTAGTGGTTCTATGCTGACAGGGTGGCACACTATCTCAGGTGTTTTATACTATTTTAATTCTAGTGGTTCTATGGTTGAACGGAAAATGAAAGTCTCAAGAAAGAGACAAACATTCACATTCGCCGTTCCTGAGGGAGGATGGTCAACGGCTACAGCAGAATTGATATACCAAGAAAATTATATAAAAGCAGGTTCAAGCTCTCATTTTCTTGAAAGAGATGCTTCGGTCTTATACAACGTATCAGGTGCGACATCAACACCATCTGTTCATATGGGTACTATCAATCACTCAAACGGGAGAAATTTCAGTAAGTATAGTGATCTTAGTATAATATTTGATTCATCACAATGGTTAAGCGGTTATGGACTAAAAAATACCGAAAGAGTAATATATGCAAATAACGCAGGAATAACGGGAGTGCTACGTGCGGTAATATTCTGTAGTAGTGCACTTGTACCATCTAAAGGTATGTCAACAAGTCAAAGTCTAAATACAAAATAGGAGGAAAATATGAAATTCAAAAAGAGATTACTATCGTTTGCAGCTATATTCCTATTATTCTCAGCAATGTACTTAAATTCAGTAGCTGATGAGACAAAAAGCAATAAAGAGCTGGATTCATGGGGGGAATATTTAGCAACTCAGAATACAAACCCAAAATTCCGAAGCCGTTCAACGAAAAAGAAATCATACGCAAAAGGAAATCATATAATAGTAACATCAGAGGACATTGCACAAGCAAAGATATTCTTTTCTATAGCGGGAATGACTGATGAAATAGCGACTGAAGCGGCATATGAACATGTGACTCAACGTGAATCGCTGTATTATCAAGCACTTCAGAATGGGTACTTATGTTCAGACGGTGAAGTGCTGGAAAAGATTCAAGAACTGAAAGATATATTAATTGGTGAAAATGCGAGTACCGAATCCAAACAACAGGCGGAAGAAATCATCAAACATTTCGATAACGAAGAAGCTTATTGGGATTACCAAAAAAAAGTTTATGAGAAAAATTTGCCAATCGAAAAATATGTATCCTCCCTAATGGATTTGTATTATCAAGAAAACCCCAATGCATCCTCTGATGATTGGAATGAATATTTTGAAACCTTTAAACGTGAACTTGTTAGAGAGGAAAATGTTCAAATTAATTAATCCTCAACTTTTTTGCCTATACAAAATCCCCATAGTCGAAATCTCAATGGCATTAAGTTAAGAGGTTTAAAGAGAAGTTAGTATTGTTTGTGATATTAATTTCTCTTTTCTTTTCCCTTTGATTTAAGCTGATGAATTTTTTGTGGATTTAAGGACGTGACAAATAGACAAGAGCGTTCCCTTGTCAAAAAAGTGATATATCTATTCAAAAATCTATGCTATTCTATACATGAAACTTATTGCTTGTTTGGATTTCATTTCACGAGGCCTTGAACGTCCAGGTCGAATGGGCGTTATATATCTTGCAATAAGTGATTCAATATCAGGTGGGATATTTATACTAATTAGAAATTCACGACATATATGTACTGCGACAGAAAAATTGACTTTATATTCATATTTTCTATCTTTCTTTTCAATGACTACATGTGAGGTAATCAATTCTGAAAAGTTATACATGATTAACCGTGCAAAGATTTCTTGAAGTATGTATTCCACCTTTTTTGAGTGAAAATGAAGTAATCCTACCGTATATTTCAAATCTCTGAATGAAGTTTCAATTCCCCATCGCATACCATACAGTTGTTTCAGGGTATCCGCAGGAAATTCATCTGTATCCAGATTGGTGACTACAACTTCGTAAGAATTCTGTGATATTGGAAAGCGTACAATACGAAATGGCAAATTATAAAGTATGGTAGGATCAGATTTTTTGCTTTTAACAGGTAGATAGTCAAATGGTTTATTATGAGCGATTCGTCTATAGTGATTTCTTTGCTCAAAAAGTTTTTTCATTTCATTAGTCTGTTTCCGAGTTATTTTTAAATCTATATACTCATCGAATTCCTCAGTATCTGGCAACTCCAAACCATGTAGAATACCAGATGAATACCTGTTAAAATCTTTCACTCGTATTAGATAAAACCATCCTTTTTCTTGGATATAAGCCATGTTGTTGTATGCCTCATATCCTCTATCTGCAATCACAATTACATTTCCCTGCAAAGCTGATCTGTCTACCATTTCAGTTAGTGCTTTATTTTCACCAGCTTCTTTGCGTTTGAAAATGACTGCATCCTCATAAGTGTGAGATTTTATTAACTTAATGCCATTGGTCGAAATCTTATGGGGATTTTTCATATGTGTGTCAGGTGTGATTTGAAATCAAAATAACTGCTTAGATCCATTCTATATCAAATCAGTCAATTCATCTCATCACGATTTGGTGCTTCCAGAAGAGCTGGAAGGCGTATGGTTACTTCCGTGCCTTCACCCTTCGTGCTGTGATAAGAAAGACCATAATCCTCCCCATACATTACCTGAATACGCTTATGGGTATTGTATATGGCAATATTTGTGCCTCCGTTTTTGGGAGAAACAGTATTGTCATTAAGGAGGTTGTCCAGAGTATCTTCATCCATGCCTACTCCATCATCGGATATCAAAATGACCAAGGCATCTGCCTCAACCCAGCCCGTTAAAACAATGGTACCAGACTTACTATCCTTTTCCAAAATACCGTGAAGAATGGAATTCTCAATCACTGGCTGAAAGGTTAGTTTCGGTAAAGTATAATCCATAAGAACGTCAGGAAAGTCAACAACCAGGTCAATCTGATCGTTAAAACGCATATTTTGCAGCTCCACATAGATACAAGCATGCTCGGTTTCATTTGCAATGGTAGATACAGACTTACGCTTGCTTAAGGTTAGCTTATAGTACTTGGATAGCTTTTGGATGGCATTTGTAACCTCTTCGGATTTCCCCTGATTGGCCAGCCAGTTAATCATATCCATTGTATTGTAAAGGAAGTGAGGATTAATCTGAGCCTGGAGAGAGTTAAACTCGGCAATACGAAGATCGTCAATCAGTTTATGTATGGTATTGGTCATATAGCTATAGGAATCGATTACAATACCGATTTCATCATTGGTATCCGATGGGGGAAGGGCTTCTGGCAGTGCAGACTTTGCCTTAGTCATCTGACTGGACACCATAGAGAGCCTTCGGGTTAAAGAGTGAGAAAGCTTATAAGCAAGCCACAAAGCCAGCAGAATACAAAGGACATAGGCGAATAGAAGCAAGGCCACTATGCTATTACTTTTGGTTACCATAGGAGTAGAGGGCATGGCAATAACAAGGTACCACTTTGCAGCCTTGATATGATAGAACCCAGCGTACACCTCCTCACCAACCACCTCTTTCGTAATAAAGTTGTTGGAGGACATAAACTGATCCTCTACATTTTCATAACTGAAATGATACGTTCCGGCATTGGCCATATCGCTGGCAGCAACAATACTGTTTCGGTCATTGATAATGTATGCAACGTTGGAAGAAGAGGTAAGGCTCGATTTTAGGATATCCTCAATGGAATCCTGATTAAAATAAATGGCTAGATAACAAAACTTATAAGTGTTTTCATGCATCACGGAGAATTTTGTAATATATGCCATATTCCCATAAGAATTAATCTCCTTTGAACTGAGATAAAAGGAGGGACAAAACATGGAACTAATCATAGGATCCCCGCGAAAAATACCGTACCAATAGGTTCCTTTCGCGTGTTCGATAGAAGAGATATCCTTAGCTGCCATACCATCCTTGAATACACTTTCTGAAGAAGGAAGATCAAGGTAAAGACGAACCTCTTCAATTTCCCGGGTTTCTTCTAAGGCTTCCAAGGCATTATGGAAATCCAAGGCATCGGAAGAAAGGGCAATATCCTCCAGACTAATTGTGCGGTTAGGATTCACCAATTTTTTATAGTAATTTTCACTAATAATCTCATCATGAATACCAATGATTTCATCAACCTCTTTTTCGATACGAGGCGCTGTTTGACTGGCCGAATTTTGTTCGTTTCGTATGGTATCAGCAACAATCATTCCATAGAGTTTGAAAAAGAAAAAGACAATAATAACAGCCATAGGCAAGGTGATGATAATTAAGTAGCTTATGGTAAGTTTCTTTTGTATTTTGAAATTTTTATAGGTCTGAGTCAGTTTGTTTAGCAGTTTTTTCATTTGTCAGCTCCTCCCTGTATTTTGACGGAGTGACACCGGTGTATTTCTTAAAACTTTTGCTGAAGTAATTGCTGTTACTATAGCCAACCTTTGCGGAGATATCCGTAATCGGATTTCGCTTATCCTTTAAAAGCTGCATCGCTTTTTCCATGCGGTAATCTGTTAAAAACTGATTGATGGTTTTTCCCGTTAAGTTTTTAAAATAAGTACACATATAAGAAACGGAGAGAAAAGCATGGTCACTGATTTCTCAAGGTGTTGACTCTATCTGTATTGCTGCAAATGATGAAAATGCATTACAGGCTTCATTAGAGGAAGCAATGGATGCTGGAATTAAAGTATCTTGTTTGGATTCAAAAGTAAATGCGGACAGCAGAATGACTTTTGTGAATCAAGCAGGTACAACAGAAATTGGACAATCACTTATGGAAGCAATCTATGACATCACAGGTGGAGAAGGCCAATGGGCAATTCTTTCTGCAACATCTCAGGCTGCAAATCAGAATGCATGGATTGAAGCGATGAAAGAGGTTATGGCAGATGATTCTAAATACTCTAAGTTAGAGTTAGTAGAAGTTGCTTACGGTGATGACGAACCACAGAAATCTACAGATCAAACCCAGGCTTTACTGTCTAAGTATCCTGACTTAAAAGTAATCTGTGCACCAACGACAGTAGGTATCAATGCAGCAGCTAAAGTACTTCAGGATGAAAAATCTTCTGTTAAATTAACAGGACTTGGTTTACCATCTGAAATGGCAGAATACATTGGTGAAGGAGATGATTTCTCTTGCCCATATATGTATCTATGGAATCCAATTGATGTAGGACGTCTTGGAGCATACGCTTCAATCGCACTAGTGAACGAAGATATCACAGGAGCAGAAGGTGATACATTTACAGCTGGCGACATGGGAGATTACGAAGTAGTAAAGGCAAGTGATGGCGGAACAGAAGTTATCCTTGGACCTCCTTTCAAATTCGATCCTTCAAACATTGCTGAATGGAAAGACGTATACTAAAATGAAGAGAAAATCCTTTAAAATGAAGCTTTACGATGGTATGGCAAAAGAATATGAAAAACGTCACAATGAACTTTGGCCAGAAATGAAAGAGATGATTCACGATTTCGGTGGTTCCAACTATTCTATTTTCTTAGATGAAAAGACGAACATATTGTATGGCTATATAGAACTTCGTGATGAAGAACTTTGGGCGAAAAGCGCCGATACAGAGATTTGTAAAAAATGGTGGGAGTATATGGCAGATATTATGGAAACCAATCCAGATAACAGCCCTGTATCAGAGGATTTAGACCTGGTATTTCATTTAGATTAAAAATAAGGCATCTGGAATTAGATATATTCTAATTTCAGATGCTTTTTCAAATGAAAGATAGTATAATGATTGCAGCAATCAAAGGGAGAAAAAGACGATGAAAAAAACGAAAATTATCTGTTTTGCAAATAATAAAGGAGGAAGTGGGAAGTCAACAACCTGTGGAAATGTAGGTTATGGCTTGACTCTTCGAGGAAAAAAGGTTCTTCTCATTGATGGTGATATGCAATTAAATCTATCTCTTTCCCTATTTGATGAAGATCAGGTACTTAGTCTGGCAAAGGGAGAAAAGAATCTCTATGAGGCGATCAGAAAAGGAGAGGATTTACAAAGCTATATTTTGTCTACAAAATATGAAAACCTGGATATTATCCCCTCTTCTACACTAATGAGCTCTATTGAGTATGAGCTGTTTTCGAAGTGGCAAAGAGAATTTATCCTGAAAAAAGGATTGAAGAAGATTGTGGAAGATAAGAAATATGATTACATCTTAATTGATGCTCCTCCCACACTAGGAGGATGGGTTATGAATATCCTGTGTGCTTCTGATGAAGTCATTATACCGGTAGAAGCAACACCCTGGGGACTTTTTGGTATCGGCAATATGTTTGAATTTATTGAACAGGTTAAGGAAATTAATTCGAATCTTAAAATTGCAGGAATATTAATTACAAAGGTAGACACAAGGAAAAGCTACTTCAAGCAGACAATTGAAGACTTAAGAAACATTGAAAATATTCCGGTATTCCAGACGGTTATCCGGGTAGACAGTGCAGTGGAGTGGTCTCAAGATAATAATATGCCTGTTTTGGCCTATAAAAAAAGCAGTCGAAGCGGCAATGAATATTTGGAGCTGACGGATGAAATACTAAAGAGGCGATGATATGAATAAAAAAATCATTGAAAAGCTCTCCGTAATTACCGAAGAAGAAAAAGCAATTTTAGGCGGGGAAGAGAACATTGACCGAAAAATCTATACGGAAGAATCAGAGCTTGTGATGAGTGCAAGCAAGCTATTGGAAAGAGGAAAACTGATTCAAATCCGACCCCATACCCGGTTTATTCATTTCCCAGAGCATAGACATAACTATGTGGAAGTGATTTATATGTGCCAGGGCAGTACAACCCATATGATTAATGGGAATAAGGTGGTTTTGGAAACGGGGGATTTGTTGTTCCTAAATCAAAATGCAAGTCAAGAAATTGAGGCTGCCAGAGAAGAGGATATTGCGGTAAACTTTATTGTTCTGCCGGAATTTTTTAATCGTGCTTTTGATATGATGAAAGAAGAAGAAAATCTCCTACGGGATTTTTTAGTGGATAGCTTAGGGAAGGGAAGCCGTAGTGCTCCGTATCTCTATTTTCATGTTTCTGAGGTGCTGCCCGTACAGAATCTAATTGAAAATATGGTTTGGACATTGCTTTATAACGAACCAAATAAAAGAAGTATTAATCAGACGACAATGGGACTTTTATTTCTCCAGCTTTTAAATCATATGGATAAGATGGAGACAGGAGAAGATCCTTACGAAAAAGAAATGACCATTTCCATCTTAAATTACATTGAGAATAACTACCGGGATGGAAGCTTAGGTGAGCTGGCAAAAATCATGCAGCGAGATATTTACTGGCTGAGTAAAGAGGTAAAAAGAAGAACAGGAAAAAGCTTCAATGAAATGATGCAGACGAAAAAGATGTCACAGGCAGCCTATCTTTTGCTGCATAGTAAACTGCCTGTTATAAATATTATGGAGGCGATCGGGTATGATAACTCCAGCTATTTTTATCGGAAATTTAAGGAGCGTTATGGAATGACTCCAAAGGACTATCGGAGGATTCCTTCCAAAGCATTCGGTATTTATGAGGAGTAACCTCTTCCTTCCGTTTGAAAAGATTGATAAAATGTGTCTCATGAGGGATGCCGCAGCGCTCTGCTATCTGGGCAATGTTTAAAGAGGTATACCGAAGCAGCTCTTTGGCATAGTTGATACGAAGGGAAATCAAGTATTCCATAAGGGTTTGCCCCATGTGTTTTTTGAATTCACGGCTTAAATAATATTTACTAACGCCGACTTCCTTTGAAAGATCGTTTAAGGTGAGTGATTCTTCGAAATGCTTGTCCATAAAAGTGAATGCTTTCTGGATGAAGTCGGGGATATTTACAAGAGTTGATTCTCCGGCAGTAGTATCCATAATCAAATCCGTGAGAAGAGTGTTGATGAGGTTGGAGGATTTTACCTCAGTATGAACGCTCTTCTTTTTTGTCTCTTCTAATATTTCCAGGAGGTTCTTTTCCAGAGGGTTATTGAAGGAAGGTCTTAGGACAGGGGAGCTATTTCGTATAAATTCCTGGTAATATCCTAAAGCTTGCAGACCGTTAAAATGAAGCCAGATAAATTCCCATCCTTTTTTCTTGATGCATTGATAACGATGATGATTGTGGCAATTGAGAAAAAATGCATCTCCTTTTTCCAGAGTATAGGTTTTGCCTTCGTAATCCAGAGTGCCCTCCCCTTCAATCGTGTACAGAACCAGAAAGCTGACGAGATTTTCCCGTTCCGTATAGTAGGGAGGAAGTGTTTTAAAGTAGCCCACCTCTTGGACATAGAAGTACAGAGATTTGGCAGTACTGGAGGGGGTGGCAAAAATCCGCATGGAATCCTCAGACCAGACGGGCTTATAATGCTCCAAAAGTTTTTTGGCACTCATGTATCTATCACATCCTTTCCTTTGTCTTAGTGTACATTATCCATTCACAAAGCACAAGGCAATATACTGCGATTTTTCGACAAGATACTTAGATGTATATTTCAAAAGTGCTGATATAATAAAGGAAACAAGTAATTTTGATTCGAAAGGAGAAAGTGCAATGAAGGTAAGAATAGGATTATACAGTGCTGGATTAAACACATATTGGGGGCAGTTTGACGGACTTTATGATTGTCTGATGGGATACAATAAGTTTATTCAACGGGAGTTAGAGGCATACGGGGAAGTGTTCAATTTTGGAATGGTGGATACAGAGGAAAATGGACGGGAAGCAGGTGAGTTTTTTAACCGAAATAATGTAGATATTGTTTTCAGTCATTCTGCTACCTACTATACAAGTGCAACAGTTCTACCCATTCATCAATTGAATCAGGCACCGGTTATCGTGTTAAACTTACAGCCTGCACCAGAGATGAATTATGAGAAGACGGGAACGGATCGTTGGTTAGCCCAGTGTGTGGCTTGTCCAATTCCAGAAATTGCAAATGCTTTTAACCGAGCTGGCATTAAATACCGGGCAATCAATGGCTTACTTGGTTTGGATTATACACCAGACTTTTCTTTTGCAGAGGAAAATACGAAGGACAGACCAGAGGCAATAAAGGCTTGGAAGGAGATTGGAGAATGGTGTAAGGCAGCAATGGTGAAGCGTTCTCTTTCCCATGCAAGGTTTGGATTTCTTGGGGGGTATTATAGCGGTATGCTGGACATGTATTCAGACTTTACCATGCTTCAGGCGCAGACGGGAATGCATATAGAAGTACTGGAGATGTGTGATTTGGAGCTTTATCTTCGTCAGGTAAGGGAAGAAGAGATACAAGAAAAATTAAAAGAAATCCATGAGTTTTTCCAGATTTCTGGAGATTCTCCATCGGATCCAATTGCAAAGAAACCCACAGAGGAGCAGCTGACCTGGTCTGCTAAGGTGGCTGTGGCACAAGAGAAAATGGTAGAAGATAAAAATTTGGACAGCATTTCCTATTACTATCATGGACAGGACAATTACTACGAAGAGATTCAAAGTGGATTTATTGTGGGACATTCTCTGCTGACTGCAAAGGGGGTAGCCTGCTCAGGAGAAGGGGACATTAAAACCGCATTAGCCATGAAGATTGCAGACTTACTTGGAACGGGAGGAAGCTTTTGTGAGATTGTTGCAGCTGATTTTAATCGGGACACCATGATTTTAGGACATGATGGACCATTCCACTTTAAGATTTCAAAAGGCAAGCCTATCTTAAGAGGGATGGGGGTGTATCATGGAAAACGTGGAAGTGGTGTCTCTGTAGAAGCAAAGGTAAAACAAGGACCTGTTACCACAATTGGAATCACACAGAAGGTGAATGAGAAATTGCATATGAATATTAGTGAAGGAGAGGCAATTGACGCACCAATTCTAATGAATGGCAATACATCTACTCATATTAAGTTTGCAGATAAACCAGCAGAATATATGGATAAATGGTTTGCAGAAGCACCAACACACCATTTGGCGCTATCCGTTGGACATAACAAGGAGCTGTTTAAAAAAGTGGCGGATATAATGGATATTTCTTACTCTGTGTTTTAAAGTGAAAAAGAGACAAAAAAGGACGGTGTTTTTATCTAAATACCGTCCTTTTTTTCTTTTAAAAGTTCCTATAATATGAAGTATAAAGTAGGTGCTTAAGGAGGAAAAATAAGATGAAGAAATATTATCTTGCCGTTGATATCGGTGCATCAAGTGGACGACACATGCTCTCCTCCATTGAAGATGGAAAAATGACATTAGAAGAGGTGTATCGTTTCTCCAATGGGATGGACAATAAGGACGGTGTGCTCTGCTGGAATGTGGAACGGCTTTTTAAGGAAATTGTAAGTGGATTGAAAAAATGTACTGAGTTGGGAAAAATCCCTGTGTCGGTAGCCATAGACACATGGGGGGTAGACTATGTCCTTTTAGACGATCAGAACAATATTTTAGGGGATGTGGTAGGATACCGGGACAAAAGAACAGAGGGCATGGATGATGAGGTTTATAAAGTTGTTTCTCAGGAAGAGCTTTATAAAAGGACCGGTATTCAAAAAATGATCTTTAACACAGTTTATCAACTGATGGCTGTGAAGAAGCAGCATCCAGAATATATGGAGAAGGCAACAAGTCTGTTAATGATGCCGGATTATTTCCATTTTTTACTGACCGGAGTCAAAAAGATGGAGTACACCAATGCAACAACAGGGCAGCTGATTAATCCCAAAACCAATGATTGGGATTATGAATTGATTGATATGCTGGGGTATAAAAAGGAATTATTTGTTCCTGTTTCTATGCCAGGAGAAGTTGTAGGAGAATTTACACCAGAGATACAAAAGGAAGTAGGATTTAATGCGAAGGTGGTTCTTCCGGGAACTCATGATACAGCTTCGGCAGTTTTAGCAGTACCAACAAATAAGGATCATGCCTTATACATCAGCTCGGGCACATGGTCTTTAATGGGCGTGGAAAGAAAGGAAGCAGATTGCTCTGAAAAGAGTATGAAGGCGAATTTTACAAATGAGGGTGGATACGATCACCGTTACCGCTATTTGAAAAACATTATGGGTCTCTGGATGATTCAATCTGTGAAAAAAGAGTTCAAGGATGATTTGTCCTTTGCCACTATTTGTGAAATGGCATCCAAGGAGAGTATTACCTCTATTGTAGATTGTAATGATGATGCTTTTCTGGCACCAGACAGTATGATTGCGGCAGTGCAGGATTTTTGCCGAAATACAAATCAGCCTGTCCCGGAAAGTGTAGGGGAAATTGCTGCGGTTATTTATAACAGCCTGGCGAAATGTTACAGTGACACAATCAAAGAGATTGAAGATATTACCGGAATAGAATATGATACGGTATATGTTGTAGGAGGCGGCGCGAATGCAGGGTATTTAAATGAACTAACGGCGAAATACACAGGTAGAAAAGTGTCCGCAGGTCCAACAGAAGCAACAGCAATCGGAAATATTACAGTACAGATGCTGGCAGATGGAGTATTTAAGGATTTAGCAGAGGCGAGAACAGCAATCGGAAATTCATTTGATATTAAAAAATATTAGGAGGAAATAAGAAATGACAACAAGAGAAAGATACGAAAGTGCAAAAGAAGCGTATGCAGCAATTGGTGTAAACACAGATGAGGTGTTGGATTTACTAAAGTCAGTGCCGATTTCTATGCATTGCTGGCAGGGAGATGATGTAGCAGGCTTTGATACAAAGGGAGAGCTTACCGGTGGAATCCAGGCAACTGGAAACTATCCAGGAAAGGCAACAACTCCAGAAGAATTAATGAAAGATATCGACAAAGCATTAAGCTTGATTCCAGGAAAGCATAGAATTAATCTTCATGCAAGCTATGCGATTTTTGAAGAGGGTGAATGGGCTGATCGTGATAAGCTTGAGCCAAAGCACTTTAAGAAATGGGTTGATTTTGCAAAAGAAAGAGGACTTGGACTGGATTTTAATCCGACATTTTTCTCTCATGATAAAGCGAATGAATATACATTGACTCATCCGAAGGAAGAAGTACGTAAATTTTGGATTGACCATGGAAAAGCTTGTATCCGTATTTCTCAGTACTTTGCAGAAGAATTGGGAAGTCCTTGCCTTATGAATATCTGGATTCCAGACGGATTTAAAGATGTACCAGCAGACCGCATGGGACCAAGAGCAAGATACAAAGATTCTTTGGATCAAATTTTAGGCATTGATTATGATAAAGAAAAAGTATTGGTTTGTCTTGAGTCTAAGGTGTTTGGTATTGGTTTAGAGTCTTATACAGCAGGTTCAGCAGAATTTACTATGAACTACGTAATGAATAAAGGAATCACACCGTTGATGGATAATGGACATTATCACCCAATGGAAATGGTATCGGATAAGATTTCTTCACTTTTGTTATTCAGCGAAAAGATTGCTCTTCATGTTACAAGACCAGTTCGCTGGGATAGTGATCATGTTGTGTTATTGGATGATGAAACGAAAGAGATTGCAAAGGAAATTGTGAGAAATGATGCACTGAACCGTGTCATTATTGGTCTTGATTTCTTTGATGCAAGTATTAATCGTATTTCTGCATGGGTTGTTGGGATGAGAAATATGCAAAAAGCTTTGATGATGGCTATGCTTAGTCCGAATAAGAAGCTGAAAGAAATGCAGGATAATCAGGAATTCAGTGAATTAATGGTTATGCAGGAAGAATTAAAATGCTATCCTTTCGGCGATGTATGGGATTACTTCTGTGAAGTGAACGAAGTGCCGGAAAAAGCTGAATGGTTTAAGGAAGTTCAGAAGTATGAGAAGGATGTACTTTCACAAAGATAATAGAGTGTAATTTAAGGGACTGTTTTTGCAGTCCCTTTTGGCATATAGGAGAATGGAGATATACGTCTTGAATTTACTATTGGATATATTATAAAGACCAGTTATAATATATATATATGAAAGGTGGTGATACAAATGCCAGATGATTTATCGATAGTAATTAAAATGTCCTTCAAAAATGTAAAACGACCTCCTAAAAGTTAGACCAAAGCATCTAAACTTTTAGGAGGTCGTTTTTCACCGACTAATACATCGTTTCAACTCCCCAACAGAATTATTCAAAATCAATTCATTAGGAAAATCAGCTTTTTCAAGCAACTCATTTACATAAGAAAAATCTCCCACATGAGCCGATCCGTGAGAATCACTGGAAAGCAGCACGGGATAATGGTAGTGCTTCAGTAAATTTAGAATCATTAAATCATTAAATCGTGTATCTCCCCGATAACCTTCTGGACTAAGGGAAGAGTTATTGATCTCAAGGATTACCTTGTTTTTCATAGCTTCTACAACTAATACATGATAATCAACAGGAAAATGGGTATCATCAGGGTGCCCGATAAAATTCACATAGGGATTTTTCATTGCGTTGACATATGCACTTGTGTTTTCAGTAATAGATCCAGGCTTGAAAACAGGTCGGTGAAGGCTGGCGATAACGAAATCTAAGTTCTTCAAAAGCTCATCCTCTAAGTCTAAAGAACCATCCTCATCTAAGATATTTACCTCTGCTCCATAGAGCATTTCAATTCCCATCCGCTTTCGAATAGAAAAAGGAAGGCTTCTAAAATAAGAAGGCCGTCCGCCGCCTAAAGTTTTAGGACCATGGTCAGAAATCCCAAGCAAGGACAGATTCTTGTCCTTTGCAGCCTTTACCATGTCCGTAATTGTAGCTGAAGAGCCATGTCCGCTTGCGATGGTATGAGTGTGTATATCAAATAAGTAATTGTCCATATGATACCTTCTTTCCTGTGCGTTACCATACATAATAATTGAATTATGAGGGATTTATTGCGATTTGTCAATGGAAATGAGAGAAAAACAAAATAAAACAACATAAAAACCAATAATAAATAGTGGGATTGTGTTGACTTTGCGAAGGTGTTGCTTTATAATCAACAGTAATTAGGTAAGAAAGGAGTTTTTGATCATATGGGACTATATACCTATAACAGTGAGGATATTAAAAAGACGGATCGTATAACACAGCTTGTAGAAAACTTATATGCAAAAATGCCGGAAATCGAGTCGGCAAGAGCCCTTTTGATAACAGAGTCTTATAAGGAAACGGAAAATGAACCGATTATTATAAGAAGAGCAAAGGCTTACAAACATATTGTAGAAAACATTCCAATTACAATCAGAGATTTAGAATTGATTGTGGGAAGCAGTACGTTAGCTCCAAGGGGATGTCAAACTTATCCAGAATTCTCTTATGAATGGCTGGAAGCAGAATTAGATACAGTAGAAACAAGAAGTGCAGATCCTTTTTATATTGGAGAAAAGACAAAAAAAGATTTGCGGGAGATACACCCTTATTGGAAAGGGAAGACTACAAGTGATCTGGCCACATCTTACATGGAACCGGAGACCTTGCTTGCCATAGAACATAACATTTTTACAACCGGAAACTATTACTATAACGGAGTTGGACATATATGTGTGAAGTATGATGAAGTTTTAGCAATTGGTTTTTCGGGAATCAAGGAAAGAGCAAAAAAAGAGTTGGAAACATTAAGTCCTGGAGATGGTGATTTCCAAACAAAATCCAGATTTTTAGAAGCCGTAATGATGAGCTGTGATGCAACGATTGCTTATGGAAGACGGTATGCTGAGTTGGCTCTTTCTATGAGTGAAAAGGAAAATGATTCAACCCGCAAGATGGAGCTTTTGCACATTGCAGAAAATTGCAGTAATGTACCGGAAAATGGTGCAAGAAGTTTTTATGAGGCATGTCAGTCGGTTTGGTTCGTTCAACAGCTGTTACAGTTAGAGTCCAGTGGACACTCCATTTCACCGGGACGGTTTGATCAATATATGTATCCATACTATGAAAAGGACTTAAAGGCAGGAAAGATTACAAGAGAATTCGCCCAAGAGCTTATGGACTGTATTTGGGTGAAGTTAAATGATTTAAATAAGGTTCGAGACGCAGGAAGTGCAGAAGGATTTGCAGGATACAGTCTTTTCCAAAATCTGATTGCAGGCGGACAAAATGAGGATGGTATTGACGTGACGAACGATTTATCCTTTATGTCAATTCAAGCCTCCAGACACGTATTTCTTCCACAGCCATCACTGTCTGTTCGTGTATGGAATGGATCCCCTCACGAATTCTTAGTAAAGGCGGCAGAGCTGACCAGAACAGGAATTGGACTTCCGGCATACTACAATGATGAAGTGATTATTCCATCATTAGAGAGCAGAGGGTTAACGCTTCAAGAAGCGAGAAACTACTGTATTATCGGATGTGTAGAGCCTCAGATCATGGGAAAAACAGAAGGATGGCATGATGCGGCATTCTTTAACATGTGTAGACCCTTGGAGCTGGTTTTCTCAAGAGGAGTGGATAAAGGGGTTCAAATTGGACCGAAGACAAAAGCAGTAGAAGAGATGGGAAGTTTTGAGGAATTTTACGATGCATATAAAACTCAAATGAATTATATGATTGAGCTGTTAGTCAATGCGGATAATGCAATAGATGTTGCTCACGCTGCAAGATGTCCTCTTCCCTTCGAATCATCAATGGTAGATGATTGTATCAAAAGAGGAAAAGCTCTTCAGGAAGGCGGAGCAATTTATAACTTTACCGGGCCACAGGGATTTGGGATTGCAAATATGGCAGATTCCCTCTTTGTCATTAAAAAGCTTGTATTTGAAGAAAAGAAAATTTCTATGAAAGACTTAAAAGAAGCTTTGATTACCAATTTTGGAAAAGGTCTTGCTCCGGAAGACATTGCAGATATTGCCAGTCAAGTGGCAGGTGAAATGGTTACGGACAAGAAAAATTTAAATGAAACGGAAATTGCAGCAATCATTAAAGGAATTGTTGAAACCTTCGAATCCGCTGAGGTAAAGGAAAAAGGAGAGAAAATTCTTGCTTTGATTGAGGAAGTACCGAAGTTTGGAAACGATATTGAGGAAGTGGATTTATTTGCCAGAGATGTAGCTTACACTTACACCAGACCACTTGAAAAGTACAAAAATCCAAGAGGTGGTATTTTCCAGGCGGGATTATACCCCGTATCGGCAAATGTTCCATTAGGAGCACAGACAGGAGCTACACCAGACGGCCGGCTGGCCCATACACCAGTTGCGGACGGAGTATCACCGAGAGCGGGAGCTGATGAGAATGGACCAACCGCAGCAGCAAACTCTGTTGCGAAGCTGGATCACTATATTGCATCAAATGGAACCCTATTTAACCAGAAGTTCCATCCGTCGGCATTAAGTGGAGAAAGAGGTTTGGATAACTTTGTTGGATTGATTCGTTCCTTCTTTGATCAAAAGGGAAGCCATATGCAGTTCAATGTAGTAGACCGAAACACTCTTCTAGACGCACAAAAAAATCCGGATCAATATAAGCACCTGGTGGTACGCGTGGCAGGATACAGTGCTCTCTTTACAACATTGTCCAAATCACTGCAGGATGACATTATAAAAAGAACGGAGCAGGGAAGCTATGACGCAAACTAATACTTTAGAGACAAAAGGGCGAATATTTGATATACAGCGTTATTCCATCCATGATGGAGATGGAATAAGGACAATTGTGTTCTTAAAGGGATGTTCTCTTAGGTGCCGCTGGTGCAGTAACCCTGAATCCCAGGAGTATAAAATCCAGACAATGATGGTACAGGGAAAACCAAAGGTAATTGGTGAAGATGTAACGGTAAAAGAAGTTCTGGATATTGTGGAAAAGGATCGTAATTATTATAGAAGAACAGGGGGAGGACTCACTCTTTCTGGTGGGGAAATTCTTACTCAACCGGAGTTTGCTACAGCTCTTTTAAAGGGGGCGAAGGAACGAGGAATTACCACAGCAATTGAAAGCACAGGAAGAGCAAAGTGGGAAATTATTGAAGGTCTCCTTCCTTATTTAGATCAATATCTTTATGATATTAAACATATGGATAGCCGCAAGCACAAAGAGCACACCGGACAGGGAAATGAGCTGATGCTTGAAAATGTACGAAGGGTCAGCGAGTCGGGATTGACAGAATTAAGTATCCGGGTTCCGGTTATACCTGGATTCAATGATACGAAGGAAGAAATTCGAGCCATTGCCCGGTTCACAAAAACGCTTCCCAATGTAAAAAGACTTCATCTGCTGCCTTATCACAGATTGGGACAGGATAAATATGAAGGACTGGGACGAGAGTACCAAATGGGTGATGTAGCACCACCTTCAAATGAACAGATGAACGGGCTGCTCTTGGTAGCGAAAGAAGAGTCCGGTATTGAGTGTCAGATAGGAGGATAAAATGGAAGAAATGAACAGACCACAAAGAATCGTCCAGGAGCTCGTACCAGGAAAAGAAATTACGATTGCTCACTTAATTGCCAGTCCGGATGAGGTCCTCTATCAAAAACTTGGGTTAGACCCAAGTGTGGATCATAGCAAATCAGCGATTGGTGTATTGACGATTTCGCCGGCGGAAACGGCGATTATTGCAGCAGATGTGGCAATGAAAGCGGCGGGAGTAGAGATTGGATTCGTAGACCGCTTTAGCGGCACACTGATTGTAACCGGAACAATATCAGAAGCAGAAGCTTCCTTATCGGCGGTATTAAATTATGTGAAGGAAAAAATGAACTTTTCTGTATGTGAAATTACAAGGACATAAAAGATGAAGAAAATCGTATTAGCAGGTAGAAGCGAAACGGGGAAAACCACATTAACCCAAGCTTTAAAAGGTGAAAAGATACAATATCACAAAACGCAATATGTGAACAATTTTGATGTGATTATTGATACGCCGGGAGAATATGTTCAAACTCACGGATTAGGACATGCATTAGCCCTTTATACTTATGAAGCGGATGTGGTGGGACTTCTTCTTTCCTCGACGGAAAGCTACTCTCTTTATCCGCCTTGTGTGACACCGGTAGCAAACCGGGAGGTGATAGGGATTGTTACAAAGATTAACGACCCCAAGGGAAATGTGGAAAGAGCCAGGAAATGGCTGCACTTAGCAGGATGTAGGAAAATTTTTCTTGTGGACTCAAAAACTGGGGAAGGTGTTCCTGAGATATTGGAGTATTTAAAAGAGGAAGGGGATGTACTTCCCTGGGAAGAAAACAACAAAAACAACATATAATATTATTGACTAATGTGGGATTGTGTGGTAAACTTCAAGAGAAAACAACACGAAACAAACACATAGGTTATAAATCCAAGGAGGAAATTTAAAGATGGTTAACGAGTACGAAATCAAAAAAGAGATGTGTGAGATTGGAAGAAGAGTATACAACAGAGGAATGGTTGCTGCTAATGACGGTAATTTTTCTGTGAAATTAAATGACAACGAGTTTCTTTGCACGCCGACAGGAGTAAGCAAAGGTTTCATGACACCAGAATATATTTGTAAAGTTGATGCAGAAGGAAATGTTCTTCAAGCAAATAAAGGGTTTAAGCCTTCTTCAGAAATTAAAATGCACATGCGCGTGTATAAGGAGAGACCAGATGTAAATTCAGTAGTACATGCTCATCCTCTTTATGCTACAACTTTTGCGATTGCAGGAATTCCTTTAACACAACCAATTATGCCGGAAGCAGTAATTGCTCTTGGATGTGTTCCTATTGCGAAATACGGTACTCCTTCAACATATGAAATCCCAGATGCAGTATCTGAGCATTTACCATATTTTGACGCAGTACTTTTAGAAAATCATGGTGCGCTTACATTTTCTGATTCACTGTTAAATGCGTATCATAAGATGGAATCAGTAGAATTCTACGCTCAACTTCTATGGCAGACAATGCAAATCGGTGGGCCTCAGGAGTTAAACAAAGAACAAGTAGAAAAGCTTTATGAAATCAGAAGACAATTTGGTTTACCAGGAAAGCATCCTGCAAACGTTTGCCCAAATGCAAAAGCAGGAAAGCCAAGCTGTCATAGCTGTGGAAGCAGTTGTGGAAGTACCTCTCAAGAAGCAGGAACAGACGCAGACTTAGTTGCCTCAATTACAAAGAAAGTTCTGGAACAATTAGGGAAATAAGAATGGATAATCGTGAGATTGATGGAGCAATTAAAAGAGTGCTTCACGAAATGGAAAGCGGTATCAGCCTGAAAAAGGCAAATATCCTTATCGAAAAAGTAAAAGAAGAGGCCACTGCAATGGGATTGAACGTAGTGATTGCTGTGTCGGACAGAAGCGGACATCCGATTTCTGTTCAGTGTATGGATGATGCGTACATTGCAAGCTATGATGTGGCTGTTAATAAAGCTTTTACCTCAGTGAGTCTGAAGATGTCTACAAAAGAATTATCTAAGCTTTGTAAACCGGGAGACTCCCTTTATGGAATTCAATATACAAACCAAGGAAAAATCATCATATTTGGTGGTGGAGAACCCCTTAAGACAAAAGGAAGAATTGTAGGCGGACTTGGTGTGAGTGGAGGAAGTGCAGATGAGGATACAAGATTAGCCGCTTTTGGAAAAAAAGTTTTTGAGGAGGTAATCCAGTGTCTGTAAATGAACAGATGGTATCGACCATCGTGCAAGAAGTAATGGCCAAAATGCAGATTGCAGCAGATGCTTCAAATGCGAAGGGCGTATTCAAAGATATGAATGAAGCGATTGAAGCAGCAAAAGTGGCTCAGAAATATGTAGCAAAAATGTCTATGGATCAACGAGAGAAGATTATCACAGGCATTCGTAATAAAACAATAGAAAGCGCTGAAATCCTGGCTCGTATGGCAGTAGAGGAAACGGGTATGGGAAATGTGGGACATAAAATTTTGAAGCATCAGCTGGTCGCGGAGAAAACACCGGGTACAGAAGATATCAAAACCACAGCGTGGTCTGGAGACAGAGGACTTACCCTTGTGGAAATGGGACCCTTTGGAGTGATTGGAGCAATCACCCCAACAACCAATCCAAGTGAAACCATTATATGTAATACAATTGGTATGCTAGCCGGAGGTAATACAGTAGTATTTAATCCACATCCGGCAGCGATTAAAACCTCTCTCTATGCAATTAACATGATTAATGAAGCATCTGTTGAGGCAGGTGGACCTGATAATATTGCAACAACCGTTGAAAAGCCAACCCTTGATTCCAGTGGAGTCATGATGAAGCACAAAGATATTCCTCTTATTGCAGCAACGGGTGGACCGGGAGTCGTAACAGCAGTACTTTCTTCGGGAAAACGTGGGATTGGAGCAGGAGCTGGTAATCCTCCGGCTCTTGTGGATGAAACAGCAGATTTAAAAAAGGCTGCTGAGGATATTGTAAATGGCTGTACCTTTGATAATAACCTGCCCTGTATTGCTGAAAAAGAAGTAGTTGCTCTGGATGAAATTGCTGATGAGCTTATGCATTATATGGTTGCAGAGCAAGGATGCTATATGGCATCTGCTGAAGAACAGGAAAAGCTGACAGCCACAGTATTGCAGAATGGAAGACTCAATAGAAAATGTGTAGGAAGAGATGCGAAGACTCTATTAGGAATGATTGGAGTTACAGTACCGGATAATATAAGATGTATCATATTTGAAGGGGAAAAAGAACACCCATTGATTGCGGAAGAGTTGATGATGCCGATTCTTGGAATTGTAAGGGCTTCAAACTTTGAAGATGGTGTGGAAAAAGCAGTTTGGTTAGAACATGGAAATCGACATTCTGCACACATACATTCTAAAAACGTAGATCGTATTACGGAATATGCGAGAGCTCTTGATACTGCAATATTAGTTAAGAATGGTCCATCCTATGCAGCGCTTGGATTTGGCGGAGAAGGATATTGTACTTTTACCATTGCATCAAGAACGGGAGAAGGACTTACTAGCGCAAAGAGTTTCACAAAGAGAAGACGTTGTGTTATGACAGACAGTTTGTGTATCAGATAGAATAGTAGGAGGAAGTAAAAGATGGAAATGAATTCTGCAAATGTAGAAGCAGTCGTGAAGCAAGTATTAGAAAGTATGATGGATGGAAAAGGTACTTCAGCACCAGCTGGAAATACAAGCATCCCTAAAACTGCCCACGTTGCAATGTTAACAGAATTACAGAACTATGACATTAAAGAATTTCCTATGCCAGAGGTTGGAGATGGAGACATTCTCGTAAAAATTGAAGGTTGTGGAATTTGTGGAACCGATGCTCATGAGTTTAAAAACGATCCATTCAGTTTGATTCCAGTGGTTCTTGGACATGAAGGAACTGGTGAAATCGTAAAAATGGGAAAAAATGTAAAGATCGACAGCGCAGGAAAAGCATTAAAGCTGGGTGATAAGGTTGTAACTTGTATGATCTTTAAAGACAATCCAGATATTACGATGTTTGATTTGAACAAGCAAAATGTAGGAGGAGCAGATGTATACGGGCTTCTTCCAGATGATGAAGTTCATCTAAATGGCTGGTTTGCAGACTATATTTTAATACGGGAAGGCTCAACGGTATTTAATGTAAGCGACTTGGATTTGAAATCCAGAATTTTAATCGAACCTTGCGCAGTACTGATTCATGCAGTGGAACGAGCAAAGACAACTGGAATCTTAAGATTCAACTCAAGAGTTGTTGTACAGGGATGTGGACCAATCGGTTTGATTTGTATTGCAATCCTTCGGACAATGGGAATTGAGAACATTGTTGCAGTGGATGGAGAGCAAAAGAGACTTGATTTTGCAAAGAGAATGGGAGCAGATAAGAGTGTAAACTTTAAGGATCATAAAGGCATTGAGAATCTTGCAAAAGCAGTTGAAGATGCATTTGATGGACATCCGGCAGATTTTGCATTCCAGTGTACAGGTTCACCGGTTGCACATTCAAACATTTATAAATTCATCCGTAATGGCGGGGGGTTATGTGAACTTGGTTTCTTTATCAATGGAGGAGATGCCACAATCAATCCACACTTCGATCTTTGTTCAAAAGAGATTACATTGGTAGGTTCTTGGGTATACACACTAAGAGATTATGCAACTACCTTTGATTTCTTGAAAAGAGCAAAAGGAATCGGACTTCCAATGGATGAACTCATTACACATGAATATCCATTAGATAAAATAAATGAAGCCCATCAAACGAACTTGAAGATGGAAGGTTTAAAGATTGCTATTATTAACAAATAGTAACTTTTAAAGGAGAGTAGGATGCAAGAAGCAGTAGGTATGATAGAAGTTTTTGGGCTGGCAACGGCTTATGCAGCAGCGGATGCAGGCTGTAAGGCGGGGAACGTCCGACTGGAGACCTTTGATAAGAATAAACCTGCGAATGCAGATGATTTACCGGTTCCTTTGATTGTTATGGTGAAGTTTAGAGGCAGTATTTCGGACGTAGAAGCGGCTGTAGAAGCAGCAAGGATGAAAGCAGAAGAAATGGCGGGAGTCATCACGGCTCATGTAATAGCGAGACCGGTAGAAGGTACAGAAAAGATGTTGAAACTCAGTGGTTTAGATAAACCCAATGGTAAAAATAAAAAACACGTAAAAGAAGTTTAGGAGGAAAAGAAAATGGCACAAGAAGCATTAGGAATGGTAGAAACAAGAGGACTTACAGCAGCAATTGAAGCAGCAGATGCAATGACAAAGGCAGCAGAGGTATCATTAATCGGAACAGAAAAAATCGGTTCAGGACTTGTAAGTGTTATGGTTCGTGGAGATGTAGGTGCAGTAAAAGCGGCTGTTGAAACAGGAGCAGATGCAGCAGGAAGACTTGGAGAGCTGGTAGCAACACATGTAATCCCAAGACCACATAATGATGTAGAAAAGATTTTACCTTCTTTATAATAGAAGAGAAAAAGGAGTAGTCTCATGGGAGATTCATATGGATTTTTCGAAATCCCCAGTACAACAGCAGCGATTCATGCGATAGATGTAATGTGTAAAACAGCGGATGTATCACTGGTAACATGGGAAAAGAAATTAGGCGGAAGACTTGTGACCGTTATAATCAAGGGGAGCGTATCTGCAGTAGCTCAGGCAATCGAAAGCGCAGCAAGTAACTCGTTAAAGAAACCAGCAGCGTATTGCGTAATCCCAAGCCCCCATGAAGAAGTAATCAAGCAAATACGTTCTAGCAGTAACTTGGTAGACTAGGAGGGAAAAAACCCTATGGCAGAAAGAAAAGCAACCACGGCTAAAGCGCCGGCTAAAACAATAAAACGTGTTCAGGAAGCAAAATCCACAGAAAAAAAGGAGGAAAAGAAAATGGCACAAGAAGCATTAGGAATGGTAGAAACAAGAGGTTTGGTAGCAGCGATTGAAGCAGCAGATACAATGTTAAAGGCAGCAAACGTATCCTTAGTTGGAACAGAAAAAATCGGTTCAGGACTTGTAAGTGTTATGGTTCGCGGTGACGTAGGAGCTGTAAAGTCAGCAGTTGAATCTGGAGCAGAATCTGCAGGAAGACTGGGAGAATTAGTAGCAACACACGTAATCCCAAGACCACACAATGATGTAGAAAAAATTCTTCCATCTTTATAATAGTAAGAAACAACAGAAACAAAAGGGGCAAAGAATAACTGCCTCTTTTGTATCTATACTTTGAGGAGCTAAACTATGAATAATAATGTAGCAGTCATTACTCGTATGGTAATAGAAGCAATGGAAAAGCAAGAAGCTTCTAAAAATAGTGAAAATGGATATATGGTACCGATTGGGGTATCTGGCAGACATGTACACCTTACCCAGGAGCATGTTGAAGAATTATTTGGAAAAGGGTATCAATTAACACAAAAAAAAGAGCTGATGGGTGGACAATTTGCTTCAAATGAAGTGGTAACAATTGTTGGACTGAAGCTAAGAGCGATAGAGAATGTAAGAATTTTAGGACCGGTTCGTAAAGGCTCCCAAGTGGAAATATCAAAGACAGATGCAATTAAGCTAGGAGTTCCAGCACCGATTCGAGAATCAGGAGATATTAAGGGTTCTGCACCGATATCAATTGTAGGACCAAAAGGAGTTATCTATTTAAAAGAAGGATGTATTATTGCAAAGCGTCATATTCATATGCCACCAAAGGATGCTTCTCTTGCAGGAGTTGTAGATGGACAGGAAGTATCTGTTATTGCGGATAATGAAAGGGGTACAACCTTTAACCATGTACAAATTCGCGTAGATGACAGTTTTACTTTGGAAATGCATATTGATACAGATGAAGGAAACGCAGCCAATATCCGAACAGGGGATACTGTGCGAATTATAAAGTAAAGGCGTCCTTAGGAAGGAAGAAGAATATGTTGATGGGCAAAGTAGTTGGAAGTGTGATATCTACAAGAAAAAGCGATGCATTAGTGGGTAATAAGTTTATGATTGTAGAAGTCTGTGAAAGCATGAAATCAGAAGGTCAAAGACTGATAGCCATTGATAAAATAGGTGCAGGTATCGGGGAATGCGTACTGGTTGCACAAGGAAGTGCGGCAAGAGTAGGGAGTGGTATGGAAAATGTGCCTGTTGATGCTGCTATTGTAGGTATTATTGACGATTAAAAGGACTGGAGTAATTGAAATGGAACGACAAGAACTAAGTGACATTTTACAGCAAAATGGGATCGTAGGAGCTGGAGGAGCAGGATTTCCCACTTATGGGAAGCTGGATGAACGTGCAGAGACCATAATTTTAAACTGTGCAGAATGTGAGCCGCTTTTGCGTCTCCACAGACAGCTTTTGGAAAAGCACGCAGGAGAAATCGTTGAAACATTCCATATGATTGGAGAAACCTTAGGGGCAAAAGATGTGGTCATAGGGATTAAGGAAGCCTATAAAGAAACAATAGAGGCGTTAAACCAAGTGGTTGCAGATTATAAAAATGTCCGCCTGGGACTTTTGGAGGAGGTATATCCTGCAGGAGATGAAGTGGTACTGATTTATGAGGTGACTGGAAAGGTCATTCGTCCCGGAGTACTTCCAATTGAGAGTGGAATTGCAGTATTTAATGTTGAAACTGTTTATAACATCTATAGAGCATTGCATAATGAGCCAGTAATAGAAAAATTGGTTTCTGTTGTTGCAGAAGTTGAAAATCCAATTACTGTTAAGGTTCCGATTGGAACTTCACTGGAAGAAGTGGTGAAAATGGCTGGGAAAACCACCGTGAATAATCCGGTTTACTTCGTGGGTGGTCCGATGATGGGATCTATTGGAAGTAAGTTCCAGCCGGTTACAAAGACTACGAATGGGATTTTAGTTTTGCCACAGGATCATCTGTTGGTTCAGAAAAAAAACAGCAATTCTTCTATTGATTTAAAAAGAGCAGCAGCCTGTTGCTGTAATTGTTCGATGTGTACAGACTTATGCCCGAGAAATCGCTTGGGTCATCCGATTGAGCCTCATAAGTTTATGCAGGCGGCAACCTGCAAGGACGTTCAAAATCCAGATATATTTGTCAATACATACTTCTGTTCTTCTTGTGGATTGTGCGAAATGTTTTCTTGTTTTCAGGGACTTTCTCCTCGTACATTGATGACAGAGTACAAAGGAAAACTAAGAGGACGTGGTGTTCCCATGCCTAAAGTGGAAGCGAAGGGCGTAGGGCCGGAGCGAGAATTCAGAAAAGTTCCTATGGAACGTTTAATGGCAAGACTAGATTTGACAAAATATGATAAAGAAGCGCCTTTGAAAGAGGAAGTTCCCGATACAAAAAGAGTAAAAATATTAATGAGCCAACACATTGGAGCACCTGCAATTCCCAGGGTTACCAAGGGAGATAAAGTGAAAAAGGGTGATGTTGTTGGAGCGATGGGAAAAGGTTTAAGTGTAAATATACATGCAAGCATTGACGGAACTATTTGTGAAGTAAACGATAAATATGTTATGATAGAAGCGTAAGAAAGGACATATAAAAATGAGTAAAGCAATTGGAATGATAGAATACAGAACGGTAGCGGCTGGAATTACGGCTGTGGATACCATGGTGAAAACCTCTGATATCAGCATTGTGGAAGCGCAGACCGTATGTCCAGGAAAATATATTGCAATTGTATCCGGTGATTTAAGTGCAGTAAAGGCGGCAGTTGAAGCGGCAAAGACACAGCATGTAAAGCATCTGATTAATAGCTTTGTATTGGGAAATCCTCATGAGTCTATTTTCCCGGCAATTTATGCAGCTACAGAGATTGAAAATGTAGCAGCCCTTGGTATACTGGAGACCTATGATGCATCCTCGATTATTGTTGCAGCAGACGAAGCTGCCAAAACGGCAATTGTAGATTTGATTGAACTGCGTATTGCAAGGGGTATGTGTGGAAAATCCTATATGCTTTTAACGGGAGAAGTAGCAGCAGTTGAAGCGGCAATTGAACGAGCTGCTGGAGTGATTGGAAAAGATGGAATGTATGTGGATTCATCCGTTATTGCATCCCCAGATAAGCAGGTGAAGGATGCAATTCTTTAAATAAATGTTTGGAGGCAAGCTTCATGTTAGCAATTGAGAGACGAAAAGAAATACTGGAAAAACTGCAATCACAGAAGCGGGTGGTGGTAAGCGAGCTGAGTCAGATTTATGATGTTTCAGAGGAAACAATAAGAAGAGATTTGGAAAAGCTGGAAAAAGATGGTTACGCTACAAAAAGTTATGGTGGAGCTGTTTTTAATGAACATGCTAATTTAGATCTCCCGTTGAATATAAGAAAAAACCGTAATGTGATTGAGAAGCAGCTGATTGCGAAAGAAGTGTGTCAATTAATTCAAGATGGTGATACGGTTATGCTGGATGCTTCCTCCACTGCATTGTATGTGGCGAAAGCATTAAAGGAAAAGAGTAATCTTACGATTATTACAAATTCCATTGAGATTATTATAGAACTCTTGGACAAGAAAGACTGGTCGGTTCTGTCAACAGGAGGATTGTCAAAAGAGGGGACGTATGCGCTTGTGGGACCTCAGACTGATAAGATGCTTCAATCCTACCATGTAGACATTGCGGTAATTTCTTGTAAGGGAATTGATATGAAGGCAGGAGTGACCGATACGGACGAACTGCATTCAAACAACAAGAGGACGATGCTAAACTCTGCGAAGAAAAAAGTGTTGGCCATTGATGGTACAAAATTTGATCAAATAGGATTTACTACAATTGGTGAGTTATCAGATATTGAGTATGTGGTAACGGATAAACAACCGGAAGAAAGATGGAAAAGCTTCTTTGAAGCAGAAGGAATATTGTGCATGTATCCTTAAGGGCAGAGAATCTGCTCTTTTTTTAAGTTGTGTTTTGCGTGCAATTACGCTATAATGGTACACGAAATCACAATGATTATTATGGAGGTGTCACTATGTTAGTATCAGCAAAAGAAATGTTAGAAAAGGCAGTAGCGGGTCATTACGCAGTAGGTCAGTTTAACATCAACAACCTTGAGTGGACGAAGGCATCACTGCAAGCAGCGCAAGAGTGTAATTCCCCGATTATTCTTGGAGTATCTGAGGGTGCGGGAAAATATATGTGCGGTTACAAGACTGTAACTGAAATGGTAAAAGCAATGATCGAAGCAATGGAGATTACAGTTCCGGTTGCTCTTCATTTAGATCACGGTAGTTATGAAGGAAGCTTGAAGTGTATTGAAGCTGGATTTTCTTCAATTATGTTTGATGGATCTCACTATCCTATTGATGAAAATGTAGAGAAGACGAAAGAATTGGTTGCTCTTTGTAATGAAAAAGGTCTTTCTATCGAGGCGGAAGTTGGTTCGATTGGTGGAGAAGAAGACGGTGTAGTAGGAAAAGGTGAAGTTGCTGATCCTCAAGAGTGCAAAAGAATTGCAGATTTAGGCATTACAATGCTTGCAGCTGGAATTGGAAATATTCACGGAAAGTATCCTTCAAACTGGGAAGGACTGAGCTTTGAGACGTTAGATGCAATTCAACAACTAACTGGAAATATGCCTCTTGTACTTCATGGTGGAACAGGAATTCCAGATGAAATGATTAAAAAAGCAATCGATTTAGGAGTTGCAAAAATCAATGTAAATACAGAGTGCCAGCTTACTTTTGCAGCAGCAACACGTAAGTATATTGAAGAAGGAAAAGACTTAGAGGGTAAAGGTTATGACCCAAGAAAACTTCTTCTTCCAGGTACAAAAGCAATTGTTGAGACAGTGAAAGAAAAAATGGAGTTATTTGGTTCCGTAAACAAGGCGTAGTTAAATTTGGAAAAATTATGCTTGCCTTTTGGGATGATTTGCAGTATACTGTCAGAGTAGCAAGGACAAAGGCGTTCCAATGAAGATTGGAGTGCCTTTTTTTTGCAAGAGACAAACTCTATTTTAACAAGAAAGGAAATGAAAATAATGAGCGAAGCAATCAATGTAGCTGAAATTTTTGGACAGGATGTTTTTAATGAAACAGTCATGCAGGAACGTTTGCCGAAGAAAATTTATAAAGAATTAAAGAAAACGGTAGAAGAAGGAAAAGAGTTAGACCTTGAAATCGCAGATGTTATTGCTCATGAGATGAAGGAGTGGGCGATTGATAAAGGGGCAACTCATTATACTCACTGGTTTCAACCTCTTACAGGTGTAACGGCAGAAAAACATGATTCTTTTATATCAGCGCCATTAGACAGCGGGAAAGTGTTGATGAGCTTTTCTGGAAAGGAACTTATAAAGGGAGAGCCTGATGCATCTTCTTTTCCATCAGGTGGATTAAGAGCAACCTTTGAAGCGAGAGGGTATACGGCATGGGACGCTACCTCTCCAGCGTTTGTAAGACATGATTCAGCAGGAGCAACACTCTGTATTCCAACTGCTTTCTGTTCTTACACAGGAGAAGCTTTAGATCAAAAGACACCGTTGCTTCGTTCTATGGAAGCTATCAATACACAGGCTTTGAGACTGGTTCGGCTTTTTGGTAATATGACGGCAAAGAAAGTGACACCTTCTGTAGGTCCAGAGCAGGAATATTTTTTGGTGGATGCTGATAAATTCCGCCAAAGAAAAGATTTAATCTATACAGGCCGTACATTGTTTGGAGCAATGCCACCGAAAGGTCAGGAATTAGATGATCATTACTTTGGTACCATTAAGAGAAGAGTTGCTGCCTTTATGAAGGATTTGAACGTAGAGCTCTGGAAGTTAGGTGTCAGTGCAAAAACGCAGCATAATGAAGTTGCACCAGCTCAGCATGAACTTGCGCCAATTTATGCAAAGGTAAATGTTGCAGTAGATCACAATCAGATTATTATGCAGACTTTAAAGCGTGTGGCAGGACAGCATAACTTAAAGTGCCTTCTTCATGAAAAACCATTTGCAGGAGTGAATGGATCTGGAAAGCATAATAACTGGTCTCTTACAACGGATGATGGAAAAAATCTTTTAGAGCCAGGAAAAACACCTCATGAGAATATTCAATTCTTGTTGGTGCTTGCTTGTATCCTAAGAGCAGTTGATAAACATGCGGCACTTCTTCGTGAGTCAGCGGCAGATCCGGGAAATGATCACCGTCTTGGAGCGAACGAAGCACCACCGGCAATTATTTCAGTATTTTTAGGAGAACAGTTAGAAGATGTTGTATGCCAGTTAGTGGATACAGGAGAGGCAACGACTTGTAAAAAAGGCGGAAAACTTGAAACAGGTGTAAAAACCTTGCCTAATCTTGCGAAAGATGCAACAGACCGTAATAGAACATCTCCCTTTGCATTTACGGGAAATAAGTTTGAGTTCCGTATGGTTGGATCAAGAGATTCTATTGCGTCACCAAATACTGTAATCAACACGATTGTAGCAGAGACATTCTGCGATGCTTGTGATTTGCTGGAAAAATCAGAAGATTTTGAAAAAGCAGTACATGATCTTATAAAAGATTATATGACAGAACACCAAAGAATAATTTTTAATGGAAACGGATATTCTGATGAGTGGGTAGAAGAAGCTGAGAGAAGAGGCTTACCAAACATCAGATCAATGGTTGGAGCAATTCCAGCCCTGGTAACGGATGAAACCGTTAATTTATTTGAAAGATTCAAGGTATTTACAAGAGCGGAGCTTGAATCTCGTGCGGAAATCAAATATGAAAATTATGCAAAAGCAATTAATATTGAAGCGAGAACCATGATTGATATGGCAAGTAAACAACTGATTCCTGCTATCATGAAATACACGAAGACTCTGGCGGAAACTGTTATTGCCGTAAAAGAGGTCGGCGTAAGTGCTCAGGTTCAGCTGGCTCACTTAGAAGAAGTATCACAGCTCCTTGAGGAAGCAGAGAAAGCGCTGAATATCCTATGGAATGTTACAGAAAAGGCTTCCGCAATGGAGGAAGGACAAGAGCAGGCAAATTATTATCACGACAGTGTGATACCGGCTATGGAAGCTCTTCGTGCCCCAATCGATAAGTTGGAAATGAAAGTAGATAAAGAAGCATGGCCGATGCCGTCTTATGGAGATTTGCTTTTCGAAGTGTAAAATTGAATATTTAGAGAAAGTTTAGAACCTTACGCTTTAATTAAAGGATACTTTGTGGTATCCTTAGCGTAAGGTTTATTTTATTAGGAGGTGCTGGATGACAAAGGTGGAGTTTTTATCCAAATTGCAGGAAGCTCTTGCAAATGATTTGGATGGTCCCATTATACAGGAAAATATTAATTTTTATAGTCAGTATATAGATGATGAGATGAGAAAAGGGAGAAGTCAGGAAGAAATCACAGAGGAGCTTGGCGACCCATGGGCTTTGGCTCGAACGGTTATTGATTCGGAGGAAGTAAAGAAGAAACAGTCAAATACTTATAAACAACCAAATACGAGTAATACATACTCTGATTCCAATTCAAGTAAGAGGACTCAGCCAAGTAGTGGATTTTCTTTGGGGAATTTTTTGGTAATAGTAATTGGAATTTTGATTTTGTTTGCAGCCATTAGTATAATAGGTGGAATATTTTCGGTGTTTGGACCAATTATAGTTATTGTATTGGTAATTAGCCTTATATTTCGACTGTTTTCTGGTGGGCGAAGGTGAAAATAGAATAATAAGATAGAAAAGGCTCTATGTTAATCATGAAAAGATGCTAACCCATCTGCTCTGGTGATAACATAGAGCCTTTTTTAGATACAAATAATTACTATTAACGGAACATTTCTTGGTACTTTTCTATATGCGTTACTAACATAGAGAGGAATGCATGAAGAACAGGGCTATTATTTTCTTTGTTCCAAACTGCAATTGCAGAAAGTGTGGCAGATGAGACAGGTGTGTCAATAAATTTAAAGCTGTCATCGTGGATTTTATGTACACTTTTGTCTAAAATAGCTACGCCTTGACAGGATTTCACATAAAAGAAAACGGATTCAATATTAGGTACCCGTATAATATTTTTGCATGAAAACCCATAGTCGCTGCAGATTTTGTATATGCCGCTTAGTCTGCGATGGGATGCACTTTCGGTCAAGCAGATGAAGGTTTCATTTCTAAAATCTGATAACGTACGAGGTTTTGTGGCGGCGATAGGATGGTCTTTTGAATAAAGACAGACACCGGTGCAATCAAATAAAAATTTTTGCTCTGTATTATCGTGGAGCATATAAGTTTTTGGTTCTAAAGTGATTACCAAATCAGTTTCTTGCTTCAGAAGTTGAGAGGATAATTGTTCAAAACCATGTTTTTCAAAAGAAAACACTACTTTGGGATAACGAGTCTGGAATTGAGTGAAAATATCGGTCAAGATATTATCCAAATCCAGAGAAGTTAGACATGAGATACGCAAACATCCACTCTGACCGAAAATCATATCATTCACTTCTCGAATGCTTGTATCAATCATTTCATAGGCATCTTTGAAGCGGGGATACAAATACTCACCTGCAGGAGTAAGGCGTAATGGCGTGGTATCCCGCTGAATCAGGTCGAATCCCAGCGTTTTTTCGAGCAAACGAATCTGGCGGCTTACGGTAGGCTGCGTGGTGTAAAGTACTTTGGCTGTCTTGGTGAAGTTTAGATATTTTCCCAGTGTAAGAAAACAGTTTATTTGTTCGAAATGCATATAAATATCCCCCTTTAAAAGAAAACAAACATTAGAATTAAATAAAATTATATCTTTTTTTTGGCAAAAAAACAACATTATTCATAAAATGAATAGGGGCGATACAAAAACGGAATTTCCAATTTGAAATGACCGGTGTTAGTATACAATCAAACGAATGAAAGAAGGAGAGAGTTAAAATGAAAGAAAACACGAAAGGTAAGGAAAAAACAGCAAGAAGTCACATTGTTCATTCGCTCATAGGTGTTGGAATTATGATATTTTTCCGATTTCTTCCCATTCCTTTTCCGGAAGGAACAGTTACACCTACAGGGCAGGAAATCCTCGGAATTTTCATTGGAACCCTATATATGTGGACGACGGCAGATGTACTATGGGGGAGCTTGATTTCGGCGTTTTTTGTTGGGATTTCCAGCTATGCGCCAATGCCCCAGGTTCTAAATGAATATTTCGGGAGCACTGTATTTGTGCAGCTTTTTTTCTTAATGATGGTTATTCAGTGTCTGGTGGATAAGAAGATAACGGCGTATATGGGACGTTTCTTCCTGACTAGAAAAATGAACAGTGGCAGACCGTGGGTCTTCACTACTGTGGTACTGATAGGTGTTTTGCTTATGTCGGCTTTTATTATTGCCTTTGCACCTATTATCTTAATGTGGCCAGTACTTTACGGTATATTTGAGGATGTTGGTTTTACAAAGCAAGATAAATATCCCAAAATCATGATTATTTTGGTGGCTGTCGTTGCGATTATCGGATTCCCAATCCCTCCATTTATGAATAATGGTTTGGCGCTGTTGAGTAACTACAGAGCAATTGCAGAAGAACCGGGATTTATTAGTGATCCGGCCTACTTGTTCTTTGGTTTGGTGATTGGTTTAATCATGATTTTTGTAATCATACTGTTTACGAAGTTTGTTTTAAGGCCAGATGTAGAAAAGCTGAAATCCTTTGATGTGGAGAGTCTGAAAAAAGATCCTCTTCCGCCTATGGATTTATCACAGAAAATTACGACAGCTGTATTTGTGGTATTGATTTTATTGATGCTGGTGCCGAGTATTGTTTTAAGTATTACCACGGCAGTACCAGGAATGCAGTTTTTAAAAGAGAATTCTACAGGCTTAGCATTAGGTGCGACAGCTATTTTAGTTGGAATTCGAATAGCGAATAAGCCGGTTATGGAAATTAAAACAGTAATGAGCGGAATCAACTGGAATACACTTTTATTGTGTGCAACGGCTATTTTAATTGGAGGGGTATTAACGGCAGATGTTACAGGAATTAAGGCGTTTTTACAGTATATATTGAATCCACTGTTTGATGGAATGGGTACTGTGCAATTTATGATTTTTATCTTGCTTGTAGCAGTCGTACTTACAAATATCTGTAATAGTTTGGTTATTGGAATGGTTCTGCTTCCGGTTATCTATACGTATTGTACAGCATCTGGAGCAAATGCAGCACCAATTGTATCCTGCATGATTATCTTTGTTTTGGGTTCTGCCTGTACGACGCCGGCAGCATCACCATTTGCAGCGATGATGCATGGAAATAAGGAATGGCTGCAATCAAAGGATATCTATAAATATACACTTTCTTTTGTAATTATTGAGACTATTATCATGTTGGTGATAGGAATTCCGTTAGCACAGCTCATGATTAAATAAAGTGTACTTAAACAGGAGGAAATTGAAATGAATGGCAAACAGTTAGCATATGAATATCAAGAAACAATTAGACTACAACAGGAACAAGCAGAAGCAGCAATGATGAAAGAGTTTGAATGTGGGAATTATACCTTTGAAAATCCGCTCATTAAGTTGAATCCTTATTTGATTGCACCTCTTTCGGCAGTTGTACTGTTTGAAACAGAAGAAGCAACAGCGATTACGGTAATCGTACATGGAAAAGAAGAAAATGGGAATATAAGTCATACTTATCCGAAGGAAAGAATTCATATTTTGCCAGTGTATGGTTTGTATCAGGACTATGAAAATAAAGTGGAGATACAGATTTATAATGGTAAAAGTAATTTTATGACAATAAAAACAGAGAAGCTTCGTGCCTGTGCAGATGAGTTAATAAAAATGGATACAACATATGAATATCTCCAGGATGATTTGATTTTTGTATCACCCGTTGTATCGGGCTTGGCAACAGCATACGATTACAAAGGTGACATTCGCTGGCGTTTGGATGTACCAACAATTTTTGATTTAAGACGGCTGGAAAATGGAAATGTTATGATGGGGTCTGAACGTCGATTGAAAGATATTTACTTTTCTACAGGTCTGTATGAATTGAGTATGACGGGGAAAATTTATAAGGAATATAAGCTCCCGGGGGGATATCATCACGACCAGTTTGAGATGCCAGATGGGAATATTGTAGTAGTTTCGGATGATTTTAATACGAATACGGTAGAGGATATTATCGTATTGATGGACAGAGAGACAGGAGAAATATTAAAAGAATGGGATGTAAATGATGTGATTGATGCGTCGAAAGCTCCCATCTCAAAAACAGGAGATGCTCACGATTGGTTCCATTGTAATGGGGTATGGTATGATGAAAAAACACACTCTCTTACCTTGTCAGGACGCCATTGCGATGCAGTGATTAATATTGATTTTGAAACAGGAGCACTTAATTGGATTATTGGTGATCCGAAAAATTGGGAAGAATCCATGGAAAAATATTTCTTTACGCCGGTAGGGGAAGGAGAATTTGATTGGCAATATGAGCAGCATGCTTGTTTGATTACTCCTAATGGTGATGTGATGTGTTTTGACAATGGGCATTGGAGAAGTAAAGATCCAGAGAATTTTACGTTAAACAGGGACAACTTTTCTCGGGGTGTAAGGTATAAAATTAATACAGAAGATATGACAATTGAGCAAGTCTGGCAGTATGGAAAAGAGCGTGGTCCAGAGTTCTTTTCTCAGTATATCTGTAACGTAGAATATTATAATGAAGGCCATTATATGGTTCATTCTGGTGGAATCGGTTATTATGATGGTGAAACCGCAGAGATGATGGTGGTTTTTGATGAGGGAAATCCGAAGTGCGAAGAGCGGAGTATTACGGTAGAAGTATTAAACGATAAAGTTATGCTTGAGCTGGAATTAAATCGTAACTATTATCGAGCAGAGAAAATGAAAATTTACGATACAAATGAAAAGTTGGTAATTGGCCGGAGTAAGGAGTTGGGAACCTTAGGTGTGACAAAGACCTATGATACACAGGTTAACGGGGTGGAAACACACGAATTATTGCCCGAGGATTACGATGCGACTTTACTGGAACAGGAAGATCGAATTCTATTTGAAGCCAATTTAAAAGAAGGGCAGTTGGCGCTGCTGATTCTGGAAAAGGATGGACAGAAAATTCAATATCAGATGCCGACTTCAGAAGGTGCGTTAAAAGCTACCTGTGCAGGTGACTTTATTCATCCGCATTTAAGAAACACAGCTTTTACAGTTACGAAGTGTGGCTTGTGGGGTGAGTACGATGTAAAAGTGCTGGTAGATGATAAAATATATGAAACAGGCATTAAGATCCATTGCTAATCATAGGGGTTATAGAATGGTGATTCAAATATGAAAATTCCGGAGGTATTGTGATATCTCCGGAATTTTCTTTTTATCCAATGCTATTAAAAAAAGAAAATAGTATAATACCAATAACCAAAACCAGAGCAATTCTTGCTGCCCACATGGCAGTTTTTGAATAGGGTGGTTTTGAAGATACAAGGGAGGGTTGAGAAGTTTCTTTTGTTAAGCCAAGAAGATTTAATATTTCTAAAGCCTTCTCCTGATCCTGCGTATCTACGTAGATGGTCTCGCCTGCGATTGAATTTCCCATATAGATTGTCATAAGCTGACCTGCACCAGCAGAGGCTTTGTAAGCGGGGATATTATTTCTTTCCAGTGTTTCCAGTACTAAGTCTGTTTGAACCTTATTATATGAAAGGTAGAGTTCAACAGGATTCATAATATTTTGCTCCATAATAAGCTCCTTTTCTTTATCTACGAGAAAATTTGGTGACACTTCCCTACTTATCTCTTAAAGAGAAACACCGGATAGGGGAGCTATCCGGTGTTTCGAGGGGAGTATAAATAATTAATAAGGGGTTGTAGAAACAACCGCTTCTACATGTTTAAGTATAGTATAAAGCTTATTTAAATGCAAGATACAAAAACAGAGATTAATTCACAGATTTTAAGAATGCTTTTTGTGAATATTGCCTTTGCTGGCTATTGACAAACATAAAGAATTGCGAGTAAGATTATTAACATATTAAGGATTGGAGAAGCGGATGAAAAAGTATGAATATATTGTGCCCTGCCATTTTGGTTTAGAGGCTGTTTTGAAACGAGAAATACAGGATTTAGGTTATGAAATCAGACAGGTAGAGGACGGAAGAATTACCTTTGCGGGAGACGAAAATGCAATTGCGAGAGCAAACATTTTTCTTCGGACAACAGAGAGGGTATTAATTAAGGTAGGAGAGTTTAAGGCAACTACCTTTGATGAGCTTTTTGAAAAAACAAAGAGTCTGCCATGGGAAGAGTATATTCCAAAAGACGGAAAGTTCTGGGTTGCAAAAGCAGCGTCTATTAAAAGTAAACTCTTTAGCCCTTCCGATATCCAGTCCATTATGAAAAAGGCAATGGTGGAACGTTTAAGAGAAAAGTATAAAATACAATGGTTTACAGAAGAAGGGGCTTCCTATCCTTTACGCGTATTTTTGAAAAAGGATATTGTTACAATCGGTTTGGATACCACAGGGGTGTCCTTACATAAGCGAGGTTATCGTGAAGAAGCTGGCGCTGCACCGATTGCAGAAACCTTGGCTGCTGCTCTTATTATGCTTACCCCGTGGAATAAAGATCGGATTTTAGTGGATCCTTTTGCGGGAAGTGGGACGATACCCATTGAGGCGGCAATGATTGCAGCCAATATTGCACCGGGTATGAATCGCTCTTTTTTATCCGAAAATTGGAACAATATTATTGAAAAGAAAAGCTGGTATGAAGGAATTGATGAAGCAAATGACCTGATCAAAATAGTGGATACAGACATTCAGGGATTTGATATTGATGGGTCGGTTTTAAAAATAGCGAGAAAAAATGCCGGAGAAGCAGGGGTAGATGAGATGATTCATTTTCAGGAGCGCCCGGCAGCGGCACTGAGTCATCCGAAAAAATATGGTTTTATTATTACGAATCCCCCTTACGGTGAAAGACTGGAAGAAAAGGAAAGTTTAGGAGGAATTTATAAGGACTTAGGGGAGGCATTTAAACGACTGGATAGTTGGTCGGCTTATGTGATTACTTCTTTTGAAGAAACGGAACAGTATATGGGCAGAAAGGCTGATAAAAACCGTAAAATTTATAATGGAATGATTAAGACTTATTTCTATTCTTTCTTAGGACCAAAACCACCTAAAAAGCCAAGATAAAGGAGGGTGAAAATGAAGAAAATATTATTTGCAACAGGAAATGAACACAAAATGGAAGAGATTCGTATGATTCTTTCTGATTTGAATATGGAAATTTTGTCGTTGAAAGACGCAGGAATTACGGTGGATGTGATAGAGGATGGAAGTACATTTGAAGAAAATGCATTCATTAAGGCAGAGGCAATTGCCAAGCTAGCAAAGCAAATGGATGGTCTGGAAGAGGCGGTTGTTTTAGCAGATGATTCAGGGTTAGAGATTGACTATATTAATAAAGAACCGGGAATTTATTCTGCCAGATATATGGGAGAAGATACGTCCTATGATATCAAAAATCAAAATCTTATTGAGCGTGTTAAGGATGCAGTGGGAGAAGAGAGAAGTGCCCGGTTTGTATGTGCGATTGCAGGCGTTTTTCCAGATGGAAGTCATGAAATAATAAGAGGCACCATGGAAGGGGAAATTGGTTACCACATAGAAGGGGAAAATGGTTTTGGATATGATCCGATATTTTATCTTCCAGAGTATCAAATGACCAGTGCCCAGCTTTCGCCAGAAAAGAAGAATGAACTTAGCCACAGAGGGAAAGCACTTCGAGAAATGAGAAAACTAATTGGAGAGAAAGTTGCATGAAAATATTAATTATAAGTGACACACATAAATCCCATGGAAGCCTAATGGATGCTGTGGCTCTTGAGAAGCCATTTGACATGGTAATTCATTTAGGGGATGCAGAAGGGCGAGAAGATGAAATTGAGGCCATTGTAGAAGCTCCAATGCATATTGTTGGAGGTAACAATGATTTTTTCTCCCATCTCCCTGCAGAAAAAGAATTTTTTATAGAAGGACATCATTTTTTTATTACCCATGGACATAGTTATTTTGTGTCTAGAAATGAAGAGCGTTTGGTACAGGAGGCAAAAGGCCGGGGAGCAGATATTGTAATGTATGGTCATATACACCGACCAGTTATAAAAAAAGACAAAGATATTTTGGTGATAAATCCTGGTAGTATTGCCTATCCAAGACAGCAAGATAGGCGTCCAAGTTATGCAATTATGACAATAAATCCGGAGGGAGAAGTGAGCGTTGAAATTAAATATTTAGAAAACTAAAAAAAAATAAAAAATGTTATTGACATGGCTTGGTGCATGCTATATAATAACACTTGTCGCAGCGAAGAAGACACAAAAGAAAAGCGACAAAAACTGAATATCGGGGTGTGGCTCAGCTTGGCTAGAGCGCCTGGTTTGGGACCAGGAGGTCGCAGGTTCAAATCCTGTCACCCCGACTTTTTGCGGGTGTAGTTCAATGGTAGAACACTAGCCTTCCAAGCTAGATACGTGGGTTCGATTCCCATCACCCGCTTTCTTAAAGCCCTGATACAGGGTTTTTTGTAACGCAGACATGAGTCTATAGCTCAGCTGGATAGAGCAACGGCCTTCTAAGCCGTAGGTCGCAGGTTCGAATCCTGCTAGGCTCGTTTTTATTCTTTCATATTTGATACTATGGTGGGTATGGTGCAGTTGGTTAGCGCGCCAGATTGTGGTTCTGGATGTCGTGGGTTCGAATCCCACTATCCACCCTTAACCAATCGGTTTACCGGTTGGTTATCTTATTGGGCTATCGCCAAGCGGTAAGGCACAGGACTTTGACTCCTGCACTCGCTGGTTCGAATCCAGCTAGCCCAGTTCGCACTGAACACTTAGCGAGCGTGTAGAGCGTGAGTTTAGTGAGAAGGTGGATCCCAAGCGTTGGCGAGGTATTTTCGAGCCTAGGCGCACGGATTATCGTCTTATAAAGACTATACGGGTGTGTAGCTCAGTTGGTAGAGCACTTGACTTTTAATCAAGTTGTCCGGAGTTCGAACCTCCGCACGCTCATTATTGAAATCGACGTTTCTTCTTAAAATCAAAGAAGGGACGTTTATTTTTTTAGAATAAAAATATCTTGACAATCTTTTCTAACATAGCTATGATAAATCATGAAAACAAAATATTGAACTGGGGGGCTGACGCGTCGGCTGAGATTAAATACGAACGATTTTGACCCATGGAACCTGATACGGATAATGCCGGCGTAGGAAATGTTTCTATTATATACTATTATAGACACTTTTATTTGAGTGCTGTCATTTGGGACAGCACTCTTTTTTTCTTTTTAGAAAAACGCTTCGCTGATTCTATTCTCGTGCCGCAGATCAAAAAAGGAGGAGTTATGTACACAACACAAATGGATGCTGCAAGGAAGGGAATTGTAACAAAAGAACTGAAAATTGTAGCACAAAAAGAAAATTTTGATGTGAAGGAATTACAAGAGCTGGTAGCTAAGGGGCAAGTAATTATTCCCTGCAATAAGCTGCACACATCCATTAATCCAAATGGGATTGGTGATAAGCTGCGTACCAAAATCAATGTAAATCTTGGGGTATCCAGAGATTGTAAGGATATGGATGTAGAACTGAAAAAAGTAAATGAAGCGGTTGCCATGGGGGCAGAATCCATTATGGATTTAAGCTCCTATGGTGATACCCGTAAATTTCGCAAAAAACTTACGACAGAGTGTGAGGCAATTATTGGGACAGTACCAATCTATGATGCAGTAGTTTATTACCACAAGCCACTGAAAGAAATCACCTCGGAGGAGTGGATAGATATTGTTCGAATGCACGGGGAAGATGGTGTAGACTTTATGACGATTCACTGTGGAATCAATAAGGAGACAGCCCATCGCTTTAAAAGAAATAAAAGGCTTACCAATATTGTTTCCAGAGGAGGTTCGATTATTTTCGCATGGATGGAAATGACAGGGAATGAAAATCCATTTTATGAGCGCTATGACGAAATACTGGACATCTGTCAGAAATACGACATTACAATGAGTCTGGGTGATGCGTGTAGACCGGGCTGTTTGGAGGATGCTTCGGATGTTTCTCAACTGGAAGAATTAATTACGTTGGCAGAGCTGACAAAGAGAGCCTGGGAAAAAGATGTTCAGGTTATGGTGGAAGGACCTGGGCATATGCCAATTAACCAAATTGAAGCCAATATGTGTATTCAAAAAGAACTTTGCAAAGGAGCTCCTTTTTATGTGTTAGGACCACTTGTCACAGATATTGCCCCTGGTTATGATCATATCACCGCGGCAATTGGGGGAGCAATTGCTGCAACCCACGGCGCTTCGTTCTTGTGTTATGTAACTCCGGCAGAGCATTTAAGACTGCCCACCCTGGAAGATGTAAAGGAAGGCATTATTGCATCCAGAATTGCAGCACATGCAGCGGATATTGGGAAAGGAATTCCAGGGGCGAAGGAATGGGACTTTCAAATGAGCCAGGCGAGAAAAAATTTGGACTGGGAGACTATGTTTGAACTGGGAATTGACTCCGATAAAGCACGTCGTTATAGGGAAATGGCACAACCAGAGAAGGAAGATACCTGTAGTATGTGTGGGAATTTCTGTGCTGTTAAAAATATGAACCGAATATTAGATGGGGAAATTGTAAGTATTTTTGATGAATAGGAGAACGGGATGAATAAAGTAGCAGTATCTATAAATGGAAATCACTGTATAGTTTCCGGGAACATCACTGTTTTAGACATGCTTCTGTCAAACCAGTACGATGTTACAAAATTGGCAGTGGAGAAAAATGGACAGATTCTTCCGAAGGCTCAATTTTCTTCTGAGATTGTTCAGGATGGGGATGTGTATGAAGTTGTAACCTTTGTTGGAGGAGGCTAAATGAAGAGCTTATTTACGGAACAAGAACTGGATAACATGCTGACAGAACGCCATGGGAAAGAGGTTATGGATAAACTCAAAACAGCAAGAGTGGCAATTGCCGGTCTTGGAGGATTAGGATCTCATATCGGAATTTTTCTTGCAAGAGTAGGTGTTGGCACCTTTCATCTCATTGATTTTGATCAGGTAGAAGGAACCAACATACACCGCCAAAATTATGGCTTGGAAGATATAGGGAAAAACAAGACCGAAGCATTGAAAGAAGAAATCCTGAGGATTAATCCTTATGCTGCCGTCATTACTACAAACCAAAAGATAACGCGGGAAAACATAGGAGAGGTATTCAAAGAAGAGACTCATATTTGTGAAGCTTTTGACCGTGCAGAGGCAAAGGCGATGTTAATTGAAGAACTTCTTACTTTGAGATCGGATAGCGTGATTGTAGCAGGGTCAGGCATGGCAGGAATATCCAGTGGGAATCAAATTGTCACAACACAAAAATTGAAGCGTCTTTATCTCTGTGGTGATGAAGTGAATGGCGTAGAAGAATGTGGCTCCTTCTTTGCTACAAGAGTGGCAATCTGTGCCGGACATCAAGCCCATATGATGCTTCGTTTACTATTAGGAAAGGAAGACAAATGAAAACAATAACAAAAGATCCATTGGTAATAGGAGGACATACTTTTTCGTCACGCTTCATTCTTGGTTCAGGTAAATTTAATATGGACCTAATAGAAGCAGCTATTGAACATGCGAAAGCGGAAATTATTACACTTGCACTACGCCGTGCAAATACTGAGAAGAACGATAATATTCTGAATCACATTCCAAAGGGGGTTACACTACTTCCAAATACCTCAGGTGCCAGAAATGCCGAAGAAGCAGTTCGTATTGCAAGGCTGGCAAGGGAAATCGGATGCGGCAATTTCATAAAAATAGAAGTAATCAGGGATTCAAAATATCTTCTTCCAGACAATTATGAAACAATCAAAGCAACAGAAATACTTGCAAAAGAGGGCTTTGTTGTAATGCCTTATATGTATCCGGATCTGAATGTGGCAAGAGATTTGTGGAATGCGGGTGCAGCTTGTGTTATGCCCTTGGGAGCCCCGATAGGAAGCAACAAGGGACTGTGTACGAAAGAATTTATTCAAATACTAATTGATGAAATTGAGCTTCCTATTATTGTGGATGCAGGAATAGGGAAGCCATCAGAAGCCTGTGCTGCCATGGAAATGGGAGCTGCTGCAATTATGGCAAATACAGCAATTGCAACAGCAGGAAATATTATAGAGATGGCTCATGCTTTTCGTCTCTCTGTTGAGGCAGGACGAGCAGCCTATTTGGCAGGACCGGGCAGAGTGCTAAATATGCAAGGAGAAGCATCTTCGCCGTTGACTGGTTTTTTAGAGGAGGCGAAATAAGAAATGAAGCATGATTGTATGAGCTATCAAAAGGATATGGAACAAATTGATTCCAACATTAAAGAAAGAGTAATGGAATGCTATGAGTCTTTTGAGGACACGAAGTATTCGGCCAAAGATGTGCAGGATGCTTTGGCAAAAGAAATTTTATCACCAAGTGATTTTGCGGCGCTTTTATCCTCAGCAGCGATTCCGTTTTTGGAGGAAATGGCAAAGAGAGGACAAAAAGAAACCTTGAAACATTTCGGGAATTCTGTTTATTTATTCACACCGATTTATATATCAAATTATTGCGAAAATCAATGTGTATACTGTGGCTTTAACTGCCGTAATAAAATTCAGCGTGCTCATCTGGATACAAACCAGATTGAAAAAGAAATGATGGCGATTAAAGAAACTGGATTAGAAGAGATTTTGATTCTTGTTGGAGAAAGCCGGAATAAATCGACACTTCAATACTTGGGAGAAGCGTGTAAAATAGGGGCAAAGTACTTTAAAACGGTGGGTCTTGAAGTTTATCCTATGAATAGTGAAGAATACGCATATCTCAGGAAATGCGGCGCTGATTATGTGACGGTTTTTCAAGAAACATATAATGTAGAGCAATACGAAAAGGTTCACCTTGGAGGACATAAGCGTGTTTATCCTTATCGATTGGAAGCGCAGGAACGTGCTATTATGGGAGGAATGCGGGGAGTGGCCTTTGGAGCCCTATTAGGTCTTTCAGATCATCGAAAGGATGCTTTTGCAACTGGTATGCATGCTTATTACATTCAGCGAAAGTATCCTCATATCGAAATATCTTTTTCCTGTCCCAGAATACGGCCTGCATCAGGAACGGATTTTCAAGTCTATGAAGAAATCGATGAAAAGCAATTGCTGCAGGTAATACTTGCATACCGAATCTTTATGCCTTATGCAGGAATCACAGTATCTACACGAGAAAATCGAAATTTTAGAAACCATGTGGTTGGTCTGGGTGCAACCAAGATATCTGCTGGTGTGGATACTGGGGTTGGTGAAAACACAGAAGAGGAAAAAGGTGATGAGCAATTTGAAATTGCAGACGGTAGAAGTGTGGACCAGGTATATCACGAATTGCTTCAGAACAATATGCAACCGGTCATGAACGACCATGTTCTTTTATAATAGGAAGGAAAGCTAATGGATTATCAGAAAATGCTTGTGATTACCAATCGAAAACTTTGTCAAAGACCATTTCTTGAGCAGATAGAACGGGTTGTAAAGTTACAACCGAAAGGAATTGTATTACGGGAAAAGGATTTGGATGAGCAAGAATACCGAGAGCTTGCCCTTGCAGTAAAAAACATTTGTGAGATCCAAAAGGTTCCGCTTATTATTCATAAATGGGAGGAGGTGGCAAAAGAGCTGAAAAGTCCTTTTGTCCACCTTCCATTTAGTGGTTTAGAAGCCAGTACCTCGGAGTCTTTTGGAGTATCGGTACATTCTTTAGAGGATGCTTTGGCAGCGCAAAGCCGTGGAGCCTCCTATTTGATTGCGGGTCATGTTTTTCAAACGGATTGTAAAAAGGGCGTACCATCAAGAGGGATAGGATTTCTGAAGGAGATCTGTGATAATGTTAAAATCCCGGTGTATGGAATTGGAGGAATTTCGGAAGAGAATTATAAGGATGTGCTAAGTGCAGGAGCTACAGGTTTTTGCATGATGTCGGAGATGATGAGAGTAGGGACTGCATTTTAACAATGCAGTCTTTTTTTGTTCGGAGAACCTTGTCCTATTTTTTATATCGAAGACTGTAACTAAATGTGTTGCAGAGAATGTAGTATTTGAAGATGTATGGTTGTAATTGTTTTGATTTGTGGTTATTACAGTTCATAGAGATTATTTTGCTTTTGACCATAAAAAGAAGCTTAATGAAATAGAATACGTCTAGAGAAAAAAATATATACTTGTGCATTTCTAATTACTTCGGAACAATATGCAACCGGTCATATTTTTTAAACAGACCGTAAAAAGGGCGTACCTCCAAGAGGCTTAAACATTTAACTATTAATAACTGATTAAAATACAGTTAAAAGCAAAAAAATAACTATGTAATAAGTATATTTTGGTATTTAACGCGATATTTAACGAGGGATAAAAGTTAATTGTTAAAAATCAAATTTTGCATTCTTGTTAAAAGAGGAGTGCAAAAAGTGGAATCATTTGGTATAGAACTAAAATTTTTTGTTGGAAAATTCCTTCGAACAATATAGAATGATAGATAGATTAAAAAGTCTCGAGGGAAAAAAATGAAACTAAAGATTATCAGTTTTACAGAATCAGGAGCCAGGCAGACAGTTCTTCTGAAAAAGAAATTAAAAAAACAAAAATGGAACTGCGAAGGCTATACAATCGAACGACATGCAAAAGACAATCATCTTAAACCCCTTGAACCAGGTTGGAAAGAGATGATAAAAAAAGAATGGGGAGAAACCGACTTTCTCTTTATTGGGGCAATTGGTATTGCTCTTAGAGTAATTGCTCCTTTTGTTGATGATAAGTATAAGGATTCAGCTGTTATTGTCATGGATGAATTAGGTCAATATGTTATTCCGATATTATCGGGCCATGTGGGTGGTGGAATTGCTTTGGCAAAAGAAATTGGAAAATCCATTGGCGGGGAGGTTGTAATCACAACGGCAACAGATTTACAGAATAAATTTGCAGTGGATGTATTTGCATCCCAAAATCGATTAAAAATAAGTAATCGGCAACTTGCAAAAGAAATATCAGCAGCTCTTTTAGAGGGCAAAAGCCTTCGCATGTATTGTGAGTATCCGATTCAGGGAAATATACCCAGTGAAATTGTAATTTGCAATAAAATACAGGAGACGGACGAAGTGTTTTATGATATAATTGTCGGGAAAATGGAAGCGTCTCAAACGATGAATCCTAAGATTCTTTATCTTACACCTCAGCAGGATAACTATGTGGTAGGAATTGGTTGTCGAAAAGGAGCGTCAAAGGAAGTATTAGAAGATGGATTCGGAACCGTTCTGGCGCAGTACAGCATACCAAGAGATGCAGTAAAAGGAATTGTCAGTATTGACTTGAAGGAAAAAGAACAGGGGATTATTGCTTTGGCGCAGGAATATAGTATTCCTTTTAAAACGTATTCGTCTGAGGCTTTGGACAAAGTGCAAAATGTCTCAAAAAGCTCTCCCTTTGTCAAAGAGATTACCGGAGTTGATAATGTATGTGAGCGAGCCGCTCGAACCTACTTTGAAAAAGGACAACTGATATGTCCTAAAACGATAATTGATGGAGTTACATATGCAATTGTAAAGGAAATTCCAATTATGAAGTTTTCGTAAAAGAGGCTGATATGGGAAAGAATGTATTGATTTTTGCTGGAACAACAGAAGGAAGGCATATAGCGAATAGATTAGCATCTAAGGTTGAACGGCTCTATGTAAGTGTTGCAACAGAATACGGACGAGAAAGTATCTGCCATGATATTTCGGGAGAAATCATCTGGGGAAGAATGGATGAGGAAGAGATGGCTCAATTTCTTCTGGATAAAAAAATTCACATTGTGATTGATGGAACTCATCCTTTTGCACAACTCGTCACTGCAAACATCAAGAAGGCTTGCAAAAAGCAGGGGGTAACCTATCTTCGGTGTTTACGTGAACCGGAGCAGAGGGAATCTTCTTTGCAAGGAAACGAGAATATGATAGTTGTCCAATCTGTTCAAGAAGCTGTCGCTTATATTAGTCAGACTGAAGGAAATGTGCTGATTACCACTGGCAGCAAAGAATTAGGACTTTATACAAAGATACCGAACTATCAAACCCGTTGTTATGCCAGAGTTCTGTCAGTTAAGGAGTCCGTTGAGAAAGCAATAGCTTTAGGCTTTCAGGGAAAACATCTGATTGCTATGCAAGGACCATTTTCTCAAGCATTGAATCAGGAAATGATTCGTCATACAGATGCGAGATATATGGTGACGAAAGAATCAGGAGTGAATGGAGGCTACGAAGAGAAAGTAACCGCCGCATCCGAAGGAAATTGCAAAACGGTTGTAATACGCCGTCCTCAGGAAGAAGGATATTCTATAAACGAAATATACAGGCTTTGCCTGAATATCATATAAATATTTGAATCCTATTATATTTAAAAAAGGGGAAGCAGGTTCGAATCCTGCACAATACCCGTTGCTGTATTGGAGGAGTAGTATTTCATTATGTCACTGTGGAAAACCATGGGAAGGCGAGATACTATGATTAATGCCTAAGTCAGAACACCCACCTTTAAAAAGATTCAAATGGTTACGGGAATATAACCAAGTGTTTGCTAAAAGTCTTTTGATTTTATGGCAGCTTGGAGTATTTTAAGTTATTAAGTTGTCATAAAAGGAGAAAAAGGACATGACCAAAACGAAAAATCTAATAAGGGCAAGTATATCAATCGGGATGATATTTGCCATCACGCTGCCTGTCAATGCAATGCATATTATGGAGGGCTATCTTTCGGTAGGCTTTTGTATTGCGTGGGGGGCTGTCTGCTTGCCATTTCTAATCGCAGGCTTTATTTCCATTCAAAAAACATTTAAAGAAAATTCAAAATCAATCACTTTGCTGGCTATGGCTGGGGCTTTCATATTTGTAATCTCGTCATTAAAGATTCCTTCTGTTACAGGGAGCTGCTCTCATATGACAGGTACAGGATTAGGGGCAATTTTATTTGGACCTGGGGCGGTAAGTGTTTTGGGATTAATCGTTCTGGTGTTCCAAGCGGTTCTTTTAGCCCATGGAGGTTTAACAACGTTAGGAGCAAATACATTTTCTATGGCAATCGCAGGACCTTTGGTAAGCTATGGAATCTTTAAACTATGTCAAAGAATAAAAGTGAATCGTCGTGCTGCAGTTTTTTTAGCAGCATTTCTGGGAGATTTGACGACCTATTGTGTAACAAGTATACAATTAGGATTGGCTTATCCGGCAGAGGTAGGCGGGAGTGTGGCTTCAATCATTAAATTTCTGGGTGTTTTTGCACCTACACAGCTGCCACTTGCCATTATGGAGGGGATTATAACTGTAATTATTGTAATCGCACTAGAAACATATGCAAGACCAGAGCTCAAAGCAGTGGGCTATTTAAAGGAGGCAAGGTAGAATGAGTAAAGATAAAAAAGTGGTAATAATATTACTCATCATTGTAATACTCATGGCAGTGATACCATTAGCAATTGCCAAAGGAGCGGAGTTTGGTGGTTCTGATGACGCAGGAAGTGTAATGGTAGAAGAAATTAATGGAAAATATGAGCCTTGGTTCACACCAGTGTTAGAAACAGCTCTTGGAGGAGAGATACCAGGAGAAGTAGAGAGCCTTGTATTCTGTATTCAAACTGGAATTGGAGTAGGTATAATTGCATTTTTTATGGGGCGGTTTGTAGAACGAAAAAAGCATATGAAAGAAGAAAATCATGATTGCAATTGATGCGCTTTGTTATCAGTCCCGGCTTCGAAATATCCATCCTGGAGAGAAGATGCTTTATACCGTAGTGACATTGAGTATATGTATCATTAGCCGGTCGATTTTAGGGGCGTTGTTTGTTTTGGGATCAAACTATATATTGACCGTTGTGATTGGAAGAATTGGAGGTGCCCGCTATTTGAAGATGATGATGGCACCTGTGGTTTTCCTTTTGCTAAGTACAGCAGCACTTCTCGTTAATGTGTCGAGACAACCCCTTGACGGATATGCTATCACTTTGGGAAGCTTCTATTTGACAGGGAGTAAGGAGTCTCTGTTTTTGGCAGTACAATTAATTGTTACATCTCTGGCTTCGGTTTCATGCCTATATTTTCTTTCTCTTAGTACGCCGATGACCGATATGATTTATATCTTAGAAAAAATTTATTGTCCAAGGCTTCTCACAGAGCTGATGCTTTTAATTTACCGCTTTATTTTTCTATTAATAGAAATTGCTTCTGCCATCTATATTTCCCAGAATTCCCGTTTGGGCTATCGTAACCTGAAAAGAGGGATTAGCTCTTTTGGGCAGATGGGGAGTGCATTATTTATCCAATCATTAAAAAAATCCAGACATATTTATGCTGCAATGGAGGCCAGAGGATATCACGGGGAAATTCGTGTCCTTTACGAAGAAAAATCGATACGGCTTAAAGAAGTCGGGGCAATTATTATATATGAAAGTATTTTAATCCTAATCGCAAAAGGAGGAATATAGGGGTGGACAAAGAAATTGTTCTGGAGGCGAAAGGACTTTCTTGTACTTATGAGATGTCTGATACTCCATCTCTGGAAAATGTGAGTTTAACAATACGGAAAGGACAAAAAATTGCAGTAATGGGAGCAAATGGTTCCGGTAAGTCAACGTTTTTTCTGTGCTGCAACGGAATATTAAAACCAGAAAAGGGAGTTCTTTTTTTTCACGGACAGCCAGTAGATTATAGTAAAAAGGGATTGCAAAGATTACGGAGTAAGGTGGGTATTGTTTTTCAAAATCCAGACAACCAATTGCTATCTGCAAGTGTGTACCAAGAAATCTCTTTTGGAGTACTGAATTTAGGATTTTCAAAGGAGGAGGCGAAAGAACGAGTGGAACAGGTGATGGAGGAATTTTCCATTACTCCATTTAGAAATCGTCCCACACACGCATTAAGCGGTGGAGAGAAGAAGCAAGTATCCATTGCGGATATATTGGTAATGGAGCCGGAGGTAGTATTAATGGATGAGCCCACAGCTGCTCTAGATCCGAAGCATACGAAGCTGGTATATCAGGTGATTGAGGAGTTGAGTGAAAATGGAATTACGGTTATTGTGGCAACCCACGATGTAGATTATGCGTGTCAATGGGCCGATGAAATTATTGTGATGGAAAAAGGAAGAGTCCTTGCTCAGGATGTACCCCAGAAGATATTCACTTCAAGAGAGTTACTAAAAAAAGCAAATTTGGAGATTCCAATGGTAATTCGTGTCACTCAATATTTACAGGAAGCAGATATTTTAGAGAAAGAGAGTACCGTACCAAGAAGCATCGAGGATTTGGAAGAATTAATAAAGGAGAGAAGGCGTTAATGGAGAAAACAAAAGGAATTTTAGTGGTCAGTTTTGGAACGAGCTATATGGAAACCCTTGAAAAGACGATTGCGGTTATAGAAGATAATATCCAGACACATTTTCCAGAATATAAAGTATATCGAGCATTTACCAGTCAAATGATATTGAATAAATTAAAGAAACGTGACAATCTTCATTTCAACAATGTTACGGAAGCGTTAGAAAAGATGATGGAAGATAAAATTGAGAGAATTGTGGTACAGCCAACACACATTCTTAATGGAATAGAAAACGACAAAATGATAGAGGATATCAAAGCTTATGAAGAAAGGTTTCAAAAGATTTCAATGGGTAAGCCTCTTCTAAGTGATACAGATGATTATAAGAAAGCAATTCATGCTTTAATGGCAGAGGTAGATTTAGATCATGATGAAGCACTGGTACTTATGGGGCATGGAACGGACCATCATGCAAATGCTGCTTATCCAACCTTAGAGTACACTGCCCATTTATTGGGATACAAACAAGTATTTGTTGGGACAGTAGAAGGGTTTCCTGATTTGAGAAATGCAATGAGTAAGTTAGAAGAGCAAAGAATCAAAAAGGTTACACTGATACCTTTTATGGTTGTGGCTGGAGATCACGCCAGAAATGATATGGCAGGAGATGAAGATTCCTGGAAAAGCCAATTAGAAGACGAGGGTTATCAGGTGCGGACCATTTTGAGAGGCTTAGGAGAGATGAAGGGAATTCAAAATATATTTGTAGAGCACATTGAAGAGGTAATGTAAAGAATGAGAAAAGGATACACGACTGGAAGTTGTGCGGCAGCAGCGGCAAAGGCGGCAGCCAGAATGATATTTACAGGAGAAACCATTGAGACGGTTTCCTTAACCACACCGAAGGGAATTACGCTGCATTTGGATGTGGAATGTATTCGGTTTCAAGATGGATGGGTAAGCTGTGGTATTCGAAAGGACAGTGGGGACGATCCTGATGTTACGAACGGAATTTGTGTCTTTGCCAAGGTGGAAAAAATAAAAGAATCCAGGATTGATATAAAAGCAGGAGAAGGCGTTGGAATTGTCACAAAGAAGGGATTGGAGCAAAAAATCGGAGAAGCTGCAATCAATAGGGTTCCAAGACGTATGATTCGTGAAGCAGTGGAAGCAGAGGGAAAGATACAAGGTTATTCAGGAGGATTTTCTGTTCTGATTTCGATTCCCGGTGGAGAAGCCTTGGCAAAGAAAACCTTTAATCCAAGGCTCGGTATTATGGGGGGAATATCCGTGCTGGGAACTACAGGAATTGTAGAGCCCATGAGTGTAAAGGCACTACTTGATACAATCCAATTAGAGATGAAGGTGTTAAAGGCAAATGGACATCATTATTGTTATGTTGTACCAGGAAATTACGGCAGCACTTTTTTAAAAGAAACACTGGGATACGAAGATGGACTGGCGGTAAAATCGAGTAACTACATTGGAGAAACAATTGATATTGCATTGGAGTTGAAAATGAAAGGACTCCTCTTTGTCGGTCATGCCGGAAAATTAATTAAGCTTGCAGCAGGTATTATGAATACACATTCACGACAGGCCGATGGCAGAATGGAAATTTTAGCGGCTCACGCAGGAATGGCAGGGGGGAATCAGCGTCTAATCAAAAAGATCATGGGCAGTGTTGCAACTGAGGCGGCCATTGAACAATTGAAGGGGGCAGGTCTGTTAGAGGATGTTATGGAGAGCATTATGGAGAAAATAACCAGTCATCTAAAGGGACGTGTGACAAAGGAGTTGGAAATTGGTCTCATAATGTTTACCATGGAACAGGGAATTGTTGGCATGACAAAAAATGCAATGAAAATACAAGAAAGAATTACGGAGGAAAGAAAATGAAAGGTACTTTTTATGGAGTTGGAGTAGGTCCTGGAGACCCGGAATTATTAACTCTGAAAGCGGTTCAGACAATTCGACAATGTGAAATATTAGCGTTGCCCATATCAGATCTGGATGGAGATGTGGAAAAATGTGTGGCCTATCAGATTGTACTTGGTGCATTACCGGAAGCAGCACAAAAGGAGAAACTCCTTTTGTCTATGCCAATGATTAAGGATAAGGAGAGGCTAAAGAAAATTCATGATGAAGGAGCCAAAGACGCTGCTGCTTTGTTAAATAGTGGGAAAAATATTGCATTTATTACCCTGGGAGACCCTACAGTATATTCTACCTGTCTTTATATTCATAAACGGTTGAAGAGTCAAGGATATGCAACGGCTCTAGTTCCAGGAGTACCTTCTTTTTGTAGTGCAGCTGCCAGAATGGATATCGGGTTGGTAGAGAATAGAGAACAAATGCATATTATTCCTGGTTCCTATTCTCTGGAAGAAGGTCTGGATTTGCCGGGAACGCGAATACTGATGAAATCCGGTAGAAATATGCCAAGGGTGAAAGAAGAAATTCGCAAAAGAGGTCTGGAAATTTACATGGTGGAAAATTGTGGAATGGAAAATGAACGAATTTATAAAAGTATTGAGGAGATGCCCAAAGATGCAGGCTATTATTCTTTACTCATTGTTAAGGGGGATACAAAATGATTGATTTTGTAGGAGCTGGAAGTGGCGCAGTTGACCTGATTACCGTAAGAGGACAGCGTCTTTTGAGAGATGCTGATGTAATTATTTACGCAGGCTCTTTAGTAAATCCTGAATTATTAAAGGAAAAAAAGGAGAGCTGCAATGTTTACAACAGTGCACATATGACTTTAGAAGAAGTAATAGATGTTATGACAGAAGCGGAGGGAAAAGGAGAACGGGTTGTTCGACTGCATACGGGAGATCCTAGTATCTATGGTGCAATTAAAGAACAAATGGACATCCTTGAACAAAAGGGTATTCCCTATGAAATTTGTCCAGGAGTCAGTTCTTTTTGCGGAGCAGCTGCAGCTCTTAAGGCAGAATACACTCTTCCAGGAATCTCACAATCGGTAATTATTACAAGAATGGAGGGACGTACTCCAGTTCCGGAAAAAGAATCTATACGTGCTTTTGCTGCCCATCAAGCCACTATGGTTCTGTTCTTAAGCACTTCCTTATTAGAAGAACTGGAAAAAGAACTAATTGCAGGAGGTTATGCACCGAATACTCCAGCTGCAATTGTATACAAGGCAACCTGGCCAGAAGAGAAGGTTTTTCACTGTACAATAGACCGACTATTTCAAACAGCCAAACGTGAAAATATAACCAAGACGGCTCTGATTGTAGTTGGAGATATATTAAATGGTACTTATGATCGTTCCTTATTATATCACCCAGCTTTTACCACAGAATTCCGGCAAGGAACAGAGGAGGGAAGGGATGAATAGAATATACGCAGTTGGAATCGGACCAGGAGAGGAAAGGCAGCTTACAATCGAGGCAAAAGAGGTGTTAGGCCGTTGTTCTGTCGTCATTGGATATACAGTATATACGGATTTAATACGGACTATTTTTCCGGACAAAAAGTTTATTTCTACTCCCATGAAGCAAGAGGTGGCGCGTTGTGAAATAGCCATTGAAGAGGCACAAAAGCATGGAGAGGTTGCCATGGTTTGTAGTGGGGATGCAGGAGTTTATGGTATGGCCAGTCTCCTTTATGAAATTGGCAAAAACCACTCACAGGTAGAGATTATTGTTATTCCTGGAATTACAGCAGCTATCTCAGGCGGAGCCGTTTTAGGGGCGCCCTTAAATCATGATTTTGCTGTGATAAGCTTAAGTGATCTTTTGACACCCTGGGAAACAATTGAAAGACGAATTAAGGCGGCTGCAAAAGGAGATTTTGTGATTTGCCTTTACAACCCCTCCAGTAGAAAACGCCATGATTATTTAAAACGTGCGTGTGAATACATTTTAGAATATAAAAGTCCTGATATAATCTGTGGATTTGTTCGAAATATTGGAAGAAGGGGAGAAGCAAAAAAGCTATTAACCCTAAAGGAATTAGCGGACACAGAGGTGGATATGTTCACAACTGTATACATTGGAAATAATCAGACACAAGACATAAATGGGAGTATGGTAACCCCAAGAGGATATAAAAATGTATAAGAAAGAGCAGAAAGTCTATCTGATTGGAATGGGAATGGGAACGCAAGATACCGTCACAAAAGAAGCGAATCAGTGTCTGGAAGAATGTGACTGGATTATTGGCTCCAAGCGTATTGTCCAAAGTGTTAAATCTTTTAAAAAGCCAGTTTTTCTTTCCCATAAACCAGAAGAAATACTTGAGTTTTTACAAGAGAAAAAGGAGCAGGAAAAGTTCGCAATTCTCTTTTCGGGGGATAGTGGATTTTATAGTGGTGCAAAAAGGCTGGTGGAAGTTTTAGAAGATCAGTATGAGGTAATTATTATTCCGGGAATTTCTTCCTTCGTCTATTTTGCAGGGAAGCTAAAAACCAGCTGGGAGGATGCCGAGTTCGTCAGTCTGCACGGACGAGAGACCAATTACATATACAGCATTTGCCACAGTGCAAAGACATTCCTATTATTAGGAGATCAGAAAAAGACAAAAGAGTTTTGTGAAAAACTCAAGTATTACAATCTGACAAATTTGGAAATATGGGTCGGACAGAATTTGTCTTCAGAACAAGAGAAAATCTTTAAAAGGGACAGCAAGAGTCTCGCTCCGGAAGAGCTGAAAGGATTAACGGTATTGATGATACGAAATCCAAACCCGGACAAAAGGATTCGCCCTCATATATCAGATGAAGAATTTATACGTGGAAGTGTACCCATGACAAAGGGAGAAATCCGAAGCCTGATAATGGATAAATTGCAATTAAAAAAGGATAGCATACTATATGACATTGGTGCAGGAACGGGAAGCATTTCCATAGAAGCAGCACTGCAAGGAATGGATGTGAAGGTATTTGCGATTGAGAAAAAGGAAGAAGCCTGTAAGTTGATTCGAGAGAATTGCCGCCAATTTCGTGTCGATAATGTGAAGGTAATTGCTGGTTATGCACCGGAGGCATACGGGGATTTAGAAAAGCCTACCCATGTATTTATTGGGGGCAGTTCTGGAAATATGAAGGAAATTTTGGAAGGAGTAAAAACAAAAAATCCTAAGGTGCGAATTGTTTTAACTGCCATTACCTTGGAAAGTCTAAATATGGCATTGGAAGCTGAAAAAGCAGGTATACTGGAGGAATTATGTATTACGCAAGTAAATGTTTCTTCTGTGAAGACACGTGGTGCATACCATATGATGCAAGGAGAAAATCCGATTTTCATTATTTCAGAAGGAGAGTAGGATGGGAGAAGGAAGAATCGTAATAACTGCACCGGGAAGTGGGAGTGGAAAGACAGTTATTACTTGTGGAATTTTACAGCTATTAAAAGATGCAGGATATAAGGTTGCTGCTGGAAAATGTGGTCCAGATTATATCGACCCAATGTTTCACAGAGAGGTGATTGGAACGGTGTCACGCAATTTCGATGCTTTCTTTTCTCCTCCTGCTAAACTTTATGCTTCCTTCTTACGGCATAGTAGTGAGGTGGATATTACGGTGATAGAAGGTGTCATGGGGTATTACGATGGGATGACTATCGATGGAACCAAAGGCAGTACCTATGAGGTTGCCAAGAATCTTGGAGGTACTCCGGTAGTTATGGTTTTGCCGTGTAAAGGGATGGCATGTTCTTCCCTTGCCTTGTTGAAGGGGTTTCTAGACTTTCGCCAGGACAGTAATATACAGGGGATTATTTTAAATCGTGTGTCAAAGTCCCTTTATCCCAGATTGAAAGAAATGATAGAGGAAAATAGTGGGATTTCTGTGGTGGGTTATGTGCCGGAAGATTCTGTTTTTCAAGTAGAAAGCCGTCATCTAGGCTTGGTCACCCCGGATCAAAGGCAAGATATGACAGAGCAGATGAAAAAAATTGGAGAGATTTTAAAAGAAACAATTGATATAAAGGCTTTGCTGGAAATTGCCTATGGGGCACCGAAATTAAAAGGTGTTAAGAAAAAGGAAAAAGAAAAAAGCTCAAATACTATTCGGATTGCTGTGGCAAGAGATGAGGCCTTTAACTTTTATTATCCAGAGAATCTTGAATTGTTAGAAAGTATGGGAGCTGAGTTAGTGGAGTTTAGCCCCCTTTCAGACCAAAGCCTTCCCCATTCTATAGGCGGACTTATTTTAGGTGGAGGTTATCCGGAAGAGTATGGAAAAGAATTGTCTGGAAACTGGAAGCTTAGAAAAGAAATTTTGGAAAAAATTCAGGAGGGGCTGCCCTGTCTTGGAGAATGTGGCGGTTTTCTTTATCTCCATCAAGAATTGGAGGGAAGTGATGGTGAAATTTACCCGATGGTAGGTGTTATTCCTGGCAGAGCTTTTCGAACGAATGCTTTAGGCCATTTCGGCTATATTCATGTAATAGGAGAAAAGGAAAACCCATATCTTCCAATGGGAGAACAAATAAAAGGACATGAGTTTCATTACTGGGATACCACGGAAAATGGTTCTACCTGTCTTGCTAAGAAACCAAACAGCAATCGGTCGTGGTCGTGTGTGTGGTCTGAGAGAGGTGTTTTTGCGGGATTTCCCCACCTATACTATCCCTCAAACAAGAAAATGATTGAAAGATATTTAGAAAAGGGAAAGGCATATTATGAAAATTGATGAAATAGAGAAAAAAATTTCAGAAGCAGACCAAGAGAGTATGGAGGCGGCGGGTCACAGATGGAAAACTGTTGCAAAACCGTTGGATAGTTTGGGAAAATTGGAAGAGGCGGTCATACGGATTGCAGGGATGAAAAAGTGCGCCAACTTTACATTAGATCGACGGGGATTAATTATCATGTGTGGGGATAATGGTATTGTTCAAGAAGGGGTTACTCAAACAGGAAGTGAAGTGACAGCAATTGTTGCCAATAATTTCACGAAGGGGACAGCCAGCGTTTGTATTATGGGAAAACTTGCAGGAGTGGATATTTTTCCGATTGATATTGGAATGAATGTGGACGTACCGTCTCTGACCCAAAAGGAGTATAAGGTTGCTTACGGAACCCGGAATTTCTTAGTAGAACCGGCTATAACAAGAGAGGAAGTAGAAAGAGCTATAAGTGTAGGCATAGAAGTGGTGAGAAAGCGCAAGGAAGAAGGGTATGAAATTCTTGCAACGGGAGAAATGGGAATAGGAAACACAACAACCAGTAGTGCGATTGCCAGTGTTTTATTAGATGAACCAGTTGAAAGGATGACGGGAAAAGGAGCGGGGTTAGATCAGGCAGGACTCAAGCGAAAAATAGAAGTAATAGAAGCAGGCATCAAAAAACACCAGCCTAAGAAAGAAGATATTTTGGATGTACTAAGCAAAGTAGGCGGCCTTGACGTTGCTGGGTTGGTAGGAGTCTTTCTAGGAGGGGGAGTCTATCGTATACCAATTATTATTGACGGGTTTATTTCATCGGTAGCAGCTCTGTGTGCTTTACAACTAGTACCAAGATGCAGAGACTATATGGTTCCTTCTCATGTATCGAAAGAACCAGGAGGGCAGCATTTACTGGATGCACTTGGTTTTTCGCCTCTTCTCACCTGCGATATGTCCTTGGGAGAAGGCAGTGGAGCAGTTGGTGTAATACCATTATTGGATATGGGGCTGCAGGTATATCGTAAAATGAGCACTTTTGAAGAAATCAACGTTAATCGATATGAAGAATTAAAGTGAGGATCAAGAGAATGAAATTATTACAGGCTTTTGTAATTGGGTTATCCATGTATTCAAAAATCCCCCTGCCCAGAGTTTCCTGGACAAAAGAAAATATGAGGTATGCTCTATGCTTTTTTCCGGTGGTTGGTATGATTACTGGTTTGTGTATTTGGGGCGCAGGGGAGATTTTAATGAGATTATCTTGTGGGAAATTGCTTTTTGGAGTGTTGATGACGTTGATACCACTTATTATAAATGGTGGAATACATATGGATGGATTTATGGATACCAGTGATGCGCTTGCATCTCATCAAGATCAGGAGACGAAGCTCAAAATACTAAAAGATCCCAATTGCGGAGCGTTTTCTGTAATTGCTCTTTGTGCATATTTATTGTTAAGTGTGGCACTTTGGAGTGAAGTGAGCATCACCGCCTTACCAATGATTGCTCTAGGCTATGTGCTATCAAGATCTTTGAGTGGTTTATCAGTGGTTTTCTTTAAAGCGGCAAGAGAGAATGGATTGGCAAAAACCTTCCAGGATAATGCCCAGAAAAAGGCGGTTGGAATTTCGATGTGTATATTTGGAGTTCTGGCGGCTTTGGGTATAATCATTATTTCACCTATCCGAGGAATTATTATACTTGCGTTAGCTAGTATTTCGTTTCTCTACTATCGTATTATGTCCTATCGTCAGTTTGGAGGGATTACAGGAGATTTGGCAGGATATTTTTTACAAGTATGCGAGATTTCAGTATTAGCAGGTGCATTATGGAAATAAATCTGATTCGTCATTTTCAAACACCGGGAAATAAAAAGGGGCAGTACATTGGGAGCACAGATGAATCGATACTTCCTGTATCAGACCACGGAAAGGAGTATCCAGAGGTGGATTTTTTGATTACCAGTCCGATGAAACGTTGCATTGAAACGGCGAAAATCATCTATCCTAAGAAGAAACTGATTCAATGCAAAGATTTAAGAGAACGTGATTTTGGTAGATTTGAAGGAAAAACTTATTTGGATTTAAGAGATGATTTCGAGTATCAAAGGTGGCTGGATTTGAATGGAAAAGCTCCTTTTCCGGCAGGGGAGCCAACAGAAGACTTTTGTACAAGAACCATCCATGGATTTCGAGATACAATCAACAAATTTCCAGAGGATGCAAGAATTGCTCTGGTGATACATGGTGGAAATATCATGGCAATCATGTGTGATTTTGCAGGAGGAGATTTTTATGATTGGCAAGTGAAAAATGGAAATGGATATCATATCCATATGGGAAAAGATTTTATCATAACGAGGATTGAAAAAATATGAGAATTTTGACAGTATGTATCCTTGGGTTTTTACTGGATTTGATGTTTGGGGATCCTTGGTTTCTCTATCATCCAGTACGATTCATTGGGAGTACGATTATAATATTGGAAAAGCGATTGCGTAAGATTGCAGGGAATAATAATAGAAGACTTTTGGCTGCAGGTGGTGTATTGTGGATCTTCGTTGCAGGAGGAAGCTTTGTAATTAGCTTTGGGCTCTTAAAACTTGCGGCATTCATTCATCCAGCATTGGCTTTTATCCTAGAGGTATTTTGGTGTTATCAGCTGTTGGCTGCACGTTCTTTGGAAAAGGAAAGCCTGAAAGTTTATAATGAATTGTATAAAGGGGATTTAGCTGGAGCAAGACAGGCGGTTTCTATGATCGTTGGCCGTGATACCGAGAATCTAACCCAAAGTGGTGTGACAAAGGCCACTATAGAAACGGTTGCTGAGAATACTTCAGACGGTGTGATTGCTCCACTTTTTTACATGTTGTTAGGGGGAGCTCCCTTGACCTTTTTATACAAAGGAGTCAATACAATGGATTCTATGATTGGTTATAAGAATGAGAGGTATCTATATTTTGGAAAAATAGCAGCAAAAATGGACGATATATTTAATTATATTCCGGCAAGAATCTCAGGGTGTTTAATGGTAGCAGCAGCATTTTTGACTGGAATGAATGGAAAAAATGCATGGAAGATCTATCTTAGAGACAGAAAAAATCATGGAAGTCCGAATGCTGCTCAGACAGAGTCTGCCTGTGCTGGTGCTCTGGGAATTCAATTGGCAGGAGACGGATATTACTTTGGGAAGCTTTATAAGAAGCCAACGATTGGAGATGGTTTACGAGAGAGTCAGGTGGAAGATATCAAAAAGGCTTGTCTGCTGATGAAAGTAACAGCGTGGCTAATGCTGATTGTTGGAAGTATGCTAAGGTTAGTTTTGATTCTGGGGCTAGGATAGGAGAGACGAATGAAGCAAATACATGGTGGAGACGTATATACCTATAAGGGGATGTTAGATTTTTCTACGAATATAAATCCTTTAGGTCCAAGTAAAAATACTTTGGATGCTGCAAGAGAAGCAGTGAACTTAATTGGTCAATATCCAGACATTCAGAATCGGAGACTGCGAAAGGCTTTAGCCTTGGAATATGGGATTCGAGAAAATCAACTGATCCTTGGAAATGGGGCGGCAGACTTGATTTACGGTGTTTCTCTGGCTGAAAAGCCGAAAAGGGCATTGCTTTGTGCACCAACATTTGCAGAATATGAACAAGGTCTCAAAGTAATGGATTGTGAAGTGGAATACTATGGTTTGAAAGAAGAACACCAATTTGAGATTCAGGAAGATTACCTGGAATCTATTCATCCAAATTTAGATATTATTTTTTTGTGTACGCCGAACAATCCCACGGGACAAATAATAAGGAAAGAGTTGCTTATAAAGATTTTAAAAAGATGCAGTGAGCTTAAGATTCGGATGGTTGTAGATGAATGCTTTTTAGATTTTGTCAGGAATGGAAAAGAGTGTTCTTTCATTCCGGAAATCGAAAAGTTTACAAATCTCCTAATCCTTCGGGCATTTACGAAGATGTATGGTATTCCAGGACTTCGGCTGGGCTATGGAATGAGCAGTGATGCCAGCCTTATTGAAAGAATGGAAAATGTTCGCCAGCCTTGGTCTGTATCGGTGGTTGCAGAGGCAGCAGGTGTAACGGCACTAAAAGAAAGGGAAAGAATTCAGGAAACAAAGGAATTGATTGAAAGAGAGAGGCGGTGGCTGGAAACAGAACTGGATTATTTGCAAATCAAACACTATCCTTCTCAAGCGAATTATATTCTTCTCTATAGTAAAAGGAATTTGGAGGAGTGTCTAAAGAAGGAAAGAATCTTAATACGAAATTGCGGTAATTACAAGGGATTACAGGAAGGATATTATCGTATTGCAGTTCGTACACATGAAGAAAATAAGGCTCTCATTCGGGCTCTGTGGAAAGGAAAAATAAGTGATGGCAAAATCAATAATGATTCAAGGTACAATGTCTAATGCTGGAAAAAGTATATTAGTTGGTGGATTATGCAGGGTGCTGGTACAAGACGGCTATAAAGTTGCTCCTTTTAAATCACAAAATATGGCATTGAATTCCTATATTACAAGAGAGGGTTTGGAGATGGGAAGAGCCCAGGTGATGCAGGCTGAAGCAGCTAAAATAGAGCCTTCGGTGGATATGAATCCGATACTGTTAAAGCCGACAAATGACACAGGGTCTCAAGTGATTGTAAATGGGGAAGTGGTTGGAGTTCTGTCAGCGGCAGATTATTTCAAACGGAAAAAAGATTATGTTCCCAGCATTTTAGAGGCATACCAGCGTTTATCAAAAGAGAATGACATTATTGTAATAGAAGGCGCAGGAAGTCCAGCTGAAATCAATTTGAAAAAAGATGATATTGTAAATATGGGACTGGCTGAGATGGTAGATGCTCCTGTTCTACTGGTGGGTGACATTGATCGAGGCGGTGTGTTTGCTCAATTAGTTGGGACTCTTATGTTGTTGGAAGAAAAAGAAAGACAGAGAGTAAAGGGGACGATTATTAATAAATTCCGGGGTGATGTGGAAATTTTAAAGCCAGGCCTTGAGATGCTTTGGGAAAAAGTGGGAATTCCGGTACAAGGTGTAATTCCATATTTTCACTTAGACATAGATGATGAAGATAGCTTGACAGAGCGATTTGATAAAAACACAGCTCCAGGTCTTATTGACATTGTGGTAATTCGTCTGCCTCGAATCTCCAATTTCACAGATTTTGCTCCCTTGGAATCTTTGGAAGGGGTGTCCCTGCGATATGTGGACAAGCCAGGGAAATTTGGAAATCCTGATGGGGTCATTATTCCAGGAAGCAAAAATACAATTCAAGACCTTTTGTGGATGCGGCAAAGTGGACTGGAAACGAAAGTAATTCGTCACCACAATGAGAATAAGCTTGTCTTTGGAATCTGCGGAGGTTATCAGATGATGGGATTAGACATCTATGATCCGGAGGGAGTAGAACAGAAGGGAAAAATCCAGGGTATGGGTCTTTTGAAAATGCATACTGTTTTTGCGCCAGAAAAGACCAGAAGACGTGTGAAGGGACGATTTGGGAAGGTGGAAGGTCTTTTAGAATCCTTAAGCCATATTGATTTGGAAGGATATGAGATTCATATGGGAGCTTCAGAGCTGGAAGGTTCTCAGAAATCCCTTATTGAGTTGGAGGGGAAAAGACATGATGGAGTAGGGGAGAGTTTTGCATATGGCTGTTATATTCATGGGATTTTTGACAAAAGTGAAGTGAGTCAGAGCTTTGTCAGAGCTTTGGCTCTTCAAAAGGGATGTGACCCGGAGTTTCTTCATACCATTGACCATCATACTTACAAGGAGCAGCAGTATGATCAACTTGCACAAATTATAAGGTCAAGTCTGGATATGGAGGCAATCTATGACATTATTGAAGGAGGAAAAGGGATATGAGAACACTTCGTATTGGCAGTCGGGACAGTAAACTGGCAGTAAGACAGGCTAATATTGTGAAGACAGCAATTGAAGCAGTACATCATGATACAAAAGTAGAAATTATTACGATGAAAACCACGGGAGATATCATTTTGAATCAAAGTTTGGATAAAATTGGTGGAAAGGGATTATTTGTGAAGGAGCTGGATCAGGCTTTGATGGAAAAACGGATTGATTTATCGGTTCACAGTTTAAAAGATATGCCTATGGATATTTCAGAAGAATTGCCAATCCTTGCTTTTACGAAACGTGAAGATCCAAGAGATGCATTGATATTCAAACCAGGAAAAAATGGGATTTCGGAAGGTGGAGTAGTAGGTACATCAAGCAGAAGAAGAATGATTCAGTTAAGAAGGCTGTATCCTAAGTGTGTGTTCAAAGGAATTCGAGGAAATGTAGAGACGAGATTAAAAAAATTGAGGGAGCAGAATTTTGAGGGTACCGTGTTAGCAATGGCAGGACTTGCAAGGCTGCACATGACAGAAGTAGCTGGACGAGTTTTTTCAACAGAGGAAGTAGTGCCGGCAGCAGGACAGGGGATTTTGGCGGTACAGGGACGCAAGGGAGAGGATGGTTTTTGGAAGGAGTGTATTCACTGCCCGGAAAGTGAAATTGCAGCGCTGGGGGAGAGAGCGTTTATACGGGTATTGGATGGTGGCTGCTCCTCGCCAATAGCAGCATATGGGAAAGTTTTAGGGAATGAGCTAAAATTAACTGGGCTTTACTTTCGGGAGTCGGATGAAAGCTTTTATATTGAGCATAAGGTAGGAAGTATAGAGAAGGCGCAGCAAATGGGGGAGCAGCTTGCAAAGGAGATGCAGAAAAAATATGAATAGTGGAAAAGTATGGTTTGTTGGAGCAGGCCCAGGAGATGGGGGGCTTCTAACGATAAAAGGAAAAGCAGCAATTGAGCTTTCGGATGTTATTGTATATGATGCTTTGGTCAGTCTTGAAATTTTAAGCCAAATTCCCAAGGAAAAAGAGATGATTTATGTGGGAAAAAATTCGGGACATCATCCAATACCCCAAAATCAAATTAATGAAATATTATTGAATGAAGCAAGAAAGAGAAAAAAAGTGGTGCGGTTAAAAGGAGGAGATCCCTTTGTCTTTGGCAGAGGAGGAGAGGAAGTTGAAACACTGATTCAAGAAGGGGTTCCCTTTGAAGTAGTTTCAGGGGTAACAGCTGGTGTAGCAGTACCTGCCTATGGTGGAATTCCATTGACTCATAGGGATTATACCTCCTCGGTGCATTTTATAACGGGACATCATCGAAAAGACGGTGAAAGCACAATTGATTATCCTGCCCTTGTAAAGTTAGATGGAACTCTTGTCTTTTATATGGGTGTTACGGCAATGAAAGAGATTTGTGATGGACTTCTTTTAGCTGGAATGTCTGAAAACACACCGGCAGCAGTTTTGGAAAAAGGGACAACAGCGAAGCAGCGAAGGGTGGTTTCCAGTTTGAAGAACTTGGTTATAGATGCAGAAGAGATGCAAATAAGTGCTCCGGCACTGATTGTAATTGGCAAGGTCTGTAGCTTATCCAAGGAGTTTCAGTGGGCAGAAAACCGACCCTTGGGGGGGCGGCAGTTTTTGGTTACAAGGCCAAGGAAGCCCGGAAAGGGATTTGGGGATAAGCTTAGAGAACTTGGTGCTCAAGTCGTAGAACTCCCGGCAATTGAAACAGTAGAAATTCCACCAAATAAAGAGTTTAAAGAGAGTATTTCCAGTTTTATCCAACGCAAGACGGAGGGATGGCTTGTGTTTACCAGTCCAGTAGGAGTTCAAGTGTTTATGCGTCAGCTCTTGGAGTCAAAATGGGATTTAAGAGATTTAGTATTTGGTTTGGAGAAAATGAAAATAGGTGCAATTGGTTCCGCTACTGCCAAAGAACTAAAGGAATGGGGGTTACAGGCGGACTTAGTACCTGCAAAGTACTGTGCCAGAGAATTGGGAGAAGAGTTGGCAAGGACGGCTCGAAAAGGGAGCCATATTTTAATTCCTCGGGCAAGAAAAGGGTCAGAAGAGCTGCTTCCCCCTTTGTTGGAAGCAGGATTTAAGGTGGATGACCTGGCGGTCTATGATACTTGTCACAGTATTCATACAGAGTTAAAAGTACAGATACAAAACGGAATTGAAAGAGGAGAAATTGACGGGGTGACTTTTACCAGTGCATCTTGTGTACAAGGTTTTGTGAAAACTATGGATTGCCTGGATTATTCAAAGGTTCAAGGAGTCTGCATTGGAGAGCAAACAAGAGCTGAAGCAGAAAAATACGGAATGAAAGTAGTTGTCTCAAAAGAAGCGACTATCGAAAGCATGACAGAGAAACTGATTGAGGAATATAGGGAGAAGGTATGAAAAAATACATCGGTAGTCGAATTGCTATTGGCGTAGTATCAATTTTTTTACTTGTGACAATTGCATTTTTCCTAACAAGAATGATGCCTGGAAGTCCATTACAGACAGGGAATGTATCAGAAGATGTTTTACAGGAAATGGAGCAGGCATATGGATTAAGCAAACCTCCTATGCAGCAGTACCTTACCTATCTGGAGAACCTGGTCAGAGGAAATCTTGGTGTTTCTTATCAAAAACCTGGAGTGAAGGTGGGAGAGGTGATTGCAAGAGCATGGCCTGGAACGGTTCGTGTAGGAGGACTTGCTTTAGTGATTACAATTGCAGGGGGAACTCTGATGGGAATTTTGGCTGCTGTCAGTAAAAGGCGCATAATCAAAGATGGGATGTTTCTGTTTTCGACGTTACTGACGGCCATTCCAAGCTTTGTGATTGCTTTGCTTCTACTATTTTTCTTTGGAATCAAGTGGAAGATTCTGCCGGCAATGGCTCTGGCAGCATACCCCATGGCAGTGGTGTCAAGATTGGTAGAAAATGGATTTTATGAAGAAATGAATCAGGAATATGTACGAATGGCACAGGCAAAAGGAGTGCCCAAATGGCGTGTTATTTTTATTCATATTTTAAAAAATGCATTTTTGCCAGCACTTCATTACTTAGCCAGCGCTTCTGCTTTACTGTTAACAGGAAGTTTTGTGGTGGAACAGATTTTTAATATTTCCGGTCTTGGAAGGGAATTCGTTTTTGCAATAGAAAACCGGGATTATACGATGATTTTGGGACTTACAATATTTATGGGTGTAATTGTAATTGGCATCAATCTTTTGGCTGATTTGCTGGCGGTTCTATTAAATCCTCGTTTGCGTATTCGAGGGGAGGGAGAGGAATGATTCAGTGGGTGAAAAAGCACAAGGCTCGGACAATCCTGTGTCTGTTGCTACTTCTTTTTGTGCTCATAGCTTTTTTAGGCCCATTTTTCTCTAAGTATACCTATTTTGAGCAAAATGGAGCAGCGGGAAATTTGCCGCCGTCTGGAAGCTATATTTTTGGGACGGATAAATTCGGCAGAGACCTTTTTATACGAGTTTGTATGGGAACTCAAATAACCCTTTTTGTTGGTTTTGGAAATATAGTAATAAGTGGGATTTTTGGTCTTATTTATGGTGGCATAGCGGGATATATTGGAGGACGTGTTGATACTTTTTTAATGAGTATTGCTGATATTATAATATCTATCCCATCCCTCCTATACATCATTTTAATTGTGTTGGTTTGGGGAGGAAGTGTGTGGACAATTCTGATTGGGATATCTATTTCTGGCTGGGTTGAAACGGCTCGAATCGTTCGCGGAGAGGTAAGAAAACAAAGATATAAGGAGTTTGTCTTGGCAGCGCGGTTAGCAGGTGGAGGACACATCTATGTTTTTTTTCGCCATTTGATGCCGGGAATGATAGGAACTTTACGGGTCAGTTTTACCAATTTATTTCTCCAAGGCGTCCTGACAGAAGCTTTTTTGAGTTTTATGGGAATCGGTATTGTACCACCGAAAGCAAGCCTTGGTACACTCATTAAAGAATCGGTAAGAGGATTCTTTTTGTATCCTTGGCAGATGTTTTTTCCAGTGTTAATATTGTGCCTTCTTGTCCTTTTTGTACAGTTAATGAGCAGGGAATGGGGAGGGTCATTGAAATGCAAGAGGTATGAATTATGAAGGTGTTAGAAGTGCGGGGACTGAATGTTTGGTTTTGTGATAGAAAAGAAGAAGAAAAGATTTTAAAGGACATTAGCTTTTCAGTCGAAGAAGGAGAGGTTGTAGGCGTTGTTGGGCAGTCCGGTGCAGGGAAAAGCAGCTTGATGAAATGCCTGCTAAATTTATTACCACAAGGAACGAAAGTTTCCCATGAAAGGTGGCAGGTTTTACACAGAAGTGAAATGGGAATCATTTTTCAAAATCCATCGAATTATCTTAATCCCGTGTTAAAGATAGGGTATCAAATAGAGGAAAGTATTCGTATTCATCGAAAGATTACAAAAAAAGAGGCGAGAACAGAGACAGAGAAGCTATTGGATTTAGTGGGAATCCGAGAGCCTCAAATTTGTCGAAAGCAATACCCCTTTCAACTCTCAGGAGGAATGCAGCAGCGTGTCGCCATTGCGATGGCAATTGCAGCGAAACCGAAGCTTTTAATTGCAGATGAGCCGACTACTGCCTTGGATCCGAGGATACAAAGTCAAGTGCTGAGCCTGTTAAAGCGCATCTCCCAGGAACTGGGAATGGCCATCCTTCTTGTCACCCATGATTTAGGAGTGGCCGCTGCTTTATGTAGCCGATTGATTGTAATGGAGAAAGGGACAATACTTGAGCAGGGGAGTCCAAGAGAGCTTATAAAAAGTACAAAGAAATTAAAGCATTCATTGCATAAAGAGAAAGATCAATTCGTCCAGATTGATCATATATCCTATTGCTATAAAAAGAGATGGGGAGAAGGTGGGACGACACCTCTTCATGCAGTGAGGGATGTGTCCTTAGAAATCTGTAAAGGGGAGACTTTGGGAATTGTTGGAGAAAGTGGGAGTGGAAAGACGACTCTTTCTAGGATGGTGGCAGGAATTATTAATCCTACAAAGGGATCTATTCAATACAGGGATTCTTCTAAAGGAAGTACTCAAATGGTATTTCAGCATCCGCAATCCTCTATGAATCCTTATTTGACAGTAGAGAAAATTATTGCAGAACCTTTGCAGATTCAGAGGATTGACAAAGAAGAAATCCGAAAAAGAGTCAGAGAAATGCTAGAACTGGTGAGCTTAAGTGAAGAGGATATGGAAAAATATCCAAACCAATTCTCAGGAGGCCAGCAACAACGTATTGCAATTGCAAGAGCTCTGATTTCAAATCCAAAATTGATTATTTGTGATGAAGCCGTTTCCTCATTGGATGTACCAACTCAGAGGCAAATCATACAGTTGTTAAAAGAAATTCAGGAAAAGAGACAGGTGGCATATTTGTTTATTTCTCATAATATTCCTTTGGTGAGTCAGATTAGTCATAAGATGGCTGTTATGTATAGGGGGTGTATTGTTGAAATGGGAGACGGAGAAAGGATCCTGGAGGAACCTTGGCATCCTTACACCAAGGATTTGCTGGATGCGACCATACCGGAGGATTTTAAAAGAGCAAGAAAATGGAAGCGGATACTGATAAAACCGGAGCCGAAAGAGGAGCATAAGGGCTGCCCTTACGTTTACCAATGCAGTTATGCTATGAAAAAGTGTTATGAAGGAATTCCTCCTCACTTTAAGAATAAAGAAAGAGAGGTGGCATGCTTCCTGTATGAACCAAAACAGGGAGAAATCAGCGGCGGGGAACGGCGGATAACATCACAAATATAAAGAAGGAAGGACTTGTATTGGCAATGAAAAAATCAATACTTGCAATGATGATAATTGTTGCCATGCTGGCAGCAGGGTGCAGCAAGCAAAAGGAGTTTTCTCAAGAGGATACAAAAGAGATTGTTGTAACCCTTAATAGTGATACTGGTTCTTTGGATCCGGCAGGGGGAATTGCCCTAACTTATTTGGCTTATTCCGTATCTGCATTAGATGAGCTTCTGGCTTTTGATGAAAATGGAGAAATTGAATACAGGGCAGCCTCTTCCTATGAGGTGAATGAAGAAATGACACACTGGACCTTTCATCTGCGGAAGGATGGGAAATGGTCTAATGGAGACAGTGTACAGGCAGAAGATTTTATTCATACAATCCAAAGAGCCCTGGATCCCAAGAGTGGAAGTGGCTATGGGAATTATTTATTTCCGATAAAAAATGCAGAGGCAATCTACCATGGGGAAAAGCCAATGTCTGAGCTGGGAGTAAAAGCGCCAGATAACTTTACTCTTGAGTTTATTTTAGAAAGCCCTTGTACCTATTTTCTGGATTTACTACGATTACCAGTTTATATGCCTTCTTGCAAAGAGTTTGCAGATAGCAGCAGAAGTGGCTGGGATAAGAATCCTGATACAAGCCTGGGAAATGGCCCATTTTATCTTTCGGAGTATGTACCAGAGCAGTATTTTGTTTTGAAAAAAAATCCCTACTACTGGAACAAGGAAGAGATTCAATTGGATCAGATTACCTATCGCTTTTTTGACAGCCAGCTTACAATGATGGCAGCCTATGAAGACGGTGAGGTAGATGTTGCAACTAATCTACAGGCGGCGGTACTGGAACGATATAAGGATAAGGAAGACTTAGTCTTAGGCAATACCATTGTAACAAGGTATATTTATCCAAATCTCAATGTTAAACCATTTGATGATGTCCGGGTAAGAAAGGCTCTTTCCCTTGCTTTAGACCGAGAAGAGCTATGCGAGATTGTAGGTGGAGACACGGAACCAACCTATAACTTTGTTGCAAAATATATGCTGGATAAAAATACAGGGGAAGCTTATACAAAAGAATGGGGACCAGCATTGAATGAAGATATTAAGGAGGCGCAAAGGTTACTTGCAGAGGCAGGATATCCGGAGGGTAAGGGGTTTCCAAAACTGAGTTATAGTTATCCTGCTTTAGAGTTAGACGGTGACACGGCACAGGTGCTTCAGGCTCAGTGGAAGAAGAATCTGGGAATAGAGATTGAGCTAAATCCCCAGGAGCTTCAGGTGAACTATTCCCAAAGACGGGCAGGAGAGTTTGATTTATGCCGCATGAATTGGACCGCAGATTTTGCAAATCCCCACACATACCTGAGTATGCTTTTGTCCAACGGAACCTATAATACCAGTGGAATTAATGACCCAAAGTATGACCAGCTGGTAGCAGACCAGAAAATGAAAGAGGCGGATTCTCTGGCAGTAGGAGAAGAAGCCTATATTATACCTTTGTTTACTATGAAAAGTTGTAACCTGGTACGTCCAGGCATTACCAACATAAAGGTGATTCCAGCCAGTGGTTTTTTTGATTACCGTTACGCTGATAGAAAGGACGTGAATAAATGATTCATGTAATAACAGGTGGAAGTGGAAGTGGCAAGTCGGCCTATGCAGAAGAGGAAAGTGTAAAATATCAGGAGAAGAATCCGGGAGAGCAGATGATTTATGTTGCAACGATGGTTCCAGGAGGGAAGGAAACCCAGAGAAAAATACAACGTCATCAAAGGCTGCGCCAAGGGAAAGGATTTGAGACCATTGAGTGTTATACAGGAGTAGAAAAACTGGCAGAAAAACTACAGTCAACAGGCAATACATATACCCTTCTTTTAGAGTGCATGTCTAATCTGGTAGCAAATGAGCTGTATATGGAAGAAGGTGCTGGTGAACAGGCTGTTGAAGAAATTTTAAAAGGGATAGAAGGTCTGAGAAAGGTATGTAAGAACCTAGTGATTGTGACAAATGAAGTACACAGTGATGGAAGGATGATTTCAAAGGAAATGGAGCACTATAAGCAGGTTCTTGGAAGGATCAACGTTCGTTTGGCTGAGCAGGCAGATTACGTGACAGAGGTGGTATATGGAATCCCTATGGAGGTAAAAAGATGAAGCTGATTATTGGAGGGGCATATCAAGGAAAAAGTGCTTATGCAAGAAGTAAGTATCCCCATATTCATTGGATTGATGGTGGGAAATGTAAGTTGGAAGAAATCTATCAGGCAGAAGGAATCATTGGATTCCATAATTACGTAAAAAGGGTATTGGAAGAAGATGAGAAGCAAATCCTAACATTGGTGGAACGCTTAATCCAGGAAAACCCAGCTATTGTAATTATTAGTCAGGAGATTGGGTATGGTTTGGTTCCGGTGGATTCTTTTGAACGACGTTACCGGGAAGAAATGGGACGCATCTGTACCCGTATTGCCTCGGTCAGCAGTTGCGTGGAAAGAATCTTATGTGGCATACCGATTCTTTTAAAAAACAGAAGGGAAGCAAAGATGGAGATTGAAGAGGTTAAGCCAGGAGATATTGAGGAAAGAAGCTTTGAGATGATTTCGGAAGAACTGGGAGATATGGAATTGATTCCAGGTACGGAGCCGATTGTAAAGAGATGCATTCATACCAGTGCAGATTTCGACTATGGAAAGAACCTCGTTTTTTCGGAGGATGTTGTTTCAAAAGGGATGGAAGCAATTCGCAAGGGGGCATCTATTGTGACGGATACCCAAATGGGAAAGGCGGGAATCAATAAAAAGAAACTTGCCCAGTACGGTGGAGAGGTTTACTGCTTTATGTCAGACGAAGACGTTGCCGCAGAAGCAATAAAAAATGGAACGACGAGAGCAACAGCTAGTATGAATAAGGCCGCTAAAAGAGGGGAAAAGCTGATTTTTGCTATTGGAAATGCGCCTACGGCATTGATACAACTCCATAAGCTAATCCAAAAAGGCGACATAAATCCAGAATTGATTATTGCGGTACCAGTAGGGTTTGTAAATGTGGTTCAATCAAAGGAGATGATTTTATCCCTTGAGAACACACCATATATCGTCGCAAAGGGACGGAAGGGTGGAAGTAATATTGCGGCATGCATATGCAATGCATTGCTTTATATGATGGATTAAGGAGGGAATATGAGAAAAAGATATTTTCCGATGTTTTTTGACATATCAGATAAAAAGGTTCTTGTAGTTGGAGGTGGAAAGATTGCAACCAGGAGAGTGAAAGTTCTTTTGGAATTCTGTAATCGCATTGTTGTGATTGCTCCAGAGGCCAGTGAGGAGATTCGGGCTTTGAGTAAAAATGATTCTTTGGAGTGGCGGGAGGTCTGCTTTAAAGAAGAGGATTTGAAGGAGAGTGAAATTGTTTTTGCGGCAACAAATGACAAGGAGCTGAACCATGAAATCGGAATGAGGTGCAAGGCGTCTCAAATCTTGGTAAACGTAGCAGACAACAGAAGTCTGTGTGATTTCTATTTCCCGGGAGTTGTGATTGAAGATGAAGTGGTAATTGGGATTAATACAGGTGGGGAAAGTCCGGAGAAAACAAAAGAGATAAGAGAGTTTTTCAGTCAGCATAGGATTGATTTACAGAATACAAAAAAGTCCTAACCCCTTGTAAAACAAGAAATTAAGACCTTTAATGCGGATGACAGGAATTGAACCTGCACGTCATGGACACTAGATCCTAAGTCTAGCGCGTCTGCCAGTTCCGCCACATCCGCATACGTTCTTACAGAACTTCTATATATTATCAAAATCCTAATTCAAAGTCAAGTATAAATCAGAGTTTTTCTTTCGAGACTTTTTTCCCAAAACCGATGTATAAAATTCCACACACAATTACCGTAAAAGGAATGGTTAGTAATATGGCAGAGCTGCCAATAAGTGCCTGAAGCAGGTCCACAATAATGACTTCACGATTTAGTAAATGCATAATAGAATTTGAGTAGGTGAGTAACAGCATAATGCTGGACAAAGACCCACCAATATAAGCCAAAACCAAGGTATTAGCCATGGTTCCCATGATATCCCGGCCGATATGCATACCACTTTGGAAAAGCTTTTTGAAGGTCATATCTGGAACGTTTTCTGACAACTCAAAAAGCGAGGACGAAATATCCATTGCAACGTCCATAATGGCTCCCATTGCACCGATTACAATTGCTGCAAAAATAATGGAAGTAAGATCAATCGGGTTGTCAGGATTAAGGAGTGTCAAATAATAGGAATGATCGTCCACAAATCCTGTTAGGAGAAGGATACGATTCATGATACCTGCTGCAAGGGCGGCAATCACAGTTCCTGATATACAACCAGTGATGGTAGCCAGCGTTTTTTTGCTGATTCCATTAATCAAAACTAAAGTAGAAATAATAGAGTATACACAGGTGATGCCAGTGCTTATATAAGGATTATAGCCATTCATAATCGATGGCACAAATACAAGGAATACAAATAAAAATGTGAAGGAGAGAGAAAGTAAGGTGTTAAAGCCTTTCCAGCGTCCCATGAATAAGACGAGAGCCATAAATACAAGTCCTAAAATAACAATTTTATCAAAGCGATAATAGTCACCAAACTGCCAAACCATATCTTCGGATTCAAAGGTATCAATTTGAAAAAGCATTACGTTATCACCAGCTTCCACCTCTTTGATTGCCTCGCTGCCGGCAACCATGCTGTCGATAGACTGCTGTGCATTGATTGTTTCTCCTTTGAAGGTACCGCTTTTAATAGCACAGGTAAAAGTAATCACGGTGCTGGTGTAAGGATTGGGGTTGGTTGCATCTAAGGCCAAGTCATTGGTGGAACGATCCAGAACTTCCAGAACCTTTCCTTTGACGGTTTCTGTTCCAGATTCACCGAAGAGTGTTAAACCCTTCATTGCAGTGCGATTTCCGATGATTATCAAAGCAATAGATAAAAGAACAACGACAAGCCATATGATGGTATTCTTTACATCAAATACGTTCTCTTTTCTCTTATTTCTCTGTTGTCTTCTTTTTCTGATTTTTGAATACCGCTTATCTGTCATTAATCTTTCCCCCTGATTTATCAAACATCCTTCTAATTCTATAGCTTCCAACCTAGGCTTGTCAATAGAGGGGCAGATAATAGCCCGCCACTTTGTAGGTGGCGGGTTCACAGGGCTACTTCGTAGCAAATTCCTCTTTCTTTGGAGTTAAAATAAATAAATCATTTATATTAGCATCAAGGACATCTGCGATTGTATGTGCCAACATTAAAGAGGGGTTATATCGGTTTCTCTCTATCTGCATAATAGTTTGTCTGGTCACACCAACCAGGTTTGCGAGTTCTTGCTGTGTTAATCGCTTTTTCGCACGCCACACATGTATTTGTGTGTCCATGTCATATCTTTTATCCATAAATGGGACTCCTTTCTCCTTTTTTGAAACTAATTATAACTTGAAATGGACAGAAAGGATAGAGTCAAAAATAGAAGAAAAAAAAGTGAATATATTGAATAAAGAGACTCATTTTTGGGCATTTTTACTAGATAAATAGTAAGAGTATATATTGACATATGCCGAAAAAGGTATATAATCATTCTTGACATATGTCGTAAAAAGGAGGCTGATATGACAAGACCCAGGAAACAAAGAAGGGTGTGTTTTCGTCCAAGCTGCACAAGCTTTGGTCCAGAGGTTGGATGTGAACAGACAATCGTTATGTCGATTGATGAGTTTGAAACGATTCGGTTGATTGACTATGAAGGGCTGACTCAGGAGCAATGCGGCGAACAAATGGAAGTTGCAAGAACGACAATTCAGGCGATTTACTCTCTGGCAAGGAAGAAAATGGCACAATGTATTGTAGAAGGAAAACGACTCCATATAGATGGAGGAGATGTTCTGGTTTGTGACGGACAGCGACAAGCTTGCAGAAAAAAATGTTGTAGAAAGGAAAGACAATGAGCGAACAATGTAATAGTGAAAGTTGTTCTGGATGTAATGTAGACTCATGTTCAGAGCGTAAACCAGATAGTATGTTAGAAAAACCCCATGAACTCTCCAAGGTAAAAAAAGTGATTGGTGTGGTAAGTGGAAAAGGGGGAGTGGGTAAAACACTTGTAACCTCCCTCTTGGCAGTGTCCATGAGACGCTTGGGATATAAGACGGCAATCTTAGATGCAGATGTTACAGGGCCATCTATTCCAAAGGCATTTGGCATAAAAGAAAAAGCCCAGGGAAATGAGCTCGGAGTATTTCCAGCGAAAAGCGTGACTGGAATAGAAATAATGTCAACGAATCTGCTGCTGGAAAATGAAACAGATCCTGTGATATGGAGAGGACCTGTAATTGCAGGAACAGTAAAGCAGTTTTGGACAGACGTAATTTGGAGTGATGTAGATTATATGTTTGTGGATATGCCACCGGGAACAGGTGATGTTCCTCTTACTGTATTTCAATCCATTCCAGTGGATGGAATTGTGATTGTTACTTCTCCTCAGGAGTTGGTAAGCATGATTGTGGAAAAAGCTGTTAACATGGCAAAAATGATGAATGTTCCGGTTCTTGGACTGGTTGAAAATCTAAGTTACTTTGAATGTCCGGATTGTGGAAAGAAGTTTTCGGTCTTTGGGGAAAGTCATGTGGATGAGGTTGCAAAGAAGCATCAAATTGAGACGGTCTCAAAGATGCCAATTAACCCGAGTCTGGCAGCAGCCACTGACAATGGAAGCGTAGAATATTTCGATGATAACAGTTTGAATAATATCATTACAATGTTAAAGGGAATGGAGGATAAATAGATGAGAGTTGCAGTTACTTATGAAGATGGAAAAGTTTTTCAACACTTTGGACATACGAAAATGTTTAAAGCATATGATGTTGAAGAAGGAAAAGTGGTTCGTAGTTTTATGATTGATCCAGAGGATAATGGACATGGAGCGTTGGCAGAAGTGCTGAAAAATCATGGAGTTACTACTCTGATATGCGGTGGAATTGGTGCAGGAGCTCAAAGCGCATTAACGGATGCGGGAATTGATTTCTTTGGCGGAGTTACAGGAGAGAGTGACAAAGCAGTGGAAGACCTTTTGGGAGATCAGTTGAATTATAACCCAAATGTGAAATGCGACCATCATGGAGAAGGCCACACCTGCAGTGGACACCATTAAAAAATATAGAAAAGAACAGCAGGGAAAATCATCTGTGTCGAACAAGGAAATTCGACACAGATGATTTTTCATTTGCTTTCGATTTGCTTTCGGTTTGTTGACTTTGCTATCGAAACAGAATATACTTACAGCAAAGGATATGTTGCAAGTGCAACGAAAGGAAAGGCTATGGAGAATAGAGATTTCCAAATTATCAGTAGAAGAAGGAGTTCAGCTCTTATAAAGAGAGAAGTGTGATTTTATTATTTCAGTCCCAGTCGTGCTAAGTAATGATGAAATTTCAAGACTGGCAGATTCTGTAAATAGAGAGAGACTAGAATACATGGAGGCATTGCAAAAAAGGAGAAAAACACCATGAAGGATATACTGACGAAAAATCCGCTCTTTGTTGGGATAGATGAAAAAGAACTTGCGGATGAGCTGGAAAAGATTGGGGTAAAGACAAAGAAATACCAAAAGGGAGAGTTTATCCTGTTAGAAGGTGACGAGGCTTTGGATATTGGAATTGTTACAAAGGGAAGTGCTTACGTTGTGCATGAGAATTATTGGGGAGAGAGAAATATTTTGACTCATTTACTACCAGGAGATTTATTTGGAGAGGCTTTTGCTGTTGCAGGTGTTGAAAGTTTACCAATCAGTGTTTTGGCTACAGAAGAGGCGGAGATTGTTTTTATTCGGTATCAAAATCTTATAGGAAGTAAAATACTATTAAATTTGTTGGAAATCGTTGCAAAGAAAAATATTGTTTTAACAAAGAAGATGGAACATCTGTCCCAAAGGAGTATACGGGAAAAGATACTATCTTTTCTATCAGAAGAAGCCAGACAAAAAAAGAGTCATCAGATTGAGATTCCCTTTAACAGGCAAGAACTTGCAGATTATCTTTGCGTGGATCGAAGTGCTCTTTCAAGAGAGCTGGGAAAAATGGAAGAAGAAGGAATTGTTGAATTTCATAAGAGTAATTTTACTTTACAATAGGAGCAAAAACAGATGGAAAAAAGAAGAGAAGAAATATTAAAAGAAGTAGAAAAAAAAGGAGAGGTTCGAGTGGCTGATTTAAGTCAGCACTATAAATGCTCGGAGGTGACCATACGAAATGATATCAAAGCACTTCATGCGAAGGGGCTGCTTAAAAGAGTGCATGGAGGGGCGATAAAGATTGAAGATGTGCCTTATCGAAAATATACAGCCGAAAGTATTTATAAAAATGTAGAACAAAAAAAAGCAATTGCCAAATGTGCATATGAATATATCAATTCAGGGGATACAATTATTATAGATGATGCCTCCAGCAGCTTTTACCTGGCGCTGCATATAAAAGAGCATCCGGAAAAAACAGTGGCAATTGTAACAAACTCTCTTCTGGTTGGAAATGAAGTGGCTGGATTGAGCCACGTAGAGCTATACATGGTGGGAGGCCACGTGGGGGGACATCTTGCAGCAACTATGGGAGATGATACAATCGAGAACTTCAATGGATTTAAAGTAGATAAGGCTTTTATGGGTGTAAGAGGCATTAACTTTGAGGTGGGACTGACCTCCATAGCAACACCTCAGATGCAAGTGAAACGGGCAATCTTGCGTGTTGCACAAAGAGTATTTGTCTTGGTTGACAGCAGTAAGTTTGGTGGTGGGTATGTATCTGTTATTTGTCCGATTGACCAAGTCTATAAGATTGTTACAGATAACCTGATATCGGAAGAAAATAGGAGGCAGGCAGAAGAGCTTGGGATACCAATGATTGTTGCAGAATAGAGAAAAATAAAAGCATGGCTGCTGGAAGCCCATGCTTTTATTTTGCGGAAATTATGAATTTGCTTCCTTATAAGATTTCATAGACTCACGGATAATGGTATTGAAATTTGAAGCAACCCAAGCACTTCGTCCGATGAAGAGCCCATCAACAGAAGGTTGTTTAATCATCTCAACAGAGTTCTCGTTATTTACACTTCCGCCATAGAGAACTGGAATCTTTTTGCTGTCTTCACCGAATAGCTCCACTAAGGTTTCTTTAATCGTCTGGTGGATTTCCTCGGCATAGTCACTGGTTGCAGGGGTTCCATTTACTCCGATTGACCATACTGGCTCGTAGGCCACCCAGAGCTTTCCGATGTCTTCTTTTTGAACATTAAATAATCCAATTTTTAATTGTGTACGGATGGTCTCTTTGCTGATTCCAAAATCTTTTTGTTCTCCAGTTTCTCCAACGCATAGAAGAGTAGTGAAGCCATGTTTTAAGGAGGTTAATACTTTCTTGTTCTCATCTACATCTGTTTCTCCGAAAACATGTCTTCGCTCGGAGTGTCCAATCATTACAAGGTCAACGCCTAGCTCCTTAAGCATAAGGGGAGAGATTTCTCCTGTAAATTGTCCTTCTTCTTCCCAGTTCATATTTTGTGCGCCGATTTTAACTGCTTCATGTGAAATATTACCGGAAGCGTTTTCCAGAGAAGTATAAGAAGGAATAATGAATAATTCAATATCTTCTCGAGAAATATCCTTGGTGTATCCAACGAGTTCGTTTAGATAATTCAGGGTATCCTTTGAGTTCTTATACATCTTCAGGTTGCTTCCGAAATACAATTTCTTTTTCATAAATATCCACCTTTCTAGTCCATTAAATAGTTGTGTTTATTATAGAGGATTGTTAAAGAAAAATCAATATCGAAAGAGAAACGAAAGAAAACGAAAAAAGAAAAAGTCATTATGCACAATAAGGAATAATAAAAGTGGTGCAAGCTTACAAAAAAGTAAAAACAGCTTGCAATGAAATTAAAAAGTGTATAATATTAACTCAACCGATAGGTAATGAAAATAAAAACGAAAGAAAAAGAAAGTGAAGTGAAAATATGAATAAAATTCCTATTACAGCAATTACATTGGGAGACCCTGTAGGTATTGGACCTGAAATTGTACTTGGAACTATGGAAGAGAAATCTTTATATGAGGTTTGCAAACCCTTTGTGATTGGAAGCATTAAAATCTTACAAAGAGCGGAAAAGGTTTTGGACAAAAAGTTTGTATATAACAAAATCGAAAGTCCGTCAGAAGCAAAGTTTGAATATGGTACAATTGATGTATTGGAAACAGGGGAATATGATGTAGACAGTTTGGTATGGGGGAAGGAACAAAAGCTTGCCGGGCAAATGGCCATAGATTGGATTATGAAATCCATTGAGCTGGGTGAGAGCAAAGAAATTGATGCGGTTTCAACCTCTCCGATCCATAAAGGAGCAATCAAGCAAGTTGGCGTGAAAGAGCCAGGTCACACTGAGATTTATCAAAATGTTACAAAATCTCCGTATGCCCTTACAATGTTCTCTTGTCATAAATTGAGAGTCTTTTTTGTCAGCCGTCATATGTCTTTAGTGGACGCTTGTAAATATGCTAATAAAGAAAGAATCTTAGAAAATGTCATTTATATCGATAAAGAATTACGAGAAACAGGAATTGAAAACCCGTTGATAGCTGTTGCAGGCTTGAATCCCCATAATGGTGACAATGGTTTGTTTGGGACAGAGGAACTAACAGACATAGGGCCTGCAGTTGAGGAGGCAAAGAAACAAGGAATAAATGCTATGGGACCTTGTCCGGCAGACTCGGTTTTCCATATTGGAAAGAGCGGGAAATTTGATGCGATTCTATCCCTTTATCATGACCAGGGGCACATCGCGTGTAAGACACTGGATTTTGAGAAGTCGGTAACGTTGACGTTTGGTCTTCCTTTTATCCGAAGCTCAGTAGACCACGGCACTGCTTTTGACATTGCAGGAAAGGGAATTGCAAATCCGATTAGTCTTATTGAATCTACAAAGGTTGTTTCAGAGTATGCAATGCACAGGTTGAATAAAGAAAAGTAAAAAAAGGAGGTGGATATATATGCCAGTAATTGGAGGAGTAGCAGATGATTTGACAGGAGCTACCACAACAGGTGTACTTTTGGCGAGATCCAAAGCGAAAACAGCGGTCTTTTTCAATGAAGAAGCAGCGCTTAAATGCGGTGATAGTGAAAAACTTGAAGCGGTTCTCATCAGCAGTAATAGCCGGGCGTTATCTGCAGATGAGGCGTATCAAAAAGTTGGAGACTCCATGAAAGCTCTAAAGCAGATGGGAGTGAAGTACTTTACCAAACGTATTGATACGACTCTTCGTGGCGGAATTGGTGTGGAAATTGATGCCATGATGGATCAGATGGGTGAAGATGCAATCGCTGTTGTAGTACCAGCAATGCCGCAATCCAGAAGAATTTTAGTTGGCGGCTATTCGATTATTGATGGAGTGGCGCTGATTAATACCCCGGTGGCACAGGATGTTAAAACACCGGTGAAAGAAAATTTTGTTCCGAAGTTATTATCAGGGCAGACCAAAAGGAAAATAGGACAAGTTACTCTTGAGGTAATTTTAAAGGGTGAGAGTGCTATTAAAGAGGAGCTAAAGAAAAGGCAAGAAGAAGGGTGCAAAGTGATTGTTGTAGACGGAATCACCCTGGAGGATGTTGAAAATGTAGCAAAAGCCTGTATTGACTTACGTTGGAATATACTGGCAGTTGACCCGGGACCATTTACATCAAAACTGGCCTATGCCAGAGAGCTGATTCAAGATGAAGAGTGCAATATGCCACCGGAAGAGGAAGCCGACAAAACAGTATTAATTGCTGCGGGCAGTGCTACGCCAGTAACAAAAAGACAAATGGAAGTTCTGTGCGAAAATCCAGATGTTAAAAGGATTTCCATTGATCCTCTTAAGCTTATTGCAGGTGGAGAGGCAGCGGAAGAGGAAGTGGCAAAAGCAGTAGAGAAAGCATTGGTGCTTTTCGATGAAGAGAAGGTTTATAAAGCGATACTTTTTGAGACGGCACTTCATGGAGAACTTTTAAACTTGAGCGAAGAAGATGCGAAACGTCATTATGCAGATGGAATGAGCTCAAACCGTATTAATGCAGGACTCGGAATGGTGATTTCACATATCCTGGAGCAAAAGGGCAGGGATAAAATTGCAGGACTTTATACCACTGGTGGAGACACTATGGTAAATGTATGTTATCAATTGGGTGTAGAATCAATCGAAGTAATAGACTATGTAATCCCGCAAACGGACGTATGCCGTTTGATTGGAAGCTACGAAGGGCTGCCAATTGTTGGGAAAGGTGGTCTTACCGGAAATGAAAATACAGCCTGTGATATAGTTCAACGTTTGCGAAGAGAAGCGACGAGATAAAGGATATGGAGGAAAATTATGAGTGAAGAAAATGTGAAACAAGAACAGAAAAAAGATTTAGATCTCCTAAATCGCATGAAAGCATTACCGGGAGGATTGGTTATTATTCCTTTGGTGATTGCAGTATTAATTGCTACATTTGTACCCCAGGCATTTCAGATTGGTGGATATGTAACGGCTTTGTTCTATGATGGAAATGCAGCTATGATGGGATTTTTCCTGATTGTCTGCGGGTCTACAATCAATGTAAAACAGGTGGGTATGCCGCTCTATAAAGGGGTAACGCTAACGGCCATGAAATTTATATTGGGTGTTATTGTAGGTCTTGCGGTAGGTAAAATCTGTGGACCTGAAGGGTTCCTAGGTTTGGCTCCATTCGTATGGATTGCAGCACTAACAAACTCAAATGGATCATTATACATTTCGTTATCCTCTCAGTTTGGTAATGCCACAGACACTGGTGCGATTTCAATTTTATCATTAAATGACGGGCCATTCTTTACGCTGATTGCATTAGGTGCGACAGGACTTGCAAATATTCCGTTAAATTCATTGATTGCAACCTTGGTACCGATTTTAATTGGATTTATTTGGGGAAACTTAGATGAAGGTTTCCGTAAAGCATGTGGGACAGCACAACCAATTGTTACATTCTTCATGACCATTTCAATTGGAGCAAAAACAGATGTTAAGACAATCGTAACAGCAGGGGCAGCCGGTGTGATACTGGGATTGGCATCTGCAGCAACAGCAGTGATTTTCTTCTATGTGTTCCAATTGCTAGTACCGAAGAAGGAAAGAAATGCAATGGGTGCAGCGGTTGGTACAACTGCTCTAAACTCAGCAATGACACCAGCGGCAGTGGCAGAAGCAGATCCAACCATGGCACAGTATACAGAAATGGCTACAGCGCAGTGTGCAACAGCATCAATTATAACCCTATTCCTTTGTCCTTTCATCGTTGCTTTCTTTGATCGAAGAATGCAGAAGAAACAACAAGGTATATACTCACCAGAAGGATGGGCACATTTCAAGGTTGAGTCAGCGAAAGCAGCTCAATAGGAACGAAAGATTTAAAGGAGTTATTATGGTAGAGAAAATTTCAGTAAAGTTATCAAAAAAAGAGTTGTTTGATTTCCTCTTGTATCATACGTATTCAAAGCCAATGGGATTGTTTGTAAATGTCCTTGGCATGGCAGTTGTCTTTTCGGGATGCATTATGCTTTTGACAGGTAAAATTAGTGTGATTCAGTTTGCCCTATATATAGCGGCAGCGGTTCTCTTTCTTGGCTATACCCCCATTACGTTAAAACATAAAGCTAAGAAGGAAATTGAAAAAAACAAAATTTATCACCAAGAATGGAATTATGAATTTGATGATTCGGGAATACGAATCTCATATGATGAAAATTCGAAGTTTTATCCATGGGAAGACATGAAGAGGATGGTAACCACACCTCAGACAATTGGATTGTATTATGAAGAAGATAACGCTCTAATCATCCCTAAGAAAGACTTTAACGACAAATTTTTGCCGATTATACATATGGTTGTGGATCATTTAGGTCTGCAGAATGTACGGTTTCGATAATAACTTATTCTAAAAAGAATCACTGCAAAGCAGAATCTGTTTTGCGGTGATTTTTTTGCTGAAACCATAGAATTGTCGAAAATACAGATTGCTATCATGAACCCTTTCAAAATTTATTAAAAGCAGGGTATGAAGTTGTGGTTTACAATAAGGGACAGGAAGCAATTGATGAAGTGGTGGCAGCGGGAGCAGTTGTAGCACAAAACAATGCACAGGTAGGAGAATTATGTGATGTTATCATTACCATGGTACCAAACTCTCCTCAAGTTAGAGAAGTGTGTCTTGGAGAAGAGGGCATTTCAGATAAAGCAAAACCGGGAACCGTTATCATCGATATGAGCTCTATTGATCCGGTAGAATCGAAGTCAATTGGTGCAGCTTTAGCTGAGAAAGGAATTGAACTTATGGATGCGCCAGTCTCTGGTGGAGAACCAAAAGCGATTGATGGAACTCTATCTGTTATGGTTGGTGGAAAGAAAGAAACTTTCGATCAGTATTATGATCTTTTAATGACAATGGCAGGAAGTGTGACTTACGTAGGAGAATTGGGATCAGGAAATACAGCAAAGCTTGCAAATCAGATTATTGTTGCTTTAAATATTGCGGCTGTTTCAGAAGCACTGACTTTGGCAAAAAAAGCCGGTACAGATCCAGAACTGGTATTTCAGGCAATACGCGGAGGGTTAGCAGGATCAACAGTGCTGGATGCAAAAGCACCAATGATGTTAAACCATGATTTTAAACCGGGATTCCGCATCGAGCTGCATATTAAGGATTTAACAAATGCGTTAAATGCTTCTCACGCAGTCAATGCATCCATTCCTCTTACTGCTCAGGTAATGGAAATGATGCAGTCACTAAAGGCAGATGGAAATGAGAAAGATGATCATAGTGCTCTCTTGAAATACTATGAAAAAGTTTCAGATATTTCCTTAGTAGACTAAGAAGGAGATCAGAGATGAATTTTAAGCCCCAAGGAGTTATTCCGCCAATTATTACTCCTCTTACTAAAGAGGGTGAGGTAAACTATCCCGTTCTTAGACAAATGATTAATCATTTGATTGATGAGGGTGTTCATGGACTTTTCCCTATGGGAACGACAGGAGAATTCTACGCCTTTGACAATGATACATTTCGTAAGATATTAGAGGTGACTATTGAAGAAACAGCAGGAAGAGTGCCGGTATATGGAGGAGCAAACCATATTACTACAAGAGGAGCAATTGAGCTGGTGAAGATCTGTGAAGAGGTTGGAGTAGATGCAGTATCGGTTCTCACACCAATGTTTGTTTCCCAAACCCAGGATGAGCTGTATGAGTTTTATCGCAAGATTGCAGAAAGCACTAAGCTTCCGATTATTCTTTATAACAATGCACCAAAAACAAACGTGACAATTACGCCGAAAACAGTAGAGCGCCTTTCTAAGATTGAGAATATCGTTGGTGTGAAAGACAGTACCGGAGATATGACAAATGCGGCAGAATATATCAGACTCACCCGGGACAATGAAAATTTTCATGTTCTTATGGGAAGGGATACATTGATTCATGCCGGACTTTGCTATGGTGCATCTGGTGCGATTGCTTCTTGTGCAAATGTGGCACCAAGAATCGCGGCGGATATATATGATAAGTATAAGGAGGGTGATGTGGCTGGTTCGCTGGATGCTCAATTTACCCTGGTGCCTCTTCGTATTGCGTGTGGCATGGGTACTTTCCCGGCAGTGATTAAAGAAGGGTTGTGTATGCAAGGGATACCGGTTGGAAAATGCCTGGAACCAATTGGAGAGTTGAGTGAGGAAGAGAAAGAGAAACTAAAGCATGTGTTACAGGATATGAAGTTAATAAAGTGATAAATAGTGGAGCACCGGATAATTTGATTGTCTGGTGCTTTGCTAATGTATGTGAGAAGGTGGTCCCAAAATATCGAGTTGCTTAAATGTTCGTTGCATAAGTTAAAAAATAATTGTTTTTTATATACAAATAAATGAAAAAGTGATATAATTAATATGATTTAGAACAAAAACAAAGCATGAAGATAAAAATAACAATTGCTTTTGAGAAATGAAATGGGAGCATTTGATGAATTAATTAGCAAGAAGGGACTTTTTTATAGCTTATTCTACATTAGTAATGTGTAATTTATTATGATGTTGAGAAAAGTCGGAATGGAGAGCAAGGTGAAAAAGATACTGAATATAAAATCACTGTATAAATATTATGAAAGTGGTACGAGTAGTAATAAAGTGAAAGCCATTAACCGGGTAAGTATGGAAATTGAAAGCGGTGAGTTTGTAGGTATAATGGGGGCTTCTGGATCGGGAAAAACAACGTTGCTAAATATCATTGCAACAATCGATGAAGCCAGCGAAGGTGTTGTTAACTTCAATGGAATAGACATTACGAAGTTATCAGATGAACAATTGTCAAAATTAAGGAATGAAAAAATAGGATTGATATTCCAAGATTATAATCTGCTTGATACGCTCACACTGTATGAAAATATATTATTAGCTGTTGTAAATCTAGATGTAAATGACAATGATATAAGGAAGAAAATAATTGAAATTGCTGAGGAATTGGGGATTAGAGAGGTCTTGAATCATTATCCGTATGAAGTCTCCGGTGGGCAAAGGCAGAGGTGTGCGTGTGCAAGGGCAATTATTAAAAAACCGGAGATTATCTTGGCCGATGAACCGACAGGGGCATTAGATACGAATTCTTCTCATGCATTATTAGGAACATTGGAAACACTTAATAAGAAGTATAATTCGACGATATTAATGGTAACCCATGATCCAGTAGCGGCCAGCTACTGTAGCCGAATACTTGTATTAAATGATGGTAAAATTTGTGCTGAGATATTACGAGGCGAGAAATCTAAGAAGCAACTGTTCAATGACATTCTAAAGATGAATATTACCTTTAGTGGAGGCTTAGATGAAATTTTATAATTTATTATGGAAAAATATTAAGAAATCCCAGAAGGATTATACGATTTTTAGTATCAGTTTGATATTTTTATGTGGTCTTTTATTCGCTTCAAATGTAATAAGTTTTATAGAATATAAAACAGAGGCAGGAGTTATGTCTAATTCATTGCCTCTTCTTATTGCGATTACTATAATCTGTTTTCTGATGTTTATTAACAAATTTATGATTAGCCAGCGAAGCCGTGAGTTTGCCACCTATATGTTATCCGGATTGTCGAAAAAAGATATAATTGTGCTTTATGGTATGGAATCATTTGCTATAGAAATAGTGGGACTTGTTATTGGTTCGATTTGTGGTTATATATTTACTTATATAGTGTCTTTAATCACTAATGACACGCTACTTCGTATTCAAGACCCTGCTCAGATTATACGTATATTTCTAACAACAACGTTTCAGGTTATGATTATTTGTCTCTTTAATATTGTCTATTCTATATTTGTAATTAATAGACTAAATCTTAGAAAGCTAATGTATCATAAAACTGAAAATGAGAAGGAATATAAACGTTATAAATGGTTGAACATAGCACTTGTGGTATTAGTAGGAGTTTTTGCAATACAATTATTGACAATTAATAGGGTAGCTACATCGGGCACAATATTTATTGTTTTAGTAATGCTTATTTATGTTGGATATTTGTGTTTGGTAAATAAATATAATATCAAGAGAAAAGGGAAAAGCGTTTATGATAAAGCATTTCAGCTATACAGAGCAGGAATTTTGCTATCTAAGCAGCGATCTTTTGTGAGGCTTTCATCTGTTTTATCAGGGGTCTTTATTCTTTCAGCTGTGTGCTATAACATAGGAGGGGTTTTTGTAAATTCTCAGTCTGTATTATTGGATAAGGAATTAGATCACCTAATGGGAATAACACAAATATATTTCTCGATATTATTTTTGGTTGTTTTAGTTGCTCTTACGGGAATAAGGCAGATGACAGAAATAACAAATAATAATAAGAGTTTAATAGTCCTAAGAAATATAGGTGTCAGTAAAGCGGAAATGAAGAAAAATTTATTAATTGTTACTATACAAAATTATATTCTTCCGATAGTAGTGGGAGTATTGATTTTAGTTATGGGCTTTCTAATTCTTTTTATTTCTAACGCTATTTTACCTTGGATAAAAGTTGAAATGTTAAAGAGTACACTTCAATTTATTGTAATACTTATCGTTGTATTGGCATGTTTCATATTAGGAACGTATAGGAGCTATATTAATCATATGGAAAGTATAATGGTCTTATAAGTCAGGGCACTAAAGCGGACTATAGTTCCAATAGAAGTAAAAAGACATTTTCAATTAGAAGGATACAAAGTGGAATAAATATCTGTAAACTATTTGAAGAAATAGGAGATTTGTATGCATATATTAAAGGTTCAAAATTTATCTAAAGAATATCCTGAATTTCATCTTAATGATATAAACTTTACGATTCCAGAAGGCAGTATAACCGGATTGATTGGGATAAATGGTTCAGGGAAGACCACCCTGATAAAGATTATTTCCGGTTTGGTGAATCGGAATAGTGGAACGATGGAATTTAAAGGGGAATCCTATGATCCGATGCTTCAACATACAAGCAGAGAGCAGATAGGAATCGTATTAGATGGTGGATACTTTTATGAAAATGTAAGTGTAAATGACATGAAAAAGATTTATGCATCCTCCTATAAAGAATGGGATAATGATACCTATAAAAATTTGATAACCCAGTTTGGAATCCCTGCCAATCGGAAAATTCACCAATTGTCAAAGGGCATGAAGATGAAATTCTCTTTGGTATTGGCTTTGTCACACAAAGCACAGCTGTTAATTATGGACGAACCAACAAGTGGTCTTGATCCATTAATTCGAAAGCAATTTGTAGATTTGCTGAGTGAATGGGTAAAAACGACTGGGGGAAGCGTTATGTTTTCGACACATATTATTTCAGACTTGGAAAAGGCGGCAGATAATATCATTATGATTCATAATGGAGAACTCATTTTTCAGGAAAAAACAGACGTTATTAAGGAAAAGAACTTGAGTTTAGAAACACTTATGCTCAACTGTATACAGGGAGATGTGGGATTATGAATCATCTAAAACTACAACAAAAGAATTGGTTACTTGTTAAAAAATACGTCCTGATTCTGACAATAATAGCAGCAGGAATCCCACTATATACATTTCATGCAATAGGCTTAATAAGCCCTGTGCTGATACCGTTGCTCTGCCAAATGAGTTTTGCAGTATACATTTCACATAACCAACTTGAAATGGTGGAGTATAAGTACAAAGGGAATATACTTCTGTGTACCACTGCGTATTCGAGGAAAGAGCTGGTTTTATCCAAGTATCTGTTCATTTTTCTTGTTGAAATGTTCTGTGTGATAGTATATCTCATGTTATCCTTTGTGTTTAGGAAGTTTTTGGCTCCCTTAAACATAGGTGATTTGATTGTTGTTTTTTTCTTTATGACTGTGATATATGGTTTGTATATACCTGCAATGATGAAGTTTGGCTATGAGAAAACGCGGTTTATTCCAGCACTTTTAACAATTGCAATTCCGTATCTTTCATCATGGATAATATATAGGACGAGTTTGTTGAGCAGTGGATTTGCATTTGGAATACAGATAGCTCTTTTTGTTGTGGCATTTGCGATTCTGTATACATCAATTCTTGTAGCGACCAATATTTATAAGAAAATAGATTTATAAGTCCATTAGAAAGATGGTATAACCACTTGCCTTGAGGCGTTTCAATTAGGAAGCTCGCCAAGCAGAGAGGTTATACCATTTGTTAATTATTATAGTCGTTTTTACAGTAAGCGAAAAACCTGTTCCACTGTATCTGCCATATTGTTCCGCGCATTTTCAGAATCCATTGCTTCTTCCAAGGTTGATACACCTCTCAAAATGGGAAAGAAAGCATCGATACCTTTCTTATTACATTCTTTTGCATCTGCCGTAACACTTCCGGCAAAGGCAAGGACGGTTGCTCCGTGTTGTTTTCCAAGCTTTGCAACCCCAATTGGAGCCTTGCCCATTGAGGTCTGGAAATCTAAGCGTCCTTCTCCTGTTACTACAATATCCGAGTCTATTATCTCTTTTTCCAAGTCTACCAGATTTAAAATCAAATCAATTCCAGGTGTTAAGTTTCCATATAAAAAACTGCGGAACGCGAACCCTAAACCGCCTGCTGCACCACTACCGGCATCTCTTGCATAATCTTGCCCGATTGTTTTCGCAGCAATCTGGGCGTAGTGATTCATATCCTGATCCACAGAATTTAAGTCTGCTTCTTCCAAACCCTTTTGTGGTCCGAATACATAGGTGGCTCCATTCTTGCCACATAGGGGGTTATTTACATCGCATGCAATCTTAAATTCCACATTATGGAGAAAGGAAGTGTCAGAGGGAGGGAGGATTTTTTCGATTCTTCCTAAGTCCTTGGCACCGTCACTTATAGGATTGTTGTCTGAATCAAGGAATTGGAATCCTAAAGCTCTCAGCATGCCGGTTCCGCCATCGTTTGTGGCGCTTCCCCCAATTCCGATAATAAATTTTTTTGCTCCTCTTTTCAGCCCATCTAAAATGATTTCCCCAACTCCATATGTGGTGGTTTGAAATGGATTTAGTTCTTCCTTTTTCAGAAGAGTAATTCCGGCAGCAGAAGCCATCTCCAGTATGGCAGTCTGACTTTCTTCTAAGAAGCCATAATAGGCAGTTAAAGGTGCTCCTAGTGGTCCGGTTACTTCCAACTCTACTTTTGTGGCACCAAGTCCTTCAATAATGGCGTCCACCGTTCCTTCTCCGCCATCAGCTAAAGGTTTTACCACAACAGATGCTTCAGGTTTTGAACGAAGAATTCCTTCTTTTATCGCATTTCCGGCTTCAATAGAAGAGAGGCTTCCTTTTAAAGAATCAATAGCAATTGTTACCTTCATAATTGTTTCCTCCTGAGTATATTTATCCTTATTATAAAGGAGACAAGAGGGATTTTGCAATGTAATAGGTACCAAAGATGTAAATGGTTATTGGTATATATGACAAATGAGGAAAAGGTGTTTTGTGCATTTTAGTTTCTGATAGTGCATCTTACTCCATAGATATGCATCTTGGTCTAAAGTGATTGAAGAAAAAGGTCGAAATATATAATATAAACCTAACTTTAGTCGAAGAGTGGCAGCTAAAGGGATAAAGATAAAGATAAAGAGGAGGCTGAAAAAGGTGAAAAATAAAATGAGAAAAGGAATTCTAACACTTTCTTTGTGTTTGGTTATGCTCCTGAGCTCGGTACCATTTTATGATGGTGTTAAAGCACAGGAGGAAACAAGTATGGAGGTTCTTGAAGCGAAGGACTGTGGGGAGTCGTTCCAAATAGACGGTCTTGTCATCAAGATAAATGATGTGGAAGCAGATGTGTCGGATCCATTGAAGTTATCAAACCACATAAACCCGCGTATCACGTTAGAGATGAATTTTTCACAAAGAAATCCGGAGCAGACAGGGTTTAAAGAGGGAGATTATTTTCGCTTTCCTTTATGTACAATAAGTGGTGGAACAAATCTTCAAATAGATAATATTTCTAAGCCAAAAAAATTATATCACGACAAAGTATATATGGCAGATGGAAGCTTGGAAGCAGAGAAAGATGGAACCACAGGAGAGGTTACTTTATACTACAAGGTTGTTTTTAACAATGCGATAGAAGGGAAAAATAAAATTAGTGGTACATTAGAGGGCAGAGCAACAATTGCTGGCTTAGAGGTAGGGGATGTTGTCTGGATTGACAGAGAAGGAGAGAATGTTGCTACCTTCGAAAAGCTGAAAACACCAGAAGGAGCAGGAGATCCCGCAGGTCCACCCTCAGGCATTACCATACCAGAACCAGGAAAGGCGGTCACTGGGTATACTGACGAAGAAGATGCGATAATAGATTGGACAGTTCAATTAACGGATTATGCTGAACAGCAGTTTAATAACGAAGGGGTTGAATATAAGGATTTGATTTTTGAAGAAATGTTAGATGCATATCAAACCTTTAATACGACATCTTATACGATACAAGGACTCAACGTTCAAATAACGATACCGGTCTATCTTAACGAAGGAGGTTCGGATGATAATATACAGTACACCGCAGGGGTGATTGTGTTTACGTTGGGAACGAAAGAAGATAAGCAAGACAATGGCATGAGGTGGATTGATCCAAGCGATCCAGATGCAGAGAATTATGTAAAAGGAAATGGAAAAACCTGGACCATTATAACGGAAGAGGATCCAGATAACAAACCGAAACAGAGAGAGCGCTTGATTGTAAATTTTGGTGCACCGGAAGAGGATGGTCTTCGTTATGGAGATATTGACGGAGGGAAAAAAATCAAGAGTATTTTGGAAAATCTGCTGCGAGAAAAAGAGAATGCCCAAGATGTATTGGAGAGGAATCCTGGAGATAATCCAAAAGAATTTTTGAAGGATGCGTATGGGAAGGGCTACACTCGGGCACAGTGGGAAAGAGCTGTTTCAGTATATGGAAATGCTTTCGATTATTACGAGGTATATGAGAATGAAGTGTTAGTTGGACCCTATATCTATAGCATGAATGCAGTTGTGAAAACGAAAGTAGATCGGGAAGCAGCGGGAACCGTTGGAAAAGTAAAAAACAGCTATAAGGTTAGTGGTGGCTGGGACGAGAAGACTTATAGTGCAGTGCAGGATAATTTTTGGGCTGGAACAATTATGGCTACAGCCGCAAATGGTGATGCACAGATATTCAAAGCCGACTCATTGTATGGAAACCTGGCTGGGGATAAGACAGATGACAGCCCGGTAGAGGGATTTATCCCCAATGTGAGCTTTGAAGTATATAAGGAAAATGGAGATGGACCTCTGCAATTTGATTTTGACGCAGGGAAATATGTATACAATGAAAACGGCACCTTAGGAGCTGTGACAACGAATGATGCGGATGGAAGTGTAATTATTAGTGGGCTTCCATATGGCAACTATTACTTAAAAGAGATTCAAGCACCAAGTGGATATTACAGTGGTCAAAATGAAAGAGTTCCATTTACAGTGGCGGGTGACCGAGTAGAGTATAAGCTGGTCAACAATAGTGCCCGAGGGGTTGAACTGGTTAAGACAGAAGAAGGAAATTCCGAGGAAAAGCTGGCAGGAGTAGCGTTTAAACTTTATACCTATACAGATGATATGGAGGATGCCACTGAGGTTACAGGTTTTACATTGATAGACATGAACGAAATAAATCATTATGTTTATGATGGAAGCGGAGGTGACGAACTTCTAACGTTAACAGGAGGGAAGTTGAAAATTGTACAGCTTCCGGCGGGTAAGTACTATTTACAGGAATCAGCACCAATTTCTGGCTATCAATTATCGGATGAGAAATATGAGTTTGAACTTAAAGATGAGCTTGAAGGTGACGCTATTGTCAATTTGGGGAATGTAGAAAATGCTAAAATTCCAGAGTTTGTAGAGGTTGGCTTTGAAGCAAAGAAGGAATTGGAAGGACGCAGTCTAAAAGATAAGGAGTTTGAATTTGTAGCGGAATTAATCAGTGGTACATCTGCTAATATTATCGATTTTCCGGATAGCAATCAAATAATAGCCTCAAATGATGGAGAGGGTAAGATTGTTTTTCCAGATATGAAATACAATGCAGCAGGTGATTACATTTATCGAATTTCCGAAGTCGATAAAGGAGAAGCAGATATTACCTATGACAATATAGCGTATTTTGCATTGATAAAAGTTGATACAAATAATGCTGGAGTACTTGTGGCTTCTACCGAATACTATAGAGGTTATGACGAAGAAACAGGGTTACTTTCTGATTTAATTACCGAAATATCTTTTCTGAACAAGATTCTTGAGATTGATACGGTAGCCTTGGATACAAAGGTGATAAATCCAGATACAGGAGAAGAAGAAAACGGCGTAAGAACTCCAGGAGTGATTCAAAAAGGATCACCAAGTGAAGAAGAAATTATTGTAGATTCCCTTTGCTATAAAGGCTTAAGGGCAAATACAAAATACGTAATAGATGGAAGCTTGTGGCACTATACTCGTTCTTCCGATCCAGATGCCGGATTTATCTATTATGAATATGAAGACGATGGAAATGGTAATGATACAGGAAGTGGAGCAGTAGTTAAAGGCGTTCTAAAGGATCAAAATGGGAATCCAACCTATGAATTTGTAACAGACGAAACAGGAACCGGTATGATCCAAGTTGTTTATAGCTTTAATGGTAAAAATTTAGGGCTAACCCCTGTCCATGGGTCATACCTTGTGGCCTATGAAGTGATTTACGAATATGATGAAAGCAAAGAGAATAAGCAAGGTAAAGAGGTTGTAAGACATACCGATAATACGGATGCAGACCAGACAATTCATTATATTCACGGTTCAGGAAGCCGCTTATACAACACTTCTTATAAGGTTACAAAGAACTGGGTGGACAATAACAATGCAGCAGGTGTGCGTCCAACAAAGATAGAAGTACAGTTATATCGAGATGGACAGATTTTCACGGATACCATCACAACAAAGGGGCTTCAAGAATTAAATGAAGAAAATAACTGGATGTATACCTGGATCGATTTGCCAATGTACCAGGATGGAACCCATACGCCTAGCGTATATACGGTTAAGGAGGTTGTGGTACCAGATCATTACGAAGTAGAAGAAGGCTTAGATGGTACCATTACAAATACCTATAAACCGAAAGATCCGGAAGAACCAAAAGATCCGGAAGAACCAAAAGATCCAAAAGATCCAAAAGATCCAAAAGATCCAGAGGATCCAGTCAAACCATCTGAACCACAAAAACCACAAACTCCAAACACACCAAAAGAGCCCAGCAAACCAACTACGACACCTACAGAAACGGTAAAGAGCAGAACAGGCACAGGAGATCACAACAGAATTGTATTATGGAGTGTCCTATTAGTCAGCAGTATACTAGTGTGTGGTGTTATTATTCACAGGAAAAGGAAAAAAATTCATAAATAAGAGGAACGGGTTGCCAAATAGGCAACCCGTTGTTATATCAGTGAGAGTGCTAAATTCAGAAGGTATGCATCTTGAAAAAGCCTTGGATTGAAGCCTGCCTTTTCACGGATTTTGTCCAGACGGTATTGAAGTGTATTTTTATGGATGTTCAATTCTTTCGCTGTATCGACCAGAGAAAGATTGTTGCTAAAGTATGCTTTTAATAATTCCAACTCACGGTCTTCCAGGTGGCCTAGAATATTGTGGATATAAGTTTCTTTGAGATCCTGGGGAATACTCTCATAGATTAAATGAGCCGTAATATCTTTGCTGGAACAAAGAGTAAGTCCTCTGTGCTTTGCATATTTTTGCGCAACCAGAGCCTGGTGATAGGAGCGGGAAGCTTGCAAAAGGGGCTGGGCAGTACCTTCTCCACAGTAAACATAACCACGGTAAGAGTCATCAAAGTAACTTCGATTAAAATGATTCATCTGTTCCTGACTTAAGAGAACAATGAGTTCATTTGGATAGGTATAGGTAAATAAGGTAATACCTTGAAGGTGAAAAAAATGCTCAACAGAGGAAAGATAACTGCCCTCTAATATTTGTATGGAAAGAACACAGTAAGAAGCTTGGACATCTAAAGATAGTTTTTCCAAAAGAGAATAGAAATGTTTGCCTTCTCGAATGTTATTATGGATTAAGGAGGTGATGACATAAGAATACAAACGCTCCTTTGAATTCATTTCAAGCTCCAGGAGCTGTTCCTTTAGAAAAACCTCGGTAATCTTTGTTACCAAAACGCCGTATTTCTTGACCTCATCTGGATTTCCTGAGATACCAATTGCGCCAACTGCTTCCTTGTTTAACAATATGGGGTAGTTTATCCCCTCCTTTGTACCTTTAAAAGAGGAATTACGGTTAACAATTACGGATTTTTTGGTTTCAATAGCTTGAAAGCCTGCTTCGTGAAAAGTGCTAACTCTTTTCGTATCAGTACTGGCAATAATCAGCCCTTCATGGTTTATTAAATTAATACGATTTCCAACAACCTTGTGGGTTGCTTCCACAATCTGATTGGCTAAATGTTTCGATATTTCCATCTACAGTTCCCCCTCTCATTTATTGTCTAGTATAACATAATGATGGCATGGAGAACAGAAAAAGCCGGGTTTATCCCGACTTCTTTCTGAAACATTATTTAGGAAAACAGTACGTTATTTACAACGCCTTCCAGGTATTCTTGCTTTCCGCTTCCTGGACTTTCAGGTGCACCCATTTCTTCCGCATATGCAGCTAGCTCTGCAAGAGAAGTTTTCTTTTCGCGGATTTTCTTACCAATGCCTTCGTTAAAACTCTTGTATTTATCTGAGACAAATTCATCCAGGCGTCCATCCTCGATTAAAGCAGCAGCCTTAATGAGTCCGAGAGCAAATGTATCCATTCCAAGAATATATCCGTTAAACATATCCTCATATGAATTACTTGGTCTTCTTGTCTTAGAGTCAAAGTTGAATCCGCCAGTGATACCACCAGCCTTTAATACTTCGTACATACAAAGAGTTGCTTCGTATACATCGAATGGGAATTCATCTGTATCCCAGCCAAGAAGCATATCACCCTGGTTGGCATCAATGCTTCCAAGCATTCCGTTGATAGCGCTGATGCGAAGCTCATGCTGGAAAGTATGTCCTGCAAGTGTTGCATGGTTTGCTTCGATATTCATTTTAAAGTCTTTATCCAAGCCGTATTGACGAAGGAATCCAATAGCAGTTGATGCATCGAAATCATACTGGTGCTTCATTGGTTCTTTCGGTTTTGGCTCGATTAAGAAGTCACCTTCAAATCCAATACTTCTTCCATATTCAACAGCCATATGCATAAGGTTAGCAATATTTTCCTGTTCGAATTTTACATCAGTATTTAACAGGGTTTCGTAGCCTTCTCTTCCGCCCCAGAATACGTAGCCTCTTCCGCCAAGCTTTACGGTAAGGTCTAAAGCCTTTTTGATTTGAGCAGCAGCGTAGCAGTATACATCTGCCGAGTTTGTGCTTCCTGCTCCATTCATAAAGCGGGGATTGCTAAACATGTTTGCAGTACCCCACAGGCATTTGATGCCTGTAGCATCCATTTTTTCTTTAATATAATCGCCAATTTCATCGAGGCGTTTGTTGCTTTCTGCAATCGTATCACCTTCAGGGATGAGATCCACATCGTGGAAACAGAAGTAAGAGATACCAAGCTTAACCATAAATTCGAAACCTGCATCCACCTTAGCTTTTGCATGCTCCATAGTTCCTTTTTCAGCATCAAAGGATTTATCTGTAGTACCTGAACCGAACATATCGGTGCCCTCGGCACAAAGATTATGCCACCATGCCATAGCAAATGGGAGGTGCTCCTTCATTGGTTTACCTAAGATCACTTTTTCAGCATCATAGTACTTAAAAGCCATAGGGTTTTTACTTTTTGGTCCTTCATATTTCACATGGGGGATAGTATTGAAATATTCTTTCATTTTTTGACCGTCCTTTCTTTTTACATGGTTATAAAAGTATGTTTCATAACTCGGATTATATCACAAAATCAAATAAATGCAATAGGAATCTGAAAGAAATATTGAAAATAATTTTGAGATATGATATAAGTTATATAAGAAAGTTTCATAACGAAAATGAAAGAGGTTATCGGATGAAAAGAAAGAGTAAAGGAATAGGGGCACTTCCAGTGGATTTAAAAGTACGTAACCGAATGCTGATTTTAAATGCCATCAAAGATGGGAATCTCTATTCAGCAGCAGACATTGCAAAGGAAACAGGAATTAGTCGCCCTACAGTGGTAAAATCCATTCAGTATTTTATTGATCGTAATTTGATTGTCTCTCAAGGAAAAGGAGAGTCAACAGAGATTGGTGGAAAAAAACCAGAATTATACGGATTTATATATAAGAAGCTTCTTCTTACTATTACAATGTGGCCGGATTTTCTTGCCCTCAATTTGTGTACTATGAATTTGAAGAAAATAGCCTCGGTGAAAATTGAGGCACCAATAAAGAACAATCCCCAGGAAGCTTTTGATTTGATTCGTGAGAAAAGTTTGAGCTTGATTACACAGCAGGGATATCAGCTTTCGGATTTGTATGGCGTATCCTTATCTACCGCCGGAACAATTGATTATGAAACTGGAAATTTAAAATATAGTTCCAGAACACCTTTATGGGGAACCAATGTCCCGATAAAAAAACACATGAGGGAAATATTTGGAGAGAAGGTTGAAATTCTAATTGAAAATGCGGGAAAGATGACAGGACGGTATGAACTTGTTCGAAGTGAAGAGGAGCAAAACCGTATTCTGGTTCTATTTTCCACATGGGGATTGTCGGCTTGCCTCATTGAAAGAGGCCATGTACTAAGTGGCGATGATTCTCTGATTGGAGAGGTGGGTCATATGGTCATTGATCCCCATGATGAAGTGCTGTGTGGATGCGGAAGCTATGGGTGTGCAGAACGTATGCTGAGTATTGAAAAAGTAAAAAGGCTGTCAAAAAACGAGGACATTACCTTTGAAGAGCTGTTTATTGCATCCCAAAAAGGGGAAGAATGGGCAAGAGAAATCGTGAAATATCTGGCCAATACATTTGCGTATCTGGTACGTAATATTTCTCTTGTATTTAATCCGAATGTTGTAGTGTTTCAAGGGGACTACTCTCATGCAGACGATTATTTTAAAAATACGTTAAAGAATCGCTTGTCTGAGTTTAAATACTATCCAAAGGGCGGTGCATTTGAAATTGAATACAATGAAATGTCTCTGGAGGAGCTGGATTTATCAGGGGCTCTTAACTTTTTACAACGTAAATTTTTTCAAGATGAAGCATTATATCAATAAAGAAAGTGGAGGAAAGACACATGTATTACATTGGAGTGGATTTAGGAACATCAGCAGTAAAGCTATTATTAATGGACTCAAAAGGAAAAATCGAGAAGATTGTATCAAAGGAATACCCTCTGAATTTCCCACATCCGGGATGGTCGGAGCAAAACCCATTGGATTGGTATGAAAAATCCATGGAAGGCTTAAAGGAGCTAACGGAGGGAATTGATAAAAGCCAAATTGGTGGAATTAGCTTCGGTGGCCAGATGCATGGATTAGTCATTCTGGACGAAAAGGATGAGGTAATCCGACCTGCAATTTTATGGAATGATGGAAGAACAGGGAAAGAAACAGATTACTTAAATACCGTTGTAGGCAAAGAAAAACTATCTGAATATACAGCCAACATAGCATTTGCTGGTTTTACTGCACCGAAAATACTATGGGTTAAGGAAAATGAACCGGAGAATTTTGCACGAATTAAGAAGATTATGCTTCCAAAGGATTACCTTGCATACCGTTTATCTGGAACCTTTTGCAGTGATTACTCGGATGCATCAGGTATGCTTTTGATGGATGTGAAAAATAAATGCTGGTCTGAGGAAATGATTTCGATTTGTGGAATCACGAAGGAGCAGCTGCCAACGCTTTTTGAAAGCTATGATGTAGTTGGAACATTGAAGCCTGAGGTGGCAGAAGAATTAGGAATGACCGAGGCGGTCAAGATTATTGCCGGAGCAGGAGATAATGCGGCATCCGCAGTAGGAACAGGAACCGTTGGAAATAATATGTGTAACCTATCCCTTGGAACCTCTGGTACAATCTTTATTACCAGTGATGAATTTCGGGTAGATGAGCATAATGCACTGCATTCTTTCGCTCATGCAGATGGAAAATATCACCTAATGGGATGTATGCTTAGTGCAGCTTCCTGCAATAAGTGGTGGATGGAAGAAATTCTCCAGTCTAAGGACTTTAAAGGAGAGCAAGAAAAAATTGAAAATTTAGGAGAAAACTCTGTGTTTTTCTTACCGTATCTCATGGGTGAGCGTTCTCCTCATAATAATCCCAAGGCGAGAGGAACTTTTACGGGAATGACTATGGACACAAAACGGGAAGACATGTATCAAGCTGTTTTAGAGGGGGTGGCTTTTGGGCTGCGGGATTCTTTTGAGGTGGCAAAGAAGCTTGGGATTAAAATTGAAAGAAGTAAAATCACAGGTGGAGGTGCCAAAAGTCCTCTCTGGAAGAAGATTATTGCAAATGTGTTAAATGTTAAAATTGATTTGCTGGAAAGCGAAGAAGGTCCTGCTCTGGGAGGAGCAATTCTTGCAGCTGTAGGCTGTGGAGAATATAAAAATGTAGAAGAAGCAGCAGAAAAGATGATTAAGGTAGTTGATACGATTGAGCCCGATGAAGAGTTAAGCAAGAAATATGATGAGAGATACGAGAAGTTTAAAACAATCTATCCGGGAATGATAGAAATTTTCAACCAAATCGTATAGAAAGAAGGGACGTGGGATGAAAGAGCTGACTTTTGACCGAAAAATGATTCGCTTCATCACTTGGGCAATGTTGTTTTCAACCGTTATTATTCTGGTGGTATCGGCAATTTCCACGGTGATGTCCATTACAAACAAATCCACTCAGATTGCCAAAAATGAGGTGGAAGCAATGGCTGTAAATACAGAGGATAATTTCAACCAGTATAACAATTTGATTTGGTCGGTGATTCTAGATCGCCACGTTCAGGACTATTTAAGTGAAGAAGAGGACATTTATAAATATAACAATGATGCCACGAGTGTGCTGGATAATGTGTGTAATATGTGGGGAAATATTAACTTTATCAGCATACTGCGGCAGGATGAAAAGGGACATTTAATTAAGGGCAATGCCATTCCGAATTGGATAGTCAATTATAGAGAGGCCATGAAAAAGGATCAGGAGAACGCTATTCCCATGGGCAATAGCGCCATGCAGATGTCTTTTACAAAGCAATTTAGTATGAAGGGGGAGTATACGTTAAGTATCTATTACCCCCTTTTTTCGAATCTTAGAATCGGGAAACGCTTAGGTACACTTTGCATTAATGTTAATGATGCAAACCTAACGCAGTTGATTGCAAATACAGGAAGCAGCAAAAATTTCATCGTAGATACCGCATTTGTTCACCAGGATGGAAACATTATATCCAGTACAAAAGAAGAGGAACTGAATACAAAGTTGACTGGAACCCAGTTTAAAGATGAAGGACAGACTTCGATAACTGGAAAAGGACTGATTATCAACCAGAAGCTATCGGGGTGGGATTTTTATTACGTTACCCGGATTGAATGGTGGGAGCTATTAAAGGATAGTCTTTGGACAGTAGTTCTGCTTTTGGCAGTTCTGTGCCTGATTATTATTTTCAGCGTACGTATCGCGAAAACCATGGTTACAAAGGCTTACGAGCCGTGGGGAAATGTGGTAGTAGCCATGGGAGAGGTTTCCAGTGGGAACTTAGATACCAGGCTGGAGGTTTTGGAAACAGATCCGGATATGCGGGTGGTATCTCAGGGATTCAACGCCATGATGAATCAGTTGATTCAGTTGATGGATCAAATTAAGGAAGAGCAGTACCAAATGGATCAGATTCAAATGGAGGCACTGCAATCTCAGATACAACCTCATTTTTTATACAATACTCTGGATTGTATTCATTGGCAGGCCGTGATAAGTGGAAATAAGGATATCTCGGAGTTAGTAAAGGCTTTAGCGAACTATTATCGTATCTGTTTAAGCAAGGGAAAAGATATTATTACCATTGGGGAAGAAATCGAATATACGCGAAACTATCTTTATATACAGAAGATGCGGTATGACGAAATATTGGACTATGAAATTATAGAGGACAAGAATGTGGAGAAGGCGATTATTCCCAAGCTTACGTTACAGCCCCTTGTGGAAAATGGTATTTATCATGGCATTAAAATGATGAATGGCAAGCGAGGGAAGATTATCATTAAGGTGGGAGGAAATGATCAAGAGGTTTACATTGATGTGTTTGATGATGGAAGAGGTATGACAGAGCAGGAGATTATTGAAATTAATGAAGCGGTGAATACCTTTGATCAAGAGTTTGGATACGGCGTTCGAAATGTAAATAGAAGGATTCAGTTGTATTATGGGAAAGAATATGGCCTTACTTATTATAAAAATATGGATAGAGGTGTTCGGGTAAGGGTGCTTCTGCCAAATTGGTATGACCGGAAAGGAAAACGCAAATTTTATGATGAAAGCACTGATAGTTGATGATGAAAAGATTATACGTGTAGGGATTCATGCTGTTGTTCCCTGGGATGAATTGGGAATCGGAGAAGTGTTTATGGCGGCATCTGGAATAGAAGCACTGGAAATTTTAGAACGGGAAAAGCCGGAAATAATGATTACCGATATACAAATGGCAGAGATGAATGGATTAACTTTAATTGAAAAAATCAGAGAGATACGAAAGGATATACGTATTATTGTCTTGACGGGATATGATGATTTTGATTATGCAAGACAGTGCTTAAGAATGCAAGTACAGGAATTTCTTTTAAAGCCTGTGGATGAGGATGTTCTGATTCAGACGATTCAAGATCAAATTAGTGCAATGAATGAAAGGCAGTATATGCGCAGAATTGCAGGAACAAAAGATCAAGTGGATCTGGAAAATAAGATGCATAGGCTGATATCCAAAGCAGACGCAAAGGAAGCAGCAAAAGAAATGTATCAAGAGTATCATTTCGCCTCAAACTTAAAAATGCGAGGGGTAATTCTGATTCCTACAACGTATGCAAACCGAGTGGAAGCATTGTCTGTGCTGTCAATTAAGAATATCTTGATTGGTTTTCTGGATGCAAATCAACAAGGAATTACTTTTGAAGATCCGAAGGGGAGAATTGCAGCAGTTTTATTTGAAGGAGAAAAAAGTGATGAGTTGGAAAATACAGTTCATTCCTTTACGAAGCTTATTCAGGAGGAGTGCCAAGTCCGATTGCGCGTTGTAATGGGAGAGACAGTAGAAGGGTTTGAACATTTCTACCTTTCTTATAATGATGCCATGTACTTATTGGAAAAGGAACAGGATAATTATAAGATGTTTATCAAACATCCAGAGGGGAAAGGCCAGCTGGACATGTTTCGAGAGGTTTATCGTGAGTTGATTAATGGCATTAATGAAAACATAGGAAATACAGACACGATTTTGCGAATCTATGATGCTTTTTGTAAAGCAACAAACTCTTATAATATTTCGGATCAGTACGTCAGAAAATGTTGCTTTGAAATTGCCTCCATGGTTTATTTTAACTATATTGTAGAGTCAGGGGACAATGGAGATAGTAAACTGAATAGTCTGCTGGTTACCCTGCTGAATGCAGGGCGAGAAGAAAATTATGAGATTACAAAAGCTTTTTTAGAAAATCTATTAAGAGTAGAAGGTGATGAAGCAGGTGAGCTGATTACCAAGGTGAAACGATATATCAATGAGCATTTAACAGAGGATATATCGGTGGCGGGGATTGCGGCAGAGTTTTTTGTGAGTCCCAGTTATTTTTCACGATTGTTTAAACGAATTACGAATGAAGGATGTAATGAATATATTGTAAGAAAACGAATCGAAAGTGCGCGGTATTTAATTGCTACAACCAATATGAAGATTGGGAAAATTGCCCAGGAAGTGGGATATAGAGATACAAATTACTTTTCTTTGGCCTTTAAAAAACATATGGGGCAGACACCGGGACAATATAGAGAAAGTATTCGTACAAAAGGAGATAAGGCATGAAAAGAACAGGACTAATAGGGATTATTCTAATGACCATGGTTATCGTTGCAGGATGCCAGAAGGAGGAGGTACCAGAGCTGAAACAAGAGACTGAAAAAGAGGAGGCTGTGGAAAATGAGCTTATCCAAGAGGAAAATCCGGATTTTATTCCGGAAGGCATTCGGCGGACAAAGGTGGTTCGTGAGGGAGAAGATATTTTGGAAATTTCATATGAACCCAAAGAGTATGAGAGTTCATATGAATACTGGAAGGTAAGGATTCCTTACGGCAGTCAAGCGGTATTAGATACAGAAGCAGCACTGTCTTTTTATCAGAACTTTGCAGAGCTTGACTTTTCCAATGGACAAAAAGCTACCGCGGCACAGAAGAACAGTGTAGAAAATTCCCAAACCAGCTTTACACTGGAGTTTTGCCAAGCTGATCCAGAGAATGAACGGGCATCTTATCAAGCAAGTGCGGACAGAAAATTGATTTTACACATCGGAGAAACAGATGAGAATGGAGATTATTATACTGCTTTGGAAACAGACTTCGACAGGATTTATTTAATGAAGAAAGACGTGATTGAAAGTATTTTAAATGTAAAGCCCTTCGATTTGATTTTAAAAATCAGTGGGGTATGTCCTGTAGATACAGTAGATAAAGTGATGGTTACTGTTGATGGAAAAGAACAGGAGCTAAAAAAGGAAGAATACCAAGAGATATACACGGATTTATTTGATGTTCTTATTGTCAAAGAAATGGAAGTGAAAAAGGATAATGGAAAAGAGCTGCTGCAGTTAACTTTTTTAAGAAACGTAGAAGAGGCAGAGGATCTAACGATTACGTATTATGATTATGATGATCAATACGCCAGTGTAAAAGTAAATGGAGAAGAGCATTTTCTCGTAAAAAAAGAGGATGTAGAAAAGCTGATTCAAATCATAGAGAGCAGATAGATGGAAGAATGAGGGTAGGATATGTAGAAGAGAACGTATCCTGCCCTTCTTTTTATTCAAATAAAGGGTAAAAGTAAAAAAAATAAAGAAACAGGTCAATTTTTTAAGTTTAATTATGAAACTTTGTTTGATAACATAAATTAACAATTAAATTTCAGGAGGAGGAATCAATATGAAGAAGAAGACAAAGAGTCTGATAGCCTTGCTTTTAGTAACGGTAATGAGTGCAGTTATGGTGGTTGGATGCAGCAGCAATGGAGAGAGCAAAGAAGAAACAACTGATAAGACTGCAGGTGGAGACAATGAAATTGTATTTTGGAATATTGGTACGGAGGAAGTAGACAAAGCAATTTATGATAAGGCAATTGAGATGTATCACGAGTCTACAGACACAGAATATACCGTAACAAGTGTGCCGGTACAAAATGATACCTACAAGGAAAAACTTGTTATTGCAATGAGTTCAGGGGAGTGTCCGGATATGTATATTAACTGGTCAGGTGGTCCTATGAATGAGTATATTGAATCTGGATTTGCACAGCCAATAACAGAACTATTTAACAACAGTGAATTGCCAGACAGACTTCTTGAAGCATCGGTAGCTCAGGCAACTTACAAGGAGGACATTTATGCAGTTCCATTTATGAATGTTTCTTTATCCGGAATCTTCTATAATAAGGACATGTTTAAGCAATATAATCTTGAAGTGCCAACAACAATTGAAGAGCTTGAAAAGGTAAGTGACACCTTTGTAGAAAATGGAATCACACCTTTTGCTCTTGCAAATGCACCTAAGTGGACGGGGTCTATGTACTTTATGAATCTGGCTGCAAGAAAGGGCGGATTAGAACCATTTGCAGCAGCAGTAGATGGCAGTGGAAGCTTTGAAGATGAATGCTTTATTTATGCAGGAGATAAGATATTAGAATGGACCGAGAAAGGTTATTTTCCAGAGGGTGTAAACTCTCTTAGTGAAGATGATGGTCAGGCAAGACAAATGCTGTATCAGGAAACTGCGGCAATGGATTTGATTGGCTCATGGTATACCGGATTGATTCAGCAGGACAGCCCAGAGTTTTATGAAAAGATTGGTTGGTTCCCGTTCCCAGGATTAGAGGGCTCAGACGTGGACTCATCCATTATGATAGGAACAATTGGAGATAACTTTATTTCCTTCAATTGTGAAGATGATAAATTGGCAGCAGCATTTGAATGCGCAACGAAATTCTCAGAAGATGAAATGGTTGATTTTATGGTAGAGAGTGGGAAAGTACCACCAGTTAAAGGTGTAGAGGATAAGCTTACTGACCCAATTACCAAGTCAATTATGGAATCAGCAAACAATGCATCTTCAACACAATTATGGTATGACCAGTATCTTCCACCTGCTGTAGCTCAAGCTCATCTTGACAGCAGCCAGGAATTGTTTGGAGGCACCATTACTTCAAAAGAGGCAGCAGAGCAATTCCAGAAAGCAATGGAAGAGTATCTAAGCGAGTCAAAAGAGTAGCATAAAGTGAAGCTCCCGGGAATTCATAGTCCTGGGAGATTTTATCAAAGGAGGACAGAAATATATGGGTAAAAAGGAACTCTCTTTGACAGCGAAAAGAAAAAAAGATACAAGGATGGCAGCGTTTGTTTTCTTGCTTCCAATAGCTATTCTTATGATTGTGTACATTTTCTATCCCATCATAGATACCTTTCATACCAGCCTTTATAAGTGGAATGGTATATCGGCTGATAAAACAATGATTGGTCTTAAAAATTGGGTGAAATTGGCGCAAGATACCAGCTTTTGGACTGCTTTTAAGAATAATCTGATTGTAATGGTTTTATCGATATGTATACAAATACCGATTGGACTTGCTTTGGCTACTTTCATAGATTTTGGCGGGAAGAAAATGACTGTATTTAAGGTGTTATGGTTTATCCCTTTATTGATGTCATCGGTTGCAATTGGTTTCTTGTTTTCTTATGCACTGGCAACAAATGGTGGAATCTTTAGTGCCATCTCAGGATTATTTGGTGGCGGAAATATAGATTTACTAGGAAATCCCAAAACGGCATTATTCACCGTGATAGGAGTTATTGCCTGGCAGTTCACACCCTTTTATATGGTTTACTGCATGGCAGCATATACCAACCTTTCAACGGAAGTGTATGAGGCGGCAATTATAGATGGAGCCTCAAAAGGACAGTACTTTTGGCAGGTAGCGCTTCCATTGCTGGCACCGTCTATAAAAAGTGCAGCAATACTTTCTATGGTTGGCTCGCTAAAATACTTCGATCTTGTTTACGTAATGACGGGAGGAGGACCGGGTACATCAACAGAATTAATGGCAACCTATATGTACAAGCAATCCTTTGTGAAATTTAACATGGGATATGGCTCAGCGGTAGCGGGTGGCATGTTTATTCTGATTTCCCTTGTATCGTTGATAACAATGAGAATCCTAAATGGAAAGAAGAAGGAGGCTGCTTAAATTATGAACAAAGTAAAAAGTAAAGTAAGCTGGAGTGTTGCATGGATACTTGGAATTATATGGAGTATTGTGGCTTTACTTCCCTTTGTGTTTATGGTATTGAACTCATTTAAAGAAAAGTTTGAACTTTTAACGGAAGGAGTTTTTTCTATACCGAAGAGCTTTTATCTGGATAATTATAAAGCAGTTCTTAGTGGGAATTTCTTTCGTTTTTTCTTTAATAGTGTAATAGTGTTATTCGTTTCACTGACAATCTTATTGCTGATATCAGCATGTGCATCTTATCCTTTGTCCAGGTTTCAGTTTAAGCTGGCAAAGCCAATCTATGCAATTATTGTAGCGTGTATGTCTATACCAATTCATATTACTTTGATACCGGTATTTAAGATGTCAAAGAATATGGGGGTCTATGATTCTATTTGGGCTTTGATTGGACCATATGTGGCAACGGCAATACCTATATCAGTATTTATTTTGACCAGTTTTATGAAGGAAATACCTGTTGAAATTGAAGAAGCAGCGCAAATAGATGGATGTGGCAGATATCAAATGTTTTTTAGAATTATGCTGCCTCTTGCAAAACCAGGACTGGCTACGCTTGCGATTTATAATGGGGTGAATATGTGGAACGAATTCAGTTTTGCGTACACTTTAACCCAGTCCTCGGCAAACCGAACCTTACCATTAGCTGTATGGGAGTTTCAAGGGCAGTATTCTATGAATACACCTATGGTAATGGCGGTACTGACATTAACTGTGATTCCGATGATCATACTTTTCATCTTTGCTCAGGACAAGCTTGTTAAAGGTATGACAGCCGGAGCAGTAAAAGGCTAAAAAAGAAGGAGAAAGAATAATGGGAAGAGAATTACACGTATCACAAAATAAGGAAAAATCAGAGGGATTTCACACAATTCAGGAAGCAGCATCCGTTGCAGAGGCAGGAGACAGAATTGTGGTTCATGAGGGGACATACCGGGAATGGGTAAGACCGAAAAAAGGTGGAAAAAGTAATACAGACCGTATTATATATGAGGCGGCAGAAGGGGAAAAAGTTATTATCAAGGGATCAGAGATTGTTGATACTTGGGAGAACACAAAGGGAAATGTATGGAAAGCGACAATTGCAAATACATTCTTTGGAGAGTTCAACCCATACAAAGAGAAACTGGAAGGGGACTGGATGGTTTCTCCTGATCCATATGAGTGGCATCTTCATTTAGGTGAAGTATATATGAATGGAAAGGCATTCTATGAGTCTCGAACACTAGAAGAATTAGACAATCCTCAAAAGCGGGAAACTGGATTTGCAGCACCGTGGATGAAAAGAGAGGAGGCTCTTCTGCATCCCGAAGATTCTATTTATCAGTGGCATGCAATAGTGGATGAAGAGAATACTCATATATATGCAAATTTCCAAGGAGCGAACCCCAACGAAGAGTGCGTGGAAATTAATGTACGCAGGAGTTGTTTCTATCCAGAGGAGACAGGACGAGACTATATCACAGTAAGAGGATTTGAGATGGCTCAGGCAGCTACGCCATGGACTCCGCCAACGGCAGATCAACCAGGACTTATTGGGGCAAATTGGAGCAAGGGATGGATTATTGAAAATAATATCATCCATGACTCAAAATGCAGTGGAATCAGTATTGGAAAAGAGGCTTCGACAGGACATAATGAGTGTACGTTTACCCACAGGAAACCTGGTTATCAATATCAGATGGAAGCCGTGTTTAAGGCACGTCAGATTGGATGGAGCAAAGAAAAGATAGGATCTCATATAATAAGGAATAATACGATCTATGATTGCGGACAAAATGGAATTGTTGGTCACATGGGCTGTGTATTTAGTGAAATTGCATACAACCACATTTATAATATTGCAGTCAAGCATGAGTATTTTGGGTATGAAATTGGTGGGATCAAATTGCATGCTGCAATAGACGTACAGATTCATCATAATAACATTCATAACTGTTCTCTGGGAACTTGGCTGGATTGGCAGATACAAGGAACAAGAATCAGCAAAAATCTTTTTTATGAAAACGACCGGGACTTAATGATTGAAGTGACACATGGTCCCCATATCGTGGATAACAATATTTTTGCCTCTGATTACAATTTTGATAATATTGCACAAGGTGGTGCCTTTATAAACAATCTGTGCTGTGGAACGATGCGTAGAGAACCAGTGCTCAATCGCGCGACTCCTTATCATCGTCCACATTCTACGGAGGTTGCAGGTGTTACCTTTGTATACGGAGGAGATGACAGATGGTATCAAAATATTTTTATTGGTGGTGCCAAGACTTATACAGAGCAGTCTTTAAGTGGAACAATAGACTACAATGGAAGTCCAGCTTCTATGGAGGAGTATATTGAGCGTATCATTTCGGAAGGGAATGGAGATAATGAAGTCTATGAACTGGTAAAAGATCCAGTGTACATCCATAATAATGGATATTTGAACGGTGCATTGTCTTATGATAAGGAAAAAGAAAAGTTTATCAGTGCAGAGAATCCAAAGGCTTCAATTGTAGTGGAAGAGGATGGAACGTATTTGGAAATCTATGTAGAAAAAGGCTTGCTTGATTTAAATGCAAAAGTATTAGAGACAAAAGATCTTGGACGGGTACGTATAGTAGAAGCTGCGTATGAAGACCCCTGTGGAAATCCAATTGTATTTGACAGTGATTATTTGGACCAGGCAAGAATGGAAGGTACAAATATAGGACCAGTTGTGAATTTAAAGGAAGGAAGGAACAAGATTAAAGTGTGGTAGTTGAGTTTAAAACCCATTTATACCCTGACAAAAGGACATAATTTTTTGTGTAATCCGAAAAATTTGAATTTTATTCGGAATAAAATGATATGTTTTCTTGTAACGCCAAGAAAAAAATGCTATACTGAATGAGTCGTAAAAGAGTAGATACAAAGGGCAAATATGCTTTTAAGCATCCGTTTCTTTGAAATCGAAGGTTTTAGGTAGAATTTAAATATGAGCGAGGTGTAAAATGTCAGAAAAAAGGTATAATATGGATACACAAATACATGTGTGGCGGGCGAAAAAACGAATGACCCAACAAGAACTTGCAAACCGTGCAGGAGTGTCCAGGCAGACCATTATGCAGTTAGAGAAGAATCGTTATAATCCTTCTTTGATGCTGGCACAAACAATTGCAGATGTACTAGATGCAGATATTCACGATTTGTTTATTCTTACGATGAAGGAAAGTGAATAAGAACTCTTATGTAGCCTATTATTGAATGGAAGTTTGATAGTAGGGTATGATACTATGCTTAATATTGTAAAAATACGATTGATTCAGAGTACTGTATAATCGTAAGACTTGAAATAATCTGCACACTAGTTTTCAATAATAAGTCAAATGTATAAAAACAAGGTAGAAAGTATATCTGCCTTGTTTTTTGTTTAAATATGGCAGCAAAGAGAATAAGATTGACAATTATAGTTATATATTGTAGGATTACTTTAGTTGAATAGAGGGGAGCCGTCGCGGCGGCTGAGAGGAAATGCGAACGAATTTCGACCCAGGAACCTGATGCGGATAATGCCGACGTAGGGAAGACTTGAGTGAATGATTCAGAACTTTAGTATTGAAACCTTGCCGGTAACGGTAAGGTTTTTTGACGTATTTCAAACAAATGGAGGAGAAGAAGATGAATGCAAGCGTAGCAATACAAGTTTTACCAGATGTACAAGGAGACGAGGAGCTGATACGTGTAGTAGACGAGGTAATCGACTATATTAAAAGCACAGGATTAAACTGTTATGTTGGCCCTTTTGAAACAGCAATAGAAGGAGATTATGATGAGCTTATGGATATCGTAAAAGAGTGTCAACACATCGCGATTCGAGCAGGTGCACCGTCAGTTGCTGCTTATGTAAAGGTGACATATAAACCAGAAGGAGATGTACTTACCATTGAAAAGAAAGTTACAAAACACCACGAATAAGCTCATCCCCCTTGTGGTTATTTTAGTGCTGCTAATTATCTGGCAGGGAGTAAGTAGTTTTGGACTGATACCGAAATATATGCTTCCGGCGCCCAGTGATATCGGAAAGGTTTTAGTTGGAGATTTTCCCTTATTAATGGAGAATGCAAAAGTAACCATCCTTGAGGCGTTTATTGGATTAGTTCTTGGAATTGCTGCAGGATTTATTATGGCAGTGCTTATGGACTGCTCTCAGTTTATTTACAATGCCCTTTATCCGCTGATGGTCATCACCCAGACGATTCCCACGGTTGCCATAGCGCCATTATTGGTTTTGTGGTTTGGCTATGGAATTGCCCCAAAAGTAATTTTGATTGTAATTGTGACTTTTTTTCCGATTGCAGTTAGCCTCTTAGAAGGATTCCGAATGGCAGATAGTGATATGATTCGCTTAATGAAAACGATGGGAGCAAGCAAGATTCAAATTTTCATATTCGTGAAACTTCCCGGTTCAATCGGGCAGTTTTTCGCCAGCCTTAAAATTGCTATTTCCTATGCAATTGTAGGAGCGGTAATATCTGAATGGCTGGGCGGTTTTAGTGGCTTAGGAGTTTATATGACAAAAGTTAGAAAGGCCTATTCTTTTGACAAAATGTTTGCAGTGATTTTTTGGGTTTCTGCAATCAGCCTAATTTTAATCAAGTGTGTAGGTGTTTTGCAAAAAAAATGTATGCCTTGGGAGGAAAAGTAGAAATGATTAAGAGAAAAATAAGTGCAGTAGTATTGATTTTAGCGTTATTGATAGCAATGACTGCATGTGGAAAAGAAGATACAAAAGAAAGCACAGAAGAAAAAGGAAATGAAAAAATTACTTTTGTTTTAGATTGGACACCAAATACCAACCATACGGGTTTGTATGTTGCTTTAGAAAAGGGATATTTTGAAGAAGCAGGTTTAGAGGTGGAGGTGGTACAGCCACCAGAGGATGGAGCAGAAATATTAGTTGGAAGTGAAAAGGCTCAGTTTGGGGTTTCTGTCCAGGATTCTATGATGCCAGGTCTTGTGGGGGATGACGCCCTTCCTATTGAAGCAGTTGCAGCGGTGGTACAGCATAACACATCCGGTATTATTTCCAGAAAAGGAGAAGGAATGGATACTCCGAAGGGAATGGAAGGGAAGAAATATGCAACCTGGGATTTGGATTTAGAAAAAGCAACGATTAAAAATGTTGTGGAAAAAGACGGTGGAGATTTCAGTAAAGTTGAGCTTATTCCAAGTACAGTGACGGATGAGGTATCTGCTCTTGAAAGTAAGTCGGTAGATGCAATCTGGGTATATTACGGATGGGGTGGCATCGCATGTGAGGTTGCAGGGCTCGACACAGATTACTTTGCCTTTGCAGATATTAATGAGGTTTTTGATTTCTATACTCCGGTTATTATTGGAAACACTAATTGGATGAAGGAAAATGAAGAAAGTACAAAAGGGTTTGTGGGTGCTTTGAAAAAGGGTTATGAATTTGCAATCGAAAATCCTGAAGAAGCAGGAGAAATTCTTTTAAAAGCGGCTCCTGAACTGGATAAAGACTTAGTTTTGAAAAGCCAGGAATATTTGAGCAAAGAGTATCAGGCGGATGCAAGTGAATGGGGAGTAATCGATCCGGACAGATGGAATGCATTTTATAACTGGGTAAATGAAGAAGGTCTAACAGAGATTGAGTTAGAAGAAAATGTTGGTTTTACAAATGACTATTTGTAGATTAAGAAGGCTGGAGTAAGATGGCAAAACTTGTTGTAGAAAATGTAACCATTGCTTATGAAAATAAAAACGTAGTAGAAGACATTTCTATAAATGTGAGTGAGAATGAAGTGGTTAGCCTGTTGGGGGTAAGTGGAGTAGGGAAAACAACTCTGTTTAATATAATTGCAGGGTTATTAAAACCAGATACAGGCAAAATTATTTTAGGAGATGAGGATATTACAGGGACTTCGGGAAGACTAAGCTACATGCTTCAAAAGGATCTTCTGCTTCCTTATCGTACCATTGAGGATAATGTATCTCTTCCTTTACGGATTAAAGGGATGAAGAAGAAAGAAGCAAGGGAAAGGGTCCAGGGGTATTTTGCAGTATTTGGGCTTGAGAATACACAGAAGCTTTATCCCCATCAGCTTTCAGGTGGAATGAAGCAAAGAGCAGCACTTCTTCGTACCTATATATTTTCAAGAAATGTGAAAGAAATCATCTTACTAGATGAACCCTTTAGTGCATTGGACGAGCTTACAAAGAAGGAAATGTATGATTGGTATCTGGAGATGGTAAAGAAACTCAATCTTTCCACCCTTTTTATTACCCACAGTATCGACGAGGCAATACTGTTGTCAGACCGTATTTATTTGATGAGCGGGGTGCCTGGGAGAATTGTGGAAGAAATTGTGATTGATAAAACAGAGAAAGAGGCACCGGACTTTGAGCTGACAGAGGAGTTCCTTGCTTATAAAAAAAGAATCATCAATTGTTTATAAAAAGAAGATCCCACAGTAACTCTTTCTTTACGAGTTAATGTGAGATCTTTTTCTAATCCAATAATTTATATAAAAGAGTGTACAAGGTACCGGCTTCATCTGAAGAAAGAGGAATACAGCTTCCGATTTTTGATGGAATATCCAGTGCCTTTTTCTTTAATGCTTCCCCATCTTTTGCAAGGAGCACATAGACCTGGCGCTCATCTTTTTCAGAACGTTTTCTGGAGATGAGCCCTTTTCCTTCCATACGCTTTAAAAGAGGGGTCAATGTACCGGAATCCAGATAGAGAAGCTCGCCCAATGCTTTTACCTGAATCTCTTTTTGTTCCCAAAGAACCATCATGACAATATACTGTGTATAAGTTAAATCAAGCTCATTCAAGTAAGGCGTGTATTTTTTGACTACCTCTTTTGCAGCAGCGTAGAGGGGAAAACAAAGCTGGTTTTTTAGTTTTAAAGCATCCTCTTTTGATTTTGCCATTTCTTTACGCATCCTCTCCTAATAGTTTTTCAATGTCGGAAACCATATCTTCTGGTACAAAGGTTGGTTCGTAACGGCCATATACTTCGCCTTTACGGTCAATTAAAAACTTTGTGAAATTCCATTTAACCTGGTTGTCTGAGTACCCATCTTTGTACCGTTTCTTTAACATAGCTGTCATTGCTTTGGCTTTGATACCTTTGCCCATTCCTTCAAAGTCTTTTTGAGAAGTAAGATATTGGTAAAGGGGAACAGCATTTTCATCTCGTACCTCTACCTTTTGGGAGAGCGGGAAAGTTACACCGTAGCGAAGAGAGCAGAATTCAGATATTTCCTCATTTGTACCGGGCTCTTGCTCCATAAATTGATTGCTTGGAAAACCGATTATTTCCAGGCCTTGATCTTTGTATTTCTCATAAAGAGCCTCCAGACCTTCATACTGTGGGGTAAATCCACACTTGCTTGCAGTGTTAACAATTAGTAAAACCTTTCCCTTGTATTCGGACATTTCCACAGGTTTATTTTCGATTGATACGTAATTAAAATTATAAATATTATTCATAAAAACGCCCCCACATTAGTTGTGCGCAATTAAATTGTATAAAACTAGCATAGCATGGATTTTTATTTTGTCAAGAAAAGAGGAGGATTTTCTGTAATTTCTTATTGAAACTACAAGTGGTATGTGATAAAATACCACTTGTACGCGGAGGTGGCGGAATGGCAGACGCGCTAGATTCAGGTTCTAGTGCCGGCAACGGTGTGAGGGTTCAAGTCCCTTTCTCCGCAGTCCCTATTTACAAGGAGAGTCGATACTTTTAGGAATAAGAGATATCGATTCTTTTTTTGTATTTGCTGCAAAGAGTTGAAATTCATAAACTTAAGATGCTTCGACCCATTAAATACTGAGTTTCGAAGCTTTTTTTATAAAAAACGTGTCAGAATACTTCCGCCTCTAAGGCGGCGAGATGAATGACATAAAACTAAATATATGGAGACGCTTAAAAATGAAATGGCGATTTTTTCTATCTAAGTGCCCCCTATTATTCGCGAGAACATACATTCGAAAAGTATTGTAAGATAATGATAACTATGATAAAATATAGGCATGAAACACATCAACTCTTTTAGAAATCTAGAACAGAAAAGAGGTGAAGATACCGTATATTTAACCATTAAGCAACAAGTAAAGCATTTGTCCAAAAAAGATTATAAAACTCTTCGGGAATTGGCTCACGTAGCGAAAAATCTCACCAATCAAGCCATCTACAACATTCGTCAGCATTACTTCCAAACCGAAAAA
>NZ_JAMXOD010000007.1 GCF_024721305.1 Aequitasia blattaphilus | reverse complement strand
ACAAACCGTAGGGCATACGGGGATAGCCTGCAGATACTTATTCCATTGGGAATATTGAACAGGAAGCCCCCACTTCAGAATGATAGCATTCAAGTGGTGGGAGCATGTCACAGAGAAGTATAATGTGACTGTGAAAATCAGGCATGAGGTATTAGAAGTAGATAAGGAGAAAAAAGTACTCAAAATTAAAGATCTAATTAGTGGGAATGAATTTGAAGATTCTTACGACAAGCTTATTTTTGCCACAGGTGCGAGATCGATTCTTCCTCCTGTGGAAGGTGCAAACCTCGAACAGGTTTTTACTCTTCGTAACATTACAGATATGTATCAAATAAAAGCGTATCTGAATAAAGAAGAGCCGAAGGAAGGAGTCATTGTCGGCAGTGGATTTATTGGACTTGAGATGTGTGAGAGTTTAAGAGCCTTGGGAATGAAGGTGACATTGGTGGAAAGGCTTTCGTCTGTGACACCGGGATTAGATACCGATATGGCAGCGTATGTTGAAGCATATTTGAAGGAACAAGACATTCAAGTTTACAAAGGAGTATCGGCAACGAAGATTACCCCAGATGCAGTGGTACTGGACAATGGCAAGAAAATTCCAGCAGGTTTTGTTCTTTTGTCTACGGGAGTAAGACCGAATACAGAAATTGCAGCTTCGATAGGTGTGGACTTAGGAAAGACCAAAGCAATTACGGTAAACAGCCGTATGCAGACAAGTGTCCCAGACATTTATGCCTGCGGAGATTGTATAGAAGTGCCCCACTTAATAACGGGTAAATCGGTTTACCGACCTCTTGGGACGACGGCAAATAAAACAGGAAGAATCACTGGAGATGCAGTAACAGGAGGTATGTTGGAGCTGAGGGGTATTTTGGGTACCGGGATATTTCGTCTTTTTGAAAAGACCATTGCTTTAACAGGTTTATCAGAAAAAGCTGCCATTGACGAAGGATATGAGATAGAGGTTTGTCACAATATTAAGCTGAATAAGCCGGATTTTATGGAAGGGAAGGAAATGGTAATTAAAGGGGTGGCAGACCGTAAGACAAGGCGTCTTTTGGGGGTTCAGATTTTTGGAGAAGAGGGAGTGGATAAGCGAATTGATGTTTTTGTAACAGCTATTACCTTTGGTGGAAAGGTAGATGATTTGTTTCACCTTGATTTAGCATATTCTCCACCTTATTCAACAGTCAAAGATCCAGTGGCATATACGGGTCAGATTTTGGAGAGTAAAATATAGATTGTTTAAATCCTCGATTCGATAGAGTTGAGGATTTTTTTATGGGGCTACTTGGGCATATTCCATAAAAATTTTATAAAATATTTATGGAATAGTACCGATTGACTAAATACTATTGTGAAGACTATAATATAGACAGTTTTTAAAACACATTTAAAAAGTGATTGCAACAACGACCTTTAAAATCATTTACAAGGAGAGATTATGAAAAGTGCAGTATTTTACGGGAAACGAGATATCCGTGTATCGGAATGGGAAACCCCAAAGTTAAATCCGGATGAAGTATTAATTAAGGTAATGGCCTGTGGAGTTTGTGGATCTGATTTGCATATTTTTGAAGGAGATCAAGGATCAACCACTACGGTTCCACCACTGATTCAAGGACATGAATTTGCGGGAATCATAACAGAGATAGGAAGCAAGGTATCCAATTATAAAGTTGGTGACAGAGTCTGTGCAGATCCGGCAGACAATTGTGGAGAATGTTTCTACTGTGTATCAGGAATGATGAGCCATTGCGATCATATGGGAGCAATTGGAACAAATATCAATGGTGGGTTTTCGGAATATTGTAAAGTCAAAAGCAGACTTTTACACAGACTGGAAGATGACACGACCTATATAGAAGGTGCAATGGCAGAGCCTTTAGCCTGCTGCATCAATGGAATTGACCGCAGTGATATAAAAGCGGGAGATAATGTAGTGATTTATGGTGGAGGAACCATAGGACTCTTGATGCTACAGCTTGCAAAACTTAGAGGAGCTAGTAGAGTTGCTTTAGTAGAACCTGTTAAGGAACGTAGGGAAACAGCAATAAAACTTGGAGCAGATGTGGTGATTAATCCGATGGAGTGTAGTGTGAAGGAAGCTTTAGCGGATCATAAATTAAATCATATTCGTGTTGTAATCGAATGTTGTGGGTTGAAAAGTACATCGGAGGAAGCAATACAAATTGTGGATAAACAAGGGATTGTAGTTCTGTTTGCAGTAACAGCCCTGGACGCATCTATTGACTTAGCAACCTATCAAATATTTCAAAAGGAAGTTACAGTTACAGGTTCGTTCTGCAGTCCCTACACAATGGCAAGGGCGGTAGAGTTGATAAACGCACATCGATTGGATTTAATGCCAATGATAGGTGCTACATTACCGATGGAGGAGCTTTCAGATGTATTGGGAAATGCAGAAAGAAGAGCGAAAGGAAAAGTAATTATTCTGCCAAATGGACAGGAGTAAATCAATAATTACAGCAGAGCTGTAAATATAAAAAATAAAAACCTAGGAGGTAAAGTATGAAAAGGAAAGTGTTAGCGGCATTACTTACAGTCATGATGGTGTTCACTATGATGGTAGGATGTGGAGCAAAGGAAGGGGATAGCGTTGATACGACATCCGAAAAAACAGAAACAAAGGATGCAGGTGATGGAATCAAAATAGGTCTTGCAATTCAAACACTGGGAAATCAAGTATGGGCGCAACAAATGGATGCAATTCAAAAGGCTGCAGAAGATGATGGAAACTCCGTAACTGTAGTAGAAAGTAATGAAAATGCAAATACTCAGATTAGCCAGATTGAAAATTTTATCACATCGGGATGTGACGTAATCGTGGTTAACCCAGTTGATCCAGATGCAATTGAAGATGCATGTAAGAAGGCTCGTGAAGCTGGAATCAAAGTGCTTGCATGGGATGAAGAAATGGAAAATACAGACATAAACTGGATTATTAAAAATTATGATTTAGGATTTTCAATCGGTGAAGGTGCAGCAGAGTTTATTAAGGAAAAATTTGGTGATAAGGAATGTGAAGTAGCTGTATTGGGATATCCTCAAACACCAATTCTTCTCGAAAGAGAAAATGGTATTTTAGATGCATTAAAAGAAAATGCGCCAAATGCAAAAGTAGTTGCAAATCAACCGGCAATCAATCCAACGGAAGGTCTGAATGCAATGGAGACAATTCTTCAGGCAAATCCAGATGTTAAAGTTGTGTGCTGTATTGGTGGCGGTGGTGCGGCTGGTGCCAATGAAGCTTTCAAAGGTGCTTATGGAAGTGATGTACCAGAAGATGTTGGTATCTTCTCAACAGATTTAACCGATGAAACAGTAGCTTCTATGGAAAACGGTGAGTTTAATCGTATGTGTGTAGCAATTACAGGAAATCCATATGTATGCGGAGAAGTAGTTTATGACTTGGCAGTAAAGCTAGCTGACGGTGAAGAAATGGAACAAAACGTGTATAGAGATCTTATCCCGGTTACAATCGACAACTTAAAAGATATGATAGCTGAATAAGAACTTTACCAGAGAAATTTAGAATAAAGTTGCGCACTACTCTATTATAGCTGCGCACTTTATTCGATTAAGGAGAAAGGATAGAATATGACTGCGATTGACAATATATTAGAGATAAAAAGTATATCGAAATTTTATCCAGGCGTCACAGCATTAAAAGAAGTTTCCTTTGATGTGCGAAGAGGAGAAGTTCATGCGCTGATAGGAGAGAACGGAGCAGGAAAATCTACGCTCATCAAAACTTGTAGTGGTGCAATCTCACCATCAGAAGGAAAAATTGTTGTAAATGGTGAAAGTTTTGAATGTATGACACCAAAACTTTCTGAGAAAAAAGGAATAGGGGTTATCTATCAAGAGTTTAATTTAGTAGGTGACTTATCAGTAGCTGAGAACATCTTTCTTGGAAGAGCCATTCGAAGTGGAATTGTAATCGACCAGAAGGCTATGGAGAAAGAAGCAAAAAGAATATTGGGGTCATTAAATATTGATATAGATCCACGTACATTGGTAAAGAAATTAAGTGTTGGGTACCAGCAAATGGTAGAAATTGCAAAAGCCGTTTCCCAGAATGCCCAAATTTTGATTATGGACGAACCGTCAGCGCCATTGACAAATGCAGAAGTTGAAAGCATGTTTGCAATTGTAGATCAATTAAAGAAAAATGGTGTGACGATAATTTATATATCTCATAGACTGGATGAAATCTTTCGGTTATCAGATCGGGTGACGATATTAAGAGATGGACAGTATGTGACAACCCTTAATACTCGGGAGACCGATAAGGATGAGCTAGTACGTTATATGGTAGGACGTGAACTGACAGAAATATATCCGGAAAGAAGTGAAACCTGTATAAAAGACGAAGTCATTTTTGAAGCAGTAAATGTCAGTGGGAATGGAGACAAAAACATTTCCTTCCAACTACATAAGGGTGAAGTGCTAGGTTTCGGTGGTTTAGTAGGGGCAGGTAGAACAGAGCTTGCAGAATTGATTTTTGGTATGGAGCCCAAACAGGATGGGAAGTTTATACTGAATGGAAAGGAGATAGCACCGAAAAACCCAAAGGCGGCTATCAATCACGGAATTGGTCTTGTACCGGAAGATCGGAAAACAAAAGGTGCATTATTAGGACTTAGTATTAAAGAAAATATTAATATGCCAATCTATCCAAGAATTTCTAAGGGTACTGTTATCGATACAAAAAAGGAATATGAAACTGCAGATAAGTATAAAAATGAGATTTCCATTAAAACTCCCAATTTAAGTCAGCTTGTGAAAAATCTAAGCGGAGGAAATCAACAAAAGGTTATTCTTGCGAAATGGCTCGCAGCAGATGTGGATTTATTGATATTCGATGAGCCCACAAGAGGAATAGATGTTGGAGCAAAACAGGAAATCTATATGCTCATTAATTCGCTGGTTGAACAAGGAAAAGCAGTTTTGATGATTTCTTCAGAGATGGAAGAACTAATGGGAATGTCTGATCGAATTATTATTCTTTCAGAGGGATGCATTACAGGAGAACTAAATAAAGATGAGTACAATCAGGAAACCATTATGCGCATGGCATCAGTAGAGAGGAAGGGATAGTTTTATGAAAAAAGTAATAGATGTAGTTAGAAATAGAGCGATTTACGTATTTCTACTTGTAATGATTATTTTCTTTTCAATAATGAATAACAATTTTTTAACCGCAAACAATATTTTGAACGTTGCAAAACAAGTCTCCATTTTTGGAATTGCATCAGTGGGAATGACCTATGTAATTCTCACAGGCGGTATTGATTTGTCTACAGGTTCGTTAATATCATTTGTTAACATTGTGGCAGCTTATTTTATGGTAAATATGAATTTAAACCCATGGATTACTATTTTATTATCCTTGGTTATAAGTTCTTTGGTAGGTTTTGCAAACGGATGGATTATAGCAGAAATTAAAATGCCTCCTCTTATTGTAACCTTTGCTTCTCAAACTATTTTTGGTGGTTTGGCCTATATGCTTTGTAATGGTCGTCCAATTTCCAGATTTGATGATGCTTTTCTTAAGATAGGGCAAGGATATGTAGGACCAATTCCGATTCCAATTTTAATTATGATTGTCTGTTTTGCAGTTGGCGCTTTTATTTTGATAAAGACGTTTTTTGGGCGGTATTTCTATGCATTAGGAGGAAATGAAGAAGCGGCAGAGCTTTCAGGGATTAATGTAAAAAGAGTGAAATACCTTGTGTATACTCTGTCTGGATTCTTTGCAGGGATTGCAGGAATTGTTATGTTATCAAGAGCAAATACAGGTCAGCCAAATGCGGGACTAGGGTATGAATTTGATGTTATTACTTGTGTTGTATTAGGCGGAGTGAGTGTAAATGGAGGTTCGGGGAAAATCTCGAATGTAATTGCTGGAGTGCTAATTATAGGTGTTCTTAGTAACGGCATGATCCTAATGGATATTAGTTCATATACCCAGATGGTTATAAAAGGGCTTATCTTGTTATTGGCAGTAGGGTCAGATTGTATTCAGCAAGCAAAACTCTTAAAGACGAAGACGGCAACAGCTTAACAGCTAATTATTGGATTGAAAGGGGTATATAAGTATGAATAACAAAATGAAAGTTGCAATTATGACGGATGTTGGCAAGATGGAGTTGACAGAAAGGGAAATTCCAAGACCAACCAAGGATGAGGTTCTGGTAAAAGTAGAGCACGTTGGAGTGTGTGGTTCAGATATGCATTACTTTGAAGCTGGAGGTATTGGGAGAAATATTGTAAAACCACCTTTTGTATTGGGTCATGAGGCAGGAGGTATTGTAACAGAGGTAGGAGCAAACGTAACAAGTCTGAAGGTAGGAGATAAGGTTGCACTTGAGCCAGGAAAAACCTGTGGGAAATGTGAATTTTGTAAATCCGGGAAATATAATCTGTGTCCAGATGTTATCTTTTTTGCTACTCCTCCGATTGATGGAGTGTTTCAGGAGTATGTAACACATCCAGCAGATCTGTGCTTTAAAATACCTGATAATATGGATACCATTGAAGCGGCTTTGATTGAACCTTTAGCAGTTGGGTTTCATGCAGCGAGACAAGGTGGAGCACAAATGGGACAAACAGCGGTGGTAACAGGAGCAGGCTGTATTGGTTACGTTTCTTTGATGGCACTAAAGGCCATGGGCGTAACCAAGGTTATAGTTGTCGATGTGCTGGAGAAGAGACTGGAAAAGGCCATTGAACTGGGTGCAACAGCCGTTGTAAATGGGAAAGAAAAAGATGTTGTAGAAGAAGTTCTGAAGCTGACCGAAGGCAAAGGTGCAGATTTAGTGATTGAAACTGCAGGTTCTGAAATTACAACGAATCAGGCAATACACTTTGCAAAACCTGGCTCAACAATTGTATTGGTTGGCTACTCACCATCAGGAGAAGAAACATTGTATATGGGACTTGCGATAGATAAAGAGCTTACCTTTAAGACAGTTTTCCGTTATCGCCATATCTATCCATTAGCAATTGAAGCAGTTTCATCAGGAAGAGTTAACCTAAAAGGAATTGTAACCAATACATTTTCCCTGGATGATATTCAGGAAGGAATGGATCAAAGCATAAAAAATAAGCAGGATGTAATTAAGGCAGTCATAAAAATAGCGTCTGACAGATAAGATGATGGAGGGAAAGATGACACTACATGAGATTGAAAAGCAGGCAAATGAAATTAGAAAGAGTATTTTGACAGCAGTATATAATGGGAAAAGTGGTCATCCAGGTGGTTCACTTTCGGCAGCAGATTTATTTACTTTCCTTTATTTTGAAGAGATGAATATTGATCCGGCCAATCCGAAGATGGAGGACAGAGATCGTTTTGTATTATCAAAAGGACATACAGCACCAGGGCTGTATTCTGCGTTGGCTCATCGAGGATATTTTCCAGTTGATGAACTGAAAAATCTCAGGAAACTGGGTTCTTGCCTTCAAGGACATCCTTGCATGCAAGAGACAAAAGGAGTTGATATTTCTACAGGGTCTCTGGGTCAAGGATTTTCTATTGCAGTTGGTATGGCTCTTGCCGCAAAAATGGACAATAAGAGCTATAGAACATATTGCCTGTGCGGTGATGGAGAATTGCAGGAAGGTCAAATCTGGGAGGCGGCTATGTTTGCAGGACATCGCAAACTGGATAATTTGGTTTTAATTGTTGACAATAATGATTTGCAAATTGACGGAAAGCTAGACGAAGTCTGCTCACCATATCCTATTGACGAGAAGTTGAAAGCATTTCAGTTTCATGTAATCACTATTAATGGAAATGATATGAGTGAAATTTCTTTCGCAATGAAGAAGGCGAAAGAAACAAAAGGGCAACCCACGGCTATCATAATGAGGACGGTTAAGGGGAAAGGTGTGTCCTTTATGGAGAATATTCCAGGATGGCATGGAAAAGCTCCGAATGAAGAGGAATATAAGCAGGCTATGAAAGAATTGGAAAGGATAAGCTAAATATGAAAAAAATTGCAACGAGAGAAAGCTATGGTAAATCACTTGTCGAATTAGGCGGAAAATATAAAGAGCTGGTTGTTTTGGATTCAGATTTAGCATGCGCAACAAAGACAGGAATTTTCAAAGAACAATATCCGGAGAGACATATTGATTGTGGGATTGCGGAATGTAATATGACTGGAATTGCTGCGGGGCTTGCAACCTGTGGGAAAATCCCTTTTATCAGCTCTTTTGCAATGTTTGTTGCAGGGCGTAATTTTGAACAAATCAGAAATTCAATTGGCTATCCTCACTTGAATGTGAAAATTGGTGCAACACATGCTGGAATTACGGTAGGTGAGGATGGCGCCACACACCAGTGCAATGAGGATATTGCTCTAATGAGAACGATTCCAGGGATGACCGTTATTGTACCGGCAGATGATATTGAGGCTAGACAAGCCATGGAGGCAGCAGTCCATCATAAGGGACCGGTATACTTACGCTTTGGCCGAGGAGAAGTGCCAATTATTAATCAACCGGACTATAAATTTCAGTTAGGGAAAGGTGTCATTTTAAAAAAGGGAACAGATGTGACAATTGTGGCTACAGGCGGATCAGTCCCAGAATGCCTGGAGGCTGCAAAAAAGTTAGAGTCACAAAATATAAGTGCAGAAGTTATAAATATTCACACAATCAAGCCAATTGATGAAGAAACAATTCTTAGGTCGGCAGAAAAAACAGGAAAAGTTGTAACGGTAGAAGAACATTCAACGATTGGTGGGCTAGGAAGTGCAGTATGTGATTTGTTGTCAGAGAAGCTTCCAACTAAAATAAAAAAACTAGGTATGAATGACGTCTATGGAGAGTCGGGGTCTGCAAGAGAATTACTTCAAAAATATAAGCTGGATGATGAAGGAATTTATGCAAGCATCATGGAGTTTATCTAGGGCTTCAATCCTTGACGGTAAAGAAAACGTTAGTTATACTTAATGAATGTGAAGGATGAAAAATGAAAGATAAATATACGATTGGGTTAGATTACGGCACATTGTCAGGGCGTGGGATATTAGTTCGATGCAGTGATGGAGAAGTGATAGGTTGTGAAGCGAAAGAATATCCTCATGGAGTAATGACAGAAAAGCTTCCCAACGGAGATGAGATATTACCTTCCGAATGGTGTCTTGAGCATCCCAAAGATTATCTGGATGTTTTAGAAGATGTGATTGTCAGACTAATACAAAAGAGTAATGTAGATAAGGAAGACATTATAGCGATTGGTGTTGATTTTACGGCCTGTACAGTTTTGCCAATAGATGAAGACGGACTACCATTATGTATGAAGAAGGAATTTAGCGGAAAGAGAAATGCTTATGTTAAGTTATGGAAACATCATGGAGCGCAAAAGCAGGCAGATTATATTAATCAAGTATTGGAAAAGCTGAATCTGTCACACTCGGCAAGGTTTGGCGGAAGCGTATCGCCAGAGGTGTTGATTCCAAAGGTTCTTGAAACCATAGAAGAGGATATAGAAATCTACGAGAAGTCAGCAGAAATACTGGAGGCAGGGGATTGGATTACAAGGATTATCACAGGCTCACACAAGAGAAGCTGCTCCATGGCGGCCTATAAGGCATGGTGGAATCAAGAAGATGGTTATCCTGATACAGAGCTATATAAAAGTATAAATCCAAGAATTGAAAATATAGTTCAAGAGAAGCTTACAGAAGATATCTGTGGTATCGGGGAAGAAATTGGAACGCTGTCAAAGGAATGGGCAGCGAAGCTGGGACTTGTGGAAGGGATTCCGGTGGCACCAGCCATCATAGATTCTCATGCAGGAGTACCGGGAAGCGGCGTAAGGAGAGAGACGCAAGCGATGCTTGTGTTGGGAACATCCAGTGTGATAGTGGGTCTTAGTAGAAACCCATTTTCTCACAAAGGGATCTATGGAGCGGTAAAAGATGCTATTGTTCCAGGTTACTATGCTTTGGAATCCGGTCTTGCTGCGGTAGGAGATCTTTTTGGATGGTTTGCAAATAATTGTATTCCTGCAAATTATTATGACGAAGCCCAGAAAAAGAATGTTGATGTTTTCGATTTGTTGAATGAAAAAGCAGAATGCTTAGAACGAGGTGGAACAGGGCTTTTGGTATTGGATTGGTGGAATGGAAATAAAACGCCATATGTGGATGGGAATTTAGCAGGTGCTATCATTGGTTTAACCTTGAACACAAAGCCGGAAGAAATATACTTAGCACTTATTGAGTCAACTGCATTTGGTACAAAGGTGATTCTTGATTTATACAAGGGGGCGGGTGTAAAGATTGATGAAATTGTCGTGAGCGGAGGTATCGCATTAAAAAATCCTACGCTAATGCAAGTTTATGCAGATGTGTTAGGGATTGATTTAAAACTAGCAAAGAGCAGCCAGGCAGCCGCTCTGGGGTCTGCTATCTATGCAACATTGGCAGCAGGGAGTAAAAGAGGCGGATATGACGATTATCAAGAGGCTGTTATGTGTATGAGCGAAGTGAAAAGCCAGATTTACCACTTTAATTTAGAAAATAAGACAAAATATGATAAGCTTTATAAGGTTTATCAAAAATATAGTAGTTTGATAGGACAAGAAGGCAAGAAAATCTTACATGAATTACACATGTTGAAAAAATTTTGAGAGGATGGCATGCAGCCAAATTGATAAATATGAGATTGAGTAATATTGAAGTTAAAAAAATGAATCGAAATAGTATACTGCAATATATGCTTAAGGCAGATGCAGTACAGAAAAATACAATTGCAGAAGACATACGACTTAGCTTTCCTACGGTTACACAGGGGTTAAAAGATCTGGAAGAGATTGGCTTGATAAAGGAAGAAGGAACACTAAAGTCAATTGGAGGAAGAAAGGCGATGAGCTATCGCTGTGTCAAGGATGCAAAAGTTGCGCTGGGACTAGATATTACGAGAAACCATATTAATATTGTTATGATTAATTTGGCAAGGGAAATCATGTATTCAAGAAGAGTTCGTATGAGAATACACGATAAAGCCGAGTCCTATGAAAAGCTCAAAGCGACAATTGAAGAGTTTATAAAGGAAAGTAGGATTCCCGAAAAGAAAATTTTGGGGCTGGGTATTTCGCTGCCAGCTATCATCGACGAAACCGGGACAAAAATGCATGCGCTTCATGAACAAATGGAGATATCATATCGACTGTATGACATTGTTAAAAAGTGGTTTTCGTTTCCAATTATTTTGGAAAATGATGCGAACAGTGCAGGAAAAGCAGAGATGAATTTTAGGGGAACCAAGAGAGAGTCTGTTTATTTATTTGTAAGCCAAACAGTAGGTGGAGCAATTATTATTGACGGAAACGTTTTTTATGGAAAAATGAGAAGAGGCGGAGAGTTCGGCCATATAACCCTATATCCGGGAGGAAAGCCTTGTTTTTGTGGAAGAAAAGGTTGTATCAATGCATACTGTGCGACAAAGGTTTTATCAGATATGACAAATGACGACTTAAATCTCTTTTTTGAGGGATTAGAGCAAAAGAATGAGAAGTATATAAAAGCCTGGAACCAATATTTAGATGATTTAGCGCTGGCAATTCACGATCTGAATATGGCATTTGACAGTGAAGTTATTATAGGTGGTTATTTAGGACAGTATATTGGTTTATACATGGAGGAGCTTAGGGAAAGAGTAAAGAAGCTCGATCCCTTTATAGAAGATTTATCATTTATTATACCGGCAGCACTAAAATATGAGGCTTCTGCTATTGGAGTTGCGGATGTATTTATTGAAAAATTTATTAGCAGCATATAACGCATATAAAAATGCAGCAATACTCTTTTACGAGATATTACTGCATTCTTTATTTTTGTTATTTAATATCCAATTCCGGAGGTTCATCAAGATGTTCTGAAACATATTTTCCATCTTTTTTCCTTTGACGGACACACTCGGTAAGCAAATATTCAATCTGTCCATTGACCGAACGGAAATCATCCTCAGCCCATGCGGCAAGGGCATTGTATAAGTTTGCAGAAAGTCTGAGTGGAACCTGCTTTTTCTTTGAATCAGCCATCTTAATAGAGGCTTCCCGTATTTACAATTGGTTGTGTATCGTGATTGCCGCAAAGTACTACCAATAAGTTAGAAACCATAGCTGCTTTTCTTTCTTCATCCAGTTCTACAACCTGCTTTTCGTTCAGTTGATCTAAAGCCATCTCAACCATTCCAACGGCGCCATCTACAATCATCTTACGGGCATCGATAATAGCCGAAGCCTGTTGTCTTTGAAGCATCGCAGCGGCAATTTCCGGTGCATAAGCAAGATAAGTGATACGAGCCTCAATGATTTCCATTCCGGCATCTTTTACCTTTTCTTGAATCTCATCCCGAATTCTGGAAACAACAATCTCGCTGGATCCGCGAAGACTGCCCTCATCTGCAACGCCATCACCAGTAGTATCAATATTTGCTGCTACATCATAAGGATAGATACGTACAATATTGCGAAGAGCGCTGTCACATTGAAGAGACAAGTATTCCTTGTAGTTATCAACATTAAAAACGGCCTTTGCAGTGTCGGTTACCCGCCACATAACTGCGATTCCAATTTCGATAGGATTCCCCAGACAGTCATTGATTTTTTGTCTGCTGTTATTAAGTGTCATGATTTTTAAGGAAATTTTCTTGCTGAATAATTCGGTAGCTGCCAACTCATTTTTCATTGTAAATGAAATAGATTTGGTTGAATTGCTGTCTACATCTCCACTTTGGCTGAGTTTCGTCTTTGCAGCTGGGTTTACACTGATACAAAATGGATTTACAAAATAAAAACCTTCGCTTTTAAGAGTACCAAAATAGTTTCCAAAAAGGGTAAGCACCACTGCTTCCTGAGGTTTTACAACCTTTAATCCGCAGAAAGGAATCCAGCCAATAATGAGCCAAATGATGCTGATGATTAGTAAAACAGGAAGTCCGCCATTAGAAAGAATTATTCCTCCCATAATACAGCCACCAATCGCTGCTGCATAGAGCAAAGTGGTAAGAATTAGAACAAATAAGCCATTCTTTTTCGTATTTAATATTTTCTCATTCATAAATAAGCCTCCTTTACCTCTTTTAAGAGGTGATTTTTTGTATCTTAATGATATCATTTTGATATCATTAAGTCAAGAGGAATATTTTAAACCATATAGACAAAAGTAATAATTCAAGATAGAATAGTGCTAACATTAAAAATAGATATAAATTAGGAGGTAGGAAAATGAAATTAGCAATCGGTTGTGATGAGGCAGCATATGCGTTAAAGGTTGAGATTATGAATCACCTGGAAGCAAAAGGAATTGAGTTTAAGGATTTTGGTGCAGCAAAAGGTGAGGTAGTTCTTTATCCAGACGTAGCATATGCAGTAGCTGATGCAGTGGCAGCAGGAGAATTTGAAAGAGGAATTCTTGTATGCGGAACAGGAATTGGAATGGCAATTTGTGCCAATAAGGTTCCGGGAATCAGGGCTGCGGTATGTCATGATCCTTTCTCTACAGAGCGTTCAAGAAAGAGCAATAATGCACAGATTATGTGTATGGGAGAGAGAGTAATAGGAGTTGAGCTGGCGAAATACTTAGTTGATGTATGGCTTGACTGTGAGTTTGCTGGTGGTGGTTCAGCACCAAAGGTAGACCGCATTAATGAATTAGAACAAGAGCATATAAAAAATGCTAAATAAATAACTACAGTGCCAATTTTGGCAGAACAAAATCCTTGCGAAGAGAAGATTCTCCTTGCAAGGATTTATTCAATTTTCATAATCGTATATGGCCTGGAATTCTGATCTTCTAATAACAAATAAATACAAGCGTCTTCTTTACAGAGCTTTGGATACAAGGAGTTGCCATATAAAGCGGGATTCTTGTATTCTGTGGAAATTCGAGTGACATTAAAATCATCCGGAAGGAATTCGAAAGCTGCTTCAAGATAGCGAACATTGTTCATATGTCCGTTAAAATCAATATCATTTCGCCGAACCGAAAAAGCAGGCATGCCTTCAAAGCCCTCTTTAGGTAATATTATTTTCCGGCTTAAATATTCCATAGGAACTTTGGGGTCAATAATCAAAGATTTTATCACATCACCAGGGATTTTTTCCATACGTCCTGTTTCTAATCGAACAAAAGCTCCAATTTCCCACGAAAGGATACAAGGAGTCTGGTTTTCGTCATAAAGAACTGTATTTCGATAGCCATAAGGTCCTTTACAATCATAGATTCCAGTGGAAACAGTAATGCTTTCACTGTACTTTGGAAGCTTTAAGACATCAATCTGTCGAAATGCTAAAAACATTCCCAAATGATTTTCCTGAAAATATTTTAAAAATGTAGGTTCTGATTCCATCCAGAATATGGAGCAGTCCTGTATGGCATCCATTGCCGAGATGAGTTTCATATCTCCGTGTTTATCTGTTTGACTTGTTCCAACTCTTCCAGTAATGGTATACATATAAATTCGCCTCTTCCTTATAATTTCAATTGAAATATTATTATACAACAGAGAGGTGACGAAAACAAAGTGTAAATTGACAGAAAATATTTGTCAAAAAACATATAATGAGAGATAATAGCTCTATAGAGGATTCATTAGAGAAAACAGCGGGAGGATAAAGGTATGGAGCTGGTAGATACGAAAGAAGCAGTAGGGCATGTATTGTGCCATGATATTACACAAATAGTTCGGGGAAAAACAAAGGATGCTGTTTTCCGGAAAGGTCATATTGTCCGGGAAGAAGATATTCCGGTTCTGTTAAGTTTAGGGAAAGAACATTTATATGTGTGGGAGCAGGAAGAAGGGATGCTCCATGAGAATGAGGCGGCGGATATACTGCGTGAGATTGCACAAGGAAAGTTTATGACAGCAACAAAGCCAAAGGAAGGGAAGATTGAGCTAATAGCAGAGAGAGACGGGCTGTTAAAGGTGGACACAGAGCGGCTGAATCAGATTAATGGACTGGGAGAAATGATGGTTGCCACTCTACCCTCTGGACTTGTGGTAAAAAAAGGAGATAAGCTTTGTGGCACAAGAGTCATTCCTCTTGTTATTGAAAAAGAAAAGATGGATCATGCAAGAAGCATGATAGGAGAGGAGCCACTTTTAGAGCTGCTCCCTCTCAAACAAGTTAAATATAGCGTGATTACCACAGGGAGTGAAGTTTTCAAAGGACGGATTCAGGATACCTTTACCCCGGTACTCATTGATAAAATGAGTGAATATGGATGTGAGTTAATGGAACATAAGATATTAGATGATAATCATCAGGAGATTACCACCACCATTCAAGAAATGTTAAAAAATGGAGCAGAGATGATTCTTTGTACAGGAGGAATGAGCGTGGATCCTGACGACAAAACCCCTCTGGCCATTAAAAATACAGGGGCTCAAATCGTGAGCTATGGAGCACCGGTATTGCCAGGAGCTATGTTCCTGCTTGCATATACGAAAACAAGGACTCCCATCTTGGGACTTCCAGGGTGTGTTATGTATGCCAAAAGAACAATATTTGACTTAGTCCTACCGCTGTTGCTGGCAGAAATTCCAGTAACAAAAGAATGGATTGCAGACCTTGGAAATGGAGGACTTTGTAGAAACTGTGAAGTCTGTCATTTTCCCAATTGTGGATTTTGGAAAGGGGTGTAAGCGGATGGGACTCTCACATATAGACAAAGACGGAAATGCCCGCATGGTAGATGTTGGAGAGAAAGAAAATACAAAGAGAAGAGCAGTTGCATGTGGAAAAATATACATGAGTGAAGAATGCTTTCAAATAGTAGCCAAAGGAGCAATGAAAAAGGGAGACGTACTGGGAGTAGCTCAAATAGCCGGGATTATGGGAACCAAAAGAACGGGGGATTTAATCCCGCTTTGTCATAGTTTGGCATTGACTAAAAGTAAGGTGACTTTTACCCTTTTGGAAGATGAGCATGGGATTCTTGGAAGATGTGAAGTGACTTGTGAAGGAAAAACCGGTGTTGAAATGGAGGCCCTGACAGGAGTCAGTATTGCCCTTTTGACAGTGTATGATATGTGCAAAGGAGTGGATAAATCCATGCATATGGAAGAGATTTTTCTTTTGGAAAAAGAAGGTGGAAAGAGTGGGCGTTATGAAAGATCAGTATAACAGACCAATTGAATACATGAGAATCTCCATCACCGATCGCTGTAATATGCGTTGTATGTACTGCATGCCAAAGGGGGTAATCAAACAAACCCATGAAGAAATATTAACGTATGAGGATATTTTACAGCTTTGCAAAGTCGCAGTTACACTTGGAATCACAAAATACAAGGTGACTGGTGGAGAGCCCCTTGTACGAAAAGGCTGTCTGGATTTTATTCGCAAACTTAAGGAATTAGACGGGGTAGAACAGGTTACATTAACGACAAACGGTGTGCTTTTAGAAGAGTATATAGAGGAATTAAAGGCCTGCTCCATTGATGGAATCAATATTAGCATCGATTCCTTAGATGAAGACATGTATCGTAGAGTAACAGGCTGTGAAGAGGGTTCTGTGAAAGAGATTCTGGAAGTGTTAAAAAGAGGGTGCAATTTAGGGATTCCTATGAAAATCAACTCTGTTCTTTTAAAGGAGACAAAAGAGGAAATTTACAGACTGGCTGAAATCGCTGAAAAATACCCGGTAGACATACGCTATATTGAGCTGATGCCAATTGGTGAAGGAGCCCATCTAAAGGGGTTAGAGATGGAGATGGCGTTAAAGCTTCTAAAGGAAAAATATTCAGACTTAAATCCAACCAAAGAAAGGCGAGGCAACGGACCAGCTCATTATTACACTTCAAAGCAGCTCAAAGGAAAAATTGGTTTTATTGATGCAATTAGCCATAGATTTTGTGATGAATGCAACCGAGTACGCCTTACATCCTTGGGCATATTAAAACCCTGTCTTTGTTATGAAAAGGGAATGGATTTTAAAGCTCTTTTAAGAGAAGGTGCACCTTTTGAAAAGATAAAACAAGAGATGGAAAAATGTATTTATCGAAAACCGAGAGCTCATAGTTTTTTGGATAAAAGTCAAGTGACAGAATATAAAAGTATGAATGAAATTGGAGGATAGAATGGGGAAGGTATTAGCAGTCTGTAGGAGTGAGAAAAAGGGAACGCAAAAAATGAATATAGGCTCTGGATTCTTCAAAGAAGGGTTTGGATTAGAGCAGGATGCCCATGGAGGATCCTGGCATCGTCAGGTTAGTTTAATTAGTGGAGAAAAGATAGAAGCTTTTAAGAAAAAAGGGGTCGACGTAGTTCCAGGAGCTTTTGGAGAAAATTTAATCGTAGAAGGAATCGATTTTAAAGAACTTCCAGTGGGGACTCACTTAAGATGCAATGAAGTCCTGTTAGAAATGACACAAATTGGAAAGGAATGCCATACTCACTGTCAAATTTACCATAAGGTAGGAGACTGTATTATGCCAAGAGAGGGAGTATTTGCGCGAGTGTTGCATTCAGGAATCATATCTGTTGGTGACACCATGGAAATCGAGGAACCAAAAGAAAAACAACCCTTAAGAGCAGCGGTCATTACTCTGAGTGACAAAGGTGCACGAGGGGAGAGAGAAGATAAAAGTGGCCCAGCCATTGCCAACCGTTTACGAGAATCTGGATATGAAGTGATTGAAGAAATTTTAATTCCAGACGATGAAGAAGAATTAAAAAGAGAGTTGATCCGTTTATGTGATCAAAGAAGACCACAGCTCATTTTAACCACAGGCGGAACAGGCTTTTCACCAAGGGATATTACACCGGAAGCCACCCTTTTGGTTGGAGATAAAGAGGCTCAAGGTGTGGCAGAAGCGATACGGTATGCATCTATGCAGATTACAAAGCGAGGAATGCTCTCAAGAGGAAGAGCTGTAATTCGGAAGGAAACCCTTATTGTAAATTTACCGGGCAGTCCAAAAGCTTGTATGGAGAGTATGGATGCCTTTTTGGATACCATTGAACATGGATTAGAATTACTGCAGGGAAAAGGAGGCGAATGTGCCTCTGTCTGAAATCGGGCAATACGTGTAAAGTCACGTTTGTTAAATATTTTTGCGAATAGCAAAGGAGGAACGATTTATGAAGAAAAGAGTATTAGCAGTATTCATGATGTTGGTGTTAGGAGCAAGCTTAATTGCCTGTGCAAAAAAGACTCCAGCAGAAGAACCAAAGGAGGAAACGGTAGTGGAGACAAAAGAGGAGGTTGCGCTCACTGTATTTGCAGCAGCGTCTATGACAGAGACCCTGCAGGATATTGCAGAGCTTTACAAGGATGAAGCACCTCATGTAAGCTTGTCTTTTAACTTTGATTCTTCCGGAACACTTCAAACACAGATTGAAGAAGGTGCAGATTGTGATGTGTTTATTTCTGCCGGTGAAAAGCAGGTGAACGAATTGGAAGAAGGGGAGTATCTTGTGAAGGATTCAAGATTTGATTTGCTTTTAAACAAGGTTACTCTATGTGTACCCACGGATAATCCAAAGGAAATTAACAGCTTCGAGGATTTAGTAAGTAAACTTCCAAGTGAAGAGATGCTTTTTGCAATGGGTAACAGTGATGTACCGGTAGGACAGTATACCCAGAAAATTTTCGAACACTTTCAGCTAGACGAAGCAGTACTTGCAGAAAGTGGAAAAATCAGTTACGGAAGCAACGTAAAAGAGGTTACCACATGGGTCAGTGAAGGAAGCGTAGATGCAGGAGTTGTTTATTGCACGGATGCCTTTAGTGCAGGGCTTGAAATTGTGGATGAAGCAACAGAAGAGATGTGCGGAAAAGTATTATATCCGGCAGCAGTGGTTAAAGCAACTGAGAACGAAGAGGAAGCAAAGGCTTATTTAGAGTTTCTACAGAGTGATCAAGCAGTAGAAATTTTTGAGAAAGTTGGATTCACAAAAGCTTTCTAGAAAAAGTGAGGGAATAATATGGATTGGTTTCCATTATGGAATTCCATACGCATTGCGATACTAAGCAGTGTAATCGTGTTTTTTCTGGGAATCTTTGCGGCTTACTATATTGCGAAGCTTCCCAAAGCAGCCAAGGGAATTTTGGATGTGGTACTCACACTTCCCCTTGTACTGCCCCCTACAGTTGTGGGGTATTTTCTATTAATATTATTTGGCGTGAACAGACCCGTAGGGCAGTTTCTAAAGGAGCATGGAATTCAGTTTGTAATGACCTGGTATGGAGGAATTATTACTGCATCCGTGGTTGCTTTTCCTCTTATGTATCGAACAGCAAGAGGGGCTTTTGAAAGCTTTGATGAAACACTTTCCTATTCCGGGCAGACTCTGGGACTCTCCAATACGTATATTTTTTGGTGCATCCGTATGCCTTATTGTAAGCAGGGAATTATAGCAGGGAGTGTTCTTGCCTTTGCCAGAGCCTTAGGCGAATATGGAGCAACCAGTATGATGGTGGGCTATACTCCGGGGAAAACGGCAACCATATCTACAACAGTCTATCAGCTTTGGCGCACCGGAGATAATGCCGGTGCGACAAAATGGGTGCTTCTGAATCTGGCGATATCAGCAGTGGTATTACTGATTGTGAATACCATGGAAAAAAGACAGAATGATTGGAGGCAGGGATAATGCTTCAAGTAGACATTGAAAAAAAAATCGGCCACTTTCATTTGCAAATCACCTTGAATACACAGAAGGGTACGATGGGGATTTTAGGCCCTTCAGGTTGCGGAAAAAGCATGACGCTTCGCTGTATTGCAGGGATCGAGACACCGGACAGGGGAAGAATTGTTCTGGATGGGGTCACTTTGTTTGACAGTGAGAAAAAGATTAATCTCCCGCCACAAAAACGAAGGGTAGGGTATCTTTTTCAAAACTATGCATTGTTTCCCAATATGAATGTGGAAAAAAACATCCTATGTGGTCTTCATTTTGTAAAGAATTCGGCAGAGAAAAAGAAACGTTTTCGTGAGGTGATTGATTTACTTCAGCTAAGAGGAATGGAGAGGCATGGAATTCATCAATTGTCGGGAGGGCAGCAGCAAAGAGTTGCTCTTGCAAGAATCTTGGTGAATCAACCGAAGCTTCTGATGCTGGACGAACCTTTCTCTGCTCTGGATACCCATTTACGCAGCAAGCTTCAAATTGAAATCAAAGAACTTCTAGCACTCTATGGAAGACCGGTTTTGATGGTAACCCATAACCGAAATGAAGCATACCATATGTGTGAAAATATTTCACTAATGGGAGATGGACGGATATTTACCACTAAGAAAACAAAAGCCATCTTTGCAAACCCGGAAACAATATTAGGGGCAGAAATCACAGGATGTAAAAATGTGATTGAAGCAAAAAAGACAGGGGAGTACGAAGTAGAGGTTCCGAAATGGGGAATTCGGCTTGAGACAAAGGAACCGGTAAAGGATCATTTAGAAGCAATTGGAATTCGTGCACATTACTTTGGAGCAAAGGTGAAGTCTAATCGACACGAGGTGGTAAAGACGGGAATGATGGAAGAACCATTTGAGTGGATTATTCAATTTCGATACAAGAAACAAGCTCAGGAATCAAAGGATTTATGGTGGAGAATACCAAAGGATCGATTCCCTGGAGAAATGCCAGAAGAACTTGGCATTTCTCCAGTCAATGTGCTTTGCTTGTATCCGGAGAAAAACAAATGAGAGAATTATTTCAAAAAGCAAAAGAGTATATAGAGAAAAAGGAAGATATTGTTGTGGTTACGATTGTAAGCAGCAGCGGTTCCACACCAAGAGGTACAGGTGCCAAAATGCTGGTTACAAAAGAGGGGCGCTCCCTAGGTACGATAGGGGGTGGAATGGTAGAGCTTATGAGTGAAGAGGAAGCAAAAAAAGCACTGCTTAGAAAAGAATCCCAGCTTTTGTCCTATCAGCTTAAGAAAAATGAAATTCAGGATTTAGGAATGATTTGTGGTGGAGATGTTACAATATATTTGAAGTACATTCCTGGAGGAAATCAGGATTTTCTGGAACTGTGTAAGGGAATTGACGAAGTCTATGAGAAAAATAAAAAAGCATGGTTGGTTGCAGAAACGGCAGAAAGCTCAAAAGGGGAATGGAAGCTGGTTCCTGATACAGAAGATTTAAAACAGTATTCAAATCATTATATTGAAGAGATTAAAGCGCCAGAAAAGGTTTATATTTTTGGAGGCGGCCACGTGTCTCAGGCATTGGTGCCGGTGCTGGCCTCTGTAGAGTTTCAGTGTATTGTATTGGAGGATCGGGAAGAGTTTACGAAAAGGGAACTATTCCCTGGTGTTTGTCAGACAATCCGAACGGATAATCATCAGATTTTAGGTGGTGTTACAATTCAACAAGAGGATTATGTTGTCATCATGACAAGAGGCCATAAGGATGATGAAAGGATTATGGAGCAGATATTAAAAACTCCGGCGAAGTATATAGGAGTAATTGGCAGCAGAAAGAAAAAGGCAGGGGTATTTGAAAGGCTGAAGAAGAAGGGATTTACAGAACAGGATTTTGAAAGAATTACAACCCCCATTGGACTGGCAATTGGAGCAAAAACTCCAGCAGAGATAGCGATTAGTATTGTGGCTCAAATGATTCAGATTCGTGGGCAAGAGTAAGCCTTCTTTTTCCAGAATTTGTCCAGGGCAACAAGGACTGATACGTAATATTTAAAGGGATTCCAATACATTTGGACAGCTCGGAAATAGATGGAATTTTACCATCAATGATTAAATGCAATTCAGAGCGTGTTAAGGTAGCCTCATAAGCATAAACTTCTTTTAGAGCATAGATGGTATCATCTAAGAAGTGGATGTTTATGGGGGTTTTTAAATTCTGCAACCGACCGTATACACGATGGAGTTTTAAAGCGTGATCTCCACATAAGCAGGGAGTGGCTGAGAGTGAGCCAATATCTCCTGTTCGGTAACGAATCAGAGGAAGTGGACTTGGATGAAGACTTGTGAGCACAATCTCTCCTTTTTGACCGGGAAGCAATACTTCTTCGGTGTCGGGATCGATGATTTCCGTATAGAAATCATTGTTTCGCAAGTGAAGATCTTTGCCCTTGCTGCATTGAACTGCAAGGCCGTAACAAGTTTCGGTAAGGCCATAATGGGTAAAAACTTGTGAGCCCCAAAGAGATTCGATGGCCTGAATGATAGCAGGAGATACGTAATCTGCACTAAGAAGAACCGAAGGGATATTGTTTTGGGGCGCTTTCTTACAAAGATAATATACATCAGAAGGCATGCCAACAATGCATCCTACATCCTTTATTTCCTTCAGTATGGTTGTCAAATCTTTCGGACGACCGTAAATAATTCCTTTTCTGTTGATGCGTCTTAAGCCTTCTTTTAAAAGACTTCCAATGCTCCCGGGTTTATCATCAGACATTAAAATAAGAACAGGATGATCCTTCGGTGCAATAGATGCCATTCCTTGAGCAAAGAAGCGGATCGTTCTTTCCTGATCTTCTGTGCCAAAAAAGAATCTTTTTGGGGTGCCACTACTTCCAGAAGTGGAGAAAGTTCGAATGCGGGATATTTCACCAAGACTTGTACAAAGCATTTCTTCCCCATGCTTGCTTAAGAGGTCTCCATTTGTAAAAGGGAGATCTTCAAAGTCTGGAAAGCTTAATTGTTGAAAATGTCTTTTGTAAAAAGCACTGTTTTCTTTTGCATAAGAGACAATTTCAAAAGCCATTTTTTTCTGAATCTTAGTCATCGTTGTTTAAATCCTCCTGCAGCTTGGAAAAATGTTCTTCAAATAATTGGTGAATGGCAGCATTACAACTTTTGACGTAGGACTGATACGTTTCGATTAAAAGCTCTCCTTTGGGTGTCAAGGTGGTAGAGCCACCTTTTTCGCCACCTTTGTGGCGCTTGACCACTTGTATCCTGCTTTGTTCTTCTAGCAGCTTTATCATACGCCAGCCTTTACTATAAGAAATGCCGGTGAGTGTACAGGCATTTCGAACAGAATGACAACGCTTAATGGCCAATAAAAGCTGATAGGTGCCAGGACCTAAGAAAACATGTTCTCTTGCAATCATAAGCTTTGATATTGGACGAAGAGTATTGATTTTATGAGCCTTTAAATACTCTTTCCACTCCGAGAGGAAGCCGAGATTTGCGATTACACCGGAATCCGTGACCGGTATGGTGGCAGCATTTTTTGTGATTTCATTGAAAAGGGAGTCAACGGTACCATGCTTCCCTTGATCATAAATGTTTTGTAAGCTTTTTGAGGTTAAAAGTATAGGAAAACCAGATTGATTCTCAAAAACCGGAAGCACAGGCAATTTTTTTTCTAAGGAGAGCCGCTGGAGGGTATCACTATGAAATAGCGGGTAGTCGGTTGTCGTTAAAAATACAGAGTCACAAGAGACACTTAAAAGAGAAACGGCTTCCAGGAAATAATCCTTTGCAGGAGTATCCTGAAAGTCTGGACCAAGGCAAAGAACTCCCATCTTTGCAAGATGGTTTTCTATGGCAGCTTTTTCTTTTGTCAAAACAATGATAGGAGAGAGATTCTGCTCCTGCAAGGTAATAACAAGACGTTTTAAAGAGGAAATTCCCTCCACTTCCGTCGTTGGATGATAGCCGTTTTTTCTTGTGTTTGTATCGATGGAAATAATAAAAGCACCGTGCATAATATTCCTCCAAAGCAAGGGATTGTTTTATGAAAACAAATCGCAAACAACAAAACTGTCTGATATACTAAAAATAACTAAAGAGATTTCAGACAATTAACAAGGAACTAGTGGTCACACCTGGGATTATCCGGTCCAGCGCCATGTAAATCATTCAACTGCTCAAGGGCAGAGTTGCTTAGAAATACAATTTGAACAGGGTTGCCTCCGATATCGTCTCCCAGCAGCCGAAGACCATTACCGGTTTCGTCGTAAGCCAGTTCAAGATAGCGGCGATAAAGATGCTTATTTTTAGTATCAATGATTTCAATGACTCCGTTGGGGGCAGAAAGATGGGTAACATCTGGTTGATCTTTTAGAAGTATGTTTGTAACCTCATCAAATAATTCCCGGGTAAGTTTCCCTTGTTCCTCTGTATTTGTGGCAGAAGTCTTGAGTTTTTCCACGATGTTTTCTGCCAGGTTTTTTATGAATTGTTTTTCGTTCATGATATTCACCTCGACATGTTATCTCTTTCGTAGTTATTGTTTTAGTATAACATAAAATTGATTAAAAGGAGGTTAAGTATGGACAAACGGGTACTAATTGTTAATGGAATAGCTCAGACGGTTATTGCAGATGGAGAAAGCGTTCTTTCGGATGTTCTCAGGGCTCAGATGCATCTCACAGGATGTAAGGTTGGATGTGGAAATGGGCAATGTGGTGCTTGCTCGATTATTATGGACGGAAAAGTGGTTCGGGCCTGTACAAGAAAGATGAAAAACATACCAGATAACACCCGGGTTGAAACAATTGAAGGAATCGGTACACCAGAGGATCTTCACCCTCTTCAGGTTGCATGGATGGCTCATGGCTGTGCTCAGTGTGGATTTTGCAGCCCTGGCTTTATTATGAGTTCTTTGCAGCTATTAAGAGAGAATGATTCTCCTACAAGAGAAGAAGTTAGAGAATGGTTCCAAAAGAATCGCAATGCCTGTCGTTGTACAGGATATAAACCACTTGTAAATGCTGTTATGGATGCTGCAAAAGTGATGCGTGGAGAAATGAAAAAAGAGGATTTGCTCTTTAAACCAACAGACAATAAGATAACGGGAACTTACTATCATCGTCCATCAGGGGTGGCGAAAGTAACGGGAACCTGGAACTTCGGTGGCGATATTGCCTTAGGAATGCCTCCAGGCAGTCTGCATCTGGGATTGGTTCAGGCAAAAGTCTCCCATGGACTCATTAAGGGAATTGATTTTAGTGAAGCAGAAAAAATGCCAGGAGTTTATAAGGTCATTACCCATAAGGATGTAAAAGGGAAAAATCGTATCAATGGATTAATCACATACCCATCAAACAAAGGTGATGGATGGGATCGTCCTATTTTATGTGATGAAAAGGTATTTCAATTTGGTGATGTTATTGCCATGGTTGCGGCCGATACACCGGAGCAGGCAAGGGCAGCGGCAGCAACAGTTGTAGTAGACATTGAACCATTACCAGCGTACATGAATGCTCTTGATGCCATGGCAGATGATGCAATAGAGATTCATCCGGGCACGCCAAACGTGTATTTCCAGATTGATAATAAAAAGGGAGAGTTCCAAAAAATCGATGCTATTTTTGAGAATGCAGCAACGGTCGCAGAAGTGGATGGTTACAGCAGTCGTCAGCCCCATCTTCCATTAGAACCAGACTGTGGACAAGCTTATATTGATGAGGAAGGGCGTCTTGCAATTCACTCAAAATCAATTGGAATCCATCTCCATGCGGCAATGGTTGCCGAAGGGATTGGAGTTCCAATGGAGAAGCTTCGGATTATTCAGAATCCTGCAGGTGGAACCTTTGGATACAAGTTCAGTCCTACAATGGAAGGATTACTCGGAGTTGCCTGTCTTGCCTGTGACAATCGTCCGGTAAGCTTGGTCTATGATATGTATCAGATGATTACGTATACTGGAAAGAGAAGCCCTACCTTTGCACATATGGAGCTGGCAATGGATGAAAGTGGAAAGATTCTCGGTCTCCGAGGGAAAAATATCTTAGATCACGGTGCGTACTCAGAGTTTGGTGATTTACTAACCTTAAGGCTGGCTCAATACCATTGTGCAGGTTATGATATTCCGAGTATTCACACGGAAAATCTTACGGTATGCACGAACCATGCATGGGGTTCGGCCTTCCGTGGATATGGAGCACCTGAGATTTCTACATCCAGTGAGGTTTTGATTGACATTGCGGCAGAAGCCTGTGGTATGGATCCATTTGAATTCCGTTACAAGAACGTGTATCGTCCGGGATGTACGAATATTACAGGGCAGGTTCCAGAGGTATTTAGTCTGCCGGAGATGATGGATAAGATTAAGCCAAAATACTATGAAGCAGTAGAGCGTTGTAAGAAAAAGAATGAAGAAAGTACAGACTTAAAATATGGAGTTGGCTTGAGTTTAGGTATTTATGGATGTGGCTTAGATGGTGTAGATTCATCTGAAGCGTTTGTAGAGCTGTTACCGAATAATAAGATTCTAGTTGGATCTAGTTGGGAAGACCATGGACAAGGAGCCGATTTAGGGGCTTTGACAATGGCTCATGAAACGCTGCGAAAGGCAGGGATTAAGCCAGAGGATATTCAGTTGATTATGAATGACATGGCAAAGACTCCAAATTCAGGTCCGGCTGGAGGAAGCCGTTCCAACGTTGTGACGGGAAATGCCATTCGTGTAGGGGCAGAGCTTCTTCTAAAAGCAATGGATAAAGGAGATGGAGGATATTATACATACGAAGAAATGACAGAAAAGGGAATTCCAACCCACTATGATGGAAAGTGGGCAGCAAGTATGTGCAGCAATTGCGATATGGAAACAGCTCAAGGTGCACCGTTTTCAAACTATATGTACGAACTATTCCTGCCGGAGGTAGAAGTAGATACGAAGACCGGCAAGGTACGAGTAATCAGTTTCCATACAGTGGCAGATATTGGAACGGTTATTAACAGAGCAACGACGGATGGTCAAATATATGGAGGTATAGCACAAGGGATTGGACTTGCTTTGACAGAGGATTTCGAAGATCTGGAAAAACATACAACATTAGCAGGATGTGGACTCCCATATATCAAAGATGTACCGGATAATTTCACGATTGAATATGTGGAGACTCCAAGAGAAAGTGGACCATACGGTGCATCAGGAGTTGGAGAAGCACCATTATCAGCACCTCATCCGGCAATTCTTAATGCAATTTATAATGCCTGCGGAGCAAGAATAACAGCGGTTCCTGCAAGACCGGAGAAAGTACTGGAGGCTTTAGCAGATCGATAAAAGGTGGTATACCTATGACGAAATTTGACTCGATTCATTCTGAAAACATAACCAGTCAGGAAGTACTACATCAGCTGGAAGCACTTTGTACCGCGGAAGAGCCTGCAGCCTGTACGGCAATGTGCCCCTTGCATGTTGATGCAAGGGGGATGTGCCGGTTAATGGGAGAGGGAGATTTTCAAAGTGCTTTTAAGATTTATCAAAAGCAAGTACCGTTTCCTCTTATACTTGCTTACACTTGTAATGCCCCCTGCAAAAAATCCTGTATCAGAAAGGATTATGGAGGGGCAGTTGATGTGGATAAATTAGAGCGGAAACTGGCAGAAACAGTTGGAAAACCAAGAAAGGCTCCGGTCTTTCTTCAAAGAAAGAATAAAAAAGTTGCAATTATCGGAGGTGGGGTTCGAGGGATGAGCGCTGCCCACGATTTAGCACGAAAAGGGTATTCGGTAATCATCTATGAAAAATCCAATGTACTAGGTGGAAAGCTGTGGGAGCTGATTCCAGAACAACTACCCTTGGAAGTATTCGAAAGGGATCAAACAATTCTAAGGGATTTAAAAGTAAAAATAGAATACGGTGCGGAGATCAAGAATGTTCCAGCGCTATTAGAGGAGGTTGATGGAGTCTATATTGCCACCTCTTCTATAAAAGGACTATTTGAAGATTATAAAATGATTGTTCCAAGAGAATGTAAAATAGGGCTGCGGCCCAGGAATGGAATCGTCTATGAGATGTTTGATGGAAGATACAGTGGGGCTACTTTGGATCGATTGTTTCAAGGGGTGAATCTTGAGGTGGGAAGAGAAAAAGAGGGCAGTTATAGAACCTCTCTTTTGACCAATCAAAAGAATCTTTCCGTGGAACATCCAAAAGACGAGGTGATAGAAGAAGCGCAAAGATGTATTCAATGCAAATGCGAGATGTGCGTAGAAAAATGCGGATTTTTACAGGAGTATGGCAAGAATCCCAGGCAGTACGTTAGAGAGGTATATAACAATCTGTCAATTGCTATGGGGACACATCATGCAAATAAAATGATTAATACCTGTGCACTTTGCAGACAATGTGAGGCTATTTGTCCCAATGGACTGGATATGAGTAAGGTTTTTCTGGCAGCCAGAGAGAAGATGGTGGAGACGAAGAAAATGCCGCCATCGGCTTTTGAATTTGGGCTTTTAGACATGGAGCACAGTATGTCAGAGTCCCATTTTTTGGTGAAGCATCAGGCAGGATTTGATTCTTCAAAAGTTCTGTTTTTTCCGGGATGCCAGCTTACCGCATCGGAACCGGATTTGGTGAAAGCAATCTATCAAGACTTATGTGGAAGGATTCCAGAAGGGGTGGGTTTATTTCTTTCATGCTGTGGGATTTTGGGAAAGTGGGCTGGAGATAAAGAGGTGTTTGAAAAGGTAAAAAGCCAAGTGGTGAGGGGATGGGAAGAGCTTGGAAAACCGAAAATTCTTACGGCTTGTCCAACTTGTAATGAAACATTTAAAAAAGAATATGGAATGGAAGTAGAAAGTCTTTTTGAAATACTAAAAGAGTGTCAGTCAAAGGAGCAAGAGAAGAAAAGAATGGTCTTGCATCATGCCTGTGGAGCCCGTTATGATGGAGAGATGAAGGAAAGCGTTCTTCAATTAGCGAACAATTGCCAATTGGAGATTACGGGAAGAGATGACTTGCAAGAAGAGAGTCCGTGTTGTGGCTATGGAGGTTTGGCGTCAATTGCAGACGAGGATGTGGCAGATCATATTACAGAAGTCTCTTTAGAACAACTTAGCGGAGAGGAAGAGCTGCCCATTCTTACCTACTGTGTCAATTGCAGAGACCGATTCTTGAAAAAGGGAAGGGAATCATGGCATATATTGGAGGTGTTTTATGGAAAGACAGATAAAATACGTCATTGTTCTCCTACCTGGAGTGAAAGACGGGAGAATCGGGAGACTTTAAAGAGAGAGATTTTAAGGGAGTTATGGGAGGTTGAGGTAAAGGAGCAAGAGAAATATAATCTGATTATAGACGAAGAGCTGGAGAGAAAATTAGAGAAAACGCATATTCTTCATAGTGATATTGTTGCAGTCATTAAACATGCAGAAAAGACGAAAGAGCGGTTAATCGACCCGGAGAATGGACATTTCACAGCATACCATAGACCGGGAAATGTCACCTTTTGGGTAGAGTATTTAGTAGAATCAGGCGGCTATCATATCTATAATGCATACAGTCACAGGATGGATTTTATTTTAGACGATTCCATTACGAAAGGAAGGTAGAAATGGCAGATTATCAATACGATGAAGAAGTAAAGCTTCTTTGTGGAAAATGTGATCTTCCCTTGGAAACAAGATCGGTAACCCTTAGCTATATGGATTCGGCATTTCCGGTTGGCTTACCTGCCTGTCCAAAATGTGGAATGGTTTATATTCCAGAAGCCTTGGCAAGAGGTCGTATGCTTCACGTTGAGAAATCCTTAGAAGATAAGTAAGGAGGGGTGACGAATGGAGTTAAGCGAGCGTATTATGGAATTAATTCAAAAGGGTTATCATTGCAGCCAGATTATGATGCAGCTTTCCCTGGATTTACGGGAGAAAGAGGAGCCCTTTACGATACGGGCTCTTGGTGCTCTTGGCGGGGGCATGTTTGTACAGAGAACTTGTGGAACATTAACCGGGGGAGTGTGTATGCTGTCATCTTATTTTGAAAGAGCAGATGGGGAGATGGAACCGGTTGAATATAAGCAATGTGCAAAAGAGCTTGTGGAATGGTTTGAGATGGAACAAGGAAGTATAGAATGCAGAGACATTGTATGCTTTGACTCGGTAGAAATCATGAAGGTCTGTCCGGGACTGCTTGAGAGAACCTTCATGAAATGTCTTGAGATATTGGAGGAACATGGGATTGATCCTACATAAAACGAAGAGCTTATGTCCGATATGTTTAAAAAGAATTGATGCATCCTATGAAAGCAAGGGGGATGAGGTTTGGTTTCGAAAAGAATGTAAGGAGCATGGATTTTATGAGGTTTTGTTTTGGAAGGGCGTAGAGAATTTCCAAGAAAAACGAAACCTCCATGCACCACAACCTCCGAAAAAACCAATGATGGATGCCAATCAAGGCTGTCCTTACGATTGTGGCCTGTGTAAGAATCATAAGCAGGCTACTTGTTGTGTTCTTTTTGAAGTAACCAGTGCGTGTGACTTAGGGTGTCCAATCTGCTTTGCTTCAGCAAAAGAGGATGAAAATCCTATTTCTATGGAAAAAATAAAATCCTGGTATGAGATGCTGATGGAAAGGGGTGGCCCCTTTAATATACAGCTTTCTGGGGGAGAACCGACTACGCGGGATGATTTGGATGAAATCATCCGTATGGGAAAAAGGATGGGATTTACTTTTTTTCAATTGAACACAAACGGTATTCGCATTGGAACAGACAGAGAATATCTGAGAAGGCTAAAGGCAGCAGGTCTTAATACTGTTTTTTTGCAATATGATTCACCCCACAGCCAAGCCGTGGTAAAGCTAAGGGGAAGGGATGTTATAAAAGAAAAAGAGGGGGCAATAAGAAATTGTAAGGAGGTAGGACTATCGGTGGTTCTTGTTCCCACTTTGATGAGAGATTGTAATGAAGAGCATATTGGAGAGGTCTTAGACTTTGCGGTAACTAATATGCCCACGGTCAAAGGGGTTCACTTTCAGCCTATGAGTTACTTTGGACGCTATGAGGAAGAACCGGATGCAAGAGCACATATTAGTTTGCCGGAACTGTTGAACCGAATCCAGGAGCAGACAGGAGGGAAGGCAAAGGCAGAGGACTTTTCATTTGGAAGGGCAGAGCATCCTCTTTGCTCCATAAACGCAGATTATATCATTAAAAATGATGTGTGGGAGGTTGTGAGAAAGGCAGATCAGTCCTGTTGCTGCAGTAGTGATGTGGCAAGGGAAGCAGTAGCAAATAAGTGGAGCATAGAAGAGGATGTAAAAAAGGAGCTGGGGAAATCCTTTGATTTGGATGCACTGGATCAATTTTTGGAAGAGCGGCAAAATCACACACTGGCAATTTCAGCTATGGCCTTTCAGGATGTGTGGACGGTAGATTTGGAAAGATTAGAGCGGTGCTACATTAATATTGTCAGTGAGGAGGGGAAGTTGGTACCTTTTTGTGCCTATAATTTAACGGCACAAAATGGAACTTCCCTTTATAGAGGAAAAGAGACACCGTGTAAGGCGCTGAAATCTATAACCGGAGGACCGATTCGGATTGGGGGATTGGAGCTTACCGACAGAGGCGCTCAAATTTGTGGAATAAAAGAGGGGATGAGGATACTTGATATTGGATGTGGAAGTGGAGAGAGCGTGGAGTTTCTAAGGAAAAGCTATGGAGCCCTGGCAGAAGGGATTGATACAGCGGTAGAAATGATAGTATCTGGAAAAAAACGTACTCCGGATTTGCCGATTGAAGTAGGAAGTCTGGAATCCATCCTTGTAAAAGAGAAGAAGTATGATGTGATTTTTATGGAATGTACATTATCTCATATGGAGGATACTAAGGAAGTGTTAAAAAGTGTGAATGCCCTGTTGAAAGAAAAGGGGAAACTTGTATTAACGGATGTTTACAGTAGAATAAATTCTCCCATACAAGATCAGATTAAAAGTGCCGGATTTTGCATACAGGAATTTGAGGATCATACGGCGCTGCTGAGAGACCTAACAATCAAGTTGATTCTAAAATATGGTTCCTTGGAAGAGTTTGCTGCAAAGGAATGTAAGGAGTGTAAGAAATGCAGTTTATGTGAATTTATGAAGGTGGAAAAGCCGGGATATTACCTCTTGGTGGCAGAAAAGGAAGGGGTTTGAAATAGCCTATACATATAAGAGCATGTATAGGCTATTATTTATCGTGTTAAGATATTGTCCATTAGCGTTAGTACGTGTAACACTTCTTCGTTTTTGACAAGAGGTTCTTCCTCGTTTTTCACCACATGGTAGAAGTTCTGATAGAAGCTTTGATTCATTTCGTGACCTTTGGGGAGTTTCTTTTTGGTGGTAGCTTCCTCAGAGGGTGGAGCCATGGTTTTTGTAAGTCCGACTCCTGCTTTTATCGGTGTGGGATGAACAACACTTTGAGTTTCTTTTGAAACTACCATTTCACCGGTAAGATCCCAGTCTGAAATTTTTGCTGTTCCTTTGGTACCTTTTATGTACCAGCGATCCAGCTTGGTATAATTTGTCGTACCCACTTCCACGAGAACTTTCATATTATTTTCAAAAGTAATGTAAGAAAAAAATCCGTCGTCGACCTCGTTTCCAAGAACAAAACTAAGGTCTGTCTCTATCTTTTTGATGGGAGAATCAATCATCCAGAGGAGCTGATCAAAGAGATGGACACCCCAGTCTAACAGCATACCACCGCCATGCTCCTTTTTATGACGCCAATCTCCGGGGATGCCATTCGCTCCGTGAACCCGGGATTCGATTTGAAAGATCTCACCAATTTCTTTATTCTCGTACAGTTCTTTTAGAATTAGGAAGTCCGGATCCCAGCGGCGGTTCTGATGCACCATAAAGGTCCTGCCGGTACGCTCTATCACCTTTTGAATTTCATGAAACTCTTGCGGATTCATTACAGCAGGCTTCTCGCAAACAATGTGTTTTCCGGCTTCCATCCCTCTAATTGCCAGTTCCTTATGAGAATCATTTGGAGTGGCGATTAACAGGGCATCTACATTGGAATCCTTCAATACCTCTTCCAGGTTTTCATAAACGGGCAGACCATCTTGGATAGCATGAGCTTGCCTGTTGCTATCAATATCATAGATGCCAACCACTTCAAACAAATCTTTCTCTTTGGCTAAAATCGTATTTGCATGGTAAGAACCCATACCACCATATCCAATTACGGCGATCTTTAGTTTCGTCATCTTAAGCCCACCACATTTCCGTTGGTAAATCGTTAATCATAATGGAACGAAGATTCGTAATCGCTCGGTTTAAACCTTCATCAATGGACATAATAGGGTCTTCGTGTTCGATGCTAAGTACGTAGTCATATCCGTAAATACGAAGGGCAGAGATTATATCGGACCATGCCTTTAAGTCATGACCGCATCCAACAGAACGGAAGGTCCATGCCCGTGTTTTTACATTGTTATACGGCTGCATATCCGTAAGACCGTATAGGTTGATATTGTCTTGATTCAGGTAGGTGTCTTTTGCATGGAAATGATGTATGGCACCTGCTTCTCCGAGGATTTTTACAGCGGCAACAGGATCGATTCCCTGCCACCACAAGTGGCTTGGGTCCAGGTTGCATCCAATTGTATTTCCAGTTGCTTCCCGTAAACGAAGCATGGTATAGGGGGTATGTGCAAGGAACCCACCATGTAATTCGATTCCGATTTTAACGCCGGCAGATTCAGCTTCTTTATGGATGTTTTTCCAGTATGGAATGAGCTTTTTCTCCCACTGATATTCATAGCTATCGGTATACTCGGTAGGCCATGGAAGGATAGGCCAGTTCACTTGTGTATCGGTAGCATTTCCACCTGCAACACCGGAGAATCCATTTACCACAGGAATATTCATAAGGCTTGCCAGTTTAATGGTTTTTCGAAGGAGCTGGTCTGCCTCGCCGGCTACATTTTTATTCGGGGAGATCGGATTATTGTGACAGCTTAAAGCTGAGATTTCTAAGCCTTTGTCTGCCAATTTTGCTAAATACTCTTTTCTGGCATCTCCAGATGCCAAGAGCTTGTCGATGTCTAGGTGGGCATTTCCCGGAGAGCCACCGGTTCCGATTTCAACCATTTCCAATCCTTTTTTTGCAACCGTATCAATCATTTCTTCAAAAGACAAGTTGTTAAATAGTGGTGTAAATACGCCTAATTTCATTTTTCTTTCCTCCTTATTTGTGCTCAAATTGTACTGGTTTTCCAGTTTTTGATGATTCGTAAATTGCTTCTAAGATTCGTGTTACAACGTAAGCCTCTTCCGGCTTTACGACGGGTTCGGTGTCATTTAAGATGGCATTGATAAAGGACTGAGCCTCCAATACCTCTGGTTTATCTCCTTCCCCATCATAGAAGTCAACACCTCCGGTTTGAAGTTCGATTTGCTTTTCATATAAAAGGCTGTGATCTTCGCCGTTTATGGTGAGACCGTTATTCATATCGGCGCCACCTTTATTTCCCATAAGAGTTGTTTTGGCCTCTTTTACACCCAAGCTATTTAATGCCCAGCTGGATTCGAGGAAAATGCTTGCGCCGTTTTCCATAACGATATAACCAAAAGCAGAGTCCTCAACGGTAAATTTCTCAGGATCCCATGGACCCCAGGCGTTGGCGGCGTTTGGGGTTTTCGAAAGCTCGTGGTACGTATTTCCGACGACGTATTTGGGCTTGTAATTATTCATCATCCATAAAGTCAAATCAAGAGCATGGGTACCGATATCAATAAGGGGACCGCCACCTTGTGCCTCTTCGTTTAAAAATACACCCCACGTTGGAACAGCTCTGCGACGTATTGCATGAGCCTTTGCAAAATAAATATCTCCCAAAGCACCTTCTTCACACACTTGATGAAGGTAGCGGGAATCGGTACGAAAACGATTTTGATAACCAATGGTTAGTTTCATACCGGTGCGTTTGCTTGCTTCTATCATTTTTAGAGCCTGCGCGGAGGTTTTTGCCATGGGTTTTTCACACATAACGTGGCAACCGGATTCCATCGCAGATACAGAGATAAAGCTGTGGGAGTCATTGGGGGTACATACGTGTACCAAATCCAAATCTTCCTGTTCGAGCATTTCTTTGAAATCTGTGTATACAGTCGCGTCCTCCGCTCCAAATTCTTCTTTTGCTTTCTGAGCCCTTTCGGGAATTGTGTCACAAAACGATATCATCTTTGCTTCTGCTACTTCTTTTAGTGCAGGCATGTGTTTTCCATTGGCAATTCCGCCACAGCCAATTATCCCAATTTTTAACGTCATTTTATATCCTCCTAAAATTCATTTTCCTTGTTATGAGCACATTATATCTTGTAGATAGAAGGATTTCTTCCCATTTCAGCATCTAATATTCCCGGATATTGACATGCAAAAAAAGAGTAGACTCATTACGAATCTACTCTTACTTTTTCATTTTTTTACTGTATTTTAAGGGAGAGATACCTACGTGATTTTTAAAGACGTGATGGAAAGTTTTCACACTGGAAAAGCCGGCTCTTTCGGCCACATCAACCATGGGTAGTTTCTCGTTTGCCAAGATAAACTTGGATTGAATAATTCGATATTCGGTGAGAAATTGCATAAAGGTTTGTCCGGTATTCTTCTTAAAAAAACGCGTGAAATAATGGGGGTTAAACCCGATTTTGGAAGAAACCTCATCAAGAGTTAGAGGCTCATCGTAGTGCTTCTCGACAAAATCGAAGATAACGTTGAGTTGATCTAAGGTTTCTTTGTATTTCATTTCACTTGAGTTTTTCTGCCCAATCTTTGTTACTCTTTCTGGTATCTGCTGATACATCAAGCCAACTACTTGATTGAGAAGACCGGTGAGGTAATAGTTATAACCTTTCTTTTTCTCTTCTAAAGTGTAATAGGCATCCATTAGCAAATGAATGAACTTTTCGGTAAAGTCTTTAGGCCAGCTGCGGCTACAAGGTTCACTCTTTTCAAAGAGCTCAAAAAGGCTCTCCAAATTTCCCCCTAAAAGAGTTTCGTTAAAGATTTTTAAATCGAATTGCCATACGTAGCGCTCGCTTCCGGGAGATGCGAGAAAAAAGTGCGGTTCACCACTTGAAAAAAAGTAAACTTCGCCTTTTTGTAGTTCGATGATTTCATCCCTTACACCAATATTTAATCGCCCTTTTAAGATATATATAATCTCAATTTCTTTATGAACATGCGGGTAGGTGATTGCCATACCGTCGTGTAAAAATGTGCGAAAAGAAATGTCTTGATCGAATTCAGGAATTTCTAAGTATTTACTCATACAAGTTCTCCCATCGTTTTAATTGCGACTAGTATACTATTTGGTGAATGCAAAAGCAACTTTTTATATTACAGACACAAGAATCGAATCAATTGCGATTGGAAAATAAACACGAAAGACGTGTAAATAAATCGCAGAAAAAACAATAATGGGTTATAATATATAATATATTAACGAATATGGCGAAAATAAAGGAGAAAAGAACATGAAAATACTTAAGATAAAAGCAAGCGGGCTGCCTCTGTTTGGAAAAGATTTGGAAATAGATTTTTTTGCAAAGCGTCGTGTAGAAACGGAACAAAAAGATGATATGTACAATCTGTTTTCGAATATATATATTAACAATGCACTTGCGTTTATAGGTGTAAATGCAGCGGGAAAAACAACAGTGTTAAAAGTAATTACATTTGTGTTGGAAATGATTCGAAATGAGCCAATCAACAGGATAAGTTCAAAACATATATTAGAGGGAATCGAAGAGGATGGAGCGGAGATTGAAACATTCTTTTATTGTAATGAGCAAATTTATAAACTTAAGACTATTATAAAGTCTGAACAAAGAGAAGAGAAAACATATTATAAAATTGAAGAAGAAACAATATGGTCGAAAAATATAAGTAAAGTGAGAACGAAAGAAAAAATACTTGATTTTGAAAATATGGATACTATTATGAAACGCAACAATAATGAGGAGTTTTTATTGGATGACGTTAGTACTATTGTTGCTTTTAATAAAAAATATAGTACCAAAGTGTATACAAGAGATATGCTACAGATGACAAATCTGAATTTGATAAGTAGAACGGGGGATTTTCCAGAAGAACTAATCACATATCTTGACCCCAGTGTAGAATATATAAGATTTGAGATTCGAGACAAAAAGAATTTTGATATTAAGCTAAAATTTCATAAAAAAGAAGAGATAGTATTAGATAGTCCACTGAAACTCAATGACTATTTGTCTTCTGGAACAATTAAGGGAATCAGCGTATTTATGAATGTGGCCGATATATTGAGAGAGGGAGGATATTTGATTATTGATGAATTAGAAAACCACTTTAATACAGAAATCGTTTTTACTCTTATACGTTTTTTTAACAATCGGAAAGTTAATAAAAATGGAGCAACTCTGTTGTTTTCGACACATTATGCTGAATTACTAGATGAGTTTAACCGGAATGATGGTATTTATATCGTACGAAATAGAGGAGGAGTTACAGTTGAAAATTTATCCGATGTCCTAAAGCGTAATGATATCAAAAAAAGCGATGCATACCAAAGTGACTTTCTACAAGGAACTGCACCATCATATGAGGCCTATATGGGTTTAAGAAAATATTTTATAAATCATTTGGGAGGAGAATAAATGGATGATATAAAATATAGAGGGTACTCCTGTTTTGTAAGAGTACCCTCTATATTTTCAAATTAAATCAATCCATTTTCTTGCAACATCTTCATAATCATCGTTCCATTCATTTTCTTAAGCGCTTCATGCTCAACCATCTTAGCACCGAGAGGCAGCTTAATATCGGTAAGTTTCTTGCCATCCATCATTTTATGGGTAGAGTCCAGAAGTACCCGCACATCATAAGCAGAACCAAAGACCTCCGGCACGCCGCGGTCAATATCGAGTAAGGTATAGACCGCTTCCATAGCAGTACGAACAGAATATTCCGTTGTGAATACTGTATCGCGAGGGGTCTCCGCGAAGTTACCGATAAAAGCGGCATTGACACTGCCTTTTGGTACAACGAGTGGGCGATCCCCAGGTTTTCTTGGCATAAAGTAAGAGGTAACAAAGGGCATCATGCAAGGGACGCTGTTGGCACTATTCTTTGCCATATCCTCAATTTCATTTTCCGGAACACCAAGGTGATACAGCCATTCTTCGGTAATTTCCACACCGGTACAGTCTTTCATAGGTTTCTTAATATAATCCCCTGGGACATCACAATAGAGAGAATATATCCAAACGGTGAGTTGGTCTTTCGGTTGCTTTTTAAAGTGTGGCTGGCGATTCAGGGTAAAACTCATAAGCCACTTGGAGTCTTTGATTGTTACGATTCCACCAGTCACAACCTTTCCGCTAAAGGGATCTCTTTTACAGATTTTCTCGATGTAAGGTGGGATGCGCATGTCTAAAGTGGTAATCGTAGCAGATTCCCAGTTACTCTTAGGGATATCTCCACAGAATACATCAGGATTGCCGAAAGCGGGATCTTGTGGAGCGATATTTTTCCAAAGATTCCAGCTGCCCCCAAGGTCTGTACTAAGTTCGGCTTTTGTATTTTGGTCACCTAAAGAAGAACTTTCGGTGTTACTTCCATTGGTGATGAAAACGAGGTCATTTTCGGAAAGGTCGATGGTATCGGCTTCTTTATTCTTTGTATATAAAATCTTCTTGGCCACTTTTTTATCCGTTGAAATATCAAATAGAACATTGTCTACAGTGATGCCATACTGAACATCCACTCCCTTTGACTGGAGATACTCAATTAAAGGAAGAGTCAGAGATTCATACTGATTATACTTCGTAAATTTCAAAGCAGAAAAATCAGGTAATCCTCCGATATGATGAATAAATCTTGCGATGTATCTTCTCATCTCCATCGCACTGTGCCAAGGTTCAAAAGCAAACATGGTCTGCCAATAAAGCCAGAAGTTTGACTGAAAAAAGTCCTCTGAAAATACATCCGTGATTTTCATATTGGCAAGAGATTCTTCCGGAGTGAAGAATAACTTCATAATCTCCATAGATGCTGTGTCGCTAAGAGTAAACTTGCCATCGGTATGGGCACTCTCCCCGCGGTTTTGAATGGCACGCTCTAAAGAGAAGTTTGGATCTTCCTTATTAAGCCAGTAAAATTCATCTAAAACAGAAGCATTTTCCACCTCAAGAGAAGGAATAGAGCGGAACAAATCCCATAGGCATTCGAAATGATTCTCCATTTCTCTGCCGCCACGTATGATAAAACCTCTTCCATCATCGTAGAGTCCATCCAAACCGCCTCCAGGAATATCTAACTGTTCGAAAATATGGATGTTTTCCCCTTTCAGTTGTCCATCTCGAAGAAGAAAAGCGGCAGCAGCAAGTGAGGCTAAGCCACCACCTACTAAATAGGCGGATTTTTTATCAACATTTTCAGGTTTTTTCGGTTTTGCGAAAGCTTCGTAATTACCATTACTATAATACATTTTAATTCCTCCAATCGTTTGTTTATGTATATAGAATAGTCCTGGAAATGTGGATTATCTATAGACAGATTATTGGGTATGTCCAAAATCTAGACACTTTGCTATAATTGTCTAAAAAGAAGAAAGGTCGTATGGCTATGACAACTTATACAAAACAAGTTTTAGCGCAAACCTTAAAAGAGTTATTAAAAACAAAACCTTTAGATAAAATTACGGTAATAGAACTGGTGGAAATCTGCAATATAAACCGACAAACTTTTTACTATCATTTTCAGGATATTTACGATCTTCTCGGTTGGATTTATAGAAAAGAGGCGGTGGACGCAATAAAGAGTAAGCGAAGTTATGCTACGTGGCAGCAGGGGCTTCACGATATTTTGGAATACGTAGAAGAAAATAAGACCATGTGTGTTAATACGTACCGCTCTCTTGGAAGAGAGCATTTGGAAGTTTTTTTAAATGAAGTGCTCTATGAGCTTTTAGGTGGAGTCGTGGATGAAATTGCACAGGATACCAATATCTCTTCGGAACAGAAAGCTTTTGTTGTCCGCTTTTATGGATATGCTTTTGGAGGAACCTTGCTGGAGTGGATTCGGGGAGGGATGAAAGAATCCTGTGAGGAGATGGTGCACTATATTAGTACGACGATGGAAGGGAATATAAAATCCTCAGTTCACAATTTTGCTTCGATGCAAACCGAGGATACGAGGAAGGGAATGCTATGATTCGTTTACAAGATATTGCAGAAATGGCAGGTGTTAGCCGTACAACAGTGTCAAATGTGATTCAGGGTAGGACAAAAAGAGTGTCGCAAAATACAATTGATAAAATCACACAAATCATCGATGAGCAAGGATATGTACCCAATATGGCGTCTATGAGTTTAACTGGGAATGTATCCAAGATTATAGGGATTGTTACTTACTCGTGGATTCATGGTATGCATGCTACAATGGACTCTTTCGTAGGAGAATTCATCGGAACGATTGCACGTGAAGCAGAAGAAAGAGGCTACTACATTATGCTAATTGGAGGAGAAGATTACAATAATGTAATCTCAGTTGCCTCAGCCTGGAATATGGATGGTCTTATCATATTAGGATATTCGGAGAAAGAGCATGACATTCTAAGAAAGAAGCTGAATAAAAAAATGGTATTAGTAGATGCTTACGCCTCAGAGGAATATACATTTCAAAATGTGGGAGTCGATGATTATTCGGGCGGGTATCAGATTGGAGAGTATCTAAGAGGGTGCGGATACAAGAAGGCTGTTATGTTCGGGGAGTCGGATGAGGCGAGTGATTATTACCGATGGCTTGGCTTTAAAAAGGCAATGGAAGAAGAAGGATCGTACTGCAGTAAGGCGAGATTTATTGTAGGGAGTACCAATAAAAAGGAAAGATTGGATCTTTATGAAAAGCTAATTCCACAGTTTTTGGAGGTAAAGGCAGTTGCTTTCACCTCAGACTATACAGCGATTGAGGCGATGAATTACTTTCATGATTGTGGAATTAAAGTACCGGAACAGATTTCAGTAGCGGGTTTTGACAACAGCATAAGTGCAACCTTGGTACGTCCAAGACTTACAACGGTGCATCAGGATGTTTCCAAGAAAGCAAGCACAGCATTTGAACGACTTCTCCGCATGATTAAAGGAGAAGAACTTACCGAGATGAATATCCGGCATGAAGTAAAATTGATAAAAAGAGAGTCGGTAAAAGAAATGAAGGGCACCTTTTAGGAGGTGTTCTTCTATTTTGTATATTTTCAACAAATTAGCAAGAAGTTTTTTGTGAGAAAAAGTAGTTTCTCATGAAACCTATTGTAAAACAAGGAGTTTTGGACGTATGATTATGACATGAAGAAGTGTTGGCCGCACTACATAAATGCAAGAGTCAAGATAGATAAGGAGAGCAAGTATGAAAAAGAAGATTGTCAGTTTACTATTAGTTGGTTCTATGATGTTAGGTATGTTAACAGGTTGTGGTGGAAGCAGTAAAGCAAAAGGAAATGAGTTGGAATTATTTTTAAATAAAGCTGAAAATAATGCGATTATGCAGACTTTAGTAGATGAATTCAATGAAACGCAAGAGGAAGCTAAGATTAAAGTTGTTGCACCGGCTGAGGCTGAGACCGTGTTAAAAACACGTATGGCGAAAAACGATATGCCGGACCTTTTGGCAATTGGCGGAAATAGTATGTATACAGAGCTACAAAGTGCCGGGCTTTTAGAGGATTTATCGGACAAGGAATATTTGAATACGATTCAGGAAGCATATATGCAAATGGTTTACGATATTAATAAAGAGAAAGAAGAAAAGGCGTACGGAGTACCTTATGCGACAAACGCATCCGGAATACTTTACAACGTAGATAAATTTGAGGAATTAGGATTAGAGATTCCGGTTACATGGGATGAGTTTCTAAAAACGATGGATCAGATTAAAGAAGCAGGAGAAGAGCCACTATTATTAACGTACAAAGATGCATGGACAGTTCTTCCCTCTTGGAATAGTATGGCACCGGATCTTCAGCCGGAAGGATTTACAGATGACCGTAAAGTGGGAAAAACAACATTTGCAGATACCCATCAGGAAATTGCCGAAAAGTATTTGACCGTGTTAGATTACGCACAGGATGATTTTATGGGAATGACATATGATGATGGCAATAAAGCATTTGCAAATGGACGCGGGGTCATGATGATAAATGGAAACTGGGCGATTAATCAGTTCCATAACGCAAACCAGGATTTCAACGTGGATATGTTTGCATTCCCGGCGTCCAATGATGAGGCAAAGAACTATGTCACCTCCGGAGTAGATGTTCTGTTAGCCGTGTCTTCTACCAGCAAGAACAAAGAGGTGGCAGAAGCCTTCATTGAATTTATGCTAAAGCCGGAAAATGCCCAGAGATACATTGACGATCAGTTTGCATTTTCTCCAATCGAGGGTGTGGAACAGCAAAATGTATCGGTAAGTAGTATTTTAGAAGATTTGGCAAATGAAAAAGTAGCAAACTTCCCGGATCATTACTACCCATCAGGATTTGATCTTGCATCCCTGCTATCAGAGTTTTCTCTGAATTATGTGAATGGCGTGGATAATAAGGAAAACGTTCATACATTTTTAGAACAGTGTGATGAGAAATATGATGTGGCAAATGTAGATTAGTACATTCATGAAGGGAAAAGAGATGAAGAAAAATAAATTCAGAAAAAGTACCAAAGTACATCCGGCGTGTTATATCGCAGTTTGCGCGATGGGAATATTGTTTTTCCTGTTTCATACCATTCCATTTCTAAGAGGTGTGTTTTATAGCTTCACAGATTGGAGAGGATATGGAGAGTGGAACTTCGTAGGCCTTCGAAACTATGCACATTTGTTTACGGATAAAGACATTGTAAATGCCTATCGTTTTACGATTCAATTTTCGGTGATTACTACAATTCTGGTAAATATAATTAGTTTAGTTCTGGCATGTGCCTTAAATGCGAAGATTAAGTTCAAAAATACAATTAAAGCATTTTACTTTCTACCCTATATGCTTGGAACATTAATTGTAGGTTTTATCTTCAACTATATTTTTGCCAACTTAGTTCCCGGAGCCGGTAAGGCTCTTGGAATCAAGGCATTATCGGTAAATATACTGGGAACAAATCAGGCAATGTGGGGAATTATTGTGGTATCTGTCTGGATTGGGTGTGCATTTAATACACTGATTTATCTGGCGGGACTTCAATCCATTGATACCGATGTCTATGAGGCGGCAAGTCTCGATGGAGCGGCAGGGATAAAACGGTTTATGAAAATTACGTTCCCACTGCTTGCCCCATCTTTTACGATAAATATGGTGTTATCAGCAAGAAATTACTTGATGGTTTATGACCAGATTATGGCTATGACAAATGGAGGACCAGGGAGCACCACGACATCCATTGCGGTACTGATTTACAAGAAGGGCTTTGGAGGCGGACAGTTTGCATACCAGTCCGCAAATGCCGTTGTTCTATTTATTATTGTGGTATTAATTGCTTTCTTCCAGTTGAAATTTCTTGAAAAAAGGGAGGATAAGCTCCGATGAAAAAAGTGAAAGAAAAATACAATTGGATTGTAACGATATTGCTTATTATAGGGATTGTATTTGTGATATTACTGCCTTTATACATGACTGTTATGATTGCAATTCGTGATCCGGGAGATATGAACAATGTACTGGCTCTTCCGAAGATGTTACGTCTTAGAAATTTTGTGGAAGCATGGGAGATGACAGATTTCCCTATTAAATTCCGCAATACAGCATTTATTACAGTTGTAAATCTGGTATTTACATTGGTGACGAATTCATTTGTTGCGTACGCGATTACAAGAAATCGAAAGAAAAGCAAGTTCTTTACAATGGTTTATTACTATTTTGTAAGCGCGATGTTTATTCCGTTCAGTGTATTAATGCTTCCATTGGTAGTTCAAGCAAATACCTTTCATTTAGACAATGTGGTTGGAATCACCTTCTTATACGTTGTTTTTGGGATGCCGATGAATACATTTCTATACAGTGGTGCGATTCGAAATATACCGGAAGCGCTGGATGAGGCGGCGAAGATTGATGGGGCAAATCCGATTCAGACTTTCTGGCATATTATCTTCCCAATCTTAAAGCCAACGACAGCGACAGTGGCAATTTTGTCTTTTATGTGGACCTGGAATGATTTTACAATGCCGTTGGTATTACTAAGTGAGCCAAATCAACAGACGTTACAGCTAGCGCAATACGTATTTAAGACACAGTTCTCGGTGGACTATAATCATGCTTTTGCATCTTACTTACTTGTGTTGGCACCGGTATTAGTCATTTATATTTTCTGTCAAAGATGGATTATGAATGGGGTAGTAGCAGGAGCAGTAAAATAAATATATGAAATGACTTGGAGGTCAAAATGAAAAGAAATTGGTGGAAAGAAAGTGTCGTATATCAAATATATCCCAGAAGCTTTAAAGACAGCAACGGAGATGGTATTGGAGATATTAAAGGTATCATAGAAAAACTAGATTATCTAAAAGAATTGGGCGTAAATGTGTTGTGGCTTTCACCGGTTTTCGAATCTCCCCTAGATGATAATGGATATGATATTTCGGATTACCGTAAAATCCTTAATGACTATGGAACAATGGAGGATTATGAGGAATTAATCGCGAAAGCACATGAGAGAGGACTCAAGATTCTCATGGATTTGGTGGTAAACCATACATCGGATGAACATCCGTGGTTTATTGAAAGTAGAAAATCAAAAGAGAATCCCTATCGGGATTACTACATATGGAAATACCCAAAAGATGGGAAAGAGCCAAATAACTGGGGCGCTACATTTGGAGGGTCAGCATGGGAATATGACAACGAAACCGGTATGTATTATCTTCATTGCTTTTCAAAAAAGCAGCCGGATCTGAACTGGGAGAATGAAGCAGTTCGAAATGATGTATATGATATGATGAACTGGTGGTGTGAAAAAGGAATCGACGGGTTCCGCATGGATGTAATCAGCATGATTTCAAAAGATCAAAGCTTCCCTGATGGAAAAGTATATGGAGGGCTTTATGGAGATGGAGCACCCTACTATATGAACGGCCATCGTATCCATGAGTTTCTGCGGGAAATGAACAGGGAAGTACTGGCAAAACACGACATTATGACGGTGGGTGAAACGGCAGGTGTTACCATTGAAGAGGCGAAAATGTATGCCGGGGAAGATGCAGATGAACTAAACATGGTATTTCAGTTTGAACATGTGAGCATTGGCGACGGCCCTTACGGTAAATGGACCACCAACCGATATGATTTCATGGAATATAAAAAAATCATGATTAAATGGCAGGAAGAACTTCAGGGGAAGGCGTGGAATAGCCTTTATCTGGGGAACCATGACCAGCCAAGAAGTGTCTCAAGGTTTGGAGATGACAGTGAGGAGTACAGAGAAATCTCGGCAAAAATGTTGGCAACCTGTATTCATATGATGCAAGGGACACCTTACGTATACCAAGGAGAAGAAATCGGTATGACCAATGCTTATTTTGAAGATATCTCCATGTACAAAGACATAGAAAGCCTACAGTATTACGAGGAGCTGACGGGAGCAGGACTGATGGAACCGGAAGAAATGATGGAATGTCTAAAGCTCCGCAGCAGGGATAATGCACGAACACCAATGCAGTGGGATGATACGGTAAATGGAGGATTCACAGAAGGAACACCATGGATCAATGTGAACTCAAACTACAGCAGGATAAATGTAGAGCATCAAATAAAAGAAAAGGATTCCATCTTTCAATATTATAAAGAGCTCATCCAATTAAGAAAAGAAAATGAGGTTATTGTATACGGCAGCTTCACAGCAATTAACCGGGAAGACGAAAAGATATTTGCTTTTAAGAGAGAATTAGACGAGAAAAAGCTCTTAGTACTTTGCAATTATTCAAAGGAAGAGACGGCGTTTAAAGTACCAGAAGAATTCACGCCGGAGAAGGGGGAAGTATTGATTTCGAATTACCGAGTAAATGAATGGAAGGAAGAAATGATATTAAGACCTTATGAAGCAATTGTCCTCACCTTCCAGACTGTGCTATAATCCATAAAAAGGATAGTGGAAGGAGAAAGGTAATGAAGGAATATGTGATTGGATTTCAACACGTTGGAATCCCGACAAAAGACATGGAGGCATCCACAAAATTTTATGAGGCAATCGGATTTGATGTGATGTATGAAACAATCGATGAAAGCAACGGTGCGAAAGTGAAGTTCTTTAAGCAAAAGGATTTAGTCTTTGAAGTATATGAGTCAACAGATGTGACCATGACGACGGGATCGATTGATCACATATCCATTGATGTAACAGATGTGGAAAAGGTTTATGAAGAAATCAACAAAATGGGGATGAATAATTTAAATGATGAAATTCATTTTCTTCCTTTCTTTGAAAAAGGCGTACGCTATTTTATAATCGAAGGCCCAAATAAAGAAAAAATAGAGTTTAATCAATACGTTTAAATATGAATAAATTTTTCAATCACAAGATAAGAAGCAGCGATTACCGGTGCTTCTTTTTTGATTGCAGAAGGTAAGATTTCAAGACTTTTACAATCTCGTGACAGATAACGAGTCTTCAGTTTCTTTTTCAACATGCCGATAAGAAGTTCGGAGCGGTAAGCAATCGTCCCAGATAGAATAATACATTCTACATCTAGAATATTCATAATATTTGTAATCAATACACTTAAATACTCGCTTTCCTTCTCCACCACATTAAGAGCAGCAGGCGTTCCCTTTATGGCTTCGTCGATAACAACATTCCAAGATATGAGGTGAGGATCTAGTTTCTTTCCGTAGTTTAAAATATTCGGAATGGAAGCATAGAGTTCTGCACATCCCAGGTTGCCACATTTACAGAGAGGACCATCAAAGTCTATGGACATATGTCCGAAGTTATTGCCAAAGCCGGAAGAGAAGGGATAAAGGGAGCCGCCTAAAATAATACCACTCCCTAGCCCGGTGTCAATTAGAAGCTCAACGAAGTTGGTGTATTGATTTCCAATTCCCTTATATTTCTCAGCTAAAGCTCTGGCGCTTGCGTTATTTTCCAGAATTACTGGACAATGAAATTCTTTCTTAAAGAAACCAACCACATTTACATGAAACCAGTTCTCGAAGTTTGGTGGTGTAAGGATGATTCCTTCCTGAGTGTTCAATGGTCCAGGTGCAGTGATGCCAATACCCAATAACTCCTTAGGAAGGTCAAGGACTGACATTTGCTTTTTTAAGATGGTGAGTATTAAATTCAAAGTGTCGGCGGCAGATTGCTCCATTGTAATACAGGTGGAATAGAGAACTGTTCCTTTGAAATCCATAAACCCTATGTGGCATGCATCTCTTGCGATGTCGATTCCAATCATATAGTAGCGATTGGGATTTAATTCCAAAACATGAGACTTTCGTCCTACTTTACCGAGAATAGGCTCTCCTTCTTTGATGAGTCCATCTGCCAGTAATTCGTCTGCAATATTACTAATAGAGGCTCTTGTAAGACCGGTAATTCTTGCAAGCTCCGCCCGGGAATAAGGAGTCATAATTAAATTCTCAATTACCTTTTTTTGATTCCGCATCTTCATAGATGCAGCATTAAGGGTTTTTCTTGCCATTTCTTTTCACCTCGTTCATTCCATATTAACTGGTGGAAAAATAAATGTCAAACTTAATATGTCAAACCAATTGACAAATAGAAATCTCTATGCTATTTTGAGCATGAGAGATAGAACGATGTGAAAGGAGAATTTAATCGTATGAATGCATTAGAAAAAGAATTAACAAAACAACCCATTTTTTTAGAAAGAAACAGAGTCGGCAGAGTGTATAAAGGAGGACTCTTATTTCATGACTTTTTAGGAGATGAAAAGGAAGACAGCTATTTGCCAGAGGAGTGGGTTGCATCAACGGTTCAGGCAAATAATCCAGGAAGTACAATTGAAAATGAAGGCTTAAGCATTATTAAAGATACGAAAATTACTTTAAAGGAGTTGATTGAAAATTATCCAGATGAAATGCTGGGAGGAAAGAAGAACTTTAATGTTTTGGTGAAATATCTTGACAGTGGTATTCGTCTTCCTATCCAGGTTCATCCTGACGCTGAGTTTTCAAAGAAACATTTTGCATCCACAAAAGGTAAAACAGAAATGTGGCTTGTTTTAAACACTAGAAAGGATGCTTGTATTTATTTTGGTTTTAAGGAGAAGTTAACAAAGGAAGAGTTCTCGGAGCTTGTTGAACGATCCAAGACAGAAAAGGATTTGATGGAGGGGTATCTTAATGCGATTCCCGTCAAGGAAGGAGATATCTACCTTGTTCCAGCGAAACGGGTTCATGCAATTGGTAAGGGCTGTTTGATTTTAGAGGTGCAAGAGCCTACAGACTTTACGATTAGTCCGGAATATTTCTGTGGAGAGTATGAATTAAATGATGAAGAACGTTTTTGTGGACTAGAGCGTGAGGTCGCTTTATCTTGCTTTGATTTCACTCCTTATGGAGAAGCGAGCTACGCACCAGCAAAAAAGATCCCAAGAATTGTGATGGCATCAGAAAGCTATCAAGAAGAGGATTTGATTAACAAAGAAGATACTCCGCTCTTTGGTGTGAAAAGATATCGAATTAAAAAGAATTTATTATTGCCAAAGACTCCAGGAGTTTATGTTATAGTAAAGGGAACAGGCTTACTAAAGGGTAAAGACTATCAAAAAGAGGTAAAGCAAGGAGACTACTTCTTCCTTCCCTACGATGGAGGAGAGAAATTTGAATTGATTTCTAATCAGGAAGAATCTCTTGAGGTGGTATCCTGCTTTGAATAGGAGGAGACTGAATGGAGAATATCTATTTCGATAATGCCAGTACTTCTTTTCCAAAAGCACCAGGAGTAGGAGAAGAGATGGCTGATTTTATCAGCCACAGAGGATTTAATATCAATAGAGGAAACTATGGAGGAGCCTACGACGTGGCAGGCAGAGTTTTGGAGACCAGAGAAAAGCTTGCACGTTTTTTTGGATGCGTGAATTCGGAAAATGTAATTTTCACACAGAATGTAACGTACGCATTGAACCAGATTTTAAAAGGCGTTCTAAAAGAAGGAGATCATGTAATTACATCGAACCTGGAGCACAACGCGGTTATGCGCCCTTTGAAACAGTTGGAGGAGAATGGAATTTCCCACACAATAGCCGGTAATGTTGAAGAGCTTGAAAGGACAATAAAGGAAAATACCAGAATGATTGTAATGACCCATGCTTCCAATGTTTCCGGTGAAATTCTCCCCATCGAAGAAGTGGGGAAAATATGTAAGGAAAGAGGAATCCTCTTCACCGTAGATGCAGCACAGAGTGCAGGGACGCTTCCCATCGATATGCAGGCAATGTGTATTGACTATCTTGCATTTACTGGTCATAAGGGGCTGCTAGGGCCACAAGGGATTGGTGGCTTTCTTTTGTCGGAAAAGGGGAGAGAGAGCATTTGGCCTTTGATTGCAGGTGGAACCGGAAGTAAGTCTGATTCTTATGCTATGCCGGAAACGCTTCCCGATGGGTTGGAGAGCGGAACGCTTAATCTCCCGGGAATTATTGGATTATCCGTGGCTCTTGATTATTTGGAGAAAGAAGGAATGGAAGAGCTTCACCGAAAGAAAATGGAACTGACAAAATATTTTCTTGAAAAGCTGGGGGAAATTCCGGAGGTTCGGATTATCGGAAGTAAGGATATTAAAAAACGTGTTTCGGTTGTGTCCGTTCAAATGAAAAATATGGACGAAGCAGAAGCCTCCTTTTGTCTGGAAACCGAAGGAGGAGTCATGACTCGTGTAGGACTTCATTGTGCGCCGCTTGCTCATAAAACCTTGGATACATTCCCGGAAGGAACAATCCGTTTTTCCTTTGGAAATTTCAATACAATAGAAGAAATAAATCGGTGCATAGAAATCATCTATAATTTGACAAAATGATACATAGAAACGATAAGACAAAGCCGGTTTTTAGTGATAAGTTTATAGTATAAAATTATTATACTAGGAGGATAAGAAATGGCTGATTATCGCAAAATGTGGGAAGAACTGGGGATGGACTTAGAAACGCATGATCAACTCTGTGAGGTATTGCCTCAAGCTTTTGGAGATGTGTATCTTTCCCAGGAAAATCGTCCGGAATCAATGGATTATTACAATATGGTGGTGGCAGACATTCATGGAATCAGACCGGCGGAGCTGGTGGCGGCACAAAAGACAGGAACGAAAGTTTTTGGAACCTTCTGTGTGTATGTGCCGGATGAAGTAATCGTTGCATCAGGAGCGATTGCAACAGGATTATGCGGCGGTTCACAGTTTTGGGTTCCCGGTGGAGAAAAGGTATTGCCAACGAATACGTGTCCATTGATTAAAGCTTCTGTGGGAGCAAGACTGGATGCGACTTGTCCTTTCTTTCGAATTGCAGATATGTACATTGGGGAAACCACCTGTGATGGAAAGAAGAAGGCGTGGGAGATTTTAGGAGAAGACGTTCCGATTCATGTAATGGATTTGCCTCAGATGAAGAGAGCGAAGGACATAAAGGCATGGGAAGATGAGATTCTCACATTAAAAGATGTGGTTGAAAAGGAGACGGGAAATACAGTAACTTTTGAATCTTTAAAAGATAGTATTGAACTGATCAACAATAAGAGAAGAGCTCTTGAGAGACTCTATAACCTAAGAAAAAATGAAAATGTTCCAATTAGTGGAAGAGATGTTCTTTTGATTTCTCAAATTGCTTTTTATGATGACCCGGGCCGTTTTACCCAGATGACAAATAAGCTGTGCGACGAGTTAGAAAAACGCGTACAGGATGGAGTAAGTGTCTGTCAAAGTGGTGACAAGCGGATCATGATAACAGGTACGCCAATGGCAGTACCAAACTGGAAACTTCATCAGATAATTGAAACAACCGGTGGAATTGTTGTCTGTGAGGAAACTTGTACAGGAACAAGATATTTTGAACATTTGGTAGATGAGAACAGTAATACGTTTGAGGGACAGGTGGAAGCATTGGCAGAGCGCTACATGAACATTAACTGTGCTTGCTTCACGCCAAATGAAGGAAGAATTGAAGATATTCTACGATTGGCAAAAGAGTATAAGGTAGATGGAATTATCGATGTAAACCTGAAGTTCTGTAATCTTTACGATACCGAAGGATATCTGGTAGAACGTGGGATGAGAGAAGCAAATATACCGGTTCTGGGAATTGAAACAGATTACACAGATAGTGATGCTTCTCAGCTAAGAACAAGAATTGGAGCATTTATGGAGATGTTGCGTTAATTATGAAAGAAATATGGCATTATATCTTATTTCCCAACCATGAGAACGGGATGCGCCTATACAAGGAATTGGGGGCAATTGGAATCAAAACAACGATAGCACCGACACCAAGATCTCTAAGTAAATGTTGCGGAATATCTTTGCTGATAAAGAAGGAAGATATAGAAGCAATACAAAAGTGCATTCAGGAACACAGCATTGAAATTTTAGAGTTTGCAGAAGTAGAAAAAGATATTAATCCCAATCGGGATCGATATTGTTAGAAAGGCATAAAAGATGAATTGTGTTGGGATTGATATTGGATCAACGGCCTCAAAGGTAGTCGTTTTAGGAGAAAAGGAAATTCGTTTTGTTCTCCCCACCGGATGGAGCAGCAAAGATACCAGCAGGCTTATTAAAGATAAGCTTGTAGAAGCAGGTATTGATGTACACGATGAAACTACAAAAGTGGTTGCTACAGGATACGGCAGGGTTGCGGTAGAATATGCAGATGAAATAATTACAGAGATTACTTGCCACGGAAGAGGCGGAAGAGAGCTAGTAGGTGGAGAGTGTGGAATTATCGATGTTGGAGGACAGGATACGAAAGTCATTATTCTGGAAAATGGTATGGTCCGTGATTTTATGATGAATGATAAATGTTCAGCAGGAACCGGGAAATTTATCGAGGTTATGGCAAATCGATTGGGAGTAGATTTAGAGGAACTTTTCGAGCTTGCAAAAACCGGAGAAAAGGTTTCTATTAGTTCTTTGTGCACTGTGTTTGCGGAGACAGAGATTATCAGTCATATAGGAGAAGGGAAGAAACGAGAAGATTTGGCGGCAGGGATTATCGATTCTGTCGCCGAAAAAGTTGCCCAGCTTTGCCGCCGCATGGGATTGCCGGAAACGAATATCTTAACGGGAGGGCTCAGTGATAATAAATACTTTGCTGGAATTTTGTCAAAGAAACTCCGGAAAGAGGTGAAAGGCACCAAAGAGGGCAGATTTGCAGGTGCTCTGGGCGCTGCGTTGTTTGCCAATGAGCTTGTTAAAGATTAAATTAATTGACAATTCACATAACATGCTATAATATTCAGAAAAGAACAAGTTTGTAAGGAGGATGATATTATGCGTGGTTATGGTATGAAAGCAGTTAATCAACCAGCTTGGCTGGAAAAGGAAAAACCTGTAGCAGGGCCAATGGATGCGATTGTGAGGCCAATTGCAATTGCCCCGTGTTCGTCGGATACACATGCTCTTCATGGTGGTTCAGGAGAAAAAATTGATACCATTTTGGGACATGAAGCAGTAGGTGAAATTGTTGAAGTTGGAAGCTTGGTGACAAAATTTAAACCGGGCGATGTAGTGGTTGTACCTTGTGTAACACCGGATTGGGAGCAGCTGGGGGTACAAAATTCCAGATCCAATGCTCATGATTCCCATTTGATGGGAAGTTTTAAATTCTTATCCCAGAAGGATGGGACGATGGCAGAGTTTTTCCATGTGAACAATGCAGATGCAAACCTGGTAAATCTGCCAGATGAGATTCCGGTTGAATCGGCTCTTATGACCGTGGATATGATGTCTACTGGCTTTCACGGAGTGGAGCTTGCAGAAATAGGCTTCGGTGATACGGTTGTAGTAATTGGGATTGGGCCGGTTGGTCTAATGGCTGTAGCTGGCGCAAAGCTTCGTGGAGCAGGAAGGATTATTGCAGTAGGAACCAGACCAAATTGTGTTAAAATTGCAAAAGAGTATGGTGCTACAGATATTGTAAGTTATAAAGATGGAGATATTGTTGAGCAGATTGTGGCCATGACAGGTGGTGGTTCAGACCGTACAATTATTGCTGGTGGAAATGAAAAAACATTTGCCCAGGCTGTTGCAATGACAAGGGAGTGTGGAGTTATTGCCAACGTGAACTTTTTTGATGTTTCAGAGACCCTTTCCATGCCAGCATATCTTTGGGGACTCGGCATGTCGAATAAGGATATCCGCGGAGGCTTTTGTCCAGGTGGTGCAAGACGAATCAAAAAGATGCTTGAGATGATTAAGAATGGAAGAGTGGATCCTTCCAAACTCATTACCCATAGATTCTATGGATTTGATGCAATGGAAGATGCATTTAAACTTATGGATGAGAAACCGGCTGATTTAATTAAACCAGTGGTATTCATTGAATGGGACAAATAGTGAGATAATAATGTGAGGCTGCTTTGGCAGCCTCATTTTTTTCTATTGTGTTTTTGAAGGACTAAAATTATGACGCTTTGCTTTTAAAGTATCAAAGGACAGTGGCTTACTAAAGAAATAGCCTTGAATATAGTCAATATCCATTTCTTTAAGAAGGAGATACTGCTCCTTTGTTTCGACACCTTCTACGATGATTTTCATGTTCAGGAACTTCGCAATCTGCGTGATGGAGCGAAGAAGAAGCTGTTTGAAAGTATCATCTACAATATCATCTATAAACACCTTGTCAACTTTAATGGTATTGGCAGGAAGATTCAACAAATTCTCAAGAGAGGAATAGCCAGTTCCAAAATCATCAATACCCAGTTTGAGACCCATTCCAAGAAGAGAATTTAAGATGGTATACTCGTGTTCTTGCAGTTTGATATGTACGCTTTCTGTAATTTCCAGCTGCAGGTTTTCAATCGGAAAGCCCAGTGATGAGGTGGTTTCCAAGAGATCTGTCATCAGCGTCTCATTAATAACCTGATTCGGTGAAAAATTCACATCAAGAAAAAACTCCTTATTGGTCAATCCCAGATGAATACAATGCTGAATTGCAGTTTTACGAACCCAGGCATCGATTTGCTGAATGAGTCCTAATTGCTCCGCCATAGGGATAAAGACCATAGGTGAAATGGAGGTGCCGTCTGGAGTGGTAAAACGACACAGTGACTCAATGCCGGTCCAGCACTTTGTTTTAGCATCTACAATTGGTTGATGATATACCTCAAATCCCTGCATACCGCTTTGAACACAATTAATAAAAATTTCTTTGAGCTTCAATTTTTCCTTTTCAATTATATCGACCTTCTCGTCATAAATTGAATACCCTTCTTTCGTTTTGGGAGCTAAAAGAGAGCGGCTCAAAAGACTGCGCAGCTTCGATTTCATATATTTTCCTTGTACGATTCCAACCTCGACAGGACAGTAAAGGGGAATTGTATTGTCGGAAAATGGAACAGAAAAAGGAGTTTTAAAGCGGTTTATGATTTCTACGGAGCGGTCTTTTGCATCCTGTAAGGTTTTATTTTTTGAGAATAAAATAAAACTTTTGGGCATAGTGTAGATGCTCACATTTTCCCTTTCTGTGGATAGAAACCAGTCTTTGATGGCTCTTAAAAGAAAATCACCGGTTTCCCATCCGTAGAGCTTATTAATATCACTGAGACGGTCGATACGGCAGTAGATAATCCATGCAGTGTCGTAATTTTCAATGGTCTGTACATCCTGTTCCAGTTTTAGACCATTGGGCAGTTCAAGAAGACCGTCAAAATATGCCAGCCACTCATGTTTGTAAAGCTCTTGTGCCAAGGGAGTTACATTCGTAATGGTTAGGTAAACAACGATGCTGTTGTCCTTCCACGTAGAAAGATGGACACTTAGTTGCTCCCAGATAGATTTTTCCTTCCAATAAAAAGTAGAAGTATGAGTCTTCCAGTCAAGAGAAGAAATTACCAATTCGTTATAAACGAGAGTAAAGTCACGCCCAAATACTTTATCGTATTTTTGGTTAATTATATCTCCTTCTTGAAGGTCTAAATCTCTGAAAACCTTCCGGTTTGAATAGCGAATTTTTCCATCTTCTAATCCGATAACGATGAGAGCAACATCTGCCTCATCAATAATAGTATTTCTGTTTTTCATACAATCCTCTTTTCAGATTGCCTTATCCACTTATATTTTACCATAGAAATTTGACTTTTCAAGAAATGACTGTCTATAATATCTGTAACTGAGAGGAAGGTATAAGGACATGACACATACTGATATAGAAAAAATCTTGGAACACGTGCCAGCTGTTGTGGGAAGGCTTATTCGCAAAAATGGGGAGTGGAGAGTCGATTACATCACAGAAAATATTAGAGAATACGGATACGATAAAGAAGAGCTGATTAATGAAGAAGTTACCTGGGAGTCAATTATTCATCCAGATGATTTGGTGGTGGTGCTGCGAACGATTGATGCATATGAAAAGACAAGTATTGATGTTTTTCATTTGGAATATCGTATTATTACGAAGGAGAAGAAAAGCAGACCTGTGGTTTCCTACATCACGGCGAATAGAGAGCAAAGGGGGATTTGCAGTCATGATATTGTGATTGTGAGTCAAGCTACGCCGATGGCTTGCCAGCATTTGGTAGAGAGTCACATTCAGCAGCAATTAGTGATTAATGACATTTTCCAGAGACTTCACGACAACCAGTTGGAAGAAGCAATTCAAATCATTATTGACCGGGTTGGCGAATACATGAATATCAGCCGGGCTCGATTTTGTGAGTGGAATGAGGAGTCAAAGGACTATCGAATTAGTTATGAGTGGGCTAATCAAGGGACTGAATTACTGACAGATGCAGGAGCGGGTACTTTGGCAGAAACCAATATAACGATTGACTTGATACGAGAAGGGAAAGTGGTTGTTAACGCAGGAGAAATACCAGAAGCCTATAAGGAGGTGTTTCAAAGGGAAAATGTGCAGGCAGCCGCAATGTTCGCGGTTTATCGAAACGGTTGTTACCATGGGTTTGTCTCCTTTGATGAGAGGGCCTTACAGAGGAAATGGAATGAAGAGGAAATAGAGTTCTTACTAAATATAAGCCGTCTTGTGTCCACCATAGTTGCAAGAATTGATACGGCTGATAAGCTAAAGATAAGCCAGCAGCAGATAAAAGAGATGGCATTTACAGACTATTTGACGAAAATATCCAATCGTTCCAAATGTGATATTCTCTTAAATGAAGCAATAGAAAGAGCAAAACAAGGTAAGAAGATTGGATACTTGGTTTTTATCGATTTGGATGATTTTAAAATCGTAAATGACTGTTACGGTCATGACTATGGAGATGAAATTTTAATTAATATTGCTACTTGGCTTAATGAGAAGTATGAAACGCCCAATCACGCATTCCGCTTTGGTGGAGATGAGTTTGTGGTGTTGATTGACGGTGATGCAGATGTTGATTTGAAAGAAGAGATTCGGAGGCTTCATGAAAAAGCGTCTCAACCATGGAAGGCGAAGGACAAAGAATTCACCTGTACCTTTAGCATAGGGATTGCACAGTACCCAATGGAAGGTGTGGATAGTAAAGGAGTGGTAAAGCAGGCAGATGTTGCGATGTATGAGGCAAAGCGCATGGGGAAAAACCGCCATAAACTATATGACTCGGGCTTGGACTCTTTGGCAAAAGAGCGTTTGAATATGGAGACCATTCTAAGCAATGCTATGGAAAATGATTTTCAAGGTTTCGAGGTGAAGTATCAGCCGGTAGTGGATAAGGAAAGTGGAAGTGTGAGAGCGGCAGAGGCTCTTCTTCGTATAAGACATGAAGGTGCAGCAGTGCTCCCGGGAGAATTTTTACCTTTAGCCGAATATCTGGGATTTACTCTGCCCATTGGTGAATTTGTATTCCGGAAGGCGTTGAAAACATGTAAAAAGATTGTAGACAGCGGCTACTCGGATTTTAAAATGATTGTGAATCTTACAAACCGTCAGATTCAGGAAAAGAATATATTGGCAAAGTTTGAAAAAATTGTCAAAGAGGTGGGAATTGAGAATCGGAACATTCTTATTTCTTATTCGGAAAAAAATGCTCTTGAAAATTTTGAAAAAGTACAAATGATTAGCAATCAACTGAAGGAGGAAGGCACACAGGTGATTATGGATCAGTTTGGTGGAGGAAGTGCATCCTTTTTACAATTGCACGAACTGCCAGTAAAGACAATAACCACTTCGCTTTCGTTGATACAGAATTTACAGGAGGTCTATGCAAAAGACTTTGCAAAGCTTATTATTGAACTATGTCATTCGATGAATAAGAAGGTGTGTGTGAACGGCGTTGAGACAAAAGAGGAGTATGACTTCTGCATGAAAAGCGAAGCGGATTATTTGCAAGGCTTTTATTTATACAATGTAATAAAGGAAACAGAGCTTCTTGAGCTTATGAAAGAATAACACAGATTATTGGAAAAGGCTTGCTTTCTGTTCGCCCCTGTGATACAATATCCGAGCGAATGGAAGCAGGTCTTTTTTTTTGTACAGAAAAATAGATCGTGAATTAGATGATAAAGCGAGGTGGAAGTTGTGCGTACAAGAATCACATTAGAGTGTACAGAATGTAAACAACGTAACTACAATATGATGAAGGATAAGAAAGCTCATCCGGAACGTATGGAAACAAAGAAGTATTGCAAATTCTGCAAATCACACACAATGCACAAAGAAACAAAATAATTGAGAGAAGGAGTGATCTTATTATGAGTAAAGATAAGACTCAAAAGGTAAGCAAACTAACCGAACTTAAAAGAGAATTTAAGAAGATAGTTTGGCCGGACAAGATGACACTTTTTAAGCAAACGACAGCCGTAATTGTCATATCAGTTATTTTGGGTGCGATTATCGCAATTGTTGACTTTGTACTGAAGTACGGAGTTGATTTGTTAGTAAACTTTGGCTAATAAGTGCGATAAAGAAAGGTGATTATATGTCAGAAGCAAAATGGTACGTTGTTCATACCTATTCAGGGTATGAAAACAAAGTTAAGGCAAACATTGATAAGACAATAGAAAACAGACACCTGGAAGAGCAAATTTTGGAAGTGCGTGTTCCGATGCAAGACGTTGTTGAGTTAAAAAACGGCATGCAGAAGACAAGCCAAAAGAAGATGTTCCCAGGTTATGTGCTTATTCACATGATTATGAATGACGATACATGGTACGTTGTTCGTAATACAAGAGGGGTTACAGGGTTTGTAGGTCCCGGATCAAAGCCGGTTCCATTATCAGATGCTGAGATGGCACCTTTAGGAATAAGAAGAGAAAATATTGAAGTGGACTTTGGAGAAGGAGATACTGTAAAAGTTATTGCAGGAGCTTGGGCAGATACCATTGGTGTTATCCAGAGCATGAATATTCCAAAGCAAAGTCTGACAATTAATGTTGAGCTGTTTGGCCGGGAAACACCGGTAGAAATTGATTTCGCAGAAGTAAAAAAAATGTAGTGAGAAGTGGGAGGAACGAAACCGTTCTGATAGTACCACAAGGAGGTTATTAAGATGGCTAAAAAAGTAGAAGGTTACATTAAATTGCAGATTCCTGCTGGGAAAGCAACACCAGCACCACCGGTTGGACCGGCACTTGGTCAGCATGGTGTAAACATCGTTGAATTTACAAAACAATTCAATGCAAAGACAGCAGATCAGGGAGATATGATTATCCCTGTCGTTATTACAGTTTACAATGACAGAAGCTTTAGTTTTATTACAAAGACTCCACCGGCAGCTGTTCTTATCAAGAAGGCTTGTAATATTAAATCCGGTTCAGGAGTTCCAAACAAAACAAAAGTAGCAACGATTACAAAAGCACAATTGCAAGAAATCGCTGAGCTTAAGAAACCAGACTTAAATGCGGCAACAACAGAAGCTGCAATGAGCATGGTTGCAGGAACTTGCCGTAGTATGGGTGTTGTAGTAGAAGAATAATAAAGTGTAAATAGAAAGTGGGAGGGATTTCCCGATTACCACAAGGAGGTTATTGTAAAATGAAAAGAGGAAAGAAATATTTAGAAAATGCAAAAGCAATCGATAAAACTGCGGTTTATGACCCGAACGAAGCAGTTGCATTAGTAAAGAAAACAGCGGCAGCAAAATTTGATGAAACCATCGAATTACATATTAGAACTGGATGTGACGGACGTCACGCAGATCAACAAATCCGTGGTGCGGTAGTATTACCTCACGGAACAGGAAAAACAACAAGAATCCTTGTATTTGCAAAAGATGCAAAAGCTGAAGAAGCGAAAGCGGCAGGAGCAGATTTTGTTGGAGGAGATGAGTTGATTCCTAAGATTCAGAATGAAAACTGGTTTGAATTTGATGTTGTTGTAGCAACTCCTGATATGATGGGTGTTGTGGGTCGTCTTGGACGTGTACTTGGACCAAAAGGACTTATGCCAAATCCAAAAGCAGGAACTGTAACAATGGATGTTGCAAATGCAATCAAAGAAATCAAAGCAGGTAAGATTGAGTACAGACTTGATAAAACAAATATCATTCATGTACCAGTAGGGAAAGCATCCTTTACTGAAGAACAACTTGTAGACAACTTCCAAACGCTGATTGATGCGGTAAATAAAGCAAAACCATCTGCTGTAAAAGGACAATACTTAAAGAGTATTACACTTTCAGCAACAATGGGACCTGGTGTTAAAGTTAACCCAATGAAATTAGCTTAATTTCCGATTGACATCAAAAATAGATAATGATATACTACCAAAGAATTGACTGCCGAAGACAGTAGGTGCTTTTTAAAGCATAAGTATGATACGCCTACCGAGGAGATTTGATGAATTTGAATTAGAATTTTCAAAACCTCTGTGTCTTGCTGGGCATAGAGGTTTTTTATAGTTAAACTCAGACAAACGGCGGTGAAAATAATATAAGGAGGTACACCGATTCATGGCAAAAGTTGAATTAAAGCAACCCATTGTTGACAGTATTGCAGCAGAAGTAAAAGGCGCAGCATCAATAGTACTTGTTGATTACCGCGGACTTTCAGTAGCAGAAGATACAGAACTTCGTCAACAATTGAGAGAAGCAGGTATTGTGTATAAAGTTTACAAAAACACAATGATGAAAAGAGCTTTTGAAGGAACAGAATTTGCAGGATTAGATGAATATTTGGCAGGACCAAGTGCTCTTGCAATTTCAAAAGATGATGCAACAGCAGCAGCGCGTATTTTAAGCAAGTTTGCAAAAACAGCAAAAGCATTGGAGTTAAAAGCCGGAGTAGTGGAAGGAAATGTATATGGACAGGAACAGTTAGCAGAACTTGCAAACATCCCATCCAGAGACGAACTTCTTTCAAAATTACTTGGAAGTATCCAATCACCAATTACAAATCTTGCACGTGTGCTTAATCAAATTGCTGAAGCAGGCGGAAGCGAAGCGGCACCAGCAGTTGAAGAAGCAGCAGAAGAAGCACCAGCAGTTGAAGAAGCACCAGCGGCAGAAGCAGCTCCTGCAGTAGAAGCAGAAGAAGCAGCAACAGAAGAATAAAAAAATTAAAATGGAGGAAAAATAGAATGGCAAAATTAACAGTAGCAGAATTTATTGAAGCAATCAAAGAATTATCTGTATTAGAATTAAATGATTTAGTAAAAGCTTGTGAAGAAGAATTCGGAGTATCAGCAGCAGCAGGAGTTGTAGTTGCAGCAGCAGGTGGAGAAGCAGGCGGAGCAGAAGAAAAAGATGAGTTTGACGTAGAATTAGTAGCAGCAGGTGCTTCTAAAGTTAAGGTTATCAAAGTAGTTCGTGAAATCACTGGACTTGGACTTAAGGAAGCAAAAGAATTAGTTGACAATGCTCCTAAGGTAGTAAAAGAAGGTGTGACAAAGGCAGAAGCTGAAGAATTAAAAGCGAAGCTTGAAGCTGAAGGTGCAGAAGCAGCTCTTAAATAAGAGAAAAGCATAACAAAATAAAATAATGATTGACAAAGGAAAGAGCTTTGTGCTATAGTTAAAAATGCGCTATTGTGGGAATGTATGCCTCTATATACTGCAAAAGATTATAGCTACAAGCTCTTTTTTTGCGTTTTTACAGTGTATGTTCCTTTTAAATAATGAAAGAGGAGTGAAACGTCAATATGGAGAAAAACAGAATTCGTCCCATTAAAAGTGGTAGAAGTACTCGTATGAGCTATTCCAGACAAAAAGAAGTTCTGCAAATGCCTAACTTGATTGAGGTCCAAAAAGATTCTTATCAATGGTTTCTTAGAGATGGACTAAAAGAAGTATTTGCTGATATTTCGCCGATTGCTGATTACAGTGGTCAGTTGAGTCTGGAATTTATTGATTTTACCTTGTGTGAAGATGATGTCAAGTATACAATCGAAGAGTGCAAAGAAAGAGATACAACTTACGCTGCACCATTAAAGGTTAAAGTAAGACTTCACAACAGGGAAGCAGAAGAAATTAATGAACATGAAATTTTCATGGGTGATCTTCCACTGATGACCAGCACCGGGACATTTGTGATTAATGGAGCAGAACGTGTTATCGTAAGTCAACTGGTACGTTCACCAGGGATTTACTATTCAATTTCTCATGATAAAGTGGGAAAGAAACTCTATTCATCTACTGTGATTCCAAATAGGGGTGCATGGTTAGAATATGAAACAGATTCCAATGACGTTTTTTATGTTAGAGTAGATAGAACCAGAAAAGTACCAATCACTGTATTGATTCGTGCCCTGGGTGTGGGAACAAATGGGGAAATCCTTGAAATGTTCGGGGAAGAACCTAAAATATTAGCAAGCTTTGATAAAGATGCCGCTTCAAATTATCAGGAGGGGCTATTAGAGTTATACAAAAAAATACGTCCAGGAGAACCATTAGCAGTTGATAGTGCGGAAAGTTTAATCAACAGTATGTTCTTTGATCCAAAGAGATATGATTTGGCTAAAGTTGGACGTTATAAATTCAATAAAAAGTTAGCTCTCAAAAATAGGATTACCGGACGCACCTTGGCAGAGGATGTGGTGAGTAAGGTAACAGGTGAAGTTGTTGCTCAAAAGGGAAGTCTTATTACAAGAGAACTGGCAGATGACATTCAAAATAGCGGGGCTCCTTTTGTGATGGTTGATGTACCAGAAGAAGACAGACCAATCAAAATTTTATCAAACATGATGGTTGACTTTGCAACGATTGTAGATATAGATCCAGAAGAAGTAGGCGTAACGGAATTAGTATATTATCCAGTTCTTGCAGGTATCATTGAGGAATCAGAAGGCGATATTGACGAATTAAAGGCTCTTGTAAAAAGAGAACTCCCTGATTTAATACCAAAGCATATTACAAAGGAAGATATTTTTGCTTCCATTAATTATAATATCCATATTGAGTACGGAATGGGAAATGATGACGACATTGACCATTTAGGAAACAGACGTATTCGTGCAGTTGGTGAGCTTTTGCAGAATCAATACAGAATTGGTCTGTCCAGATTAGAAAGAGTTGTTCGTGAGAGAATGACAACACAAGATTTAGATGGAATTTCACCACAGTCATTGATTAATATTAAGCCTGTTACTGCGGCTGTTAAGGAATTTTTCGGTTCCTCTCAGTTGTCTCAGTTCATGGATCAAAATAACCCTCTTGGAGAGTTGACTCATAAAAGACGTCTCTCTGCATTAGGTCCTGGTGGTCTGTCAAGAGACCGTGCCGGATTTGAGGTTCGAGATGTTCACTACTCCCATTACGGAAGAATGTGTCCTATCGAAACACCGGAAGGTCCAAACATTGGTCTGATTAACTCCCTTGCAACCTATGCACGGATTAATCAGTATGGGTTTATTGAGGCGCCGTATCGTACCATTAATCATGATGATCCGGAAAATCCGGTTGTAACGGATGAAGTAGTATATATGACTGCTGATGAAGAGGACAACTACCATGTTGCACAGGCGAATGAGCCATTGGATGAAGAGGGACATTTCAAACATGCCAATGTTTCAGGCCGTTATAAAGAGGAGACACAAGAATATGAAAAAACCATGTTTGACTACATGGATGTATCTCCTAAGATGGTATTCTCAGTGGCGACGGCATTGATTCCTTTCCTTGAAAATGACGATGCGAACCGTGCGCTGATGGGATCAAACATGCAACGACAAGCCGTACCTCTTATGCTGACTGAGGCTCCTGTTGTAGGAACTGGTATGGAAGAAAAATCAGCGGTTGACTCCGGTGTTTGTATTGTTGCGAAAAAAGATGGTGTAGTGGAGCGGGTAACTTCGACAGAAATCACCATTCGTGAAGATGATGGCCGTTTAGAAAGATATAAATTAACTAAGTTTTTAAGAAGTAACCAAAGTAACTGCTACAACCAAAGACCAATCGTCTTTAAAGATGACAGGGTAAAAGCGGGAGATGTAATTGCAGATGGACCTTCTACTGCAAAAGGCGAGATGGCTCTTGGAAAGAACCCTCTGATTGGATTTATGACTTGGGAAGGTTATAACTATGAGGATGCTGTACTTTTAAGTGAACGTCTTGTACAGGATGATGTGTATACATCGATTCATATTGAAGAGTATGAAGCAGAAGCAAGAGATACAAAGCTTGGACCAGAAGAAATCACCAGAGATATTCCAGGAGTTGGAGATGATGCTCTTAAAAACCTGGATGATCGTGGAATTATCCGCATCGGAGCAGAAGTCCGGGCGGGAGACATTTTGGTAGGTAAAGTAACACCAAAGGGAGAGACAGAGTTGACAGCAGAAGAACGTCTTCTCCGTGCAATCTTTGGTGAAAAAGCCAGAGAGGTTCGAGATACTTCTTTGAAGGTGCCTCATGGTGAATATGGAATTGTTGTAGATGCTAAGGTGTTTACAAGAGAAAACGGCGATGAGCTGTCTCCGGGAGTGAATCAGGCGGTTCGTATTTACATTGCCCAAAAGAGAAAAATATCTGTTGGAGACAAAATGGCTGGACGTCATGGAAACAAGGGTGTTGTTTCCAGAGTTCTTCCGGTAGAAGATATGCCTTTCCTGCCAAATGGAAGACCTTTGGATATCGTACTGAATCCATTGGGTGTACCGTCACGTATGAACATTGGACAGGTTTTGGAAATACATTTATCTTTGGCTGCCAAGGCTCTTGGATTTAATATTGCCACACCTGTATTTGATGGTGCAGATGAGAATGATATTATGGATACCCTGGATCTTGCAAACGATTATGTAAATAGTGAATGGGAAGAATTTGAAGCAAAATACAAAGACTCAGTGCGTCCGGAAGTGTTGGAGCAGCTTTATGAAAACAGAGATCATAGAGAGCTTTGGAAGGGAGTACCTCTTTCTCGAGATGGAAAGGTACGCTTAAGAGACGGTAGAACAGGTGAGTACTTTGATAGTCCGGTAACGATTGGACACATGCATTACCTGAAACTTCATCACTTGGTTGATGATAAGATTCACGCTCGTTCTACGGGACCTTACTCACTGGTTACACAACAGCCGTTAGGTGGTAAAGCGCAGTTTGGTGGACAGAGATTTGGAGAGATGGAAGTTTGGGCTTTAGAGGCCTATGGAGCATCTTATACCTTGCAAGAAATTCTGACCGTTAAATCAGATGATGTGGTAGGACGTGTAAAGACGTATGAAGCGATTATTAAAGGGGATAACATACCGGAGCCGGGAATTCCGGAATCCTTTAAGGTTCTCTTAAAAGAGCTGCAGTCTTTGGGTCTTGATGTTAGAGTGTTAAGAGAAGATAACTCAGAGGTAGAGATTATGGAAACAGTTGATCTGGGAGAAACAGATTTCCGTTCTCTAATCGAAGGGGATCGTAAGTATAATAATGAGGAAAACTTGGGTGAGAAGGGATATACTGCGCAGGAATTCCAAGGAGAAGAGCTGGTAGCCATTGAAGAGGCGGAGCCAGAAGATGTAGTGGATGACATGGAAATTACATTTGATGAATTTTCAGACGACGAAGAATAGAAAGGGGTGCCAATATGCCAGCAGTAAATCAAGAAAGCTATAAACCTATGACATTTGACTCCATTCGAATCGGTTTGGCATCACCTGAGAAGGTATTACAATGGTCCAGGGGAGAAGTTACAAAACCGGAAACGATTAATTACAGAACGCTGAAGCCGGAAAAAGATGGTTTGTTCTGTGAGAAGATATTTGGACCTAGCAAAGACTGGGAATGTCACTGTGGAAAATATAAAAAGATTCGTTACAAAGGCGTAGTTTGTGACCGTTGTGGCGTAGAAGTTACCAAAGCAAGTGTGCGTCGTGAACGCATGGGTCATATTGCTTTAGCTGCCCCGGTTTCTCATATTTGGTATTTCAAGGGTATTCCCAGTAGAATGGGTCTTATTCTTGACTTATCTCCAAGAACACTTGAGAAGGTGTTGTACTTTGCTTCCTACGTTGTTTTGGATGGAATGGACACAAATCTCACCTACAAGCAAGTGCTCTCGGAAGCAGAGTATCAGGATGCTATTGATTCTTATGGTTACGGAGCTTTCCGTGTTGGAATGGGTGCAGAAGCAATCAAAGAATTGTTGGAGTCTATTGAATTAGATAAAGAATACGAGGAACTTCAGTCTGATTTAGAGCATGCAACAGGACAAAAAAGAGCCAGAATTGTAAAAAGATTGGAAGTTGTAGAGGCTTTTAGAGAATCAGGCAATAAACCGGAATGGATGATTATGACAGCAATTCCTGTTATTCCACCGGATTTAAGACCGATGGTTCAGTTGGATGGTGGACGTTTTGCTACATCTGACTTGAACGACTTATACAGACGAATCATTAACCGTAACAACCGTTTGAAAAGACTTTTGGAACTTGGAGCACCGGATATCATCGTTCGAAACGAGAAGAGAATGCTTCAAGAAGCTGTGGATGCCTTGATTGATAATGGCCGTCGTGGACGTCCGGTTACAGGACCAGGTAACAGAGCCTTAAAATCTTTATCCGATATGTTGAAAGGTAAATCAGGACGTTTCCGTCAGAACTTACTTGGAAAACGTGTGGATTACTCCGGACGTTCCGTTATTGTAGTTGGACCGGAACTAAAGATTTATCAGTGTGGTCTTCCAAAGGAAATGGCAATTGAGCTATTTAAACCTTTTGTTATGAAAGAGCTGGTTCAAAACGGAACAGCCCATAATATAAAAAATGCCAAGAAAATGGTAGAGAAGCTGCAGCCAGAAGTATGGGATGTACTGGAAGATGTTATTAAAGAGCATCCAGTTATGCTAAACCGTGCCCCTACACTTCATAGACTAGGTATTCAGGCATTTGAACCAATCCTGGTTGAAGGTAAAGCGATTAAACTTCATCCCTTGGTGTGTACAGCTTACAATGCGGATTTCGATGGAGACCAGATGGCGGTGCATCTTCCTTTATCAGTAGAAGCACAGGCGGAGTGTAGATTTTTGCTCCTCTCTCCAAACAACTTGTTGAAGCCATCAGATGGTGGGCCGGTAGCCGTTCCTTCTCAGGATATGGTTCTTGGAATCTACTACCTGACACAGGAGCGTCCTGGTGCAAAGGGCGAAGGGAATTTCTACAAGAGCGTGAATGAAGCAATTCTTGCTTATGAAAATGAAGCAATTACATTGCATTCCAAAATAAAGGTTCGTATCAGCAAGACCATGCCAGATGGAAGCGTGATAACAGACCTTGTTGAGTCTACTCTTGGAAGATTTATTTTCAACGAGATTATTCCTCAGGATCTTGGATTTGTAGATCGTGAAAAGGAAGGAAATGAACTTCTTCTTGAAATAGATTTCCATGTTGGAAAGAAACAGTTAAAGCAGATTTTAGAAAAAGTAATTAATAATCATGGTTCTACTGCAACGGCAGAAGTACTGGATGCAGTAAAATCGATTGGATACAAGTATTCAACTAGAGCGGCTATGACGGTATCTATTTCGGATATGACAGTGCCGCCAGAAAAACCACAGATGATTGAAGAGGCTCAGGCAACTGTGGATAAGATTACAAAGAACTACAAACGTGGTCTTATTACAGAAGAAGAACGTTACAAAGAAGTTGTAGAAACCTGGAAGGTAACAGATGATAAGCTGACAGAAGCTCTTCTGTCTGGACTTGACAGCTATAACAACATCTATATGATGGCGGATTCAGGAGCCCGTGGTTCTGACAAGCAGATCAAGCAGCTTGCAGGTATGCGTGGATTGATGGCGGATACAACAGGACGTACTATTGAACTTCCAATCAAGTCAAACTTCCGTGAGGGACTGGATGTATTGGAATACTTTATGTCTGCCCATGGAGCGCGTAAAGGTCTTTCAGATACCGCTCTTCGTACTGCCGATTCAGGATACTTGACGAGACGTCTTGTAGATGTGTCTCAGGATTTGATTATCCGTGATGTGGATTGTCAAAGAGGAGACGGAATTCCTGGAACCTACGTAAAAGCATTTATGGAAGGCAACGAGGAAATTGAAGGACTTCAAGAACGTATTACTGGACGTTATCTTGCAGAGACGATTCGGGATAAAGATGGAAATGTTTTAGTAAAAGAAAATCATATGGTAACACCGAAGCGTGCAGAACTTATTATGAAAAAAGGTGTGGATGAGAATGGAAACGAACTTACGAAGATTAAAATTCGTACAATGCTGACCTGTAAATCTCATGCCGGAGTTTGTGCAAAATGTTACGGTGCCAACATGGCAACAGGGGAACCGGTACAGGTAGGAGAAGCAGTTGGTATTATAGCGGCTCAGTCTATTGGAGAGCCGGGAACACAGCTTACTATGCGTACTTTCCATACTGGTGGTGTGGCCGGTGACGATATTACCCAGGGTCTTCCTCGTGTCGAGGAGCTCTTTGAAGCAAGAAAGCCAAAAGGTCTTGCGATTATTACAGAGTTTGCCGGAGTTGCAACCATAAGTGACTCTAAGAAGAAAAGAGAAATCATTGTAACCAGCCATGAAACTGGAGAATCAAAAGCATATTTAATCCCCTATGGATCAAGAATTAAGATTCGTGATGATCAGGAATTAGAAGCCGGAGATGAGTTGACAGAAGGTAGTGTAAATCCTCATGATATTTTGAAGATTAAAGGACTCAAGGCGGTTCAAAATTATATGATTCAAGAAGTACAACGTGTATACAGACTTCAAGGTGTTGAAATCAACGATAAGCATATTGAAGTAATCGTGCGTCAGATGTTAAAGAAGATTAAGATTGAAGACGCTGGTGATTCTGATTTCTTACCAGGTACTTTAGTAGATATATTAGACTTTGAAGACAAGAACGAAGAACTTCAAAAAGAGGGCAAAGAAGAAGCAACTGGCGAGCAGATTATGCTTGGTATTACGAAAGCTTCTTTGGCAACGGATTCATTCTTGTCAGCTGCATCATTCCAGGAAACTACAAAGGTTCTTACGGAAGCAGCAATTAAGGGAAAAGTTGACCACTTAGTAGGTCTAAAAGAAAATGTAATCATTGGTAAACATATTCCAGCTGGTACTGGTATGAGAAGATATCGGGATGTTGAGTTGGAATCACAATCTATGATGATTGAGGATGATACATTGATTGGTTATGAAGATGCCACTGAAATTGGAGAATCCATTTCAAATGATACCTTTATGACGGTCGAAGAATAATTCAAATAGAGAGAGTCATCGCAAATGAGAATGCAGAAGCATACATTTGTGATGGCTCTCTTTTTGAAATTAATTATCAAAAAGAATTGACAAAGAGCAGAATAGAAACTATAATGTTAATGATAATCATAATCAAAAATACGAGGATTAGGAAATGAATAAGGAAGAACGTGTAGAGGAAGCAATTGTATTGCTAAGAGAAAAGGGTTATCGCATAACCAATCAAAGACGAGTACTTCTCAAGCTGATTATCGATAACGAATATTCTTCGGTGAAAGAAGTATACTATGCCGTTAAAAAAATCGATCAGAATGTAGGAATTGCGACGGTATATCGAACAATTCAACTCTTGGAAAGTTTGAACTTGGTGAAAAAAGAGATGACGGTAAGTTTTTGAATGAAGGTGGTGAAAGATGATGCCCTTAACAATGTTAAACATGGGAGACTCCGCAAGTATTAAGAAGGTTGGAGGAAAAGAAGAAACAAGAAGTTTTCTTGGAGAGTTAGGTTTCGTTGCAGGTGAAGAGGTGAGAATCGTTTCTTCCAGTGGCGGAAATGTGATTGTACAGGTAAAGGACTCCAGAGTTGCAATCAGCAAATCGATAGCGAACAAGATTATGGTTTAAAGGAATAGGAAACAATAAGGAGAGATAAGAAGATGCAAAGTTTAAGAGATGTTCCGGTAGGTTCGACGGTAAGTGTTAAAAAGCTTTACGGCGAAGGTGCAATTAAAAGAAGAATTATGGATATGGGCATTACAAAGGGTACTTCTGTTTATGTAAGAAAGGTTGCTCCATTAGGTGACCCAATCGAAGTTACAGTAAGAGGATATGAATTGTCTCTTCGTAAAAGCGATGCAGCATTAATAGAAGTAAACTAATCGAGGAGGAAGAGAAATGGGAATTACGATAGCCCTTGCGGGAAATCCAAACAGTGGTAAAACTACCCTATTTAATGTGCTTACAGGCTCCAACCAATACGTTGGAAACTGGCCAGGGGTTACAGTTGAGAAAAAAGAAGGAAAGTTAAAGGGAGAGAAAGAGGTTACCATTACTGATTTGCCTGGAATCTACTCCTTGTCACCTTATACACTAGAAGAGGTGGTAGCAAGAAATTATCTTCTAAATGAAAAGCCAGATGCAATTTTAAATATTGTAGATGGTACCAATTTGGAAAGAAACCTCTACTTAACGACACAGCTTATTGAGCTTGGAATACCGGTTGTTGTTGCAGTTAATATGATGGATGTAGTGGAAAAGAGCGGTGATAAAATCAATACAGGAGTCTTGAGTAAGAAGTTGGGATGCCCTGTGGTTGAGATATCTGCTATGAAGCAAAAGGGAATTGAAGAGATTACGAAGAAGGCAATCGAAGCTGCAAAAGGTAAGACCTCTGTTCGTGTTCATGAATTCTCAGCTGTGGTTGAATCTGCTTTGACCGAGATTGAGGGAATGATTGAGGACAAAGGTGGAAGAAATGACAAAGATCAACGATTTGTTGCAGTGAAGCTTTTTGAGAGAGATGATAAGATTAAAGAGCAGATTGCCATGAGGATAGATGTTGAGAGTATTATTTCCAAGTGTGAAGAAGTGCTGGATGATGACGGAGAAAGTATTATCACGAATGAAAGATATAACTATATCAGCTCGATTATCGAGGGAAGTTTAGTAAAAGCAAGCAAGGTAAAGCTGACAACCTCTGATAAAATTGATAAGATTGTAACCAACAGATGGCTTGCACTGCCGATTTTTGCAGTTGTTATGTGGATTGTATATTACGTATCGGTTACAACCGTTGGAACTTGGGCGACGGATTGGGCCAATGATGGAGTGTTTGGAGATGGCTGGAGTCTTTTTGGATTGGAAATACCAGGAATTCCTGTGATTCTAGGAGGTTTTTTAGAATCTGTTCATGCGGCTGGCTGGCTTCAGAGCTTGATTTTAGATGGTATTGTGGCTGGAGTTGGAGCAGTATTGGGATTTGTGCCTCAGATGTTAGTTCTCTTTATCTTCCTGGCATTTTTAGAGTCTTGTGGGTATATGGCAAGAATCGCATTTATTATGGACAGAATTTTCCGCAAATTCGGTTTGTCTGGAAAATCCTTTATTCCAATCTTAATTGGAACAGGTTGTGGTGTGCCGGGAATTATGGCATCCCGAACGATTGAAAATGATCGAGACCGAAAGATGACAATCATGACAACGACATTTATTCCGTGTGGTGCGAAACTACCAATTATTGCATTGATTGCAGGAGCCCTGTTTGGTGGTGCTTCATGGGTAGCGCCAAGTGCATATTTTGTGGGAATTGCAGCGATTATTATATCTGGAATTATGCTAAAGAAAACAAAGATGTTTGCAGGAGATCCGGCACCTTTTGTTATGGAGCTTCCTTCATACCGTATGCCAAGAATATCGGATGTTCTTAGAAGCATGTGGGAAAGAGGATGGTCATTTATTAAGAAAGCGGGAAGTATTATATTGCTTTCTACCATCTTTATCTGGTTTACATCAAACTTTGGTTTTGTAAATGGAAAATTCGGCATGGTTGAGGATCTTGAAAATGGTTTATTAGCAAGTATCGGTAAAGGAATCTCATGGCTATTTGTTCCTCTTGGATGGGGAGAATGGAAAGCCGCAGTTGCAGCCATTACCGGATTGGTAGCAAAAGAAAATGTAGTAGGTACTTTTGGGATACTGTATGGTTATGCAGAAGTAGCAGAAGAGGGTAATGAAATATGGTCCACGCTTGCAGCAAGCTTTACTGCATTGAGCGCTTATTCATTCCTTGTATTTAATCTTCTTTGTGCACCTTGCTTTGCGGCAATGGGAGCGATTAAGAGAGAGATGAATAATACAAAGTGGTTTTGGTTTGCCATTGGATATCAAACAATTTTAGCCTATGGAGTTGCATTGGCGGTTTATCAGATTGGTAATATTTTCACCGGTGGAGCGTTCACCATTTGGACGATTGTTGGATTCCTTGTTGTAGCTCTTATTCTCTACTTTTTGTTTAGACCATATAAGGAGAGCAAAACCTTGAACATAAATGTTTCGAGTGTAAAAGCTCATAAATTTGCGAAATAAGACGCAGATTTGATTTAGAAAGAAGGGGTTTTATGGAGGCATTATTTACCAGCGGTATTTTGTCAACAGCGATTATTGGAATAATACTACTTATAATTGTTGTTCTGATTGTGAGAAGTATTGTGAAGAAGAAAAAGAATGGTGGCGGATGCAGCTGTGGATGTGATGGGTGTGGCATGGATTGTGGTCATACGGAACATAGGAAATAGTAAAAAAGCTTTTCTACGAAAAACGTAGAGAAGCTTTTTTACTTGTAGGAGAAAGGGGATTATATTAATATAAGTGTATAGAAGAATGTGAGGGGAGGACATGGGAGTGTACAAAAATAGAGTATTCAAAGGAATAAGAGGTTTGGGAATTGTTCTGATTCTTTGCCTTCTAGGGTACATGTTTGTTGTAACAAGCTCATATGAACGGGAGGACAATAGTCTTGAGGGGATCCGTTTTATTGGGGAGTATCAGCAGAAAGATGGTGAATGGGTAAAGCTTGGGAAAGAGATGAAGCTGGAAAATGTCAAAGAGGATCAAGTAATCTTAAAGGGACACTTTTCGAGAAGGTTAAAGGAAAATGAAGAACTTCATCTGTATATTTATTACCTGGAAGTACAGGTATTTAATGGCGAAACTGAAATTTATCATTATGGCGAAGTTTCGGGATATCCAAGAGCAATGCAATCGGCTGGAATAAGCTGGGAAGAACTGACCATTGATCAGGCAGAAGATCAAGATGATATTACGATTATTTTATCGAATAAATATCCAGAAAATGCGAATTACTCTTATCAGGTATTTCTTGATAATCTTTGTGTGGGAGATACGTGGACATTAATGAAGAAGCTTTTTGTTCAGGATATGCTTCTGCTAATTGAAGGGGGTGTGCTCATTGCCTTTGGGCTTCTTTTGTTTATCCTTGCTCCTTTAATCGGACGGGGGGACAGAGAAATCCTTAAGAAGATGATGTTCTTTGGTTTGTATATTTTGACTGGGGGAATTTGGATTTTTATTAATGGCAGATACATAAGTCATGTTTTTGAGTTTCCTTTGTTCCTGGCGGTGTTAGACACAAGCCTTCAAAGCTTCCTGGTTATTTTGACAATCTCCTATCTGATGATTTTTGTGGAAACAAAGGAACGGAGAGTGCTGCAGGCAATGGAGTGGCTGTGTGGGCTGGCTTGGTTGTGTGTGCTGGGACTCCAGGCGCTGGGGTATGCAGATGCCTATAACATCCGTATGTATCTCGTGCTTTTCAATCTCGTCATCAGCATAGGGGTTATGGTGTTTGTGGTACGTCATTTGATGATCTACCCAAGCAGGAGAAAGAAAAGAGGCTTAATGATGGTCTCGATGATTGTGTACTGTGGGTTCATGGTAATGGAGATGTTGAATTTTTACTTTGATTTATTTAGTACAGGAAAGATTCTGGCCAGTGGGCTATTTGTCTTTGTTTTGATACAAGCGTTTTTATTTGTCAGGGCTACAGTGAAGATGATTGAAAACTCTAGAAAAGTAATGGAATACGAAGAAGAGATTACCAGGAGTAAGATTGCAATTATGCTGAGTCAGATTCAGCCTCATTTCCTATATAATGCATTAAACACCATACACTATTTGTGCAAGACCAATCCAGAGCTGGCAGCTGTGACGGTTGAAAAATTTTCGAAGTATTTGCGAGGAAACATGGACTCCTTGAAAGAGAGAAAGCCGATTCCCTTTGAGAGAGAATTGCAGCATTTGGAGAATTATCTGGCGATTGAGAGGCTTCGCTTTGAAGAGGTGGATTTTGAATATGAATTAGAAGTGAGAGACTTTTTGATTCCTTCCCTTACCATACAGCCCTTAGTGGAAAATGCGATTAAGTATGGGGTGGCGCCCTTGGAGGAAGGCGGAGTTGTGACACTGCGAAGTTATGAAAATAAAAAGAATTATTACGTTGAGATTGAAGATAATGGGAAGGGATATAATCCAGAGGAAAAACAACGGGATGGAAGAAGCCATATAGGAATTACGAATACAACAGAGAGGATTGAAACACTTTTAGGAGGCAGTTTATCCATTGAAAGTGTCGTAAACAAAGGAACGAAAGTTACGATCAAGCTGCCGAAAGAGTTTCAGAAGATAGAGGAGGAGTCATGAGAGTTGTATGTGTAGATGATGAGAAAATTGCACTAAAGAATATTTTGCTTAGTCTGGAAGAAATTGAGTCGGTAACGGAAAAGGAAGGGTTTACAAATCCGCTTAAGTGTTTGGAATATTTAAAAGAGCATAAAGCTGATGTTGCCTTTTTGGACATTCATATGAGGGAAATGAATGGGCTGGAGATGGCGAAGCAGGTGAAAGACATTGATTCGGACATCAGTATTATTTTCCTGACAGGATATTCGGAATATGCAGTAGAAGCTTTTAAACAACACGTATCTGGATATCTCCTGAAGCCGGCAGGAGTAGATGAAATACGAAAAGAATTGGAATACGTTAAAAAGGACCAGGTAACAGAATTAAAAAAGGGAGTCGTTATGCAGACTTTTGGGAATTTTGAAGTCTTTTATGACGGAAAACCTATTCATTTTTCCAGAAGTAAGTCCAAAGAGATTCTTGCGTATTTAGTAGACCGGAAAGGAGCAGGTGTGACGATGTCGGAGCTGGCTTCCATCATTTGGGAGGATGGGATGTATGACCGTTCCAGACAAAAACAAATGCAAACCTTTGTAAGTGAAATGGGAAAAGCCTTAAAAAGTGTTGGAGCAGAGGATATTATCATTAAGAATCGTACGGGAATTGCCATTGACAAAGGGAAAATTGAGTGTGATTACTACGCCTTTTTGGAAGGTGATGTAAAAGCTGTGAATGGGTATAGTGGAGAGTATATGAGTAATTACTATTGGGGAGAATTTACAGTAGGATACCTGGATTCCCAGAAAGATTATTAGGTGTTGTTCAATTGATGTCCTTGTTTGGTAGTATAAACCTATACCAAACAAAAAAGAGGAGGATATTGTGATGAATAAAAAAGTGATTGTAAAGGTGCTGTTAGGGATTTGCAGCGTGCTGCTTCTTACTGGATGCGGGAAAGCCAGTCAAGGAGATGCAGGAAAAGAGGAGATAAAAAAGAAAGCTGTGATTGAACTGGAATCGAATCCGACTACGGGATATACCTGGAGTTATCAAATGACTGGTGATGGGAAAATGGTATTCAAAAGTGAGGATTTTATAGAGGGCAGGCAAGGGGAGGATCAAATTGCAGGAGCACCCGGCAGAAGCCGCTATGTATTTGAGGCAGAAAAGGCAGGGCAGGTATCGGTTGTTTTTGAGTATAAACAAGATTGGGAAGGCGGAGAAAAGGCCTATACAGTGACTTATAACTTTGAGGTGGAGAAGAACTTAAATGTGAAATTTGTGGATAAAAATTCGGAGGAATTATCGGAATTTTCAGAGCCCGTAATTGAATAATAAATACCTATTTACTTCATTGACTTTGGATTTTTTGAGGACTATAATGACCTTAGACGCAACGATGCGTAATTCATTGAAAGGTGAGGGAAATTAGACATGGATCAAAACAAATTAAAAAGAGTACTTGCTTCTATGGAGGCAAACCAAGTGCCACAGATGATTATATCTGACCCGGTAGCGATTTTTTATTTGACTGGACATTGGATTCATCCAGGAGAAAGATTGTTGGCACTTTATCTAAATACTAATGGTAATCATAAGATGATGATTAATAAGCTCTTTCCTCAAGAAGGAGACATGGGGGTTGATATCATCTGGTATGATGACATTGAAGATGGGGTAGAAATACTGAGCCAATATGTGGACAAAGATAAGGTGATGGGAATTGATAAAACATGGCCGGCAAAATTCCTGATTCGTTTACAAGAGCTGGGCGGCGGAAGTAAGTTTGTGAATGGTTCGCCAATCATCGATTACATTCGTATGGTGAAAGATGAAAAAGAGCAAGCTCTTATGAGAGAATCCTCCAGACTAAATGATATTGCAATGGAAAAGTTGATACCATATGTAGTCAAAGGCATGACAGAAAGAGAGCTAAACGCAAAGATACGGGAGATTTATAAAGAGCTGGGATGTGAGGATGTATCCTTTGATCCAATCACAGCTTATGCAAAAGGTGCAGCAGACCCACACCATGTAACCGATGATTCAAAAGGAAAACGTGGAGATTGTGTGGTTTTGGACATTGGGGCTTTTAAAGATAATTATGCTTCGGACATGACAAGAACGGTATTTATTGGTGAAGTATCAGATCGACAAAGAGAAATCTATGATATTGTAGTGGAAGCTAATATGCGTGGTATTGCTGCGGCAAAGCCTGGAAATAAGATGAAGGATGTAGACTTGGCAGCACGTAACTACATCGAAGAAAAGGGATTTGGACAGTACTTCACTCATAGAACAGGACACTCCATTGGTCTGGAAGATCATGAGTTTGGAGATGTGTCTTCTGTCAATGAGGATGTTATCCAGGTAGGACAATGCTTTTCTGTTGAGCCGGGAATTTACATTCCGGAAGAGGGAATTGGAGTTCGTATTGAGGATTTAGTAATCATTACGGAAGATGGATGTGAAGTGTTGAATCATTTTACAAAAGATTTGATTGTAGTACCAGAAGAATAAAAGAATGGATTTGACGTAGGAAGTCCCTTTACAAAAGAAGGGGCTTCCTATTATTATTAGATAGAAGATTATACAGGAGGATGAAAAGATGGCAGGAAATGAAAAATTGACAAGAGAACGAGCTCACGAAATACTGATGAAATATATGGAAGGTGAAAACTATATTACCCACTCTTATGCTGTGGAGGTAATTATGAAAGGCCTTGCCAAAAGATTGGAACCTGACCAGGTAGAATACTGGGGAATAGTCGGATTGCTTCATGATCTGGATGAAGAGCATTGTGACTGGCAGAATGATTTAAGCGTACATGGACCAACCTCAATAGAAATTCTTAAGAAAGAAGGGATTGAGGACGAAGTTTTATTTGAGGCCATCAAAGCTCATAATCCAAAATCAGGGAAAAAGGCTAAGACAAACCTGGAATATGCAATTCTTGCGGCGGATCCAATGAGTGGCTTTGTAAAAGCAGTGGCTCAAATCTATCCGGATAAAAAGATCGCAAGTGTGAAAAAGAAATCCATTCGTAAAAGATTTAATGAGCTTCGTTTTGCAGCAGGAGCCAATAGAGATTATATGGAGGCGATTGAATTTACAGGTCTTAGACTGGAAGATTTGATGGATATTGCATTGGAGGAAATGACAGAAATAGCCGATCAAATTGGTTTATAATAAATTCTTGACATTTCCGTCTAAAAGTTATAGAATTGTTTAGTGTGCACGCAGGTACATCCTATTTGTGCGCCCACATTTGCAATGAGCAAAAACAGCAACTTATTATAATCATAGGAGGTGAAAAAGAAATGCCAACATTTAACCAGTTAGTGAAAAAAGGTCGTCAGACATCTGTAAAGAAGTCTACAGCACCTGCGCTTCAAAAAGGTTACAACTCTTTGAGAAAAAGATCAACAAATGAATCTGCTCCTCAAAAAAGAGGTGTTTGTACAGCAGTTAAGACTGCTACACCAAAGAAGCCTAACTCAGCACTTAGAAAAATTGCCAGAGTACGTTTGTCTAACGGTATTGAAGTAACAAGCTATATTCCAGGAGAAGGCCACAACCTTCAAGAGCATAGCGTTGTTCTGATCCGTGGAGGAAGAGTAAAAGACCTTCCAGGTACAAGATACCACGTTGTTAGAGGTACACTAGATACAGCAGGAGTTGCCAACAGAAGACAATCTCGTTCTAAGTATGGTGCAAAGAGACCAAAAGACGCTAAATAAAAACTAGTGTAATCACAAACGGAACTATGATGAAGTAAGTTGCGGATTCGATAGATAAACGCACTACACAGGATCATTAGAAAGACACATGTGAGTACCGATGAATTAATCAGTGTTTATACACAATAATGTTTAAGGAGGGAAGGACCGTGCCACGTAAAGGACATACTCAAAAAAGAGACGTATTAGCAGATCCAATGTACAATAATAAAGTGGTTACCAAGCTTATCAATAACATCATGTTAGATGGTAAGAAGGGTGTAGCACAGAAAATTGTATACGGAGCATTTGATAAGGTCGCAGAAAAAGCCGGTAAGCCAGCTATTGAAGTATTTGAAGAGGCTATGAATAATATTATGCCTGTACTTGAAGTTAAGGCTAGAAGAATCGGTGGAGCAACTTATCAGGTACCAATCGAAGTAAGAGCGGAAAGAAGACAAGCTTTAGCACTTCGTTGGTTAACATTGTATTCTCGTAATAGAGGCGAAAAGACAATGGAAGAAAGACTTGCTAATGAGCTTTTGGATGCATCCAATAACACAGGAGCATCTGTGAAGAAAAAAGAAGATATGCATAAGATGGCTGAAGCGAATAAAGCTTTTGCTCACTATAGATTCTAACAGGAGGAAGAAATCTTGGCTGGAAGAGAATATCCATTGGAAAGAACAAGAAATATCGGTATTATGGCTCATATTGATGCTGGTAAGACAACGCTTACAGAGCGTATCTTATATTATACCGGTGTAAATTATAAGATTGGGGATACTCATGAAGGTACTGCTACCATGGACTGGATGGAACAGGAGCAGGAAAGAGGTATCACAATCACTTCTGCAGCCACAACTTGTCATTGGACTCTGCATGAATTAGGAAAGCAGAAAGATGGAGCGTTAGCTCATCGTATCAATATCATTGATACTCCGGGGCACGTTGACTTTACAGTAGAGGTTGAGCGTTCACTTCGTGTGCTTGACGGAGCTGTAGGTGTTTTCGACGCAAAGGGCGGAGTTGAACCTCAGTCAGAAAACGTTTGGAGACAAGCAGATACATACAATGTACCAAGAATGGCGTTCATTAATAAGATGGACAAAATGGGTGCAGATTATTACGGGTCTACTCAGCAAATCAGAGACAGACTTGGTAAAAATACAATTATGCTTCAGATTCCGATCGGAAAAGAGGATGACTTTAAAGGTCTCGTCGATTTGATGGAAATGAAGGCCTATATCTTTAATGATGATAAAGGTGAAGATGTAGATATCATCGATGTTCCAGATGATTTGAAAGATGATGCTGAGTTATATCATGCAGAGTTGATTGAGAAAATCTGTGATTTAGATGATGATTTAATGATGGAATACCTGGAGGGAAATGAACCTTCAGTTGATGCATTAAAAGCAGCCCTTAGAAAAGCTACATGCGAAAACAAGGCAATTCCTGTTTGCTGTGGTTCTGCTTACAAAAACAAAGGGGTACAAAAGTTATTGGATGCGGTAGTTGAGTACATGCCTTCACCAATCGACATTCCTCCAATCGAAGGAACGGATGATGAAGGAAATGAAGTGGTAAGACACTCATCTGATGAGGAACCATTCTCAGCATTAGCATTTAAGATTATGGCTGACCCATTTGTTGGAAAGCTGGCTTTCTTCCGTGTTTACTCAGGAACTTTAAATTCAGGTTCTTATGTATTAAACGCAACAAAAGGAAAGAAAGAAAGAGTTGGACGTATCTTACAGATGCATGCCAATAAGAGAGAAGAGCTTGACAAGGTTTACGCAGGAGACATTGCAGCAGCAATCGGCTTCAAACTAACAGGAACTGGTGATACACTTTGTGATGAAAAGAATCCTGTTATTCTTGAGTCTATGGAGTTCCCAGAACCAGTTATCGAGCTTGCAATTGAACCAAAAACAAAAGCATCTCAAGGTAAGCTTGGAGAATCTTTAGCAAAATTATCAGAAGAAGATCCAACCTTTAGAGCTCATACTGATCCGGAAACAGGCCAGACCATTATTGCAGGAATGGGTGAGCTTCATCTAGAGATTATCGTAGATAGACTTCTTCGTGAGTACAAAGTTGAAGCGAATGTAGGTGCACCTCAGGTTGCTTACAAGGAAGCTTTCACAAAGCAAATCGAAGTGGACAGCAAGTATGCAAAACAATCCGGTGGTCGTGGACAGTACGGACACTGTAAGGTTCGTTTCGAGCCTATGGATGTTAACGGCGAAGAAATTTACAAATTTGATTCTACTGTAGTTGGTGGAGCGATTCCTAAGGAATACATCCCAGCTGTAGGACAGGGTATCGAAGAAGCTATGCAATCCGGTATCTTGGGTGGATTCCCAGTAGTAGGAGTTCATGCAACGGTATATGATGGTTCTTACCATGAAGTCGATTCATCTGAAATGGCATTCCATATTGCAGGATCTATGGCGTTTAAGGATGCGATGAAGAAATCTTCACCAGTACTTCTTGAACCAATCATGAAAGTTGAAGTAACAATGCCTGAAGAGTACATGGGAGATATCATTGGTGATATCAACTCACGTCGTGGTAGAGTAGAAGGAATGGATGATTTGGGTGGCGGAAAAATCGTAAGAGCTTTCGTTCCATTATCAGAAATGTTTGGATATGCAACAGACTTGAGATCAAGAACTCAGGGACGTGGAAACTACTCAATGTTCTTCGAAAGTTATGAACCAGTTCCAAAGTCAGTACAGGAAAAAGTTTTGTCTGTAAAGAACGATTAAGTAAATGGTAAAAAGGGCTTGAAAAACTTAGAATTATAAAATATAATCAAAGTTAGCCTAGTAACGAAAATAAAGAAATGCCTAGATAAAAAGGCGATTTAATAAGGAGGAAATTCAAAATGGCAAAAGCTAAATTTGAAAGAAACAAACCACATTGTAATATTGGTACTATTGGTCACGTTGACCACGGTAAAACAACATTAACAGCTGCTATCACAAAGACTCTTTCTGAAAGAGTTGCAGGAAACGCTGCTGTAGATTTTGAAAACATCGACAAGGCTCCAGAAGAGAGAGAAAGAGGTATTACTATCTCTACAGCTCACGTTGAGTACGAAACTGACAAACGTCACTACGCTCACGTTGACTGCCCAGGACATGCCGATTACGTTAAGAACATGATCACAGGAGCAGCTCAGATGGATGGAGCTATCCTTGTTGTTGCAGCTACAGACGGAGTTATGGCTCAAACTAGAGAGCATATCTTACTTTCTCGTCAGGTAGGTGTACCTTATATCGTTGTATTCATGAACAAATGTGACATGGTAGACGACGAAGAATTACTTGAATTAGTAGAAATGGAAATCAGAGAACTTCTTGACGAATATGAATTCCCAGGTTCTGATACACCAGTTATCCAAGGTTCTGCTCTTAAAGCTTTGGAAGATCCTACTTCTGAGTGGGGAGACAAAATCATGACACTTATGGATGCTGTAGATAGCTATATCCCAGATCCAGTTCGTGAAACAGACAAACCTTTCTTGATGCCTGTAGAGGATGTTTTCTCTATCACAGGACGTGGTACTGTTGCTACTGGTAGAGTAGAGCGTGGAACACTTCACGTAAATGATGAAATCGAAATCGCTGGTATTAAACCAGAATCTAGAAAGAGCGTTGTAACTGGAGTAGAAATGTTCCGTAAGCTTCTTGATGAAGCTCAAGCTGGAGATAACATTGGTGCACTTCTTCGTGGAGTTAACAGAGATGACATCGAAAGAGGTCAGGTTCTTGTTAAACCAGGTAGTGTAACTTGCCACACAAAGTTTACTGCTCAAGTTTACGTATTAACAAAAGATGAAGGTGGACGTCATACTCCTTTCTTCAACAACTATAGACCACAATTCTACTTCAGAACAACTGACGTAACTGGTGTTTGTAACTTACCAGACGGTGTTGAAATGTGTATGCCTGGAGACAACGTTGAAATGTCAGTAGAATTAATTCACCCAATCGCTATGGAACAAGGTTTACGTTTCGCTATCCGTGAAGGTGGACGTACAGTAGGATCAGGAAGAGTTGCTACAGTAGAAAACTAAATCTTGAATACTTACTTATAATTTTAAAAATGATCCGAGAAAACAGAGATGTTTTCTCGGATTTTTTGGCTCTATGTCAAGTGTTGGAGTTGAAGGCGCCTGGTGAGTGAATATAGTTAAGGAATCTTTATAAAGCATAAAGATGTGCAGAATACAGGTAATATTAGGCATTGAGATGCTTGTGTTGATAGAAAAAGAAAAGCTTATCAGGAATAATTTTTCGTACTCCCAAGAAACAATGCGAGAAAATTGGTCGAATGATTCCTCTGTGATTTATATTGATCAAGTCATATTTTGCCCACATGGATTTGTAAAAATAGAATCGGATTAATATTTATATGTACAAATAATAAAAATATGATACAATGAGTGGGTAAGTATATTTGAAATAATATGGAAGTGTGCGAATCGGAAGTGTGCAAGATTTTGTGGGAGACTCGCACTAGACATGTTAACAAATATATTATAAAAGCAAAATAATTAGTTCTACGGAATTACTGATTTGATAACAGATATCAAAATATTGAATTTGAGAATTTTGCATAACTATATTTTGCGGTCATTCCTCGAATGGGGAATGTGGATTGAAGTCTGCTTTATACGAGGTTAAAACCGCAAAACCGACGTCATTCCTCGAATGGGGAATGTGGATTGAAGTATTTGTATCATCTACTGTCAAACGATCTACAGCACGTCATTCCTCGAATGGGGAATGTGGATTGAAGTGTTGATATGGCACGAAACACAGCCAGTCATGCTGTCATTCCTCGAATGGGGAATGTGGATTGAAGTAATTCCCATCTTCTATTCCTCCACTTCTGGCAATGTCATTCCTCGAATGGGGAATGTGGATGGAAAGTTATTGATTGTGTCTTTGGACGTGTGGAAATTTGTTGTTATGTTACGAGTGCCACATATGGCCTAAATGCATAAGAATAATTCTTTGCTTCTTTTTCAAACTAATCAATGCCCTTCAACTTTCTAAAAGGTGTTGAGGGGATGACGTATTTATAAAAATGACTCATTTTCCGATGAGGCATCAGATCTAAAAAGGGGATGATATATAACGCAAAATAAAATACATCTAAATGAGAAAAAACCGAACCTTGACGTTGATAATAAGAGAAAATCATGATACAATCAAAATCAGAAGGTGAGGTAGGAGTTATGCTGATACAATTTAAATTTAAGAATTTTAAATCATTTAGAGATGAGGTAATATTAGACTTGTCATCTGCAAAGATGACAGAACACTCAGAACGTGTAGTTGTGATTGGGGGAGAAAAGATTCTTCCGGTTGCGGCTATTTATGGAGCCAATGCAAGTGGAAAAACCAATGTATATGAGGCGTTTCAATATATGAAAGAGTATGTTTGCAATTCCTTTAGTTATGGTGATGAAGAGGGTGGGGTTGAACGATTTGCGCCTCTTCCATTTCTTTTCGACTCAGACTCTAAAAACGAAGAGAGTAGCTTTGAAGTCTTTTTTATCGTACCGGAAGATAAGACGGAGAAGACTTATAACTATGGTTTTTGTGTTGGGATAAACGGTGTAACGGAAGAGTGGTTTAATTCTAAAGCTAAGACAGCTCGAAAGTTTAAAGCTGTTTACTATCGTTCTAAGATAGAGAGAGTTTTGGATTTATCGGGAATTCCACAAGCAAGTCGAAATAATATAGAAATTGCATTAGAGGATGAGACTCTGATTTCATCTTTGGGAGCGAAGTTAAAGATTGAGAAATGCAAGATAATAAGAGAGTGGTTTATAAGGAATGAGTTTGCAAACTTTGGAGATTCGGCATTCGACCTTAAACACTCGAGACTATTACCTAGTGGGTTTGTAGATGATAAAAAAGTCCGCGAGCGTATTGTGAATTACTTAACGACATTTGATAATAGTATTAAAGGATTTGTAGTTGAAAAGCGTCTGAGTGATGGTGAATCAAAAAAAGATACATACAGCATTGCGACGCTTCACAAAAAAGTGGATTCTGATGAAATGGTAGGGATTCCTCTTCAAATGGAGTCAGCGGGAACCTTGAAAATGTTTTCGCTTTACCAGGAGTTACAAGGAGTTTTGGAGAGTGGGGGGGTACTTGTTGTTGACGAATTAAATGCTAGGTTACATCCTCTTTTGGTTAGAAATTTTATTTTGGCATTCTTAGACCCAAAGATTAATACGAATCATGCTCAGTTGATTTTCACTTCTCATGATATATGGCAACTATCAAATCAGTTGTTGAGAAGAGATGAAATATGGTTTACGGAAAAGAATGAGCAGGGTATTTCAGAGCTCTATTCCTTGGCGGACTTTATCGATGAAGATGGATCTAGGATTCGTAAGGATGAGAACTATGAGAAAAACTATCTAGCAGGTAAGTATGGTGCAATCCCATCATTGAAGAGCTTGGATCTTGTAAGGGAGGGGTAGAGATTGCGAAAAGATAGAGTAGGTAATCGTGAGCCTCGAAGTAAAAGAAAGAATAAAAGATGTCCTAATTTAGGATATTATCTGATTGTAACAGATACAGAAGGTACAGAAAGGTGTTACTTTGAAGGAATTCGCGATAGTATTAAACCGGAGCTACGTGACAGGTTGGTAATACGAGTGATTGAAACGGACACAGATAAAATGATTAGTAAATGCTTGGAATTGATGGAGTATGATTCGCAGTACAGAATTCCTTGGATAGTATTTGACCGAGACCGAGTACCTACTTTTGATGGAATTATAGATAAAGCATCCCGCAATGATATACAGGTAGGCTGGTCAAATCCTTGCTTTGAGATATGGTTATATGCATACTTGGGAAAAATGCCTGCAATACATGAGTCATGGACTTGTGGTGAGAAATTTGGGGTGGCTTATAAGCATGCAACGGGACAGGCGTATTCAAAAACAAGTAGTGATATATATAGTAGGTTATGCAAGTACGGTGATGAGCCAGCAGCTATAAGACTTGCGGAACTAAAACTGCAACAGTGTATAAGGGAAGGAAAAACTCTCCCATCGGAGATGTACCCGGCAACAACGGTTCATGACTTAATTAGAGAAATAAAAGTTGCGATTGAGTGTGGTGCAAATTGATAAGATATTTTTGTTTACGAAAATAATTTGAAATGCGACAGAAACTATACTATAGAAATCTGTCGCCTGTTTGGTACTAGTAATTGATAGTATTTAAATCCACATTCATAAATTGAATGACATTAAGAGTATACTAAACTAAGGAGCAGAAGGCAAATGTTAAGCAAAATAATAATCGAACTCACTATAAATTATTATAGATGTATCGTAAAAAGTGTGTTATAGTAAGAAAAAAATAACCCGAAGGAGAGGTGATTGCAAATTGAACACATACAAAAATATTTTTGAATTGAAATATATACCCATCAGAGTATGTTTGGTAGCGATGGAAAATGCTACTTTGCCAGAATACCTTGGTTCTACTATTAGAGGTGTCATTGGACAAGCGCTATATCAAAACCAAGAAGCATATCAATATATTTATCAAAATCGTAAATTAAGTGATAATAAGCAAGATATTGTTAATCCTTATATTATTGTTCCGAGTCAAGAAGAAAGAACTAAGTACAAAAGAGGAGAACAGTTGTTTTTTGAAATCAGGCTATTTGGTGATGCAAAAAAGTATATGAAAGAATTGATAGAGGCACTAGAAAAAATCGATTTATATGGCTTGGGTGTCTCAAGATATAAATTTACGTTAGATAAAGTTATACAGCCGTGTTCACAAAGAATAATATGGCAAGACAGACAATACATTGAACTAGCTGCCAAAAGCGTATCATTGCCATGCTTACATTTGAAACATGTGAAAAAGGCGAGATTATATTTACAAACACCTCTCAGAATTCGGAGAGGTGGAAAACTACTTTTAGATATTGATTTCCCAACAATTATTAGAAATATAACGAGTAGAATAGAGACACTTACGAGACGTTATGGGGGAACAATAGATGAAAGCGAAATGATTCGAGTGAATAACCTTGCAAAAGATGTATTGATATCAGAGAAGGAAATTCGTCTAAAGGAAATGAACAGATATTCAAACCGATTGAATCAAAAAATGGACTTTAGTGGTTTACAAGGCATGATTGAGTTTGAGGGAAAATTAGATGATTTTGTTCCATGGATATATGCAGCACAAACTATTCACATTGGGAGAAATACAACTTTTGGGATGGGAAAAATCGAAGTGGAATTTTTATAAGAGGAGGAAGAAAAATGTCAGAAAAGAAAAAAGAGTTAGATAATAAAAAAGAGTTAGATAAGAAAACTATATTAGATATTGTAAATAATTATCAGGATAATGCTGAGGCATTAGTGAAGGAACTCTATTTTAAAGTAGAACACGGCTCGACAATAGGTACATATAGAGAGGGAATATGGAAAGAGATGTTTGAACAAATCATTCCTAAGAAGTTTGTAATTGAGCAATCTGTTTTTATCATTGATGCGAAAGGGCGGGTGTCGAAAGAGGTAGACTTGGCTATTTTTGACAATAATTTTACCCCTTATATATTTCGGTATAAAAATTTAAAGTTTTTGCCAATAGAGGCGGTAGCCGTTGTTGTAGAGTGTAAGAGTACTTCTATGAACAAAAAAGTATTGCAGGAATGGGAAATGGCTATCAAAGAATTAAAAACTGCTAATAAGGCATGTGCTCGAATGGCAGCGAAAATTGTACGCACAGGGGATGGATTTGCAGCGACGCCAACACAAACAGCAACAAGACCGTTAAGAATATTATGTTATTTGAGTGAGGACAAAATAAAGATTGAAGATGAAATAAAAAGTGAAAATAAAACAGAGAGGGAATGTTTGAATTTTGACATCACGATACAAGCAATTAAAGAAAAAAAGATAGAAGGAAAAAAGGCAGAGAAAGGAAGACTAAAAATAACTTTTTCGAATGAGTTTGAAAATCTTCAGGATTGGTATAAATCCTTAAACCATGTAGATGAGGCAGCATATGAAGGGAAAATTGACGAAGGAGAAGTGTTACAAAATATAAAGCTGAATGAGTACACAGTTCATAAAGGCAAAAATAAAGAGCCTATAAGTTTATTATCTTTTAACTTACAGTTGAATCAGCTATTAGTTATTTTAAACAATCCTGTCCTATTTCCGAATAAGTCGTATGCTGAAATGTTTAATGATAAATGTAGAGAGGAGAAATAATGGTGAAAACACAAATAGTTGCATTATCAATTGATAAAGTACAGACCGTTTTATTTGATGTGATTCAAGGACATGAACAGGAGAAGCAGACAGAAGAGAAAACACTAAAACAGATTATGAGTGCATCACAGGAAATATCAAATGATTTTCATAAGGCAATTGAAGAGAAGTTTGAAGTTAAGGAAGCCGATATTTTGATAGCTTGCTCAGGAGTGTTCATATTTAGTTGTGAGATTTCGGTAGAAAGTATTGAAAAAAAACTAAATGAATTATTTGCAGAATATTATGAGAGCTCACAAGGAAAGAAAAAAATCCGTTTCACTTACTTTGAGAAAAATGAAATGACAGATATAAACGTAATTCAGGAAGCGAAAAAACGATTAAAAAGCAATCGAGAATTCAGTCAGGTTATTGAAAAGAATAGCGATAAGTTATTTGCTTTTAAAAAAGGGAAAAAAGCAAATGAGTCAGAAGTTGATAGAGGGGAATTTCCATATTTTTCACGAACAATTAACGATTTATACTATTCTGAATCAGGTGAAGATGGAGAAGCGAAAAAACGCTTTAGGATTGCAGTTATAAAAGCGGACTTAGATGGAATGGGAGATATGTTTAAAGGGATAACGAAATATAAGCGATATAAAGATATAAGTGTTATCCTAAATGAAAGGGTGTCGCTAGATTTTTTACATAAGGTAGCGGAAGAACATGCACCATCGAATCAAAAAGAATGGGTATTTCCATTGTATATGGCAGGTGATGATATGTTTTTTGCTGTATATCTGCCAAATCTGGTTAGAGGAATTGATGTTTGTCGAGATATAATGGAAAGAATAAACGAAAAATTAGATGTAAGTCCAGAACAAAAATTGAGTATGAGTGTAGGTGTATCTATAACATTTAATAAAGAGCCAATCCGGTACTATTTGGATATGGTAGAAGAGCAACTAGCGTGTGCAAAACAAGCGGAGCTTGATAAATGTGAAAGTCAAATTTTACCGAATTGTGATATGAAGATCGCAATTAATAAAATCGTATTTTTTGATATTAATCGAGAACAGGTGAAGAAGCAGAAAAAGCTTTTAGGTCCGAAAAAAACAGAAGAAAAGCAAGGAATCAATCGGATTATGGATAATAACCTAAACTGGTCATTTTTTGTGGATGATCTAAATCTGATTGATAAGATAAGGCAAGATGAAGAGACAAAGGATAAAATCGGGACAACCAGTTTCTTCTATGGTCTATTACAGAAGATAACAAAAGAAGAGGTGGCTAATAATCTTGAATATATGATTCAGCTAATGTATCACTTGCAGATTCAAAACACCAATGAATCTAGATTATATGAAACGGAGTTATTACTGAAGTGGAAAATCATAAAGCTTATCTATAAGAGAGATGCAAGGAGTAGAAAAGGGAGAACAATTCATTTAGGCAATAAAAAAATAAAGCAACAGTTTGAAAGTTATTTACGTTTGTTGCTACTTTTTTCTGACGAACGATTTGGACTTATACAAAAAAGTAAAGTAACAAAGATAAAATTAAAAAGTGAGAATAAAAAACAAATCCAACAGGAATTATTCATGAAACCTATTCATTATATACATGATTTGTTAATACCAAAATACGGAAAAGAGCTTGTAGAGATTTTTGTCAAAATAGTGCCATTTAATAAAACCAGAAAGATTAAGTCAGAGTATGTGCAATGCTTATCAATTGATAAATCAATGTTTTTTAACTTACGAAAAATAGAGAAGGTTTCAATTGAAAAAGCAGCATATATGATTGGATTGAAAAATGATGAAAAGGTAAAAGAAATTAGTAATGAAGAGGAAGAAGACATAAAGGAAATAGATGGTCAGGGAGAAGAGGAGGAGAAAAATCCCTATAAATTATATTTTGATAGAGAGGGATTTTTGACCTATGGCATGAAAAAGTGGGATGCAAATTTTGTTGATGCAATCATGTTGATATATGAATACAATGATAAGTTAATAAAGTATAAATCTTTTTGGAATAATAAGAAGGAGGGAAATAAAAATGAGCGATAACATAAGAATTAAAATCAGGTTACAGTCAAATTTATACATTGGAGGAGCGCCATCCGCGTTTGAAATCGGTGGTATTGATCAAACGACAGTAGTGGATCAAGAGGGATTTCCGTACATTCCGGCATCCACACTAAAGGGTGCATTCAGAAATATAGTTCATCAAGAACAAAGTGAAAATGAAAAAAAGATTGCAAAATTGTATAGGGATTACATACAAAAAATGAAAACGGATAATATTGCCTTAATCAGAAATAGTGTGGAGAAGGAAGAGCTAGAAAGAATAGAGCAGAGGTATGAGATATATTTAGATGAGGATATGCCGCTTTCAGAATATATTTTTGGAATGAAAGGTTTTAATAATACTCCCAAATTACTATTTGATGATTTCAAATTAAGCAATGATTTTCGAAATGTAAAGCAATGTTTTTCAATTGACATGAAAGCCGAAATCAAGAATGAGGATAATAAGATATTGTCGAACCCACGAACGTATAAAGTGGCAAGATGCGGTCTGGAGTTTGAAGGAATGATTCGATTCTATAAAATAGAATCCCTTTCTGAAAGTGCAAATCAAATTTGTAGAAAAAATATAATTGCGAATCTAAAAAAGTTCAATGAGGGTGTATATCGGCTGGGAAATTCTAAAAGCCGTGGTTATGGAAGGATAGAGGTGATAATCGAAGAACAGGAGGGAATGGAATGATAAATACTTATCTTGTAGAACTTATGTCAACAGGTGCAATTACACAGCTTCCTGATTCACAAAAGGTTTTTGGTGCCTTAATTTATATGTTTGCAGAGGAGTATGGTAGTAGAGAGGCAACACAAATGGTTAAAGCAATCAAAGAAAAGAATATACATTTTTCCTTATCTAATGTTATTCCCTATGGTTATGTACCTTTACCTCAAGCATATCTAATAGAACAAAATCAAAAACTAGATTTGCAAAACAAGAAAAACTACAAATTGATAAAACGTGTGAAGTATATTAAAAAAGAGGACATAGGGAGTATATTAAATAGTAAGAAACAAGTGGATGAAGTAATGTCTTACGTAAGGTTTGACACATGGCAGCAACTTCGAGCATCAATTGATAGCATTCGATATGATATGCCAGAATTGGAAAGTAAATTGTATTCAGTGCCGGTTACAGAAGTGATTGAGGTAAAAAAGAATGGTACAGTTACACAAGAAACGCCTGTCAAAAAATTCTGCTTTTATATGCAAGTGGAAGAAAATGAACAGACAGAAAAGCTAGTCAAGCTGCTAAAGAGACAGTCTGAAATGAATAATATAATGATTTTAGGAAAACGTGCCTCACAAGGAATGAATACATATGAAATCCAGGGGTTTCATAAAGAAAAAGAAGGAGATAGCAAAGGAAACATGTATCTTAATATGGGAATGCTGCTTCCTGACAAAATATCGTTTACAGATTCGGCATTAGAGTTATTTACATCGGAAAGATGTTCTTTTAATATTGAGAATAGGTGGAATTCAAAACAGAGAATGGTTAATTACATTAGCTTTGTATCGGAAGGTAGTATTATTGCTATCTCAGAAGGCATTAAAGTGGCGGGGAAATGCGTAGAATCACCTTCTAATCCGGACAGAGATATTGTTTTTGGTAACGCTTATTTGTGGCCAATAAAACTGAACAGGGGGGAGGTATAAGATGGAGAAAATCACATATAAATTACAGACACTATCTAGTTTGATTGTATCGCCAAGAAATACTATGGCCTGGTACGAGACCCTAGGAGCTTATTCGGAAGAAGATGTTCGTGTTAGTCTTGATGAAAAGCGTCTTCCTAATACACCCAATATAATATACCCTTTTTATCAATATGGTGAATATGATAAATATGATCCCAAACATGCAGAGTATTATTTGCCGGGTTCGTCAATTAAAGGTGCACTTTGCTCTATGCAGAAAGAGCATGGAGAGTTTATCATGGTAGATGATATAAAAATAGAGAATGAATATATTGAGTTGAGAAATCTTTTCAAGGCGCAGGGAATTCAAGAGTCTACACCAAAATGGGATTATTATTTTGATGGGTTGGGTATTGAAATGATTAAGGAAGACGAAGGTTTTCAAGGAACTATTTTTGCGGATACAAAGGAAAGGATGTATGAAGTTCTTAAAAATGCGAGTATATTGACGCAAGAAAAAATTAAACAAATGATTCTGTATTTGAACTCATTAAAGACAGTTGAAGAAGATAAGAATAGAGAATTTCTAAATGGAGTAGACAGTGTTATTGCAGCCCTAAAAAATTTTCAAAGAAAAGAAAATGTAATAATCATGGGAGGATATAAAGGATTTTTACATTCATTAAAAATAGATGGGGACATTAACGAAAAGGAGATCGCATCGGCACTTTATATTGATCCGATTACATCTTGTCCACATGGATTTGTAAAAATAGAAATATATTGATATTTATATGTATTTATGTCGAAAATATGATACAATAAAGCAGATGAAATATTTTGATAAGAGGCAGAATGAAAAGTTGGTGTGGTATTAATATAATAGTGCGAGTCTCTAGTATGCAAAAATTACATGGAGACTCGCACTGAAAAAGTCACATATATCATCGTAAATAAAAAGTATATTTGAAAAAACCTTTTTTGTCTATTTTAGATATACAAAATGCAGGGCGATATTAGTTTTTTTGACTAAATATTGCGGTCGTTCCTCGAATGAGGGACGTGGATTGAAATTCATAAAGTCGGTTACGCATCTTCGTTGATAACTGTCGTTCCTCGAATGAGGGACGTGGATTGAAATAATAATAAGCATGTAAAAATGACGGGAAGTGAGGTCGTTCCTCGAATGAGGGACGTGGATTGAAATCTTTTTGTATTGCTTCCCGTGTCTGGTACCAAGAGTCGTTCCTCGAATGAGGGACGTGGATTGAAATGTATTATACGCCTTTAATGGCGTGATGTCAACACCGTCGTTCCTCGAATGAGGGACGTGGATTGAAATCCCGTTCCAAAGCTGGTAGTTCATTTAGCACTGCCGTCGTTCCTCGAATGAGGGACGTGGATTGAAATCCGCTCAGATTTGTTAGTTAAAGCGTACTTGATTGTCGTTCCTCGAATGAGGGACGTGGATTGAAATTCCTTTCTGCTCTTGATATTCTATTTTTCCGACAAGTCGTTCCTCGAATGAGGGACGTGGATTGAAATCATGAATAGTACACTTTTGCGAAATGCCTTATATGTCGTTCCTCGAATGAGGGACGTGGATTGAAATAAGAATTATATGACGTTGGGAAGATGTTTGCTATGTCGTTCCTCGAATGAGGGACGTGGATTGAAATTATTACAACATCAGCAATTGCATTAGAAGTTTTGTCGTTCCTCGAATGAGGGACGTGGATTGAAATGTATTCCTGCTGCCATAGTCTACAAAGGCTCTCGTCGTTCCTCGAATGAGGGACGTGGATTGAAATAATATGTCACCTCTGATTTTTTAGCTGGTATAGGTCGTTCCTCGAATGAGGGACGTGGATTGAAATAATACGTTTATATTTAATATGAGTGATGGAATATGTCGTTCCTCGAATGAGGGACGTGGATTGAAATAAGATATGGGGTATATCATATCGAAAATCAACGGTCGTTCCTCGAATGAGGGACGTGGATTGAAATAGTCATATCCACAAATTGAGCATGGTCAAGAAGTCGTCGTTCCTCGAATGAGGGACGTGGATTGAAATGAATCCATACAACAAATTATTATCACGCACAAAATAGTCGTTCCTCGAATGAGGGACGTGGATTGAAATTGATATATGGATTCGGACGCCGTCGGGATGGCTGTCGTTCCTCGAATGAGGGACGTGGATTGAAATTAACTAAATTATTATCATTTGCAAACTCTTTATTGTCGTTCCTCGAATGAGGGACGTGGATTGAAATTTTCCACATAGGGCAATTGTCTACATCCATATCCGTCGTTCCTCGAATGAGGGACGTGGATTGAAATTAAGATTGAGACGATACAATATATCAATGTTGGTGTCGTTCCTCGAATGAGGGACGTGGATTGAAATAAAGCATAGCGTAACGCCCGGAGCAGACGAACCAAGGTCGTTCCTCGAATGAGGGACGTGGATTGAAATCCATATACGACATCGATGGTAATATTTAAACCTACGTCGTTCCTCGAATGAGGGACGTGGATTGAAATATCTGAAGATTTGGGGAACGAATTGTCCAATACTGTCGTTCCTCGAATGAGGGACGTGGATTGAAATTCTTGTCACTTTACTGTCTGCATGTCCGACACGGTCGTTCCTCGAATGAGGGACGTGGATTGAAATTACAGAGTGGTGCGACATGATGGGAGAAGGAGAGTCGTTCCTCGAATGAGGGACGTGGATTGAAATTCGGAATTTTGAGCCATTCCATCGATGAAATTAGTCGTTCCTCGAATGAGGGACGTGGATTGAAATATTTGGTTGATATTATCGCATACATGAAGCCAGAGGTCGTTCCTCGAATGAGGGACGTGGATTGAAATACTATTTTTATCCGGCTTTCCATAACTCAAAACTGTCGTTCCTCGAATGAGGGACGTGGATTGAAATTTAGCACTGAGCAATCTATAAGCAAAGATTATGTTGTCGTTCCTCGAATGAGGGACGTGGATTGAAATTATTAAAATGTGTGCTGTACTTGTACCACTATTGTCGTTCCTCGAATGAGGGACGTGGATTGAAATTCCGATAGTATGCGGCATCAATGAATCGATTTTGTCGTTCCTCGAATGAGGGACGTGGATTGAAATCGTATTAGAGATTATGACCTTGGTATTGGTAAGAAGTCGTTCCTCGAATGAGGGACGTGGATTGAAATCTCATCCGTCACAGGGATTATTGTGCATCGGCAATGTCGTTCCTCGAATGAGGGACGTGGATTGAAATCATAGCCTTTACCATCTTTGGTAATTGCAAGGCTGTCGTTCCTCGAATGAGGGACGTGGATTGAAATTGAAATTGCAGAAAGTAGTTCGACTAGCATCCTGTCGTTCCTCAAATGAGGAGCGTAGATTGAAATAATCAACAAGCAATGTTAGACTGGTTTACAAATAGTCGCTCCTTGAAGGAGAAGATTTGGAAAGCAACAATGTTTTTCAATGCATTATTCAGTTACAATATTCACCAATTTATCTAAAACTTTAATTTTACATAAAGTAAAATGCTACATTATTAGTAATGGAAGAAGAGGTGTAATGTAAAATGGCAGATAAAAATGAATTTATTGCAAGGTTTGTTATAGATGAACATGATAATAATAAGACGATAATAATCCAACCATTACGGAATCATCTTGTTGAAGTGGCTACACTTGCGGGCAGTTTTGGCAGGCGTGTTAGTGTGGAGAAGTTTATGTATCTAGCGGGTTTGCTTCATGACATGGGGAAATTTAGTGAAGAATTTTCTATCTATATAAAGGGAAAATTGCAAGAGAGAGAAATCGAAAGAGATAGTGAAAAAGGATCTGACCACGGTGTTTATGGAGCGAAATTTATTTTCGAAAAATATGGAAAGAACGAAGGATATGAAAAGATAACGGCAGAACTGCTGGCAACGATTTGTTGTTATCATCATGGGAAAATACCAGACTGTTTAAATGTAAATGGCAAGGTTAGTATTTTAGAAAGAATGAAGAAAGTAAATGCGGAAGAGTTTGAGAGGGTGGTAAAACAGTTTACAGACACCATAGACGAAGATATAGAAAGGCTTTTTAAGGAAGCGACACAAGAAATCATAAAAAAAATCCAGGATATAGCAACGCTGCAAAAAGATGGATTTATCTACAATTTACTGATAAAGCTACTGTATAGCATGCTTATTGATGCCGACAGATTAGACAGTATGTGTTTTGAGATTAATGATTGTGCATGGAAACAATATGTTCAAAATGGAGAATGTAAAAAAGCATTAAAAAACTATCAGCAAAATTTAGAAATATATGTTAAGCAATTAAGTAATAATAAAACAAAGGTTAATAACATAAGAACTGTCATTTCAGATGAATGTTTATACAAAGGGAAAGGATTTACAGGTGTCTATAGTCTTACTGTGCCAACTGGGGGTGGAAAGACCTTGGCAAGTATTCGATTTGCATTAGAACATGCACTTCGTAATGATAAAGAACGAATTATCTACGTGATGCCTTACACATCAATAATTGAACAAAATGCTGAAGTGTTTCGAAAGGCATTAGGGAATGAATGTGATTTGCTGGAACATCATTCAAATGTTATTGACGAAGATAAACAAGATAATTATAGTGAGCTGATTATAAGATGGGAAAATGATTTGGTGGTGACGACAGTAGTGCAGTTTCTGAATTCATTCTATGGACGCAGTTCACAAGATATGCGGCGAATCCATGCAATGGCGAATTCGATTATTGTTTTTGATGAGGTTCAGACAATCCCTATTTATTGTATGAATTTATTTCGAAGAGCAATTTGTTTTCTCTCGGAGATATTAAATACAACTGTAGTTTTATGCACAGCCACACAGCCAGGTAATGATTCACCCTATCTTCAGGAAATGAGTAAGAATGACATTGTGGAAATTATGGGGGATGTTCAGGAAAAATTCACATCATTAAAACGTGTAGATGTAGTGAATAAGTGCAGGGTAAAACCATATACTTTAGAGGAAACTGTAGATTTTATTTTAGAAAAAAAGCAGACAGTGAATAATCTGCTGGTGGTAGTCAACAAAGTAAATTCCGCAAAAAAAATATTTGCGGAGATCAAATTAAAAATAGCTCAATCAACGAAAGTTTTTTATCTTAGTTCCAGTTTGTCTCCAGAGCATAAGAAAGACATTTTAGAAAAAGTCAAAGAAGGATTAGGAAAGAAAGAAGCTCTAATCTGTATCAGTACAACGGTAATTGAAGCGGGCATTGATATTAGTTTTGAAGCGGGTATAAGGAATATAACCAAATTAGATTCTATAGCTCAAACAGCGGGACGTATCAATAGAAATGGCGAGAAGGAATTAGGATATTGCTACGTTATTAATTATGAGGAAGGTTCTTATTCTAAGTTGCAGGAAATATCAATTGGAGGAATCAAGAGCATTGATATTCTGGAGAGATTTGAGGATACTCTTATGCCTGAAGCTATGCAAGAATATTTTAAAAACTATTATAGTGATGGAGAAATCTATCAGAAATTTGATTATCCAACGAAGGCTGCCAATATATACAAGCTGTTAGATATGAGCAGTGCTTCAAATAGAGAAGGATATAGGGCAGATGAAGAAAATCCATCTTTTCCTATGTGTTTTCCAATACAGTTTGCGTCAGCATCAAAAGAGTTTGAGGTAATAGACAGCAGTACCAAGTCAATTATTGTTCCGTATAAAGACGGTCAAAATCTAATTACGCAAATTACGGAAGGAAATTTGTATATGTCACTGGAAGAAAAAAAGAAATTGTTATCTAAGGCAAAAAGATATACTGTTAATTTATATACGTATGCATTTGAAATGTTAAATGAGGTAGGTGCAATTTTATTTTATGAAAGTATGGGGGTATATGTGCTTTCAAATGGTTATTATGACGATGAGCTAGGTGTTATTTATGAAGCCTCGGCGGACAATTACATATGCTGAAAGGAGGAAGTAATGAAAAAGAATCAAATCACCTATAAGGTGAGTGGAAGGTATGCACTTTTTACTGATCCAATGACGAAAATAGGGGGAGAAAAATCAACAATGGTAGTGCCTACAGCAGAAGCACTAATTGGTGTAACCTCTTCCGTGTATTGGAAACCTACAATTAAATGGCGGATTGATGAAGTGAAGATTTTAAATCCAATTAGAACAGAGAGTAAGGGAATACGTCCGATTAAATACGATGGAGGAAATGACCTGAGTTTTTATACCTATTTGGCGGATGTGGCTTATGAAGTCAAGGCTCATTTTGAATTTAATGAATTTCGACAAGATTTGCGACAGGATTTTCAGGAAGATAAGCATTTTCAAATAGCAAAGAGATCAATTAAGCGTGGCGGTCGACGGGATATATTTCTTGGAGTAAGAGAATGCCAGGGATATGTTGAAGAGATTATAGAAGAAGAAACAAGTTGTTACGAAAATACTCCAGATATGGAATTTGGACTTGTATTTCATTCATTTCTGTATCCAGACCAAAGTGGGAAAGAGGAATTAGAGGCACTGTTTTGGTATCCCAAAATGGAAAAAGGAATTATAAAGTTTTGCAAACAAGAGGAATGCCCAGTCAGAAGGACGATAAGATCTATGAACATAAAGAATTTTACGAGGGATCAACTTACCTTTGTTGAAAAGGAGGTGCTTGAATGAGTTGGATGTATGCCTTGTATGATACGTATAATAAGTTGGAAAAGTCAGATAAGATCTTTTCACACGAGGGACTGCTAAAGATAGGACATTCTACTCAACAGGCTCACATTGAAATAGTGTTGGACAGTTTGGCTACATTTAAAGGAGCATCCTTTGTTGACAAGGAGCATGCTGAAACAGTTATACCAGTAACGGAGGGGTCTTCAAGCAGAAGCTCAGGAGTTGAACCTCATCCATTGTTTGATAAATTGAAGTACATTGCAGGTGACTATCAAAAATATTGCGATGAAGATAATGAAAAATATTATCAAGCATATCTAGAGCAGTTAAGAAATTGGAGTGAGTCTCAGTATACAGATGAGAGAATAAATGCATTGTATAAATATTTGAGAAAAGGAACTCTTATTGAAGATATAGCTAGTAGCGGTATATTCTCCTTAGATGACTCGGGAATTCTAACAAAAAAGTGGAATAATGCAGAAGGATATAAGCTTACCGCAGGAGAACAAAAAGATGCCTTTGTAAGATTTCGAGTTTTGGGAACAGGAAAGTTGGATGCTCTGTGGCAGGATGAAGAATTGCAAGATAAGTATAGCCAATACTATTTACATAAAGGTGGAAATAACCAACTGTGCTATGTGACTGGGAAAGAGGGAAGAGGATGCAATAATCACCCTTCCAAAATCAGACATAGTGGAGATAAGGCCAAGATGATTTCCGCAAATGATACATCGAATTTTACTTTTAGAGGTCGATTTAAAAATGCTCAGGAAGCATATATGATAGGATATGAGGCCTCGCAGAAGGTTCATAATGCTTTGAAATGGCTTATTCGAAATCAAGGGGTTCGCTTAGGAGATAAGGTCTTTGTACTTTGGAGTACAAAAAATGAAGATATGCCGGATTTATTCGGTAGCACAGCAGAATTACTAGGTGTTCAGAAAAATGAAGTTACGACAAAGAAGACTTTTGCGGAACATTTTAATAAAGCAATACTGGGATATAAGAAGCTGATTGCAGACGATAGTCATTTTGTGATTTTAGGTGTAGATGCTGCTACTACAGGGCGATTGTCTATTGTTTTTCAACGTGAATATGTAGGTCAGCAGGGCAGTGAGTTAATTAGCAATATAGAAAAATGGCATAAAACATGTTGTTGGAATTTTTTCTTTAAAAATGATGAAGGACGATATATACCATACTTTGGGGCACCGGCACCAATCAATATTGCAAAAGCGGCGTTTGGCACAGATCAAGGTGGATTTTTAAAGGGAAATGATAAGGTCTTTGCACAAACGGTAGAAAGAATATTGCCGTGTATATGTGATGGAAGAAAAATCCCAAAGGATATTGTGGATACTGTTTTCAATAAAGCTAAGCATCCACAAAACTATAGTAACCTAAATTTATGGCTAAATATCGTAGCGACATTTTGTGCTTTATACAATAAGTATTTATACGATTATAAGGAGGAGGAGATTATTATGGATATTATGGAAAGCAACGATATTTCATACAATTGTGGACGATTGCTAGCAATAGCAGATGCAATTGAAAGTTGGGCGTTAAGGGAAAAAGCAGGTGAAAATGCTTCAATCCGTTCTACCAATGCAATGCGGTATTTTACAAGATTCACAAGTCAACCATCAGATACATGGAAGTATATCCGGTCCAAATTAATACCGTATCAAGAGCAACTAGGCACGAAGGGAAATTACTTATACTATTTATTAGGTGAGGTATCTCTAAAGATTGATGATCAAGAGCTGAAAAAAGCAACAAACTTAGATGGGAATTTTGTGTTGGGATTTGACAGTCAGAGAACTGCCATCATTAATAGAGCAATTGAACTAAAAGCAGAAAAAGAAGCAAACGAAGCGAAAGAAGAGGAGGATTAATAATGAGCGTATTGAGTAATAAGATGGATTTTGTGGCAATTATCACAGTTAATAATGCAAATTCAAATGGTGACCCATTAAATGGAAATATGCCAAGAACAACTTACGATGGACATGGAGAAATTTCTGATGTATGCATTAAAAGAAAAATCAGAAACCGTTTAATGGATATGGGAGAAAATATTTTTGTTCAATCTGATGATAAGAAAGTGGATGAATATAACAGCCTAAAGAATCGTGCAGAAGGAAATACTAACTTTAAAGAAGTTCTGAGCAAAGGGAAAAAGGCCGATATAGATTTAGGACATAAGGTGGCATGTGAAGAATGGATGGATGTCAGAAGTTTTGGACAAGTGTTTGCCTTTAAAGGCTCAGAGCTATCTCTTGGTGTAAGAGGACCAGTATCTGTTCATCCCGCATTCAGCGTTAGCCCTATCGACATTACATCAATTCAGATTACCAAGAGTGTAAACAGTGAAGATACAAAAGGTGGAAAAGCTTCTGATACAATGGGAATGAAACACAGAGTTGATTTTGGGGTATACCTTCTGAAGGGAAGTATCAATGTTCAGCTGGCAGAAAAAACAGGATTTACAGACGAAGATGCAGAGAAGATAAAAGAAGCAGTGAGAACATTATTTGTAAACGATGCCTCTGCAGCCAGACCAGATGGAAGTATGGCAGTTGAGAAATTGTATTGGTGGAAACACAATAACAAGATAGGACAATATTCAACGAAAAAAGTGCATGACAGCGTCAAGGTTGAATTGATTAATGAGGATATTATTGTTCCTAAGAGTATGGAGGACTATCGCATTTCTGTAGAAGAAATGGAGGGGCTAAAAGCTGAGGTGTATGAAGGAATATAAAGAGGAAGATTATTTAATGATCTCAGGAATACAACATTATGTATTTTGCAAACGTCAATGGGCATTGATTCATCTTGAACATCAATGGGAGGACAATTTGCGCACAGTAGAAGGAAACATAATGCATGATCGTGCTCATGATGGTCCTACACTAGAAACTAGGGGTGATAAAATAATTTCTAGAGAGATGCGTGTTTTTTCAAAGCATTTAGGTATCACAGGAGTTTGTGATGTGGTTGAGTTCGTTCGGGATGATTTGGGGGACAATTCGATTATGCTTTTTGGAAAAGAAGGGAAATTTGGGGTCATTCCCGTTGAATATAAAAAGGGAGAATCGAAATCAGGGAATGAGGATAGAATGCAATTAATTGCGCAAGTTCTTTGTCTAGAAGAAATGTTATCGACTCAGATTGATTATGGATACTTATATTATGGAACGACAAAACGGCGTGAAAAAGTAGCAATAACAACAGAAGAGCGAAATGAAATTCATAGAATTGTTGAAGACATGCATCGCATGTTTGAAAATAAACATACGCCAAAAGTTAAGTGGTCTAAGGCATGTAATGCGTGCTCCCTCAACAATTTATGTGTACCTAAATTGTTAAAAAATAGAAATGTAAGCAAATATATTTGGGACAAGGTATCCGAAGAATAATTGCAAGGAGATGTTGTAGACATAAATGCAACAAAAAACTATATGAGAAAATTATTAAACACTTTATATGTTTTATCAGAAGATAAATATTTGGCCTTAGAAGGGGAAACGTTGGCAGTACGGGAAGAAGGGAGTACTGTAGCTCGATTTCCATTGCATAATCTGGAGGGGATTGTTACTTGTGGCCATGCAGGAGCTTCACCAGCATTAATGGGGGCATGTGCAAGTCGAAATATTGCATTGGTCTTTTTGTCTAGGAGCGGAAAATATTTAGCTAGCGTTTGTGGAGAAATGAAAGGAAATATTTTTCTGCGCAGAGAGCAGTATCGAATTGCGGATGATGAAGGAAAGAGTGTGAAAATCGCACGGAATATGATTGTTGGAAAGATATATAATAGTAAATGGGTATTGGAGAGAGCAACAAGAGACCATTCTATGCAGGTTGATGTGGAATCCATAAAAGCAGTTACTTTGAGTCTGGATAACTCAATTTTGCAGCTAAGGGACTGTGATAAAATAGAGCAAATTGTTGGTGTTGAGGGGAATGCAGCCAGTCAATATTTTTCGGTTTTTGATGAATTAATATTGCAAAATAAAGAGATGTTTTTCTTTCATCAGCGTAATAGACGCCCGCCACTAGATAATGTTAATGCTATGTTATCATTTATGTATTCTATTCTGGCTAATGAGTGCGCATCGGCTCTATCAACAGTAGGATTGGATCCCTATTTAGGATTTATGCATCAAGCTAGACCAGGAAGAAACTCTCTGGCTTTAGATCTGATGGAAGAAGTTAGATCTGTATTGGTAGATCGATTTGTGTTATCATTGATTAATAAAAGAATGGTCAGTGAAAAAGATTTTATCAAAAAAGAGAATGAAGCAGTACTCATGACTGATGAGGGAAGAAAAACAATTTTGACTGCGTGGTGGAATCGAAAGAAGGAAGTGTTGGTGCACCCTTTTTTGGAAGAAAAAATTGAGTGGGGATTGGTTCCTTATGTACAAGCATTATTATTGGCAAGGTATATACGTGGAGATTTAGATGAATATCCGGTATTCTTATGGAAGTAGGTGCAAAATGCTGGTTTTAATTACATATGATGTGAATACAGAAACAGAAAGTGGAAAACGAAGACTGAGAAAAGTTGCGAAGCAATGTGAAAATTATGGTCAGAGAGTACAGAATTCAGTGTTTGAGTGTATCATGGATAGTGCAAAGTGTAGGGAAGTAAAAGAGATCCTTGTTGGGTTAGTAGATTTAGAACGTGACAGTTTAAGGTTTTACTATCTTGGAAATAAATACCAGTCGAAGGTGGAACACTTTGGAGCAAAACAAACATATAGTATGGAAGATACATTGATTATATAAGTATGTGGTGCGAACCTCTAGTGTGCAAAGAACTACTGGGAGACTCGCACTGAAAAAGATATATATAAATATAAAAATAAAAAGTATATCATTAAATCGTTTGTTTTTTGATTTAAGATATACAAAATGAAAGGCAATATTAGCTGTTTTTAACTATATATTGCGGTCGTTCCTCGAATGAGGGACGTGGATTGAAATTCTTTTCTTACTGCAGACTTGCGAATATGTCGTGTCGTTCCTCGAATGAGGGACGTGGATTGAAATTGTTCTGTTTTTGCTAGATGAAGCAGCTGTTGAGTCGTTCCTCGAATGAGGGACGTGGATTGAAATAATGGTTAAGGGGGAGTGTGAGGGGAAGGAGTTGTCGTTCCTCGAATGAGGGACGTGGATTGAAATCCGTTTTTGTATCAACCAAGTAAAGGTGTTCATTTGTCGTTCCTCGAATGAGGGACGTGGATTGAAATAGTCATATCCACAAATTGAGCATGGTCAAGAAGGTCGTTCCTCGAATGAGGGACGTGGATTGAAATCCACTCTTTATATGAGAGAACCATGTATCAAACTCGTCGTTCCTCGAATGAGGGACGTGGATTGAAATAGAGATGGAACAAAGAGATATTTGTGCATTATGGTCGTTCCTCGAATGAGGGACGTGGATTGAAATTCTATGTCAATCCCGATCGAATAAATCGTAATTTAGTCGTTCCTCGAATGAGGGACGTGGATTGAAATGCATTTGTCAAAACTATACATACTCACATATCCAGGTCGTTCCTCGAATGAGGGACGTGGATTGAAATCTTGTCAGTCACCTTGTCACCCGACTGGTATAAAGTCGTTCCTCGAATGAGGGACGTGGATTGAAATCGTAAGGCTTTTTAAATAATCCTCATCAGCTGCGTCGTTCCTCGAATGAGGGACGTGGATTGAAATTCGAAGAAGCTAAAATCACCGAAAAAATGAAATCGTCGTTCCTCGAATGAGGGACGTGGATTGAAATCGTTTGAATCGTATTCACTCCACCATCCATAACGTCGTTCCTCGAATGAGGGACGTGGATTGAAATATCAAAAGGTCGTAGAAATAAATACCGGTAAAAGTCGTTCCTCGAATGAGGGACGTGGATTGAAATATCAGTGCAGCGTGGTTAGACAGCCCAGAGTCAGTCGTTCCTCGAATGAGGGACGTGGATTGAAATCGGAACAGCAGCAGTTGGTGATGTTATTGGAGTGTGTCGTTCCTCGAATGAGGGACGTGGATTGAAATGAAAAAGCGGCATTAAGATATTGCGCAGACAAAGTCGTTCCTCGAATGAGGGACGTGGATTGAAATCCGGAAGTAGAATAAAGAAACTGGAGAATAAAGGTCGTTCCTCGAATGAGGGACGTGGATTGAAATAGAGATGGCGGAAGGGTTAAGACTATTCCACCATGTCGTTCCTAGAATGAGGGACGTGGATTGAAATCCTAATGCGTATTTGGAATTGTACCCAAAGCATTTTATAACAATTACCAATCACTTTTGTGAGGTAATAACAAAAACTCTCTTCTCTTGCAGGATTACGGCAGTTTACAATTTTTATCCTCCGCCTCTTATGAAAACCATATACAGGTCGATATTCTATAGTAGATTTATAGGATATAAGGAGGAATAAAATGATTAAAGTTCATGCAGTAATGTGCACATATAATGGGGCAAAAACACTTCGAAGAGCTTTGGATAGCTTATTGAACATTGAAATTCCCAAAGGAATGGAGATGAAGATATACCTAGAAGACGATGGATCCACAGATGATACTGTCGGGATATATAAAGAATATGCCGAAAAAGATAAGAGAATGGAACTGATTCTGCATAAAGAAAATCACCGCGTTGCCAAAAAAGCCCTTCCGATTTTTGAAACAATTGGTGAAATCGTGAAAAAGAGTGGTGAAGAAGATTTCTTATTTATCCTGGATGCGGATGATGAATACAAGCCAGAATTTTTGATAAAGATGATTCAGTTTATGGAGCGCTATCAATTAGATATGGCAGCCTGTGGCAGTGATTTTATATACCATGATACCAATCAAGAAGTAGGTAAACGGCTATTTCCACTCAAGATATTGGTAGAAGGAGAAGACTTTTCGAAGTATTTTTCTCAGTATCACCAATTTATGCGTACGGTATGGGCAAAGCTTTATCGCACGTCTACGCTTAGAAATTGTGATTTTACTGAGGCGGGAAAACATTTTTATGGGTTTGACACAATGTTTGCAATTGAAGTATATGACCAACTTAAAAACTTTGGCATATTAGATGAAAGCCTTCACAAATACTATATTTTCCAGGAAAGCACGAGTTACATATGGACAGACAAAAGAGCGCAATCAGATGTGGTACTACACAAACGGTATCTGCAGTTTTTGGAAAATCATAATGCAGTGACGGAAGAGAATATAAACTACCTATTCAAGGTATATGGTGGTGCACTTGTTGAAACGACAAGAATGTTGGTAAATGCCCAATTGGATGAAAAGAGCAAACTGGAAGTAATTATAGATATATTTTCCCATGAGTATACAAAGGAACTTTTAAAGGGCCCAATTGCCAGAGGGGAAGCCTTTCAGAAATCTATAAACCAGCTAAAAGACTGGATATTAACGATTGAATCAAAGGGTAGAGAAATTGACCAAAAGAAGGTCGAAGCTCTACAGGCCCTTCGATGTGAGTTGAACTACGTATTATATGGACTTTCATCGGAGCTATTACTTAAATTCCCGCAAACTACAATGCAAGTAATGAAGGATGCAAAACAGGCGTTGCCCGTCTTCTATGAAGAATCGGAGAAGGTTGATTTTCCAGAAGAACTATTGGAAGAGTATCTGTTTTTAGGACAAAGACTGGCAGCAGCGAAAGAGGACAACGACACCTATATCTATTTTAGTAAGTTGCTAATAGAATACTGGATTGCAAATAATAAAAAAGAAATGGCAAAAAAAGCAGCAGATGAATTCTTACAAATCTTACCGGATGATTCGGATTTTATAAGTGTTAAGCAGAGATGTGCCTCATGTTAAAAGAATGAACAATCTTACACCCCTTTCCTTCATAGTAAGATAACATATCATCCACCTTCTTTTTATCATAGCTCGTAATGCAGTCTGATAAGACATTGACGCTATAGCCTGTCTTACGCATATTGTAACAGGTCGATTTCATACAAGCGATAGCATCAGCGCCATAAGTATACTGTTCTAACGAATCAATCATGACAACAGTGTGTTGCCATTATCCAATTCTGTAAAATTCGAAAATATTCTACCTTTTATGAAATTTGATAACTGTTCTTTGTTTCCTCTAAAAAGAGCCTCTGGAGCTAAAAAAGGATTTCAAGTGAATGAAAGCCATTTTAACACCAGAGGCTATGAATCTGTCTTGATTATTGTGGTGGCTGCATACCCATGCCACCGCCGCCAGGACCGCCACCGCCGGGAGCACCGCCCATCCCACCACCTTCACCGTAGACAAGGGTATCCATTGTGATAGATGTGGCAGAATCATTAGTGGTCAAGGTGTAGGTAGAGCCTTGGGTAATCTCAGGGCAACTCACAATGACATTGGAGTACTCTTTTTCAGCTTGACGGGAAATTAGTTCCTTGCCGTTGCTGTCACTTAAAGTAACCGTACTGCCGGCAGGACAAGAGCTTACATTTACCATCATGACTCCTTGTGTAGAAGCAGTGCCAAAGTTCTGAGCCATACCGGATGCTCCAGTAGCAATAAGGATTCCTCCAGTAATGGATGCTTCTCCATCATAATCAAGAGAACCGTTCCCATCATTCGTAGGACCAGAAACGTAAGTTTCACCGCCAGAAATTGTCAAAGTACCATTTGAGTCTAAACCGTCGCCAGAGGCGTTGACAGAAAGGGTGCCACCAGTAATATTGAGATAAGCACCTTCTGTGGATGCAAAGTTATCACCTCCAGGGCCGGCAAAGCCACTGTTATCATTGCCCCCGGCAGCGTTTAGGCCATCATCACTTGCCACAAGGGTAATATTTCCACCGTTGATATCAATGCTAAGACCCTCCAGACCTTCGTAACATTGTGGTATGTTAATGGTTCCGTCAGAAATGGTGAGAGCTGAGTCGGCATGCATACCATCATCGCCGGTATGAAGTTCAAAGGTACCACCGTTAATACTGATATTACCATTTGAGTGTAAGCTGTCATCAGCTGAATTAATTGCGAAGGTACCACTGGCAATGGTAAGGTCTGTTGTGGACTTAAGTCCTTTTGTGCTGGTGGTATTTTCATCCGTTTCAGTGGCGGCTGTCTGAGCCTCGTCGGGACGAGAGAATTCCTGTGTATTGTGTGGAGCAGCATTTTCGCTGCCTCCTCCTGCCTCAATCTGATATTCTCCATCCTCGATTTGTAAGTAAGAGCCTGCACTTATGCCATCACCAGCAGCGGTAAGATTGAAGGTACCATTTTCCAGATAAACAAATCCTAAGCTGGGATCATCTGCATTTTCTGCATGAAGTCCATCCTTTGTAGCATTAATATTAAAAGTACCATTTGCAATACGGATACTGTTTTTGCCAGACAGACCGTGACTGGCAGAGGTGATATTGTAGGTACCACTTGTGAGAACCAAATCGTCTTTTGAAACAATACCATGGCCAACTGGGGCATTTAGAGTTAAGGTTCCGGCACCGTTTAAGGTTAAATCTTCTTTCGAAAAAATAACGGCGTCAATATTGTTGTCATCGATGGCAATGTATTCACCACCATTGGATAAATGATTTTCTGTATCGGCTGCAGTTGTAATAAATACCTTGTCAGCAGTCAAAATATAGAGAGGGGCAGAAGTTGAGCAAGTGATATTGGCATTGTCTAAAACTAGTTGAATCTTATCGGTTTCTTCTGCACGAACGGTAATCATTCCATCATCTAATGTACCTGTTAGAATGTAAGTGCCCTCGTCTGTGATTGTAATATTACTACCAGAAATTTCAACGGCATCTGAGTCACAAGAGGCGCTGGTATTAGAGAAGGTAATGGTAGAGCTGGTTTCTTCGTTATATCCAATCTCCAGGTCTCGATCTGTAAACATCCCGGTAGTATCGTCACTGGCTGCCGTTGTTGTAGCTGGAGCAGTGGTATCAGTAGTGGTAGTCTCTGTACTGCTTTTGGTACTACAAGCGGATAGCAGTAATACACTAGACAGTAACAAAGAGGTAAAGATTTTCTTTTTCATTGAACATCCTCCTTTAAAGTTCTCCTATTGTAGTCTCTTGCTTCGAAACATTGATTTCCAGGTTGCCGTTACGGCAGCGAAGTTTATCGATTAGTTCTTTTTCTTGATGGGCATTCCTTAGAGTTAAGTGATAAGTCAGGCGAAAGAGACTTCCCATATTTGTTGTCTTCACTTGAATCAGATTATAATCTGAAGTATATTTCTTGAGTATTTCATCAAATACACCAGTGTAATCAAGATCCTCTGGAATTGTTATATTGAGTGTTTTATAAAGGGCAGAATTCTTACGTGTTCCAAAGTCTAAATGGCTGTATACAACACTGGCTAAACTAAGGAGCAGGGCGAAAAGAAAGGCATAACCTATGTAGCCCATACCCATGATTAAGCCGGTGCCCATAGCCAAAAAAATGGCTCCTATTTCCTTCGCAGAACCGGGAACGGAGCGAAAACGTACAAGGCTGAATGTGCCGGCGACAGCGACTCCGGTACCCACATTGCCATTTACCATCATAATGACCACACATACTACTGCAGGCAGAAGGGCTAAAGTGGCCACAAAGCTTTTGGTATAACGGGTATGATACATATATGAAAAGGCTAAAATTAATCCGATTACAAGCGCGCAGATGATGCAGAGAAGAAATTGCGAGACAGCAATTACGTGAGTTGTTTCGGTGTCAAAAATTCCTCGAAATAAATTGTTAAGCATAGTTTAGTTCTCCTTTCGCTTTCCCAAGCATCATTTGCTGGTAAGCAGTACCGTATTTTGAAAATGAAGTTTTAAAAGTATGTTCCTTAGTTAATATATGGCTCATCCAAAGAGGGAGTCCGCCAGAAGTTTTGATTTCCATTAACGTTTGTCCTCTTTTAAGCAAAGGGGTGCCATAGGCATCACTCTGTAAAGAAAGGTCATGATCCCGATAGAGAATATTTTCATCAAAAGTAACACGAAAATCACTCCCGTCTAAAGAGTAATATGCTTCCCGTTCATAGGAAATAAAGACGGTGGGGTGTAAATCCTCGTAGTAGTGGCGAAAGTATTCGATTTCATTTGCGATTTGCGACTGAATTGGTAAGGGACGATTGTAATGGAAGCTTGAAGCAGCTTGGTGCTCAGGCAAAACCAAACGGCGTTTATAAACCACCGAATTAAATTTCTTTTTCAATTCAACAAAAACTAAATCCCTTGGTCCAACGGATTGGTAGCTGCGTATGCGCAGCTTTTCTTTATAGGCTGGTTTTTCAATCGATCGTCGAATGAGACGAAAGGAACTGGTGTCAAAATAAAGATTACGTATGGTAGTTCGTCCGTAATCATCCAGTACCATATAGGGTTTCATTGCCAGTAAGATATGTTCTTTTGATTGCTTTGTTAATAGGTACTTAAGTTCATATCGTTCAAAGGTCATCTGTGATGCCATAAAGGTTCCTCCTGTAATACTATTTATTTTATGAATGTAGTATAAAGTCTCAACCCTAAGTGAACTTAAAAAGAAACTTTAAATGAACTTAAAAAAACACCGGATTCCATTTATGAACCCGGTGTTTTGGATGAAGTCTATTTTGTTGGGAAAACTACCTTGATTAAGAGAGATTTCTCGTCTTCTGTGGATGCACTAATCTTTCCCTTATGAGCACTGACGATTGCTGCGGCAATGGAAAGACCTAATCCGTAGCCACCAGTCTGTGAATTGCGGGATTGATCCGTACGATAAAAGCGATCGAAAAGATGATCTAGCTGCTGCCTTGAAATAGATTCAGTGGAATTATATATGGATAGTTTGATTTGGCTTTTCTGCTTTTTTAAGGTGACAGAGATTTTTCCGTTTTGGTCTGAGTATTTGATTGCATTATCTAAAAATAAGGTCAGTAAATGACGGAGGGCTTTCTCATCACCATACATAGATATAAAAGGTTCAATTTGTGTATCAATGGTTTTTCCCTGGGTTTTAGCCAATACCTGAAAAGAGTTTGTTGTTTCTTCAATGACATCAGAGAGAGGGAATTCAATCATTTGTGTCGGAGACTGTTCTTCTTCCATACGGGAAAGCAGAATTAAATCATTCGTTAAGTCAGTTAAACGCTTGGTTTGGCTCTGAATATCATTGATCCATTCGTTTTCACCAAAGTCCATACTCAACACTTCTGTATCAGCATTAATAATAGTTAAAGGGGTCTTTAACTCGTGTCCGGCATCGGTGATAAAACGCTTTTGCTTTTCGTAATTTTCAGAAAAAGGCTTGATAATATGTCCTGATAATAAGAAGATGAGGAAAAAAACAGCCAGCAAGCCGATGGTTGAAACACTGATACCAGTGAAAATAAAGGTGCGCAGAGTATCTAAGTTGCGACCACAATCTAAAAATATAATATGTGTATCGGAACCAGAGACGTATGAGATATAGCGATAATTGTCGAGAAATCCATGTGTATGTCCTTTTTTCCAGACTGTATTTGCGCATGCAATGGCTGTGGCAGTATCAACGGCTGCAATTTTACCGGTATTTGTATGAATGGCATCACCTTTTTCGTTTAAAAGAACGGAAAAATAACGCGACTCAAAGGGGAGTTCGGGTGAAAGGGGATTTCCTTTTTGAGGATGTCCGTCAGGGGACAAAGGTTCTTTTGCATTTGGACCCATATCTGGGAATTCACCATCATTTTTTGCGAGTATAGATAAAGTGCTATCAGCATTTGTCACAACTTCACGGTAATTTAGAAAACTAATGGTACTCATGATAAGAAAGAGGACGATAAAAAGGGAGGCCATGGAGACGATAATAAATTTGATGCGTAGCTTTTTAATCATTTAATTTCCTCCAGTGAATAGCCCAAATTACGGTTTGATTTAATTTGGATATTGCCATGTAAAGCCGTTAGTTTTTTTCTTAAATAGGAAATATATACCCATACAACATTAATTTCTGCTTCGCTGTCAAATCCCCATATCTTTTCCATAAAACGCTCGGAAGGAATAAGGTTTTGTGGGTTGCTCATGAGGAGCTCCAGCATTTGAAACTCTTTATTGGCTAAACGAAAGCTGCCACTGGGGGTGGACAGTTCAAAAGTAGCGCAATCCAAGGTGACATTTCCAACCTGAAGTTGTGAGTTTGCTTGTGTTGTCTGAGTACGTGTCATTGCCCGAATGCGAGCAAGCAATTCCTTGGAATTAAAAGGTTTTGTCAGATAGTCATTGGCGCCAGTATCAAGACCTAGAACCTTATCATCAATTTCTGATTTTGCTGTCAGAAGCAGAACAGGGATAAGGTTTCCGCTTTCGCGAATTGTTTTGAGAACGGTTAGTCCATCTATTTTGGGCATCATGATATCCAAAATGACTCCATCGTAATTATCAGCCTTGAGATACTCTAAAGCTGCCTGACCATCGTACACAGGATCAACAGAATAATTATTTCGTTCCAAAATTGCAACAAGGACTTTGGACAAAGCTTTCTCGTCCTCAGCAAGTAATAAGCGCATAGGTTTCCTCCAAAATGAATTCGGTTAATAATAAATTAACTATATCATAATCGGAAAACATTAAATAGAGTTAAAAATGAATGAGCAATTTTCATCTTGTATAGTTATCCCAAAAAATGTATAATATTCTAGTATATCTGTAACCAGAATGAAAATAGAGAGGAGTTTTACTATGAAAAAAATGAAATCATTATTCGCGGTTTTGCTTGCCATTGCTTTAGTGGGATCTTTAGCAGCATGCGGAAACAAGGAAGAGGAAAGTTCGAAAGAAGATGGGGCAGCCGGAGGTGCTACTACATATAAAATTGCTACGGATACAACTTTTGCACCCTTTGAGTTCGAAGATGAAGAAGGGAACTTCGTTGGAATCGATATGGACTTATTAAATAAAATCGCAGAAGACCAAGGGTTTGAAGTAGATTTACAGGTTCTTGGATTTAATGCAGCAGTACAAGCAGTTGAGTCTGGACAAGCAGATGGAGTTATTGCTGGAATGTCTATCACAGATGAAAGAAAAGAAAAATTCGATTTCTCTGAAGCATACTTTGATTCCGGTGTTGTAATGGGAGTTGCAAAGGATTCAGATATTAAATCTTATGATGATTTAAAAGGAAAGAAAGTTGCAATTAAAACCGGTACAGAAGGCTCAACATTTGCAGAAAGCATTAAGGACGAATACGGATTTGAAACAGTAGTATTTGACGACTCAAATGCTATGTATCAAGAAGTTGCAACAGGTAATTCTGTAGCTTGTTTTGAAGATTATCCAGTACTTGGATATGGAATCTCTCAAGGACTCGAGTTGAAGATCGTTACAGAAAAAGAGCAAGGTTCTTCTTATGGATTTGCAGTGAAGAAGGGTGAAAATGCGGAGCTTTTAAAGATGTTCAACGAAGGTCTTAAAAATTTGAAAGAAAGCGGAGAATATGACGAGATTCTGGATACATACATTGCAGAATAGTCAGAAGGTATAGAGGTACAACATGGATTTTTTTGAGTTATTTATGCAAAGTCTTCCAAGATTTGCAGATGGGATGAGAACAACACTTTTTCTTACCGTTGCTGCACTTTTCTTCGGTATAATTCTTGGAATGATCGCTTGTTTTTTTAAGATTTCAAAATTGAAGGTATTGCGGGCTATTGCAACTATTTACGTTGATATAATCAGAGGCACGCCTCTTTTGGTACAGGCTTATTTCCTCTACTTTGGAATTTCTCAGGGGATAGGAATTACCATGACGAATACAACGGCAGGAATTATTGTACTGAGTTTAAATGCAGGAGCCTATCTGTCTGAGATTTTCAGAAGTGGTATTAATGCAGTAAACAAAGGGCAGATGGAAGCGGCAAGAAGCTTAGGTCTATCCTATAGTAAGGCAATGATTAAGGTAGTGTTGCCACAGGCAGTACGAATCGTAATTCCATCCGTTGTCAATCAGTTTATTATTACCCTGAAGGACACGACTATTATTTCAGTAATCGGAGCGCCTGAGCTTATGAAGACTGCAAACATAATCGTAGCTCGTAACTTCAGAGGATTTGAGATTTATGGAATGGTTGCAATTTTGTACTTTATTGTAATCTTTATTCTTACCAAAATCTCCCAGGTAATTGAAAGGAGGTTGTCAAATGGAAAAAGTAAAAGTTCGCAATCTGCATAAATATTTTGAAAAACTTGAAGTTTTAAGAGGGATTGATTTAGATGTTGCAGAAGGAGAAGTGGTTTGTCTGATTGGCCCTTCCGGTTCAGGAAAATCAACCTTCCTTCGCTGCATCAACCAGCTGGAAGAAATTACAGATGGAGAAATCGTTGTAGATGGCGCTTCCATTACAGATAAGAAAGCAAATATCAATAAGCTGCGTGAAAATATTGGAATGGTGTTTCAGCAATTTAATCTGTTTCCCCATTTGACGGTAGCGCAGAATATTATGATGGCACCAGTACAGCTTAAGAAGATGACAAAAGATGAAGCGGCAGTTCGGGCGAAAGAGCTCCTTGAAATGGTGGATTTAGGAGAAAAGTATGATGAATATCCGGCAAACCTTTCAGGCGGACAGCAGCAAAGAGTTGCAATTGCAAGAGCCCTGGCGATGAATCCGGATATCATGCTTTTTGATGAGCCTACCTCGGCTCTTGATCCAGAAATGGTTGGAGAAGTATTAAATGTTATTAAAAAGCTTGCCAAGGATGGGATGACAATGGTGATTGTAACCCATGAAATGGGATTTGCAAGAGAAGTAGCAGACCGTGTCATCTTTATGGATGAAGGTGTAATTGTTGAGCAGGGGAATCCAATGGATGTTTTTGGAGATCCGCAAAACGAGAGAACGAAAAACTTTTTAAATATGGTATTATAGTTGTTGAATAAAAATGATGAGGAGATGTGAGAGACGATGAAGAAATATATAGCAGAATTTATAGGAACGGCAGTATTAGTTATTTTTGGCTGCGGAAGTGCAGTAGCAGCAAATACCCTTGTGGCAAACAATGGGGCGGAGATTCCGTTAGCAATGTCCACGCTTTTAATTGCTTTTGCTTTTGGTTTATCCATTGTAGCAATGGCTTACTCTATTGGAAACGTGTCAGGCTGCCATATTAATCCGGCAGTATCAATTGGAATGCTGGTTGCAGGAAGAATGAACGTAAAAGACTTTGTTGGATACGTAGTTGCACAGTGCTTAGGAGCAATTGCAGGAGCAGGAATCTTAGTCGTGTTTTTTGGAAGTAATGCAGCTCTTGGAACCAATGGATACGGAGAAGCAAGTGCCCTTGGAACCGGTGCTGGAACTGCGTTCTTAGTAGAAGTAGTATTAACATTTGTATTCGTATTATTGATTTTAGGCGTAACATCGAAGACAGAAAACACAGCAGTAGTTGGTTTGGTAATTGGTTTAACACTTACCTTGATTCATATTCTTGGAATTCCTTTCACGGGAACTTCTGTTAACCCAGCCAGAAGTCTTGGACCAGCTCTTGTAGGTGGCGGATTGGCACTGTCACAGGTTTGGCTTTTTATTTTGGCACCACTTGTAGGTGGAGCAGTAGCTGCCATTGTACACAAATATGTATTAGACGGAAAATAAGACAGGATTTTTATAGAAGACTCTTCGGGGTCTTCTTTTTTGTGCAAATAACACAAACAAACACATGTAAATATGTATAAATCATACAGGGTATATAAAAAAATCCATGGTTCATAAAAGAATATTATATATATTTTAAAAACGATTTCTCCTATACTTCTAATTAGAACAAACAGTATTCATACAAGGAGGAAACAGAATATGAAGAACAAGAAAGTAGCTCGTATTTTAGCATCCGCTCTTGCGGTAATTATGGTAGCAGGAATGGCAACAGGTTGTAGAAAGGCAGATAGTGGGTCTTCAGAAGGTGACGGTGGAACAGATGCGGCTGAGGAAGTACTAATCGGTTCTGCAATTTACAAGTTTGATGATACCTTTATGACTGGGGTACGTGATTCTATGACTACCCAGGCAAAAGAAGACGGAGCAGAGCTGGAACTTGTAGACTCTCAGAATAAGCAGGCAACACAAAACGAACAGGTAGACACTTTTATCACAAAGGGTGTAAATGCATTGGCAATTAATCCAGTAGACCGTACTGCAGCTGGTCCAATTATTGAAAAGGCAAAAGACAAAGATCTTCCAATCGTTTTCTTAAACCGTGAACCAGAGGCAGAAGATATGAATTCTTATGATAAGGTTTGGTATGTTGGTGCAAAGGCAGAACAATCAGGTACATTATCAGGAGAAATTATTGCCGACTATTTCACAGAAAATAAAGATGCTGATAAAAATGGTGATGGTAAAATCCAATACGTTATGATTCAAGGTGAGCAAGGACATCAGGATGCAACACTTCGTACAGAGTACTCTGTTAAGGCTCTTGAAGAAGCAGGATTTGAAACAGAGCAGCTTGCTACAGACGTTGCAAACTGGGATAAAGCAAAAGCAACAGACCTTATGAAAGCATTCATCACAGGTCAAGGATTAGATAAAATTGAAGCAGTTCTTTGTAACAACGACGACATGGCACTTGGTGCAATTGAAGCATTAAAGGCAGAAGGATACAACAAAGATCCAGAAGACAAAGCAAACTACATTCCAGTTGTTGGTGTAGATGCAACTGCTCCAGCTCTTGAAGCAATGAAAGATGGTTCTTTACTTGGAACAGTATTAAATGATGCTGAAAACCAAGGAAAAGCAACAATCAAGGTTTGTATGGCTGCTCAAGAAGGTAAAGAAATTAATGAAGAAAACGTAGGTTACCCTGTAACAGACGGAAAATATATCTGGATTGACTATGTGAAAGTAACTGCTGATAATTACGAAGATTATCTATAGACAATTGGATTAGAGTTTTAAGGGGTGGCAAAAACCACCCCTTATTGTAAGAAGGAGGATGATGGCATGGGTGAATATATACTGGAAATGAACCATATTGTGAAGGAGTTTCCAGGAGTTAAGGCTCTTGATGACGTTACCATAAAGGTGAGGCCGGGAAGCGTACATGCATTGATGGGAGAAAATGGTGCCGGAAAATCCACATTAATGAAATGTCTTTTTGGAATTTATCATGAAGATGCAGGAGAAATCATTTTAGATGGAAAAGAAGAGAAGATTATGAACTCCAAGCAGGCATTGGATTTGGGAATTTCTATGATTCACCAGGAATTGCATCCAATCAGGTTTCGTCCTGTCATGGAAAATATTTGGCTTGGCAGGTTCCCGATGAGAGGGATTGCTGTTGATAAAAAGAAGATGTATAAAAGCACCAAGGAATTGTTCAAGCAGGTGGAGTTGGAAATTGATCCACTGGTATTGGCAGGACAGCTTTCTGCATCGAATTTGCAGCTGGTAGAGATTGCAAAAGCAGTAAGCTACAAATCAAAGATTATTATTATGGATGAACCGACTTCATCTCTTACAGAGAATGAAACCGCACATCTGTTTAAAATCATTAATCAATTAAGAGACCAAGGGTGTGCAATTATTTATATTTCTCATAAGATGGAAGAAATTTTAAAGATATCAGATGAGGTATCTATTATGAGGGATGGTAAATACGTTGGTACCTGGGATGCAGCAGAATTAACAACGGATTTAATCATTAGCAGGATGGTTGGCAGGGATATGACCAATCGTTTTCCGCCAAAGGAATATGAACCCAGTGATGAGGTGGTTCTGAAAGTGGAGGGACTAACGTCTCCTATACCGAAGTCTTTTAGAGATGTCAGCTTTGAACTGAAAAGGGGAGAAGTTCTTGGGATAGGTGGTCTGGTTGGTGCCCAGAGAACGGAGCTGGTAGAAGCAATATTTGGGCTTCGTGATATTGAAGAGGGTAGTATTGAGAAAGATGGTAAAAACTTTAAAATAAAAACACCAAGGGATGCAATTGCAAATAAGATAGCGTTATTAACAGAAGAACGAAGAGCAACGGGAATCTTTGGGGTACTCTCAGTTCTGGACAATACCGTTATTGTTGATCAAAGAAAATATGCCCATATCGGGATTTTAAATGATAGAAAACGCTACAAAGCAGCGTCAGAATCAAATAAAGAACTTCGTACGAAAACACCAAATTTGGACGAACTAATCCAGAACCTTTCAGGAGGAAACCAGCAGAAGGTTCTTCTGGCAAGATGGCTTCTTACAGAGCCGGATATTCTGATTCTGGATGAGCCAACACGAGGAATTGATGTTGGTGCCAAATATGAAATCTATACGATTATACATCGACTGGCAGCAGCTGGAAAATCAATCATTATGATTTCCTCAGAGATGCCGGAGCTTTTAGGAATGTCTGATCGAATTATGGTAATGTGTGAAGGCAGAGTAACTGGATTTTTAGATTCAAATGAAGCAGACTCTGTTAAGGTCATGAACTATGCTACGAAGTTTATGTAAGAGAGAAGAAAGTGAGGTAAAGATATGAGTAAATCAGGAAAAATGGTTGCCCGCAAGTCTTATGGAATGGTTTTTACAATTTTAGGTGGTGTAACTTTGGTCCTAGGCCTTATCCTATATTATTTTTTAAATCCAAGAGTATATTATGACTTGGGTATGTATGTTGCTTTAGTTGGAGGCGCTTTACTCCTTTATGGTATTCGTCAGCTGACAGGACGCCAATACAAGGGTGTAGATGTAGAGCTTTCATCGAGAACGGCTCAGAGTTTCTTGACAAACAATGCAATCATGTTGGCGCTGATTATTATGGTTATTGTCATTATGATTATTCAGCCAAGATTTATGCAGCTTAATGTTTTATTAGATATTATGACCCAGTCCTCCATTAAAATGGTAGTTGCACTTGGGATATGTTTCGCTCTTTTAATCGCAGGTACAGACCTGTCAGCAGGACGTATGGTTGGGTTAGCGGCAGTAGTAGTAACTTCTATGCTGCAGACGGCAACCTATGGAAATCGATTCTTTCCAAATCTACCACACTTACATCCGATTATACCAATTATTGCGGCAGTAGCAGCCTGCGCTATATTCGGAGCTTTTAATGGTTTTTTGGTAGCTCGTTATGACATGCATCCCTTTATTGCAACTTTGGCAGTACAATTGATTGTTTACGGTGCAGCATCTCTTTACTTTGATTTGCCGCCAAACAAATCCCAGCCAATTGGTGGCGTAAGAAAGGATTTTACAGCGATTGCTCAGACAAAGTTATTTAAGATAGGTGATTTCCCAGGAATCTCAATCTTGATTCCCATTGCATTATTGTTCATTGTTCTAATTTGGTTTATTTTAAATAAGACGGTTTTTGGTAAGAATGTATATGCAATCGGAGGAAACCGGGAGGCAGCTATTGTATCAGGAGTAAATGTTTTTAAAACAATCATTGGAATCTTTACATTAGCTTCTGTAATGTATGGTATTGCTGGTGTTCTGGAAGCAGCAAGAACGGCAGGAGCCACAAATAACTATGGTATGGGCTACGAAACAGATGCCATTGCAGCCTGCGTTGTTGGTGGTGTGTCATTGAATGGTGGAGTTGGTAAAGTAAGTGGAATTGTAAGTGGTGTATTAATCTTTACCGTTATTCAATATGGCTTGCAGTTTATCGCAGTTAGTCCGATGTGGCAGCAGATTATAAAAGGTCTTATTATCGCAGTAGCGGTAGCGATAGATCTTTCCAAATACAGAAAGAAATAAAGCAGACCTTTGGTTGTGAGAGAAAATAAAAAATGCTATAATTAACTGAAATTGGGTTGATTATAGCATTTTTCGCCATGAAAAAGAGAGGGGCAGTCTATGAACTTATACAAGGTTCTTTTAGTAGATGATGAACTTGAAATCAGAGAGGGAATGGAGAAAAAAATCAGTTGGAACGAATTGGGATTTTCTGTGGCAGGTGTAGCTGAGAATGGGGTAGAGGCCTTGGAGCTTGTGGGTCAGATTATGCCCGATGTGATTCTAACGGATATTAAGATGCCATTTATGAACGGGCTTGAGCTAATTGAGCGGGTGGTTAAGATATTACCTGGAGTCAAAATAATTGTTTTCTCAGGATTTGACGATTTTGAATATGCACAAAAGGCAATTAACTATGGTGTGGAGGAATATATTTTAAAACCGGTATCCTCGGTATCTTTGGAAGAGTCTCTGAGAAAGTTAAAGACACGAATGGATGAGGAAATTGCCTACAAAAGAGATATTGATCGTCTGCGAATGGTATATGAAGAGAGCTTTAGTACGCTGCGGGAACGGTTTTTAGTGAATGCAATGGAAGGGGTTCTTTCCTTGGAGGAGCTGAAGGAAAAAGAGCAGACTTATGTAGGTGACTTAAGAGGACGTTACAAATGTGTCGCTGTGCTGTCCTATGAAAATTCCTCACTGCAAGGGGGCGAGGAAAGTATTTTCTATGGGAAGGAGGAATTGATTCCAATTTCCTTGAGACAATCGACAGATGAAATATTACGGGATAAATTTGATTTTATCAGTTTCCATTATCGAGATCAGGTTGTTGTGGCTGCAGGAATGGAATGGGATTCAAAAATCACACTTTTTATCGAAATAATGAATCACATATGCAAGGAAAGCAGAAAAATCACTGGAGTTCATGTGACAGCAGGGGTAGGTGGTTTAAAAGAAGGCTGGAGTGAAATAAAGTACAGCTATAAGGAAGCACTGTATGCCCTGGAGTATAGCACCCTTTTAGGGGAAGCAGGGGATTTTGCTTTTTATAGCAAGGATATTCTATCCCAGGAGGAGAAGGCTCGAATTGAATTTGATGAATTCGATGAGCGTAACTTGATTGCAGCAATCAAAAATAATGACCTTAAGACAATGGACTCTATGCTGGATGTGTTTTTTGGAAAATTAAAGGAAGCAAGAATGCCTTACTATCAGTATCAAACATATATGTTGGAGATTATTACCGCTGTTCTAAAAGTTGCAAACTCTTACCGGGTGGAGTATGAGTCTGTATTTGGAGAAGAGGAAGGCTATATTTCCAGAATATTAGAAGGACATTCAATCGAGTATATTCGAGACTGGCTAAAGGAAGTGTGCCATAAAATAGGAAACTTACTGCAAACAGGCAGAGCAAATACTGGAAAAGCGCTGGTTTTAAGAGCAAAGCAGTATGCAGAAGTACATTTTCGGGAAAGTTCACTTTCGGTTGAGATAATCTGTGAAGAATTGGGAGTGAGCCCGGCCTATTTTTCGACGATTTTTAAGAAAGAGACAAAGGAAAACTTTATCACTTATTTAACAGAGCTGCGAATGAAAGAAGCAAAGCATCTTTTAGATACAACAGAAGATAAGACATATATGATTGCTACCAAAGTGGGGTATACAGAAGCGAATTACTTTAGCTATGTTTTTAAAAAAAGCGTAGGTATGTCCCCGTCTAAATATCGAAGGAGAGAAGGCGAATGAAAAATCTCCCACGGACTTTTGAAGGGCTAAAGAAAACCTATCAGAAAAGAAGCATGCAGTTTATACTATCATTATCCTTTACCTTTGTTGCGATTGTGATTATTTTTGGGATTGGAATTGGATTTTCAAGACAGTATAAGGAAGCAGCAAATCAATTAACAGAAAAAAATAATACCAATACATTAAATCAGATGAACCTAAATCTTAATAATTATCTCCACAATATGATGAGCTTATCCAATACATTTTATTATGGAATTATAAAGAATACTGATTTTGGAAAGGATGATTTGAGAATGGTAACGGACTCCATGCGTTTGCTATACGATTCTCAAGAATCATCTTTGGTAAGTATGAGTGTGTTTGATGGAGAAGGGAAGGTTGTTGCAGGACAGCCTTTTTCAAAGCTTAAGAAAAGGGCTCTTCCAAATGAAGAAGAGTGGTTTAAAAAAGCGAGTAGCCAGATAGAAAATGTTCACTTCTCGACGCCTCATGTAGAGAAAATTTTCATCAATCCAGACAATGTCTACCATTGGGTCGTATCCCTGAGCCGGTCAGTTGAGCTTACGGTAGATGGAAATACCCAGCCGGGGGTAATTTTAGTAAATATGAATTTTAGTGGGATTGAACAAATCTGTAAAAATGTAGATTTTGGAGAGTCTGGTTACGTTTATATAGTGGATGATAAAGGGGAAATCATTTATCATCCCCGGCAACAATTGATTTATGGAAATATTATTGAAGAAAATGCGAAGGAAGCAGCCCAATATTCGGATGGCACCCATATGGAAACCTTTCAAGGGGAAGAGAGACAAATTACCATCAAGACAGTAGGATATACAGGATGGAAGATTGTAGGGGTATCCCCGGTTTCTGATTTTGCGAGTATTTATACAAAAAACACCTATATCATTTGGCTGGTTGTAATTGTAGGTATGATTCTGTTGTTTTTCATCAACTTATTTGTATCTTCCAGAGTGTCGACGCCAATCAAAAAACTGGAAAAGTCGGTTCAGGAAATAGAAAATATGCGTCTGGATACCAGAATCAGTATTTCCGGCAGCTATGAGGTGCGCCATTTGGGGAAAACCCTTCAATCTATGGTAGACAATATGAAACGTCTAATGGATGATATTGTCAAAGAGCAGGAAGGAAAAAGAATCAGTGAAATGGATGCCCTTCAGTCGCAAATTAATCCACATTTTTTGTATAATACCCTGGATTCCGTTGTATGGATGATTGAAAATGAACGGTACGAAGGCGCCATCGTTATGATTACTGCATTGGCGAAGCTCTTTAGGATTAGTTTAAGCAAGGGAAAAAACATTATTACCATCGGCGGGGAACTGCAGCATGTTGAAAACTATCTCATTATTCAGAATGTACGTTACAAAAATAAGTTTGTTTATCATATTAATGTAAAAGAGGAACTTTTGCTTTGTGGAACGATTAAATTGATTATTCAGCCCATTGTAGAAAACGCGATTTATCACGGAATGGAATACATGGATGGAGAAGGGGTAATAGACATTAATGTTTATGAAAAGGAAGATGGTTTGTATATAGATGTTGAGGACAATGGCCCTGGCATGCAGGAAGAAATGGTGGAAGAGATTAATCAAGGAACATTAAGGTCCACCAGAGAAAAGGGATCAGGTATTGGAATTGCTAATGTGCGGGAACGAATCCATCTATATGTGGGTCAAGAGTACGGACTAACGGTTTTTAGTGAGCCAGATGAGGGAACTTTGGTGCAAGTACATTTGCCAAAGCTTACGCTGGAGGAATTTGAAGAAAGGGCGGGGAACCGATATGAAAAGTAAAAAAGTAATCATACCTACTCTTCTGATTTTGGTACTGGCTCTTGTGGGATTCTTTGTTGTATATAAGGATGCAGAAGCGAACAGAAAAAGAAAGGTGTATCAAATTTCTTATATTTGTAGAGAAAGTAATCTTGAAGAAAGTCAGAATTCTGTTAAGATGGGAATGGAGCAGGCATCGAAGGATTTGGGAATTGAGATTCGTACCATCTCTTATGGGAAATCAATTACAGAGGCGGAGCAGCTTGACCTCATTGAAAGAGAAATAAAGGATGGGGTGGATGCAATCATTATTGAGCCTCTTTTAGAGGAAAATCTTTTAGAGGAAATCAATCAATTGGCAGACACCATACCGATTGTGGAGCTGAATGGGAAGGAACTGTCACAAATCAATGAAAAAATCCCTTGCGTGTATACGAATTATCAGGAAATAGGGAATGAATTAATCAATATCATGGCAAAGAATTATAAGTTGAAAAAGGTTTATGTTGTAAAAGAAAACTTTGCTTATGAGGATATTAAAGAGATTTACGAAGGAACCTCCATGACGATAGAGGATAAGGGGGTTGAGGTGGAGGTGATTCCCTACACAGAAGACAGAATCTCCTACATTCACAGCACGATAGAAAGTGTAAAAGAAGAAAAGGGTGAGGTTATTTTAGCACTTGGTATTGAGGCTCTGGAGAAAGTAGGTAAGTTCGTAAAAGAGCAAGATGACCAACGGGTTATCAAAGTATTTGGATATGGAAAATCAAACCAGATTATTTCTTATATAGAAGAAGGGGTTATTGATTATGTGGCCGTAACGGATGAATATGGAATTGGTTATCTTGGTGTTTTACAAAGTGTAAATCTTTTAAATGACAAGCCCACCACGAATGAAAAGGTGGATTATACAATTATCAATACAAACAATATATACACAACGAAAAATCAACGTTTACTATTTCCCTTTGTTCAATAAATGTTTAAAAAGGAGTGCTTATGAGAAGGTATTGTATTAGAGGAGCTCGTATAGGTATTGTGTTGGTACTGATTTTGGGACTTTGCGCTTGCAGCAACAGAAAGCAAAGTGAAAGTGAGAAGGAAAAAAGTATCCGAATCGGAGTCACAATCTATAGAGGTGATGATGCGTTCATTACTTCCCTTTATAGCTATATGGAGGACGCGGTAAAGGAAAAGGAAAAAGAGATTGGCCGGAAAATTGTTTTGACAATGGCGGATGCAAAGAAGAACCAAAGCAGTCAGACGGATCAAGTGGATGATTTTATTCAAAAAGAGTACGATGCTATTTGTGTGAATCTGGTGGATCGAACGGTAGCTTCTGTTATTGTGAACAAAGCAAAAGAAGCAGAGGTTCCCTTGGTATTCTTTAATCGTGAGCCCGTGCAGGCAGATTTGGATCTATGGGATAAAGTTTACTATGTTGGGAGCGATGCGAAGGAAGCAGGCGAGCTGGAAGGACAGGTCGTGGTAGAAGCTTATCAGAAAAATCCGGAGCTTTTTGATAAGAACGGCGATGGAAAAATCCAATACGTTTTGTTGGAAGGTGACCAAGGGCATCAGGATTCTATGATACGAACAGAGTATACAATTAAAACAATCACAGATGCTGGAATTCCGATGGAGCGCTTAGATATTATCACGGCAAATTGGATGAGAAATATGGCCTATGCAACAATGCTGGAATGGATTGGTCGGTTTGGAGACGAGATGGAGCTGGTTGTGAGCAACAATGATGACATGGCCATTGGTGCAATAGAGGCTATTAATGAGAATCGCGAGGTGTTTACCAAGAAACCTCAAGTTGTTGGGACGGATGGAATCAAAGAAGGCTTGGAGATGGTTCAAAAATCAGAGATGCTAGGAACGGTAAAAAACGATGCAAAGGGACAGGCAGAAGCAGTACTGGATATTGCTTGTGCAGAGGCGCTGAATCAAAAGGTTAAGGAAATCAGACCGGGAATAAAAGGCAGGGACGAGAGAATCAGCCAGCATATGGTAAATCAAGACAATGTAAACGAGTATATAGGTGAATAAGGAGGTTACAAAATGCGAGTTGGAATTATGGGTGCCGGAGGTATTGCTGTAAAAATGGCAAATACATTAAAGGAAATGACAGAGGCGAGCTGTTACGCTATTGTATCTCGAAGCATAGAAAAAGCAGAGGAATTTAAAGAAGCGTATGGATTTCAAAAGGCCTATGGCTCTTATGAGGAGATGGTCCAGGATGAAAAGGTGGATTTGATTTATATTGCAACGCCTCATTCGGAACACTTTGAGAATGCAAAACTATGTATTCTGAATAAGAAACCAGTTTTATGTGAAAAGTCTTTTATGGTAAATAAAAAGCAGGCGGAAGAGATTGTTGCATTGGCACGTCAGGAAAAGGTCTTTATGGCAGAGGCCATATGGACCAGATATATGCCTTCCAGAAAACTAATAGACAATGCTATTGGAGCTGGAAAAATTGGTGAAGTGATTAGTATAACAGCTAATTTAGGATATGATGTACAACATAAGCCAAGGATTATGGATCCAAAACTTGCCGGGGGAGCGTTATTAGACGTTGGTATTTATCCTCTGACCTTTGCAAGTATGATTTTAGGTGACGCTATTGAAGAGATCATTTCCACCTGTACAAAAGCAGATACAGGCATTGATGCGGCTAATGCAATGATTTTAAAGTATCCCGAAGGAAAAATGGCAATTTTACATAGTAGTATTTTGGAAGCAACAGAGCAATATGGTATTGTCCATGGAACGAAGGGATATTTGATTGCAAAAAATATTAATAATGTAGATGTGATTGAAATCTATAATCCGGAAAGAGAATTGGTAGAGGAAATTCTTGCACCGGAGCAGATTAGCGGTTATGAATATGAAGTTTTAGCAGCAAAAAAAGCGATTGAAGAAGGGAAAACAGAGTGTGAAGAAGCACCTCTGGATCAATCTGTTTATATGATGGCAGTTATGGATGAGATGAGAAAACAATGGGGAATTAAATACCCCTTTGAATAAAAACTGAGGAGAAAAAGAGAATGAGTGAGAGAAAAATTATCCAAGTGGAAGACAAGGTACCAGCAAAGCTTTTGATTCCCCTAAGCATACAGCATATGTTTGCCATGTTTGGGGCATCGGTCTTGGTTCCTTTTGTGTTGGGAATTAATCCGGCAATTGTATTGTTTATGAACGGTGTGGGAACCTTACTGTTTATTTTCGTAACAAAGGGAAAGGCACCAGCGTATTTAGGTTCCAGCTTTGCATTCTTAGGGCCGGCAGCTATTGTTATTGATAAGATGGGATATGAGTATGCCCAGGGTGGCTTCGTAGCGGTTGGATTTGTTGGCTGTATACTAGCTGGAATTGTTTACAAGTTTGGTACAGACTGGATTAATGTGGTTCTTCCATCGGCAGCAATGGGACCTGTGGTAGCTCTTATTGGATTGGAATTGGCTGGAACAGCAGCTTCTACAGCAGGTCTTTTAGATGAAAAAATCAATGGAAAGAATATTATTGTGTTTATTGTGACTTTAGGAACAGCCGTTTTTGGTTCCATACTATTTCGTAAATTTCTATCGGTTATCCCCATTTTAATTGCAGTCGTAGCAGGATATATTGCGGCTCTTTTGTGTGGTGTGGTGGACTTTACGAAAGTGATTAAAGCACCAATTTTTGCACTTCCAAATTTCCAGCCTGCAAAATTTGATTTAGAGGCAATTCTAATTATTCTGCCTGTTATTTTAGTCATTACTTCCGAGCATATCGGTCATCAAGTCGTGACGAGTAAGATTGTAGGAAAAGATTTGCTGAAAGAGCCGGGGCTCCATCGTTCCTTGTTTGGAGACAACTTCTCTACAATGATTTCAGGATTAATTGGATCAGTGCCAACCACAACCTATGGAGAAAATATTGGAGTTATGGCGGTTACAAAGGTATATAGTGTACGAGTCATTGCCGGTGCAGCAGTTTTATCCATTGTATCTTCTTTTATTGGCAAGTTATCTATGCTGATTCAAACCATACCGGGGCCAGTAATTGGTGGGATTTCTTTTTTGCTCTATGGAATGATAGGAGCCTCAGGAATTCGAATTTTAGTAGATGCAAAGGTGGATTATTCAAAATCACAAAATCTGATTCTCACATCGGTTATCTTTGTTGTTGGTTTATCAGGGGTTGCCATTTCACTGGGAAATGTGGAATTAAAGGGAATGGTTCTTGCAAGCGTTGTGGGAATGGTGTTAAGCTCTATTTTCCATGTACTTGATAAATTTCAACTCACAAACGATTACGATAACTAATTTTATAAAACAACTTTAAAAAAGCTCGCTTCTGTTGTATAATGATGGTAATTTAGCATGAAGAAGGAGAAAAAATCATGGATGGCGTAAAACAAATCATTGAAATGGGAAAAGTATCCCTGGGAATCGAATTCGGCTCCACAAGAATCAAAGCAGTTCTAATTGATCAAAAAGCAACTCCCTTAGCCTCGGGAAGCTATGAGTGGGAAAATCAATTGGTGGATGGCCTTTGGACCTATAGTCTGGAGGAAATCCATAAAGGGTTACAGGAAAGCTACC
>NZ_JAMXOD010000063.1 GCF_024721305.1 Aequitasia blattaphilus | reverse complement strand
AGCGTCTTGGCAATTCTTTTCTGAAAGTTAAATCCGATATTTATCGTAACTGTCCGAAAGGATTCTATGTTTTTGCCAAACCCAATAACTGTAATCCCAATGATGTATTTAAGTACATTGGACGCTACCTTGGGCGTCCTGTTATTGCCACTTCACGTATTGATTCTTATGATGGTGAACGCGTTACTTTTCATTATCACCGCCATGAAGATGATAAACTTGTCACGGAATGTATTCCTGCAACGGAGTTTATCTCTCGATTAATCCGACATATCCCCGAAAAACACTTTAAGATGATTCGCTATTATGGCATTTATACAAGGCATTATGATAACGAAAACCCAATTCATCGGGCGATTCCAAAAGAAAAACATCAAATCCTTCTCTCCTTCAATAAGTGGCGAGAATCCATACTTTCCTCTTTTGGTTATGATCCCTTAAAATGCCCTAAATGTGGCAAAATAATGTTCTTTGTTGAACTTTATTTCAATCATAAATCAGTTTCTCTGCAAGAACTTTATGAAAGGATTATGAAAAAGTCTCGTGTACCCACCTGATATTCTTTTACATCCTCTCTCCTCCATGCTAAACTCTAAGAAACAACTTTGCTTAGGAGGTGGCAACTATTAACGAAAAAGAACTTGTAGAAAAACTGCGCGATAAATATATGAAAAAACCACCGGAAGGCATGACACCTTCTCTGATTAAGAGTATGAGTGACAGTGATCTTCTTGATATGGATTACTTCTTACATGAAGATGTCTTTCCCGGTGATGACGATGGTGAAGAAGGTTTTTACATCTTCTAAAATATACATCGTTTCTTTTAGTGTCCTTAATCTCAAGGGCACTATTTTTTA
>NZ_JAMXOD010000062.1 GCF_024721305.1 Aequitasia blattaphilus | reverse complement strand
GCCTTTCCATCCACACCATAGGCCTTGAGTTTTTCCAAGGATAGCTCCTGCAGTGTTTTCCCTGCCTTTGCACCATTTATACTTGGGCTTTTCTGAATCACTGGCTCAGCCTTATCAATTGTAATCCTTATCACCTCACTGGTTTCATTATAGGTATCATCTGCCGCCTTCGTCACTTTTATAACGGCTGTTCCTGCTTTTAGAATGGATACTTTATTGCCCTTAATCGAAATCCCATCACCACTTTCCAGAGTATAGGATAAAGCACCGCTTCCGTTCCCCCCTTTCGCTCCAAGGGTAAAATCAGCATCTCCATAGACAAGTTTCTTTGGCACACCAGTAATAGTCAGAGGGCTCTGATTTTTCTTGCCCACCTCATAGTTTAAAAAGTTACCCTTTTTCTCTTCATAATTGGTATCTCCTGTGTACTCCACAGAGAGCTTATGCTGACCATAAGGCACATCTTTCCATAGATAAGAAGCTTTCCCATTGGAAAGAGGGACTGTTCCTAAGATAGTATCCCCTTTCTTAAATACCACACTTCCAGTAGGAGAACCACCAGCACTTACCCCCGTCAAGACTGCTGTTAAGGTTACCCTTTCACCTACCAGGCTCCCCTCTGATGGGGATGCCTGCAGAGCCATGTCTGGAGTGGCTTTACTTACTGGAACTGCCACTACTCGGCGGACTGTCTTTGTTGTACTATCCCAACCACTTACACCGCTGTAATCGTAGTTGATTACATCATTTGGCGTAAACACAACTGTGTATCCGCTGTTTCCTACTGTTGGCACTGTCGTTCCATCCTCCCAGGCAAAGCTTCCACTGTCGGCTGTGCCACCACTTAGCTGGGCATCTGCCAATGTAGCTCCGTAAGTTATAGAAGAGGCTGTAGGGAAATTCACCGTCGATACAGGAATTGGTTTCGGGTTTATCTTCAACGCAATATTCTCTGGAGTACTGGCATAGTCCGTGCAATTTTCACCATTTACCTCTTCATTAAATACTTTTAGTTGATAGTC
>NZ_JAMXOD010000061.1 GCF_024721305.1 Aequitasia blattaphilus | reverse complement strand
GGATCTTTTCTTTTGGATGCTGCCTTTTTCCATTGAGGTGTTTCATCTTCCGGACCGATATCCTTTAAACTTCCTACTTTATCTACTCGGTGTACCGGATAATCGAACCACAAGTTTACTGGTTCGAACTTCGGGAACTCACGAAGAGTACCCTCAATGCGCCACGCTGATTTCATCTTATTTTTTTGAACAGCTACTTCCATTCTCTTTGTTAGTTCTTGATAATCTGGTCGTGTTAGCTTCTTTTTACAGTAATCATTCATTTGAAGCTGTGAACACATTGCATCCTGAGACACATCATCTTCCCAATCCTCAAATCGTTCGTTCAAGAAGGAAAAGCAAGCATCACAGACAGCTTTGTTTTCTTCTTGCTTTAAGAGTTCTTCTGTGACTTGTAACTCGATTAAATCCAGGATTGCATCCGGATCCCGGGCAAATACTCCGGAGCCTGATGCACGGTCCATGGCTTTTTTACTCCCCTGGCTTCCTTTACTATGGTGATGACAATAAATAACCGCAGCACCAAGCTCTGTACATACTTTATCAAACTGATTACAAAAGGCAGCCATCTGATCAGCACTGTTCTCATCACCGGTAATAACCTTGTAGATCGGGTCAATGATGATTGCTGCATAGTTCTTCTTTAATGCTCTCCGGATTAACTTTGGTGCCAACTTATCCATAGGGGCTGATTTTCCCCTCAGATTCCATATATCAATGTTAGAGAGATTATCCGGTGCCCATCCAAGAGTTTTATAAACATCTTTGAATCGATGCAGGCAAGAGGCTCTGTCGAGCTCCAGGTTTACATACATCACTTTTCCCTTGGCACATTTCCATCCATGCCAAGTACGTCCTTCTGCAATGCCTATTGTTAACTCTATTAAAGAAAATGACTTTCCTGCTTTAGATGGACCAGCAATCAGCATCTTATGCCCTTGTCGCAGGACACCATGGATTAAGGGATCTGCTAATTCCGGCAAATCATCCCACACACCTTTCAGGCTTTCTGGTTCTGGAAGATCATCATTGACACTTTCAATCCATTCATACCATTCATTCCAATCCTTTTTTCCGATATTGATATCTACAATGAATTGTTTTTTCCCATTCCGGATAACACCTGGCATCCTGGATAACCGAGATGGATTACGGTTCTGAC
>NZ_JAMXOD010000060.1 GCF_024721305.1 Aequitasia blattaphilus | reverse complement strand
GGATCTTTTCTTTTGGATGCTGCCTTTTTCCATTGAGGTGTTTCATCTTCCGGACTGATATCCTTTAAACTTCCTACTTTATCTACTCGATGTACCGGATAATCGAACCACAAGTTCACTGGCTCAAACTTCGGAAATTCACGAAGGGTGCCCTCAATACGCCACGCTGATTTCATCTTATTTTTTTGAACGGCCGCTTCCATTTGTTTTTTAAGCTCCTGATAATCCGGCCGTGTCAGCTTCTTTTTGCAGTATTCATCCATTTGCAGCTGTGAGCACATTGCATCCTGAGACACATCATCTTCCCAATCTTCAAATCGTTCGTTTAAGAAGGAAAAGCAAGCATCACAAACAGCTTTGTTCTCTTCCTGCTTTAAGAGTTCTTCTGTGACTTGCAACTCGATTAAATCCAGGATCGCATCCGGATCCCGGGCAAATACTCCGGAACCTGATGCACGGTCCATGGCTTTTTTACTGCCCTGGCTGCCTTTACTATGGTGATGGCAATAGATCACTGCAGCACCAAGCTCTGTACATACTTTATCAAACTGATTACAAAAGGCGGCCATCTGATCAGCACTGTTCTCATCACCGGTAATAACCTTGTAGATTGGGTCAATGATGATGGCTGCATAGTTTTTCTTTAAGGCTCTCCGGATTAACTTTGGCGCTAGCTTATCCATAGGAGCTGATTTCCCCCTCAAATTCCATATATCAATGTTAGAGAGATTATCCGGCGCCCACCCAAGAGTTTCATAAACATCTTTGAATCGATGCAGACAAGAGGCTCTGTCGAGTTCCAGGTTTACATACATCACTTTTCCCTTGGCACATTTCCATCCGTGCCAGGCACGACCTTCTGCAATGCCAATTGTTAACTCTATTAAAGAAAATGACTTTCCTGCTTTAGATGGACCAGCGATCAGCATCTTATGTCCTTGACGAAGGATCCCATGGATTAAAGGGTCTGCTAATTCCGGCAAATCATTCCAGACTCCTTCTAAACTTTCGGGTTCAGGAAGATCATCGTTTACGCTCTCAATCCATTCATACCATTCGTTCCAATCCTTTTTCCCGATATTAATATCTACAATGAATTGTTTTTTTCCATTCCGGATAACACCTGGCATCCTGGATAACCGAGATGGATTACGGTTCTGAC
>NZ_JAMXOD010000006.1 GCF_024721305.1 Aequitasia blattaphilus | reverse complement strand
TTTAATAATTATAGTTTGTTCGACTTTTTCTGTCCACGCTAATATACTAGCACCAATATTTACCAAAGGAAGGAGTTGAACCACCTAAAGGAAAGCAAATTGAAAGTATCAGCATAGAAAAGCTCAATAAGCGGATATTAGACCACTACATTAAAGAAAAGCGAATAAACACTTGCCCGTCATTTATGGAAGTGTATCATATGTGGCGTGCAATCAAGGACTTAGAACTAAGTGGTAATTCCATTTATAAATATAATACCGACTGTAAGCGATTCTTTAATGAAACAGATTTTTCTGAAACACCAATTAATCAGATTAATGAAAATACGATACGCTTATTTATATTAAAGACAATTAAAGAACAAGGTCTGTGTAAAGAAACATGTCGGAAATTTTTCAGTTATATTAAAAATGTCATTCGCTATGCGAGAATCGAAAAAATAATCATTGATAACCCTATTGAGTTTCTAGAACCCAAAGACTTCACAAAGCATTGTGAGGAGATTGAAAAGCCAGTTGAAACACGTTATTATTCGGATTCAGAACTTGCAATCATCATAAAGGGACTATATAAATACTATGAGTATATACCCCTTTATATGCCACCATATGCAATTGAGCTGGCAATTTACACAGGTATGAGGGTAAGTGAATTATCAACGCTTAGGTGGAGTGATATAAGCGACATTAGTATTAGCATTAATAAATCTGCAAAACACAATCGACTTAAAAATGAATTTTCTATCGGGAAGACAAAAACAAAGAAATCTAGAGTCTATCCCGTTGACGAGCAAATTACTGCTTTGCTTACAAGGATTCGAGATGTCCAAGAAAACCATAGTATTTTGTGTGATTGGGTATTTACAGATGGAAATGGAGATTATGTTCGTGCCAGAAATATTACTGATTGTATGACAAGATTATGCAAAGAATATAACTTGAACAGCGGTGGTATTACAAAACTTCGGAAAACTGCCAGTTCCGATTTACAAAACAGTGGGACATCTAAAACAATCGTTGCCAGTATGTTAGGACATACTACAGAAGTCAACGAAATGTATTATACATATGATACTTCAAATCTTTCTGAAAAACAGATGGTTATACAAAACAGGAATGCTAAATTTAAACAGATGATAAAATAGAACCCAACCAAAACCAACCAGCTTTTTAAAGATTAAAAAAAGAAAAACCCCTGTAAATCAGGGGTTAAATCGGAGTGACGTGATTCGAACACGCGACCTCTACGTCCCGAACGCAATTATGCAACCATCTCTCTTTATCTAATACTATATATATTCGACGTTTATTGGACATTTCATAGTTTCTCTCTATTCCCAATTATCGCCTTTTATCCCAACATTATTAGAAAAATTATTAGAATTTTTTTCCGATTCGCTATAGTTCGAATTAGCATATTCTACAATATTTTAAATAGTGCCTGCCGACTCATCCGCCTTTAACTTTTCAATACAAGTCAGAATTTTTTTAATCAGCAGCCACTAAGTATCATTATGAACTTCACCTTTTTATTAATTATCCAGATAAGCGTTTATTTCATTAACAATCTCTTCGTATGTTTGCTTTTCCGTAAACCCCTTTGTATTAAACTCGTTTTCACTAATTTCAATAAACTCACCAGTCGATTCATTCATTCTAACATATCTTCCCCAAGTGCTATCTGCTAAAAAATAAATCGCTCTCTGACCAACTTTCGACATATGGTCTCCTGATAGAGATGTCTTAACAAACATTCTCCTCAAATCATTGGGTGAGTATGGACTAAATTCTTTAAGATCCTCTCTATAAGATAGTCGAAAATCCCATTCCCTATACTTTATATAATCATCAAAAGTACGATAGGATTGCATCTTTTTAACGGTTATTTTTTCTGGTAAATCTCCTTTTATTGTTGAAAGGACTTTCACTTTCTCCTGCGTATAATCATCGTATGTAAACATTGCTCTATGTATATATTTAACATCTTTAACTTCACCATAAAAAATATACTCACTATCTTGTGTAAGGGTTTCTAAATCATTATAAAAATATGCAAATTCCGGTGTCGAAATATCATCCTGACGAATTACTATCCCATTATCAATCAAAGTTTCTGGATTTCTTTTTGAAAATTTTCCTGAATAGCCTAGAACAACACAAATAATTGTAATGGCTGAAGCCACTATCAATAGGCCTTTATCCTTCATCCTAGCTCCTTTCATTGAATCTTGTTTTCAATTTCTTCCAATGAATAGGGGGTAACCATAGCACTTTCCTCTTCTATACTCTGCGTACTTCTACTTCTGAGTTCATCTCCCTCTATCATTTCTTTTGCACTTTCCATTCTGTAAAAAGTATCTTTACCTGTTTCCAATAATTCACCATATCCACCGCATACGCGAAAATATGATTTTTCCGCTTCCACAAATCCCAAAAAATAGATACCTAATTGTCCCACCTCTGATAAAATATCGTTCTCGTTTTCTATCTTAATATAAGAAGTCTTCATTTCATTTTCTGTCATGTCTTTAAATGAGCTTTTCGTTGATTCATATAATACATCACTATGTGAATCAAGATATTCCTTTACTGTGAAATATCCCGTCATCTTCATAACAGGTATTACATCTCCGACTTCTATATCTCCTTTTAAAACCTCTTTAACAGTTACCTGCTCTTTTGTATATCCAACTCCATTTTCTCTAACAATATATTCCATTGAAGTCACTTCTCCATAAATAATCTGATCACTATGTTCAATCACAACATCCAAGTCATATGCATCTATATCATACTCTGCCTCAGTCCCCATAGTAGCTATAACGTTTTTTTCTGTACTTAATTCTATCTCTTTTTTTTCTATCTGCACTTGTTCATTGCTTTTTAATGTACAAGAAGTCAAAAAAATGAGTAGAACCAGCATTGTCACTATTATTCTTTTCATTGTATGTCCTCCATTAATATCCTAAGTGATTAAATAACGTTACATCCATTGCCTGTGGCGAAGAAACCGTTCTACCATTCCCCAACTGACACATAATAGTATTTTTAGTGCTTATTCTATGGGATAATCCTAACGCATGACCAAATTCATGCGCCATAGTTGATGCTGGAATTGATTTATTTGTGTCACATATTATTTTCGAACTATACCAGTTTTTCCCAAATGAAGATGGACCATGCCAACCAACGGCTCGTCCCACATATGTAACTGCAAGCGTATACTCATCCAAAGTTCCTGGAACGAAGGCAATATCATTTGAATCACGAGGAACTCCTTCACGAAAAATTGTACGTCCGACAGCGTTATTCCACGATTGTGCTCCTGTTCTAATACGACCTGTGACTGTACTATTACATGTTGAATAAAAACTGAACGAGGGATTACTTGCAAATCTAAAGTCTCTGAATGTATTTAGCCCATGTCCACAGCCTAGAGCATCCGAATCCGTCTTCCACCTTCCTGAGCTATCAAAAAAGTGCCAAAATGGTTCATTCTTATGCATTCCGCTAAATTTTAAATGTTGCCATCCCGTCAACATAACACCGTCTCCGTTCAAATAGTACCACAGCCCATTTTCTGAATGCCATCCTTTTTGCATTTGTCCTGATACATTAAAAAAATACCACCGTGTTCCAACTTGACACCATCCTTTTGCCATCACTCCCGTACCCGGTTTCAAATAATATCTATGGCCCGACTCATCATGCCAGCCTTTATGCATTTGTCCCGATGCATTAAAAAAGTACCAATTACTTCCCACTTGTAACCAACCTCTTGCCATTGCCCCTGTACTTGGTTTTAAATAGTACCTATATCCACCCTCATCATGCCAGCCTGTATGCATTTGCCCTGATGCATTAAAAAAATACCAGTTACTCCCAATTTGGCGCCACCCTCTTACCATTGCCCCAGTGGTTAGATCTAGATAATACCAATAACCTCCATTAAGTAGCCAATCCGTTACCATGTAACCCACACTATCAAAATAAAACCAGTTGCCATTAATATATTCCCATCCATTAACTGTATAGGAACCATCATTATGCCTATACCACCAACGACCATTTGAATCTAATATCCATCTTCCAGCTATTGTCGATGCTCTCGTCACGCTATTTGAGTCGACTATTTCATATGGTGATTCTATTCCATTGACAGGCGTGCAATCATCCTTTGTAATAATGTTTTTTTCTATTTCACTCTTCTTCGCTCCTTCACCTTTTTCATTTATTTCTTCTTCGACAGCAGCATCGTCTTTCGCATCCTCGTTTATCTGTACTTCATCTTGAACAATATCCACTTCATCTTTTCCTGACTCATTTGCCAACGTTTGTATAGGGGAAACACAAAGTGTAGCTACCAATAAACCTGCAATTACTTTTTTCATCTCAACTTTCACGTTTTTTTCCTTTCTACATTTATTTATACAAGACCTTCTGTTTTCCATTTTTATAAATCCCCCTTTCCTCATCTATTTACAGAAAATCTACATACCCTCATTCTTCGTTTGAAATAAATTATATCATTATTTTTACTTGTTTTTATGTTTTTTTACTTAGTCGATATATTTTTGTTTATTCTGAAAAAAAATGAACATAGGTTTTATGCATTTTTCTGTTAATTAATGACTTTTTTATACAAATCAAATGCAGTTTACTTTTCTCCATAAAAAAAGTGCCATCGTAACTTATACTCGTTAAGATACGATGGCACCAACGTCTATGAATTTTTTATGTACTTATTTTTTAATATAAATGCTCTTTTAAACTGCTCCATCTTTATTGCATCAAGGATGAAATATTCCTTGATTTGCCTATCTGTTAGTCCTGATTCTAAACCAGAAACTATCTGTTCAATCTGCTCTTCACTAAGATTATTTGCATATCTTTTTAAACAATCATAAATCGTTCCAGATAAGTCCCAAGTATTTATGTGCCGAAATTCGGTACGTTCATTGAAATTAGTAACATCATCTGGAATATTAGATGGATCCACGCTATTCTTAAATGAATTTCTAAATAAATCAGCCACTTCATCTTCTGATAGTCTGGGCTTTACATCCCAATTTAGATATAAAACATCTTCCTGATCAACATTAAATATCTTAATACTCTTATCCTTCTTAGATGCTTCTTCATACCAAGTAATTTCTTCTTTATTTAGGGGCTGAAATGCCTTTTTGTGGGTAATTGTCCGATACTCCAACGTTTCTTCATTATATACAGTGCGTACTGGATGATCGTACAGACCAGCACTCATCGCTTCACCATATTGCTTCATTTTATATACCTTGCGTATCATTGGATGTTTGAAAGGAATAGGTTTTACATCAAATATTGGATTCTGACCTTCAATAAAAATAATACACTCATCTCTTTTAAGCATTCGCACTTCATCAGGAGTCATCAGCTCTCGACCTGCATGTTGAAAGTTTTTATTTGCGTTACCATTTTTCCCCAAATGCACTCCATCACTTCGCGTATCTATGGTTGCCTTACCTAGCGATTCTGATATCCACTTATGGGTTTCATGAGCCTTAGCTCCAGCCCCCAAGAAAATTACACATGGAGCATTGTCCCAAATGGTTTCCCATTTATCATTTTTGAATAATACTTTTAGTTGTGCCGGTGATTGTAAAATTGGAACCATCGATATGTTTCGACTACGTATTACACCCAGTAGGACATCCGGATCAGTTGGTTTGGCTCCAGCATAAAATTCATCCATCCAAAAGCGCACATGAATAGGAAGGGTACGTGCATCCAAACTATCTGCTTTTCTCATAAGTACGTCAAATGCCTGTGTATAGAACATGGAAATCAAAAAGTTATACGATTTGTCATTGTCTGGCAGCACTAAAAATAAAACCGTTTTCCTTTTTGGATTACCACCCACTCCCATTCCTATTTCTTCCAAATCAATATCATTGCCTGAAAAAATACGTTTAACATCTGCTGTCTCGCATAATTTAAGCATTGCATTAACCATAAGAACAATACTTCGCACTGTTTCAGGCGCACCATCCTTCAACTTACGATAATCTCTAACTGGTGGATAATTCTCTCCTTTTACTCTTGACAATTTGTCCATTCTTAATTGCAACTTCGTTATTCCATTCTCTGCATCAACCACAATACTTTCCTCATTAACAAGCTCTAATATATTGTTCATTGAGCCTACTCTTTTTTCTTCCTTTGCCTGCAGCCATTCATAAAAAAACAGTGCCATTAAATATAAATCTACACCATCATCCCAAAAAGGATCTCCACTCATTGCCTCTGGCTTTCTAACACTTTCATGTAGATTCGTTATCAATCTTATAACATCATTTTCACGACGGATGTAAACAAATGGATTATAGCGATCAGACATCCACGGATCTTTTAAATTCAACGAAAGAACCCTACACCCCAACCCTTGTAAAAATTTGCCGTACAGTCTTTGCAGTTCACCTTTAACATCTAATACTACATTTGACGTATTTGCTAAAAGCAAGTTTGGACCAACTACCGCAGTTGACTTAAATGTTCCTGACGAACCAATAACTACCATATTGTTGTTTGATAATGCTTTGTCGGAGATTTTTAGATTATAGCTTACAATCGTATTATGCTGATCGTCCTTATCGGCTAACATTTTATTGATTTTTTTTACATCTCCCCAATCTGCCGAACCATGTTCTCTGTCAAAATGAAAATTTCGATTATTAGTTGAATACCATGATACAAACATAATCCAAGCTACAAACAAAAGACCAATCCATGCCAACGATTTATCATTCCACCAATTTGTCAATGGATGAGTGACAATATACGTGAAATTTTCTTGAAGATTATTGATTGTAACTTCTTTGAACTTATGTATACCACCTAGAAAGTAGCCAAAGACCGTAAAAAGTATAAGCGATATAATGTACAAACTATAGGGAGGTTTTCTTTTATATATCATAATTACCTCCTATTTAGTCAGCTTAGGTGGCGTTGGCATTTTTACTGGTTTGATTGTTTTATCAAGCACTTTGCTTTTATCCTTAAACTTGCGATTAACTATATCATAATGATTATTAAATATAGACTGACCCGATTCGCGTAACTTCGAAGCAATAGGCTTGCCATCCTGATCCAATACTATTGGCGCCTTATCTCTTTCTAAGAAAGTCACATAAGTAATACCATCATCTGCCAAAAACACATTATCTGCATCTACAACTAATGTTTGCTCACTATCTCCCCATGTTCCGGGAATACGTGAGGCAAAAAGTGAGCCTGCTTGCGTTTCTTTAAATCCACCAAAACTGCTTTCTTCTACCAATGTCTTATGATTGATTGAAATTTCAACGTAGTTAATATTATTTTTTAGGTTTTCATACTCAATATCGGCTGTTGTTCTGGTCTTTGATTGAGTCGCTGCCATACGAGCTGTAGCCATCTCTAGCTCGCCCGGTGGACGCTCAAACTCTTTATTTGCTTCTTGATATTTTGTAGCAGCATTTTCTATGTAAGCACGTTCATCCGTTCTTGCCGTATCTAAATATTGTTCTTGCCCAATCACTTTCATATCTCCAATTTGTGCCTCTGGATCTGACTTAATCAAGTTTTCACTATAAACCTTATACCAATGCTGTGCTTTTGAAACATCAGCATTTGCTACCATTATTTGAATCTCCCCATCTCCAACATTAAGATCTGGAAGAATTGTGTAATTGATTCCTAGATTAGAAAAATCATCTTGAACTAAAGTCACTTGATCCTCAAAGGGTATACTGATAATACTAACATTGCCATTGGTTAAGTTTTCCAGATCATAACGTTTCTTTTCACCACCTTTTAAATTACTCAAGACATGGCGCTCGAACCAAGGCATAAACCTATCTTTATCTTTTGTATCAATCGCTACTTGAATAATTCCATCATTCTTATTTAAATCCGGAAGAATTGAAAACTGCAAGCCAGAAGCCGTCAGCTCCTCTTTAAGTTTCTCCTGATCAATTGCCGGGATATTATATATTTGATACGCACCTCCCGTCTTCGCAATAAAACTTTCTAAATCCTTTGCTTCTCCTGGCTTCAAAAGTTTCTTACTTACCATTCGTCGGATAAATGTATTCAATAGCATAACCGTTCCTACCGCTGCAGCATTATTAAAAAGAAACATACCTCGCATTGCTGCACCGGCCCCACGCATATTCATCATGATATTTTGCATTTCTCTATCATTTTCCATATTTTCTCTCCTATAAATGCCTCATACTCTTTGTTGTTCTTCCTTTTTCTTGAAGCATTCCTTTTCTCCACTGTGACATTACTTGTTTACCCAGCAGATGTTCTTCCATCATACTGAAATACTTTCCGCTCTTTCCACCTACAATAATGTGATCGACAACCTCAATACCTAGAAGTTCTCCAGCCAAAGCTATTTTTTTGGTAACACTTATATCAGCTTGGCTCGCCGAAGGATCTCCGCTTGGATGATTATGAAAAAGGATAATTGATGCAGCATTTGATAGAATACTACTTTTAAATATTTCTCGACCAGTTACAATCGAAGAGCTGATGTCACCCATGCTTGCTATTTGCATATTAATCGGTACTGCCTTTGTAGACAAGTTTACCAAGACTAGTACTTCTCTATCATATTGAACTAATTCCTTTTTCACAAACTCTATGGCTGCCTCGGGCGTAATAATAGGTTCTTCACCGAGCATTCTTGCATCATGAACTAAACGTACATGTACCATATCAAAATCCTTATTCATTAGCTTGCCTCTTCTAATTCCACAACTAACAATGTCATTTCCGGCATTTCCTCTACCCATTCCCGGATTTCATCTGCAGTCATTTCTCTAAAAACATTCATCTATTTAACCCTCCTGTTTCCAATACTAACAACTGAATCTTTATGTACCGAATTTCGGGACGGCTTAGAAGCCTCCGGAAGAACCTCTTTAGCTCTGTTCAAATTATCTGCACAACTCTGAGCTACCGCCCGATTATCCCAAGTTACATCTTCGAAATCAATATTTTGGACTACCTCTCCCGTCTGTGTATCAACAATCACATATACTTCCTTATCATGCACCTGTTTCTCTTGTACAATATGACGTTTCAAAAGACTTTCTAATCCTGCTTTTCGTAAAATCCCCAAAAGATACTGATTATTTTCTTTAATAATCGCCACCTCATCTTTGACCTCTAAAACCGTTTTCATTAAATCTTCACGAGAAGGAATCGCCTTTATTTCCCCTTCACGGAGATCATTAATTGATACCGAAAAAATATTACTTATCATTTGCAATGTTTCTATCGATGGCTTAGCTTCACCATTCTCAATTTTTACGACATCTTCTTTTTCCAAAAAAATAAGCCGACCAAATCCAGCTTCATCTAGTTCTTTACTTTCTCTTATTTTTTCTATTGCCTTACCAATTGTTTTTTCCATGTACTACTCCTTAGATTTTGGGCACCAGAATGTTTTGTCTTTGACTTCGAGTATCTTGCTTATTTCCTCTCTCTGGTTGTTTATCAAGTAACTTATTATTCAATACAATAGATACTATTTCCTTCTTTAAATCAGTTTCTTTGAAATCAACCATACTTCCCACCCAAGTTCTTCTCGTATGATTGATACCATTCAGTAATTTAATACCCTTTGCCGGTGGCTCCCATTCCATCAAATTTTTAGTATAATCATCTAACAAATAATCACTTTCTGACAAATTAGGAATAACCGACTTTTTTTCTTCACCACAAGGAACGAATATACGCCTTTCATGATTTACTTCTGGCAAATATTTATCTAACCACTCATTTTTCTCTTCCAAAGCATATGGGCTATCAACCAAGTACGATGAAAGAATATGCACGCCAATTTCTGGATTCTCATTAATTACTTCTCTTATCGCATCCACAACATTTTGGTGTACCTCTAGGTTTCTAAAATAGCCGGGCTCATACAGCGTTTCTAAAGTATCGACTGGCTTAAATATTGCCAGTGTTCCATCCATATCCACAAATAATCGTTTTTCCATCATTTTTCTCCTACCTTTTTCTTGGTATAATGTTTCTATCCATTTGCTTATCTACAGCCAATTCCAGCTTTTTATGTGTATAATCATACTTGTATACCTCATCTGACAATTGCTCTTTGGGCTGTACCTGCGTTTCGTTTATATCTCGAACCATATCTCTTAATTCGCTCGCTGGTATGTCCACACTTACTGGTACAATAAGTACTTCATGGATGCTACTTGGAAGTACATAATAATCCTCTCCCACTACCTTTCCAATTTTGTTCATCACTTCTGGATAAAAAAGTGCTGCTGCTCCATAACTCATTTGCCGATTACTAAGAATTAGCATATCTCCCGAATCCACTTTTAAATCTTCGTTCCAAGTCGCTTCCTTATCACTTCCACTTATCATATTATTTAGGACATTTTCAATGTGTTCTAACGTTTCTGGATTCCGCCTTTGAGTATTATCTAGTGCCAGCATATGAAGCTCCTCTTTTGTCATACCTAATGTCGCAAAAAGTTTATCACCAATAGGTGCTGCTGTATTTTTACCAAATATCTCTGCAAAACAGTATGTTGCAACCAAGCCATTTCCCATGTCTGTGTAAATATGTTTTTCCAAATGCTTTGCATTTCCCTTTTTCGTCTTAATCCGAAACTCTATATTTTCATTATTGAAACTGTCGGCCGAAGGGAACTGGAACGTTTGTTTTCTGCTTTCAACATCCTCCCATATCATATGACTTATATTATCTATATTATATCCATCACAATAAAGCTCATAGTATGCATCAAGTCCATACATTACGTCTTCGCTATCACTCAAAGCAACCTTGATATTTGGTGTCTCAACATCATTTATCTGTCCTACCTGCTCTAAACTAATATTTCCTTTCATTTCAGTTGGTACAACTTTTTGTAATTGTTTAAATAAATCTTTTTGAAATTCTTTATAACTCATCTTTTCTTCTCCTTTCCACCCACAACTCTTTTTCTATATTGGCTTAAATACCTATACCTCTTTTCAATTTCTTTTCTCTCCGTTTCAACTATTACAAGTATTTTCTCATTTTTCATGCTAGTTCTCCTTCTACTTATTGTATTTTAAAATCATTTCTTTTAATCTTTTCATCGTTGATACACTTAAATTGGGGGATGCTAATACTTCAATATCCTTTATTTGTATCCCTTCTTCAATACATTCAATCAAAAACTCCTTCTGCTCAACACTATATTTTTCGTCTTTTAAATAGGTACGGATAAATTTCCCGGTATCACCTGCCTTTCTAACATTAAAAAACCAACCTCTTATACCACTAGGTTGGCTGCTCGCATCATCTCTTACTTGTACCGAATTTCGGTACAACCTTTCTTTCCCCCTCTCTTCTTCAAGACTTTTCACTTTCTGCTCTAACATCAAGATCATTTCTTCCTTAGATTTAATAATATCTTCCTGGGCTTTACTTTGCTGTTTAAATGCCTGTTCAATATTTTCAGATATAACTTTCTTTATTTCTTGACTTTCTTTACAAACGTCACTGACTTCATCTTTTAGTTTCAAAACAGTTTGATTTAACCGATCAGTCTTGCTAACTTTTTTACTCCAGTTTTCAATTCTCGCCTTTTTGACTTTATCAATATCCGCTGCTGCTTTAGCCAAAATCAATAAATCCTCTAATGGCATTCCATCAATAATACAAATCAGATACCACTCTCTTGTTTTCCAGTCTTTTATTTTTGACAAAAAATCTGCTTCTGCCTCTTTGAGTCCAAATTCTTTTGCAACCTCTAATTGATATGAAAGTATATCTCGATTTTCATTTTCCACTTTTTCACCTCCTATTATTTATGCTTTTCACAGGTTTTAACGAAGGACCTTTTCTGTCTTCATCTAAAATTCTTGTTATAATTTTCTTTTCGTTTGCAATACTACAAATTTCTTGTTCTAAATCTTTAAGATCATCTTCTGTAAAATGATATTCGATTTCCTGCTCCAGCTCCCTTAATCTCTCCATCACATTATCAATTCTTTCATCATCAATGGTATTTAGATTCCTTACAAGGGAAAAGTACTCCCTCATGGTACTTGTTTTACTATACCCTCTTAGTGTCTTTCGTCTTTGATACAAAGCTGCTAAGTGAGTATCAACTGAAACGAAACGTTTTTGTAGTTCCTCCTCAGATTTAATAGAATTGCCGAGAATATATTTACATTCAGAATAGAGTTTATCAATTTCCGACAAATCTTTTCTAACTGCCGCTGCGGAAATGTTTACACTTTTAATATTGTGATAATTTTTTGCTCGAAATAAGCGCTGCACTTTCCGTACCTGATATCTCGGCAAAATGTTTTTATAACCATTGGCATATGCTTTTATAAGTTTAGGTGCCACATTTGGTTTATACGCAATATCTTTTTCTAAAATGCGACTCTCAATCTCTTCTCTCACATAACCTTTACCCAAAGTATAATCTCTTCGATTCCGATTTGCGCCGGGAATAGAATACGAAACATATTCTTTGTTGTTTTTTTTACTAAAACCACCCCGCATTGTATAGCCCTGCTTTAACATATTATTTTGAAATTCTTCCCATGAGCTACTTTTAGAAATCGCATAATCAATGTCGAGTTTTAATACTGTTTTCCATCCCCCCTTTTTCCATTCTGCATAATGAACCCCCTTTCTTTTTTCTGTATATGTCAATTCTGATAGGTTATAATTTTTACTTACCTTATCAGTAATTGGTTGAATACTTTTTAGCCAGTCACCTTTCACATAACGATATTTGTATCCGGTTGTCCGACTCACTGAATTAAAAGTAATATGTCCATGTATATGAGCTTGGTCTGTGTGAATTACAAAAACATAATCATAATTTTCTCCTAAATATGCTTTGCAGAAATCTTCAACCACTTTATAGGCAGTCTCTTCATCAACCTCGCCGGGCTTAAAGGAAATGACAAAATGATATCCTTTACGTCCATCTGTCTTTTCAAAATCTATTTTTGTATCCATAAAGTTATTATATATTTCGATTGCCTCGGATCCTGCATTCCCCCCTACCAATTGTCCAGCTTTTGTTTTTTTTTCATCCAAGATGTATTTGATATTATTGTAAAGATGAGAATTCTCTTTAATATGCATTAGCTTTGTGATTGCCATAAAATTCCTTCTTCCAGTAGAGCGAGCATTTTATTTTCAAGTTCTTCGATTTTTTTTAACTCTTCTGCTAAATGTAATGCATCATCTTGAAAAAAATAACCACTGTTGATTCTCTTCACAACTTGGTTAATGTTCACTCCTATTTTTCTTATTTGAAAATTCAAATTACGTAATTCACGTTTCATATCTTTGGGGCGACCATTCACAAACACCACATTACGGATATATGCACTTAAATTAACTTTTCCATCCAATGTTTTAGATTCTATATCCTCTTCGGCAAGTTTTTTTAGAATGTCAAATTCTCTTTCTGTCAATCTCAAATGAACATAGTTCGTTCGATTTGTCTTCATAAAACAATCTCACCTTTCATTCACATAGAATTAGAATGCTCTTCATTTCTATTGACTTTTCCCGGTTGGGCTTGCAACAATTCACCAACCATTTTTATACTTTCTGGTGATACTTCTCCAAACGTTTCCTCTATTTGTTTTGTCAATTCTTTCGTAAGTTCCATTTTTTTCACAAGCTTATCTTCTTCAATTTCCTTTTCAATCTCCTGAATCTTTGTTTTTATTTCTCTCTTTTTACCTTTCAACACAAGTTCCTTGTCTTCGATTTTCTTTAGCTCATTAATTTGCTTTTCAAGCTTTTCTTCTTTTGTCATAAAATCATCTCCTTCTTTTTTCGCTTCATAAATCATAGCGATTTCATCAAGTCCTATCACACATTTTTGTATAAACTCATAGTCAAATATTAATAGTTTTTTTCTGTCATTTACACTTATAATTTCTTCAATCACCCCCATAACTCTTCCATACTTTTTTTGAATTATGATTACCGGAATTTTTTTCTTTATGTAGTAATACAACTGAACTTTTCCTATCATTTTTCCCACCAAAAAAAGAGAATCCTTTTCATGGAGTCTCTTTCCTCTACTTCTCTAATTATATTTTATCACTTCCATACTCTACTATCTAGGTTCATTTACTTCCAAACTTTTTAAACATAATACTCGTTTCCAGTTTCCAAATCTTGCTTCATACTTCTATTTTTTAATGTGACACTTATGTACTCATTCTGTTTATCGAAAAGCTCTTCTATCTTTTCAAGAACTTCTTTTTGTTTGAGCTTTTCTTTATAATTAATCAAAAGAAATTCAATTAAATCCACTTCATCTGGAAACTTTTCTTTATCACGTCTCTCAATAACTGCGACTGCCTCTATTGTTAATCTGAAATGCTTTCTCTGCTTGATTGACATGTCTTATCCCCCCTTTCTTATGTTTTTTTCATCTGCGCCCAGATAGGCGCACACGTCCCCCATGTGTGCCTACTTAGGCGCTTCTCTGTACGCCTGTTCAGGCTCATTTGTACACCCAATCAGGCTCCAATCTGCTTGTCAGATTGGCAAGATACGCATTTTGTGCTACAAAATACCTCTTGTTAGGGGAAAATCCCCTAATACCCCTCGTATATCATGTGCCTAGATGGGCACATACATGTATAAAAAGGCAGCACATACATTCAAAATGCTGTGCTGCCAATAATGTGTTTTTTATTCGTGAGGATGATTTTTCATTTTTTTCATCTTCAACAACTTGAAAATTTCTCACCTCTACATCTTCTTTCAAAAACTTAATTACTCTGAGCTGATAAAAAAAATGCTCCAATTATTCCTATTCCCATTACTGCTCTTAAAATCGGATTGTCAATTAAAATAATTAGTATAACTAACAACATTAAAACGGCAAAAGCAGAAAAAAGAGTTGCAATTAATTCAGCAACATCACACTCTCCTCCAAGTATTCTTTTCATAAGTATAACGAATAGAAGTATTCCAACTAGAAATATTACTACTGCAAAACCAAAATACTTTAAAGCAATATGATCATTGTAAGCCAAAAGTTCCCATGGGTTTTCATCCAATCCTTCACTTAATAAAACAGCATTTAACTTATTTAATGATATCAAAAATCCAATATTAAAAATAGCATATACAACTACATACCATAATCTCTTCACAAGCTCATTCATTGTTTGATTCATTTTCCTTTTTCCTTTTATCTCGAACTAGTTCAATTATATTTTTTTGCTCATCTAATCGGTAAAGATCATACAACATCATCCCTATCGCAATAACAAATAAAGCAAAAACAAAAAATAGAAATATAGCAAAAACATATATTGTTACTTCTGTTTTTAATGCCTCACTCGCCGGGGCAGTAAAATACACCATAAGTGCTTTTTCAATAATACCAAACAGGTACTTTCCTAAATCCATAAAAACAGACATTACAAATGCAATCCCAACCACTGACAGAACTCTTTTTTTATGATTTACTTTTGTATTTATATTAACAAATTCCATGTCTAATTCATCATCTGTCATGTCTTCATATGTTGCTACTCTTCTCTTAAATTTAGAAACATCTCTTTTTCGCTTTTGAGGGTATGAAATATTGTTTAATGCTTCTAAAAACCGTTTCTTTAATTTACCCATTTTTACACGCTCCTTGCTTTATTCTATCATATTTCAATACCATGAACAATCAAAGTACTTTAACATCACAATTTTAATTTTTTCTCCTCTCTATTTAATGAGGCTTTTGATATAGACATTTTTCTTTCTGCTTTTGGGGAGAAACTTTCTTTCATATCCTTACATGTATTTTTCTTATATCGATACTCAAGTGCTGGCATGTGTTCTTTGAAAACAGAATGGGCTTCATTGAATGATTTTTCTAGTGATTCTTGTATCTTTTTTTCTTTCAACAATTGACTTAAGTTAGAATATTTACTTTCTAGTTCACTCACATGTTCCTTGTAATGATTTGCAAAATGAGCTTTTCTACTTTCCGATAATGGAATTCCCTGATGGGATTGTAACAAAATACTCACAGCATCCGCTTCATATTCTTTTTTTGCAACGCTTGAACTATTTTCACCCTGATGAATAAGAGCATGTCCTAATTCATGAGATAGGGTACTTAACTTTTCTGTGTCATTTAGCTTTTCGTTTATGATAATCTTATTTTCATCTGGGTAATACATTCCTCTTAATGCGATTGACGAAACATTTGAAAACTCGACAGGGCAATGTAATACATCATTAGAAAATTCTATGATTGCCTGTGTTAATTCTTGGTGTTCTTTAGAATCATATCCCACTGAAAAATACTCCGGATAACGTTCTTTAGGAAAGTCAGTTTGTGAGATATCAAAAACCGTACCCAATTTAAATCTTAGTCGTTGTTCTCCTTCGATTATTCCTTTTTTATAATTCTCTTTTTGCTCCTTGGTTGCCCCAATAAGAGGAATCTCTTTTCCATCTATCTTTAAAAAAGTTGCTGTAACTGGAACCCAAACCATCAACCCTTTTTCACCTTTTTCGACATGCCACCCTTCATCTTTCCATCTATCAAAAGATTGTACGAAAAGAGCAAACTCATTTTGACTCTGAATTAAAACTTGATTTTTATAGCTATAACGAGGAAATTTAGCCCCAAACTCAAAGAGTTCGGCCAGCCTCTCAGGATTCTCCTGATAAGACTTTCCGAACTCCTCAACATATTGCCTTGCTTTTTCCTCCTTTTCTATCAAACTCTTCTTCCATGCTTCTTTATTATATGATTGCTTTTTCATTTTGTTTTCCTCTTCAAATATCGTGATAGATCTTTAGGATTTCATCTTGATCTCTTTTACTCTTTTTTATAATCGGAATAAAGTACTTATTTGTAGATAGGGTTGTTCCAACCGGAGTTTCATTTCTATCTCCTGGAAACAAAAAAAGTTCTCCAGTCTCTACTAAAACAACTGCCTCTTCCTTGTAGTGACCGATTACAACATTATCTTGGATTGCTATTCCCATTTGCTTTCCTCCCTACAATTGTTGAATCCATTTACGAATATAAGAGTCCTCAAAGCTTTTTATGTCTGTCATCTCATAAATATATGAATAACAGCTCTCTAAAATGTTACCTAATGATGCTAATTTTTCTTGTTGAGACTCTGATATTTTTTTCTTTTTTAAGTACTCACAAATTCTTCTTTTCACAGAAATCTCTTCCGCTTTTGTGAAAATCGCTTCTTTTGTTGTGCGCATACAATCCAAGTAAAATCTTTCCCATTCATAATTCATTCTCTCTTGCAGCGTCATCATTTATCCTCCTCTTGAACATCTCTTATTGCTGGAGCATTACTTTCTTGTTTCCATACTCCCTCTTTGATATCAGCTTTTGTAAGTGCTGACCGTGCAATTTCAATCTCCTTACTCTTTGGTTCAATATGTGCTTCTAAAATGGTTTCTTCCTCATCATCTAGGAAAATATAGATATAAGTTTCTTCTGGATGATCATACGGAATATAAGAATCTACACATTTTGCTCTTGTCGCTTTAATCTCGTTCTTCTGTACAAAAACATTGACCTCTTGATCCAAAAAGGCTGCATAATTTCCAAGTAGAGCATCTGCAAACTCTTGTCGGTTTTCTAACACAACATACTCGTCATAATCAATACTATATGACGTCTCTTTCTCTTCCTTCTCTTCAAATTCTACCTGTACTTTTTCCTGTACCTTTGCCTGTTCCTCTTTCTTTTTTGTCCGGACACTTTGTGCACCGACAATAACTGCAGCAAGTAAAGATATTATTCCCACTACAATCAGAAAATAATATCTTGGAATTTTCACATCTCTTTTTAATTTCATTCGTTTCTCCTTTCTTACTACCAATAACTTCCCGATCTAATTGCTCGAACAACTCGTGAATCCCATTCTGGATGAAACTGTTTGGGGTGTTTTGATGTTCCATACCATGAGTATTTATCGACAACAAATTCAACAACCCCTCGACCTTCTTGATGTCCATATTCGTTGGCTCCTGAATCACTTTGGTTTTTAATATCACCTACAACAGAACGTATAACCTCGCCGTTTTCCAGCTCCCAATCAATATAATCTCCAACTTTACCAAATTTAGTAGTACACGCAATTACATATCGTTCTCCAATCTTTGCGAATCCATCTGCGTCAAAATTCATACCCGCTTCTTCCCGTAATTTATATTGGTTAGAGCTTGGACTTGTAATTGTCTGCCACCCCATATAGGTATATACAGTTCCATATGGCTCTGGAATCTCAATTGAATCTTCTTCTGGATATTCTGGAGTACAATAACCAGAAATAGCTGAGTAACTTCTCGGATAATAATTATGCGTCACATGACTACTTGCGTGATAAGGGCTGCTAGAACTATTGCCAGAGTTTCCCTCAATTGTTTCCACCCGATCACTCTCCGCATCATATCCTACAACAATTCCAATATGGGACATACCATTTTCAAATACAATTAAATCTCCTGCCTTAGGGTGATACTCACTTTCTTTTGTTTTATACAAATTCTTCCCTTGATACCAACTACGGTATCCTGCCACTGATGCACTCTTAGGAACAATTTTTTCTTCTATGTAACCACATTCATTCGCACACCAAGATACAAATATAGCGCACCAGTCTGCATTCATTCCATACCAGTCCTTATACTTAGAACCTCCTACATTTTTATCTGCATTTGCCAACTCCTCTTTTGCCACTCTCGCCATTCCATTTTGTGTACCACTACTTAATTGTGCTGTACCTATTGTAATTGTAATAATTAAAACAAGCACTCCTACTAGAATAAGAGAAATCAATGATCCCATGAGAATTCCTGTGAAAGATACGATCGATGAAAGAATGCTACCTACCCCTGCAAGTAACACACCAAGAGCAACTTGAACAGCTCCACCAAAACCTTTCTTCTCCATGCCTTTTTCAATCTGTTCATTTGCCTTCTTCTGCATTTCGTTAAGATGAGCACTTTGTGTAGCCGCTTTTTGTTGTAAGCTCTCCTTAAATTTATTCGCAACCTTAAGAGATGCTCCTGCAACAACGCTGACACCGCCTGTTGCGACTCCAGTTGCGACTCCTGCTCCTGCTTCTGTAGCAACCTTCACACCTTGCTTAGCCCCTTGCTTCACTCCTGTTTCAATTGTTTTTAATGTCCCTTCTTTTGAGGCAACAGATATTTCTTTTTTACCAATCTTTCCTGCTTGAACACCATTCCCAACACCTGATGAATGAAGCATAGAAGAATTGTTAGCCGAGTTTTTCTTCTCACCATTGACGTTTAGAACAGAAGATTTTTTTTGAAGAACCGTCTTCCCATTATATCTATTCGCTTTTCGGTAGTATTTATTCTTTTTACTGGCACTTAACCGATCCCATTTCCTTTTTTCTTTCATTTTAAGATATGGATTAGGATTCAAGGTATTCGTCTTCTCTTTCTCTTGTTCTCCTTCCTTTTCCGGCGCCGTTTGCTTTCCAATTTCTTCTGTTTTTCTTTTTACTTCCTGGACACCTTTTGTCACACCATCTTCTACAATTTTAAGATTGGTTTGGCTTTCTTTCATTAGTTTCATTTTTCAGTTCTCCGTTTTGTATTAGCTACATTTCCGATACTGTCTATTAAAATCCTCACCTTCGGATTGAAGTATTTTCGCAGAAACCAAGGAAGAAAGAATGTCCACAGCTTCATCTTCTGATTTGGAAAGTATTGCTGCTGCATCTCTTACTGAAATTGCACTCAGACTCGCTGCCTGACATATGATTTCCTTATCCACTTCATCGATTACTAGAGTCTCGGTTTCTTTTATTTGCTCTGGATCTAATTCTATTTCTTTTGTACCGAAATTCGGTACACTCTCTTGATTCTTCTTTGCTCTTGAAGCTTTTTCGTGGAAGTTTGTACTTATCAAATCATAGATCGGATTAGCTGGGTCCATATACGCATCAAAAAGAATTGTCTTCTTTCCCCATACCATAACTCCATGTCCCGGCTTTTCTTCGGCAAGAGAATTAAATTCCTCTTCACTAAATTCAATAATCTCACTAATTGCCCTCGCATCTCCTCCAGATTGATCCAAGAAACATTTGTATCCACAGTTTGCAAACATGTCTTTTAACGCCTTATTCTCAATTGCTTTCGATGCATTCTGCATAAGAAAAGTGCAGATCCCACCGTATTTTCTAAATGTAACGGTAGCCTTTACAAGCATAGCAGCACTGGTTGGCTTTTCTGACACTACTTGTGTTTCATCTACAATAAATCTTGTTGCTCTCTGAAGGTCTTGGTTATAATCAATTCTTGTCTGAAGATAATTCATTATTGTAATCATTGATACTTCCCACATATTTTCAGGAACATTTGCAATTCCAAAGACCGTAAAGCGGTTATTAATTTTAATATTTGTAGGATGTGAGAACATATCATAACCACCGTCTGTATATTCTTCTAAAGAATTATAGATTTCTTGAATTCTTCGCTTATCTCCAGTGTCTCCCGCCGACTCCATTTCCAGTCGTAACTTCTCTCGTAGGATAATAAGTGTTGGCTGTTTTTTTAGTCGTTTCTGCTCAAAAGATTCTTCATACATCTGTCTCACACACCGCCCAATGATTGACAAATGTTCCTGTGTCACTAAGATATTTGTCATGGTTGCAGTACAAAAAGATTTTGCATAATCACTTTGATTTGCAACGAATTTTTCTTTCTTCTTATTCGATCCGTTAAAAATCTCTTCTGGAATTTCAAAAGAATTCAGGTATATTTCTGCTTTTGGTGTGAAATCAATAAATGTCCCTCCCCATTCCGGGGTTACACCTTCCAACTCGTTCTGTGGATCAATTGCAAGAATATCATCATCTGTTGACAACAATACTTGAGAAATTTCTGTACTTTTTAGAAGCATCGACTTTCCCGCTCCAGTGTGACCCACAACAATTCCATGTGGACTCTTTAACTTTTTTCGGTCTGCTAGAATTGCTCTTTTTGTCTTTCGATTGATGCCATAAAAAATACCTCCAATTTCTTGAATGTCCTGAGCATAATATGGATGAAAAGCCACAATAGAGGATGTTAAGAAGCTACGCATATGATTTACTTGCCGCCCACCAATTGGAAGTGCCGTATTTAAAGCATTGAGTTGTTGGAAATTGTAGATATCCAGACGTACACTGTTTTGTCTGCCAATTGATTGCATACGTTGAATCCGTTGCGCCAGTTCCTCTTCACTATCTGCTACAACTACAAGAAGCAGTCCCATATAAAATGCTTTCTCCGAGTTATCATCCACTTGATCACGGTAAGCTTCTAACTCATCTTTGATTTTTTCTTTACGATATGACGTACTGATAACCTTTGCTCCTGCTTTAGCCTTTGCATCTGCCTCCTCTTGTATTGCTCTCTCGTTATTTGTATGTGCTGCCGCTAACCGATCCTTTAAAGTTTGTCGCTCAATTGGAGCATAATCTAACGTCAGATATAGCGGAAAGGGCACATCAATAAACTCATGGACAAATTTATCTGCATCTACAGAACTTCCATAGTCATGTCCAAAAAGAACAGAAACATAGGTCTCGCCCATCAGCATAAAATTGCTATAGCTTTTTAATGATATTGGTAATACATTGTTTTTAATATCTCCATTCTTGAGCTTTGGAAGAATCTCAGCCAAGTTGTTTTCTTCCTGACGGAAGAACGACCGCAAACTTGCGAATCGCTCAAAAGCAGTCATTTTATGAAGGCGAGATCCCCAAGATTCAAAGTTCTTATTTAGTTCCGAATCAATTGTCTTAAAGTAGAACCCTGCTTCCTCAAAATCTTTTGCTCTTGTTGTCACAACCAAATACATCATCTTATTAACATTTGCTTCCTGACCTACCTTCTCTACTCGCCACTGACTTATTCCGTCACTAAGAGCTAGGTATTCCTCTTTGTTTTTTTCAATGAACATTTTTTTAAAGTATTCATCCATATTCCTATATTCATTTGCTATGCTAATTTTAAAATCCGTATTCATTGCATTTAACCAGCGCATCATTTTCACTAAAGTTGATTCTTTCTGTTCTTCATTTTTCGCGCTATAATTAATGTCTTCGAAGATGTAACAGCAGTCATATAAACCTACACCTCCCTTTGGCTCTAGTTTAAACAGGCCTGTTGGCTCATAGTCCGAAACTTGTAATGCTTGATAAATACTTTTCGGTGTCTTATATACTGGAGTTGTTTTCTTTTTACGTTCCAGAAATGTACTTGTGGCATTGAATATTCCCATTTATTTTTTCCTCCTTTTAGATTTTTTGATTTTCTTCTTTTTTGTCTTTGGATATTCCATCGCATAGACTTTTTGATTTGCGGGATCGTACTCCTCTAAAATCATAGAAAGTTCCTTTGTGTTTTTTGTAAATAACATACATTTTAAAAGTTCAATAAGACTTAAATCCTGATAACGATAGACTCCCAAAAAGATAATTCCTCCCATAAGTGGTGTGCAAAGATAAACACATGCTACTGGTGAAAATCCAAACTTCAAGTAGAGTAGGATTGCAATACCTATGCTCACTAAGAATGCAATGAGACCACTAATCGTCTGGCGCAATGTCAGCCCCTTCCACGAGTTATTTTGATATTCTTTTTCAAAGTCCTTATTAATCGGTATTATCATTTAGTTTTCCTCCTTTATAACGCAAATGCCCTACGCAGCATACCATCTGTTCCCTTTACGGATGCAGCAAGAATAATCATGGTGATAAGGGATTGAATCGCTCCCCAAAATCCATTCATGTAGGAATCAAGAGCACCGCCTGTCATCCAATTAATTGAATGAATAAGTTTACTACCAATCGTCAAAACAATCGCTATTGCTACGATTTCAAATAAATAGCCCAAAAAGGTTTTGACCCAAGCAATCGCGGTATTACTGATTCCTTGTCCGCCGGCAATCGTACTTAATGCAATTGGTCCAGTTGCAACCATAAATAATATTTTTATGTAACGGCTATACACGGTTAAAAAAATCATTCCACCGCATATCAAAGCAACTAAAACATATATGAATCCAAATATGGCGAAAAATGCCCATGTGCCGACATCTAAATCTGCATTACTAAATGATATAGAACTACCATGTAGAACTTGTCCTGTAAGAGCACTAGCCATCCAGAAGAAGCCATGTATAATTCTAATCATTCCCAAAATTAATGCGTTGGCAGCAATAACATTTATACACAATTTTACAAATACCTCAAAAGTAAAGTTTTGTTTTAAATCTGTATTCTGTTTTATAAATCCAATAAAGAACCAAGTATTTAAAAGTGCAATCCCTATACTCTGTGCCCAAGGGTATAACACAAGTCTTACATAGTCCCATGCTTCTTGTGAGAATGCAGAGGGTGATGTTGTCATCACCCCTGTTACCATTCCCATTAAAAATTGCCATATTAGGTTGCCAATGGAAAATGCCGGTCCCATTAAGAATCCTGTCAATATATCCATCAATTTATCCATTTAAAACCTCCATTTTATACTAAGGTTGCCAAAATTTGCGGTGCAAGTACCATAACAATACCGCCACCAATCCGTTTCAGGGCACTTGCTTGTGTTGTACCATCTTGTGAACTTGTACTAATTCCCCATTCACCAATTCCCCAGGCACAAAGAATCATGCCAATCGCCGATACAAAGGCTAAAACAAGCTCTTGTAAACTACCAAGTCCTGCAGTAACAGCAGCTCCGCCTCCAGTCGCTGCAAATGTTGTCATTGGAGATGCAAAAATCATTACTCCAGCTACAAACACAAATGCTACAAATCGTTCAAATGCTTTTTTTCTAATTAACTTACTTTTTTCTTCTGTCATTTTTACATTAATGTTTTTCTTTACCATCTTCATTTTCTTCTCCTCTTATCGTCTATTAATTTTTCTAGCTATAAATCCAAAAATTAGTAATAGAAATAATGCGATTACAAAAAATACCAGCATTTTTCCTTTTACAAGTAAAAATGCGAGTGGTGTAATCGGCAACAGGTACGTTACTATTAAATACGCTAATACAAGCGCAACTATTAAAACTAACACTGTGATAATCTTATCTTTAATTCCAAATCCATTATTTCTCATAAAATAATCCTCCTTATTTTGATGTACCGAAATTCGGTACAAAAAAAAGACCCTTTAGGTCTTTATCATGGTTACTTTTTATCCGGGAAGTCTCCGGCATTTCATTTCTTCATTTTGAACGATTTTCCAATACGTCTCAAGATAGTCGTGACTATCTTCTTTCAAATAACATTCTAATGCCGTTTCAATGTCTTTATAACGACTTTTAGATAAATAGGCTTGTGCTGCCTGCAGACGTTTTTTTATTCCTCCTTCCTTATATCTCACCAACATACTATCTAATGCACAACGAAAATCCTCTGTAACAAAGTACATGTCACTAAGATCTGTATAGAAATCTGATCCGAAAGCAATTTTTCCTCTTGGTATTTCATATCCTGTTTTCTTTTGGGTGCTTTTCACTATATACCCAAAAACAACTAAGCAGCCCCCAGCTATTACTGCCAATACGATTCCAATTATGCTATAACTATTCATAGGCAGCTATTCCTTGGGTTTAAATGCATTGCTTACCTGATCTACCGCTTCAACAAGATTATAAAGAGGCAAATCTTTCATAAAATAAGTAGATGCAATTGCCTTTCCATCTTCATAATCAAACTTAGTCTCTGGATATAATTGATTCAATTCTGTAAATGCTTTTTTCAGTGCTCTATCATACTTCCGCTCCTTCAGGATTTCAAAGCGAGGAATATCAGTAAATAGAAAATAGTAATCCAATCCGTTCTTTTTAGCCGTTACAATCTCACCATCTACTCCGTGGCGTTTCTCCACATCGGAATATTCGTCATTTGAGGAAAGATAATTGTATATTACCATTGGTGTAATATCCTCTTTATTCTCCGTGCCTGCTACTGGCTCCATTTTTTCCTGCTTCAATTGCTCGGTATAATTTTCCTCAACAACTGCTATTTCTTCTGTTGGTCGCTCATTTTCTTGTGGACTAGTAATCTGTTGAGAAATCATTTTTTTTAGTAATTCTGCTTTCTCATTGACGAGATTCTGAATTTGCCCATTTAATGAGTCTACCTCTTTCTGGTGTTCCTCAATAGAAATCATATCATCACTCTGTCCTAGGGCATTAATCTCTATTTCAATTCCGCTCTCCTTTAAGCTTAAATCATACTCTAAGCGATCCTTAATACGCTCTGCTTCAATGCGGAGTGTAGTGACTTTTTCACTTTCCATTTGCGCCTTTAGCTTAAGTGTTGATATATCCTCCTCCATTGCTATACGATCCTGATTAATTTGCTCTTGAAGTACCCTTAGCTCATCCTCTTTCGCGCTTAATTGCCCCTCTCTTAATTGGTATTTTGCATTTAGTCCGTCAATTCTTTGTTGCTCTTCATTGAGCTGCTCTCTCGAAATTTGAATATCTTTCATTTTCTTGTCCAATTGTAACAACGCCTTTTTTAACTCGTCATTACGTTGACGGAATTCTGCATCACGCGCCTTATACTGTTCTTCTCGCTCTGCATGAATTGCTTGCATCTTTTGCATTATCTGTTCTGCTGCTTGCATCTTTTACCTCCTTTTTCTAATTCGGTATTAATCAGATTCTTAATCTTTTATACCTTTTTTCCTGATAAATACCCATACTTTCCATAGTAATAATCACACCAGATAAAACCTCGGCAATAAGCAGAAGAACCAAATTCTCTTCATCACCTGTTTTAACTGGTATCTCGTCTGTTTGGCGGCTTTCTAGTTGCTTTCCTTCTATATCTCCGTAATCTGCGACATTTTTTTCTTTAACTTCAATTTCTTCTTTTTTTTCTGAAAGAACAATAAGTTGTTCTCTTTTTGAGAACATCTTCCCATTTTTTTCATAAGTGATGATAATTGGATATGTACCTGCTGTTTCGCTATCTACCTGCGTCAAATCAACTGATATCTTTTTTATCCCTTTTTTAACCTTTAACTCCTTTTCTATGTTCGGAAAATCATCACATCTCTTCATATTTAACTCACTAGTTAGGATAATATCCGGTTCTTCTTTTTTTATCTCTTCTTTCTTACTTAAGTTTAAGAAGAGAATTGCACCCCCTGTACATAAGACAAAGAGTGCAATAAATAAAACACACCATCTCTTCATTAATCTACCCTTTCTTTGTACCGAAATTCGGCACAAAAAAAGCAGGTCATCCCTGCTCTACCTTAGATTTTTTTATTATAGCTCTTTTTCCCTTGTTTCCGGTAAATCAAATAACTAATGAACGCTATAATCAAAAATCCAACTGCAATTCCTAAATATAGATTCTTATTATTTCTAAGACCTGTCGCTGGTGCTTCACCATTCACTGTTTCAGGTGCACCCGGCTTCGGCAATTTAACTTTAAGCTCTGTTTCTGATGGTGGCACATTATCTCCTTTTGCTGTTGCCTTATTTGTAACAACATCTTCCTCAATTTCCTCTTTTAGCAAGGTTGAATATGTCACCTCCAGCTTATCCTTTACGGTTAAATCTTTACCTGTTTCTATTGTGAATTTATTACCTTCTACTATGATTTGCTCCTTTTTAAGTTCCAAAGCCTCACCATTGAAAAACAATTTAATAGTATCCGCTTTTAATTCACTTCCCTTTGTCACATTTTCATCTGTAATAATAACATTTTTTACAACGGATCCCTCTACCGTATTTACTACAGTCAGACGGTAATTTGCAGTTTCTCCTCGTACATAAGATTCCTTATCTGCAGCTTTTTGAATTTGCAATAAAGGTCTCAAAACTTTTGTCATATGCTCTGCTTCCGCCGGTGGAGTATTCTCACTCTTCACACTAGCTTTATTAACAATAGTATCCGCTTCTATTTCATCCGTAAATACAACATCATAGGTTACAACAATCTTATCTTTATCTGACAGGTCTTTTCTTGTTTCTATGGTGAATTTATTGCCTTTAACCTTAACTTGCTCCTCTGAGAGCTTTAGAGCCTCCCCATTGAAAAACACTTTAATAGTATCTGCCTTTAATTCACTTCCCTTTGTCAAATTTTCATCTGTGACAATAATTTTCTTTGCAACAGTATCTGCAACAAGATTTGTAATCTCCAAAGTATACTTTCCTGTTTCTCCTACTTGATAGACCTCCTTATCCACAGTCTTTATAAGATTCAGGGATGGTTCAAGAAGTGTCACTTTATTATCTGTATCAACCTTAGGAACTTCTTTTCCTTCCGCTACAGCTTTATTTACTACTGTATTATCTGTCACAGCTGTGTCAAAGAGAACATCATAAGTCACCGTTATTTTATCTTGATCAGTCAAATTCTTACCTGTAACAATGGAGAATACTCCATCTTTTACTTTTAACATCTTTTCTGTAAGCTTTATCTCTTCATCATTAAAATAGAGCTTAAGACTTGATGAAATCGCTTTTACTCCCTTCGTTTGGAAAGCATCTTCAATCGTTACATCAAGGACTTTAGAATCTGGGACTTTATTCATAACAGTTATTTTGTACTTACCTGTTTCACCTACGCAATAAGTTTCTTTATCAGATGATTTTTCAATGTTTAAAAGTCCATTTTTCTGCTTAATATAGACAATATTATCATCACTAACTGGGGGAACCTCTGTTGCACTAGCAGTCGCAATGTTAATAATTCCATCGTCTTGTACAAGAGCTGCTTCTTCAAAAGTACCTTTATAACGAACCTTAAGACGATCATCCTGTGTTAAGTTTTTCCCTGTTACAATTTTGAAACTCTTACCGTCATCACTAAAAGTAACTTCTTTGGGTTCAAATTCTTTTCCATTAAATGTTACTTTAATACTTTCTTGATCAATTACTGCACCATCAACTTGGAATGCATCTTCGATTACAACCTCTTTTGCATTTGTGCCTGGAACTTTATTACTTATATCCAATTGATAATGGAAAGTATCACCTATGTTATACTCCGCTTTATCTGCGGTTTTTACAATTGATAATCCCGGGAATTTTTCATCCTTTGGAACAATGACAACTTCGTCATCTTTTTCGTCTGGCGTATTATCAGATGAAGCTGTTGCAACATTTTCAACCGATTTTCCAGCTAGGCTTTCACTCACAATTGCAACTTGATACTCACAAGTGATAAGGGTCTCCGTTTTCAACTCCTCTGGATTCTGTTTCTTTTGTTCTGTCACTTTGCCGTTTTCATAAATGCTATAGTTGTCTGGATTAACACTGTCTTTTTCTAACACTGCCGTGAAGGTATTTCCGACAATTTCAATACTTATTGGCTTAATCACTTTTCCCTTTGAGTCGGTAAAGACAATACTGCCCTTTTGGAGTTTTACTCCTTCCGTTTTGATCTCGTCTTTTATGATAATATTACGAGCAATCGTACCGACCTGCTTATTGGTTAAATCAATCGTATAGGTCACCAAATCACTTACCTTATATTCTTTTGACTCTCGATCCGCTCTCTTGTCTAAAACAAGTTTAGGAGTGTTAATCCACACCTTAGCCTTTGCTTCGATATTATTTTTCTCAACGTTCGATGCAGACATAATTGCTGTATTGATAATCTCCATCCCATTTTTATCGGCTGGAGCTTTTACTGTAAAGCTTACAGCAACCTCTTCATTCTGTAGATATGGCCAGCTAACGGAAATTTTACTTCCATCTACATTCACTGTTGGCTTATTTTCCAAGGTTTTCCCGTTCAGTACAACATTAGCTTGTCCTGTTACCTTAACAGATTTTGGATCAATACTCATATCTGCCGGAAGACTTTCATCTTTTATTACGACGTTTTTAGCAGTCGCACCTGAAATTGTCTGTTTGCCTTTCAATGTGTACTTTATATCATCTCCTACTTGATACTCATATTTTTCAACTTCTTTTGATAATGTGATTTCCGGTGAATTGACATATACCTTACTCGTATCTTTTGGTTCGTCTGGAACATTCTTCGCCGAAACGCTTGCAGTATTTATTGTCTCTTTACCATTAAGAGTTTTATTTGCAACCCCTGTAAATGTTACAGTTACCGTCTCTGTTGTAAGTTCAGCAATATTAACCGTTAATTTGTTATTAGTTACAGAAGCTGTGGCACCTTGAATTCCTGAGACTTTAACACTTGATACATCAATCTCTAAATCCGTTGGAAGTGAATGGTCTTTTATGACAACTCCCTTTGCTACTGATCCAGCCGTTGTGTTTTTAATTACTAATTTGTAGGGGATTTTCTCTCCGACTTTATACTCTTCATATTTCTTTCCATTTATCGTTTTTTCAATGGAAAGTTTTGGCATAACAGGCTTAACTGTTGTAACATTTGTTTCAGCCTTATCTCCGTTGATTGTCGTCGTTCCTTTATTGGTAAACGCTGCACCTGTGTCAAATGCCTTTTTATTTACCTTTGTCTTGATTACAAACTGATAGGTTTCACCTTTATAATCCACCCCATTTGCTAAATAATTAGCATTGATGGTTCCCGTTACTGTATGACTATTCGGCTCATAATTAATAGTATAATTTCCACTACCAATGTCTGTCCCATTTTTGCAAATGGTTGCACTTGAATAATCAACTTCTGCTGGCAACTTATCTGAAAAAGAGAAAGAATCATATTTATAGGCTCCATTGTAACCAAGAGTTTCTACCCTCTGTTTTACTTGATATGTTATTTCTTCTCCAAGCTTGACACCATCATATTCTCTTATCCAGTCACTTCCTGCAACTTTCATATCTTTTTCTGGCATTGGAGCTGTTGCTGCCATCGGACTAAATGAAATGGCACACCATAAATCTGAGTTATAACCCGACCATTCTTTAACCAAATTAGAATCAGGAAGTTCAAAGCTTGGATCTAATAACCCTCGCCCTTGTGTATACTTTAGGGATCTCGTGTATACAGTGTAAAACAACTCAGCCGAATTAGTTTTTGCAACGATAGTATTTCGGTTAAACGTAGGATCAGTCATAACGTCCACGAAATTATCACTTAGACCTTCCCATCCCAAGTCTAGTGTTTGTACATTAGTATCTGTTAATCTTATTGTATCTACAACATTACCTGACTTGAAAATAACACCTTCTCCAAGATTTAGTGAACCGTAATAGAAGTACATGCCACTCCCAAGATATTTTTCTCCTGTGTCCCCATAATAGAACTCAGCATGAATATCAAATGAACTAATCCCATTAGAATTATGTCCTTCTTTTATATCTTCTGAAAACGAGATAAAAGGAATGGGTTCTGCTACACCACCTATACTTGGTCCTGTTAGCGAAAAATTACTTACTGTTAGTCTTAGTCCAACAGGACGACCATCTGGCATCTCAAGAACCCCTTCATAGTTAACCTCTATTGAACCAGTGTTATTAGTCGGAAAAAAATTCTCTGCTCGTCCAGCTGCAAATCCGTGATAATGGCGAGGATCAGAAAGAAATTGACTCCGATCACTTTGCGTAACTGTTATCTGTTCTATTCCCGAACTTGAAGATGACATCCCTGTGTTGTTTCCCGGCATAACTAAATCTTTCCATCGTTCAAATCTTCCGGGAGGATACAATTGATCTGCTGCTTCTACCTCCCTTAATCCCGGTGATACAAGTGACAACATCATTACCAGCAATAAAAACATAGATGTTATTCTGACAAAAATGCTTTTTTGTTTCTGTTTACTTTTTTTCATATAGTTCTCCTTTCGATTATAAAATTTATAATAAAAAGAGACTTAAGTGAAAATTCACTCAAGTCTCTTTTGCTTTAAATTATTTAAATCATTACATATCTGTTCGTAAAGTTCCCCATTCATAGCAACCTTCATACCATTGATCTAGCGTTTTATTGATAATTGCGTTGTAAAATACTGGATCATTTTTCTTAAAATCGTTACGGAATGTATTTTCCCATGCATCTGTACGTTTAGCTGCATAATACATGTATAAATCTCTAAACGCCCAATCTGCTGTTTCGTCATCTACGATTTCACCGCCGGGATTTGTTCCGCCGGGGTTGGTTGTACCACCGGGATTCGTTGTTCCACCGGGGTTGGTTGTTCCACCGGGATTTGTTGTGCCTCCGGGATTAGTTGGCTTAGTTGTTTCTTTAACTGCTCCGGGAACCCATTTACCTGTAATGTCTACATAGTAATTGCCGATCCAGCAATCTCTCCACATCCATCCATCATAACCGATGTAGTAGTTGCCGATCCACTGGCTCTTTGCACTTCGACCGTCGGCTTTGTAATATTTCCAATCGCCGTTACCGCAGTCGATCCATCCCGTCAACATTACCCCCTGATTGTTGATAAAGTATTCGGTATCCAAAGTGATGAATCTGTTACGAACCATGTATCCATCAGCTCCCATGTAGTACCAAAGTCCACTTGACAGTACCCATTGGTTTTTTGCCATATCACCGGAATTGTTAAAGAAGTTCCAGTCACCATTTCCACGGTCTAGCCAGCCTTGTTTCATTGCGCCCCCAGGCTGTAGGAAATATGTTTTTCCATTGTTTTCGATGAAAGCGTTATCTTTCATAACACCGTCAGCACCCATATAGTACCACGCATATCCCGTCCAGATCCAATCGTTTACCACATTCTTTCCCTTGCTGTTATAGTACCACCAAGTATTGCCCTCGTTATACCAAGAGTTTTTTGGTGCTGCCATTGCAACACTACTAAACAAAAATACCCCAGCTAACATCATCGCCATTCCGGCAATTAGTTTTTTTCTTAAATTTGTTAATGTCATCTTCATAATTGTCCTCCTTTACAAGTGATTTGATTTTACTCTCTTCCTTCTAACTTCTTTACGTAAGAATATTTTGCATTTCACATCATATAATATAAGATATCATGAAATTATGTTTCTTGCAATTAATCTTACTTTTACTTGAACATCCAACGTCTTTTACCATTTTGGTGGGTCTCTGTTTTTCATATCATCTCCAAATCATCAAAAAAAGAGCCCAATGATTATTAGACTCTTCGTGTTCTCCGTATCCATGTATCTGCTATAGATACACCTTCTTAAGTCTAATATAACATATTCGATTTTTCATATCTAGGTACATTTAGGTACATTTACTTCCGCTTTTTTCACTTACACATATTTATTGAATCAATCGTCTCTGCAGTTCATCCATATCATATTCTCGCTCTGAAAAGTTGCTAAACTTACTCTTGCCCTCCTTGTAGATATTACTGTTTTTAGCTTTCAAGTATAGTCTTTCAAACTCCGTTTTAAACTTTCTTGTATTTCTTATTTGGGGCTTCCAAAAATCATCTAGGTTTAAATATTCAATGGTCTTTGCAATTTGCCCTGCGGTGAATCCAGCTCGCAATAACTGTGATATCGGAGTAACCCACATATCAAACAATTCCCCGTATTCTGGAAAACGCTCTGTTGGTAACTGGTCAACTTGAAGTTGATTTATAAATTGTCTCGTCAAAGAAACCTCTGGGCTCTCTGGATCAAACCAAGGCTCATACTCTTCTACGCGCCTTAATTTATCTTTCAGTTTTAGGGTATCTTTAATACTATTATCAGTCTTGTTATTATTAGTCTTATTAGGGTGCACGTTTTTGCACTTCTTGACCTGCAAGAATTTGCACTTCTTGACCCGCATGTTTTTGCACCTCTTGACCTGCAAGAATTTGCACTTCTTGACCTGCACGTTTTTGCATGTCTGAAATTTGTTTACTTCTCCCGGGGAAAGAGTACTGTCTTTTTTTGCATATGAACTTTTACTGACTGTAATGTTTTGCTTTTGTCGCAGCACTACTTCTACATCTTCATCTCTTTTTTTAGATACTATTCCTTCATTTTCCTTTTCTTTACTTCTATCTGCAGCCTCTTCAATATGCTCTGCAGCAACGAAAATATTATTAACGTATATAATATTCGGTAATCCTTGCCCTTGCCTTCTTTTTTCAATTAAGTGTATCTGCTCTAACTCCTGCAGAAGCATAATTGCTTTTCTTTCGGAGCAATTAAATTCCTCCGTAATATTCTTAACTGTAAATATTATATATACTCTGTTTTCATCGTCTAACCAGCCATTCTTTTGAGATAATGACATTCTATCAAGCATAATGCCATAAAGGAGCTTTGAGTCTGATTTAAGGTTTGAAAAGCGTTTATCTTGAATAAGCATCTTCGGAAGTCTGAAAAAGCTAAACATCTCACTTTCACTTCCATAGTAGTAATTAAATTCCATCTCTATATCCCCCGTTTATTCTAATCATTACTCCATGTAATACCCTTCATTTCCCCCTTTCTCTTCAATGCTATTGTCATATCCATTTTCACTATCTGTGCTTCTCTTAAATCCATCTGCAAAATATTGATTCAAAACAAAAATTTCTACGGTTGGAATTTTCTTTCCAGTTTCAGAATCCTCGTAGCTACCAGACTGTAATCTTCCTTGTACAACAATTTTACTGCTCTTATTAAGATATTTGGCTGCAAATTTTGCTTTTGATCCAGTTACTATACAATTAAAGAAGTCACAGTCTTGTCCGGACTCTCTTTTTACATCTCGTTCGACTGCCAGACGGTAGCGACCCCACGTCTTCTCCTGACCATCTTTATTATTGCTATAAATATCTGGATCTTTTACCAATCTTCCCATTTGTATTACACTATTTAACATCCTATTTCCTCCTCATTTATTAATCATGTTTGGGTTCCTAATTACTTGTACTTATCTAATCCTTCAATATCCTTATACTGTACGTTCTTTTTCTTACTGCCACCCTGACTGTAATGAAATCCCGTGTCTGTGATTTTTACAATCTTGCATGAGCCAGCTCCACTACCATCCAGTCTCTTAATTGTTACTACGTCACCAATATCGTACGATTCCCCATTTTCTACATTGATAATAGACTTATGCGTTTCAAATTTCATCATCTACCTCCTCTGCCAATTCTATGGATTGTCTAACTTTGATTCTTTTACGACAGTTTGGACAGGTTATAATTGTTTCCGCTAAACTATTAGGTCTCCCAAAGTTTAAATATCCTACCAAAGTCCCTATAATTGGGGAAATAAAAACAGCAATCATATACAAGATATATGAGTTTTCTTCTATGACTTTTTTTGCAAAAACAAGACATAGAAGTAGTACTAGTAGGATTACACTCACAGTAAATATCATTTTCTTTATAGCTTTAAATCTTTTCTTATTATTCATGTTAAATCTCCTCAAATTCTTGCTATGTTCCTTTCCAAATTTCAGTTTATAAGTTTCTGAGTTGCTTTTTAAGCTGCTTCAGTGACTCCTCAAAAATCAACTTGCTTTTCTCATCCAATCCCTTTCCAAGTTGCCACTCTAAAGCTGCAATCTGCTTTTCAATTTTCGTTCTATCGTCTGATACCACTAAGTTTAATCCTTCTTTCATAGCATTCTCCTAAGCCTTAGTTAAGCATTTACTTATTTTCTCTCATTCATTCTTTGCATATCGTTTTTATTCTATTTTAAAAACAACTTCATGCCCTTGATTCTCCGCAATAAGCAATTGCTTCACTTCTTCGAGCATCATGTTTCTGTCAAGAGCCACTTCAACCACATCAACAAGTTTCTCGCCATCGATATATGCCCACAATGATTTCGTTTTTCTCATATTTGTCCTCCTAAATATTACTGCTGCTTAAACTCTATTCCTAGTGAATGGACAACAAAACGCGATGTCTCTGAATATTCACTGGTACATGTTGACAGCGTTAGCGTTTTATCTGTTTCTGTAGGAATTACAGTCTCTTTATATAATGCGTTTTCAATACTATCCTTAATCCATTCTTTATACTTTTCTTTAGTTTCCTCCTTGAATTGTATGTTGTATATTTCGTTATTGCTGGAAATGGTCTCTACACTAAAAATTTGATATCTTATCGCCTGTTTTGGTGTGTAAATATAAATACTGGAATGTTCTTTTCCAAATGCAGGATCGTTATACTTTGACAATTCTCCAAAAAGTTGACTTTCATTTACATAGTGTCCATACACTAATGTGTGCAATCCGGAAAAATCTGCTGCTTCCTTAAAATCCATATAAATCGCACCTAACGGATTAAACGCCTTTGTAAAATCATGATTGAGATAGTATTCATTATCTGTTCCTTGACAAATAGGATAGTCAATTCCTGTCCCTGGAATGTAAATCCACCCAACAATATCTACATTAATGTCTCTCAATCCCTTAAAATCTATCTGACGTTCTAACGGAGAGTCCTTTTCATCTCCAGATGCAATAAAATCTTCTTTTACTTTTTCCGTCTTTTGTTCACTGTCTCTATAGGGCTTATCTTCCTTGAAAGCAGCGTATCCAAAATATGCTGCCATTACAACGCAAACAATCATAATACCTATCAATATCTTTTTCCCAATACTCATTATTAATAATCCTTTCCGTACCGAATTTCGGTACATTTTTAAAAATGCATACATGATTCAATAATCTTAAATACTAAATAAAATGGTGCAAATATATAAAATAATAATTTCATAATTTATTCCTCCTTATCTTTTTGTAGGCTCCCTTCCATTTCGGAAGGGAGTATTGAAAACAGCAATGGCTATGTCTGTGATACAATAACCCTGCTAGAGGTGCTACTTTCGTAATATAGCTTTTAAATGTTCTTTAAGTTGTGTCATATTCGTTTCACCATCTTTAAAAAACTTCTTGTCTTCTGTCATGAGATAATAAGTGCTTCCTTCGTGTTTTTCAGCTCCTCCCCAATAACTGCTATAGGGGAAATGCCTTACAACAATATATGAGTCATCTGGTAAATCTAATCGATAAAATGTCTCCTCTGTATATTGATTAGTTGTCCAGATGTTCCATTCCTTATAATTTCGTAAAAACTCTTCACGCTGATCCATATTTTTCATGACTGGCAAATCAATATGATAACGACTTTTATTGATTCCATTTCGTTCTAATGGCTTTTCTCTCGGTAAAAGTTGAGTATCGTCTTCTTGGACTTCCATATCTACATTTATAATTTTAAGTTGTCCCGGCACTGTCAGTTCATCGTCTTCTGATTCCATTGTTGTACCGAATTTCGGTACATTCTCTTTCTTTTCCTTATAATCTTTAATTTCCTTATTGGTGATAATCCCTTGCTCCAAAACTTCTTCTTGCTCCTCCGGAGTCAAACGTGACAAAGTATGTGCTGCACTTTTCCCAAGGTCTCCTTTTTCAAAAGCCTCCATCCCCTTATCACTAAGACTTTTCGCAATAGCTCGATATTCCCCGATAGTGCTTTTTTTCATTTTTAGCTTACACGCTAACTTCTCAACTAAACGTCCCTTTTCTGGAATATCTGGAAACTCTTCTGGAAAATTTTCTATTAAGTATGCAGCCTCTTCAATTTCATGCATTAACTCATATGGTGTTTTTTCATCAAAAGAATTTGTTGATATTACAGAAAATCTCGTACGTATATCACCACTATCTACCAACATACAGGGGAGAAATGCATACTCCTCGAGTTTGTCTTCCTCTGTTAATAGAGTAGCTGCAGCATGACGTTTATGACCGGAGATAATCTCATATTCATCTATATCCAATTTTCTTACCACTAAATTTTGAAGAATCTGTCCATCCATCTTTACAATGTCCGCAAAATCTCTAACTGTCTCCCTGTCCCTATCACGATACTGGTACTTACTTTGCTTTAGCTTTGTATAGTGAATCCAGCTTGTTTTCCGCGTGGGGTGTGTTTGTTTCTGTATATTTTTCTTAAAAACACTTTCTAAATTTGCCATTATTAGATTCCTCCCTCTTCTTCCATCACCCTTCTCGCAAGATCTTGGAAATCTAAAGTCGCTTGATTTTTACTTGCATGACGTACCAAGGGTTTTCTAAGTGCCAAAGAATTCTCAACAGCAGCACGCTCCATAACGCAAATATCGAAAATTGGATACTCGTAATGAGCAATTAAATCTTCCAGAATACTACGTTGTGCTTTTCTATGTTTCAATTTATTCACAAATACATTCCACTGTAGTTTTGGATTTTCCTCTTTCACGTTCTCAATAATATTTTGCACCTCTATAAGATTATCTCTACAATATCCGTCGAGAATTATTGGTGTCAGTACCATATCCGTTGCCATTAGGGCAGCAAGTGTTAAATTCTCACAAGACGTTCGACAATCAATAATAACGTAATCAAACTCTTGTTTTCTCTTTGACACTTTCAACATATTTAGTAAACTACTTGGCTCAAAAAGCTCATCTTTCAATTTTGTACTTCCTTTGATTAGGGAAATGCCTTTATATTTTGTATCCTCAATTATGTCATCAAATCTATTAGGTTCTATCAATGCATCAGCAATGGTGTTCATTTCATTTGCCTGTGCATAAAAAGGTGTCAAATTACATTGTGGGTCTAAATCAATCCCAAGTACTTTATTTCCCTCTAATGCTAGGTTATAAAGCAAATTAATAGCGGTAGTGGATTTACCGACACCGCCCTTTAAGTTGTAAACTGAAATAATCATATGTAACTCCTTTCCGGTACCGTCCTTCGGCACGCCGTATCTTTTAGATACTTAATTTTAATTGAACATAGGATTTATCATCCTTGGTCTCATCTTGTCTCCCACTTTTATTTTTGGGTCGACAATATTTATGCTGAACAATCTGCAGGTTGGTAAATTCGCTCTCATATAGCATCTTTATGTGATTTAATGCACTCTTTCTCACAAACTCAAACTTACGATGGCTTCCCTCATACTCTGCCTCTACTGCCTTGTATGGCTCTAATCTTATATACAATGCAGTTATAATCGAGTATTCATCTCCACGTAAACTTCGATAACCAGCCCATACACGATTGTAATTTTCTTCCTCTTCTACCAATCTTTGTATTTCCGTCCGTATTTCAATAGCCTGCATTCTTACATTTTTTTCATGTTTTTCTAAAATATCAAACAAGTCTTTTTTCTCTGACTGAAATCCTCCATATCCATCCAGACTTGGTTTTTTATAAGCCACGGTTGCAATCTGACTGTCTGTATCTTCCATTTCTTTATATAACGACATTATCCGTTTAGTAATATGCTCCTTGAATTTTTCATAGCTCTGGAGGACTTTCTTTATTTCGTTTTCAGTTATAGATTTCATGTTTTCCTCCTTTACCTGTTTCTTATGCTCGTAATCTAAAGTTTTCTTTCAAATCATCTTTCTTGTTCTTAGTCTCACACCGTTCTCGTTTATACTTAATTTCTTCAGGTGAACTATCAGAAAATTGTGACATTGGTATTCGTATCGCACGTCCTAATGCTTCCGCTTTTTTTATTCTTCCTTCTCTAATCCATGTATATACTGTGTTAAGGTTTATCTTTGCTACTTTTGAAAACTCTTCTGGTGTTAGAAGTAACTGTTCCATATTTTGGGATTTCAGACCTTCTATCTCCGCTGCTTGTTGTATCACTAATTTCTCCAATTTATCGATTCGTTCTTCTAAATAAGCCATAAAGTTGCTCCTTTCTTTTGAATACATTTCTATTCGTAGAACCTCATAATCAGTTGACGCCTTATCATTCTTGCTCTTTGGGGAAATTACAATTCTTGTTTTTCTAAAACGTGAAAGTGTCTTGTGTCAAATATCTCCTCTACAGTCATTTCGAATATACTAGCTATTTTTATTGCCTCTGAAAGTGAAAATCGCAATTTACCATTCTCTTTTCTAGAATATGAGGCAACCGTGATGTCTAATTTTTGAGCCATTTCAGATTGTTTTATTCCATTCTTTAGCCTAATTTCCTGTAATCTTCTATTCATCTTATTATTATCTCCTTTGTACGTTTTCCGTAACTTATATCTTAATTATACTTACGTTTTACGTATATGTCAAGTGTTAATATACGTTTTTTGCAATTTGCGTACCATTGACGAATTTACCGTTGTGTTATTTGTTTGTTTACACTTAAAATCAAGTAAAGTGAGGTGGTTACATGGAAATCGGATATAAGCTAAAAGAAATTAGAACATCACAAAATTACACACAAAAATATCTAGGGGATTTGCTTGGTGTTTCTGCATCCATTGTTTCCAGATACGAATCAAATGTTCTGGAACCAAATCTTGACACCCTTATCATGTATTCTGAAATTTTTTCTGTTTCAACAGATTATATTTTAGGGTTGCGTACAAATTCTCTAAATAGCAATGAATCTTCTCCTGCTCATCAATATCGGAAATTGTCGGAAACTGAAAACGACTTATTGATTTACTTCAGTCAACTTAACAAGATGGATCAGCAATGGATTTTAGGACAAATTGTTGACCTGATTAAAGAATATGATAATGTCAAAAAGGATTCCTCCGATAAAGAGGGAAAATCAACGGCGTGATTATTGATATTACTGACTATTTGTAAATACACTGACGGAAAATGCCGAAAACGATTAACACAAACGTAAATATTGAAAGTTACTTTCTATCCATATACAACATTAACCTTCTTACGTATGAAAAAAAGATGTCATCAAAAGTATCCGTTCTTATGTTTAATAACTTTCAACTTCAAGTAAGGAGGTTTACTATGTCAACGATGGGATCTAGGATAAAAGAACTTAGATTATCAAAAGAACTAACTCAAGAGGAATTTGGTCATATTTTTGGTGTTGTAAAATCCACAGTTTCTTTGTATGAAAACAATAATAGTACGCCCAACGACCAAATCAAAAAAGAAATATGTAAATACTTTAATGTCACCTTGGATTATCTTGCCGGTATTTCCGACCAAAGAAAAGAGGATACTATAAATTTTATGCAAGAGAACACTCCTCTATTAAATGATGAAGAGAAAGAGTTGCTTCTATACTATTCTCAACTTAGTAAAATGGATAAGCAATGGATTATCGGTCAAATGATTGACCTCATCCGAAAAGGCGAAAATACGACTGACACGGAGTATGTAGGAGACAAAATCTCCTAACTAATGTTATTTCTATTGATGAGTGGAAAATTAGACGATGAGATACTATAAAATTAAGGTAAGAATAAACGATGAGTATTCAAAAAAAGAAAAGGAAATCTAATGGGAAAACAGTTACCTACTATTATCCTGTGATTTCTTTATATGCAATTACCGGAGAGAAAAAATATAAATGGGGAAATGCCTATTTGAGACACGGTGATGCTGTAAAAGAAGAAGCTCGTATGAAGCTCGAAATATCAAAAGATTCATTACAGCTTAAAGAAAAAGAAAACACCTTATTCAAGATTGGGAAAGAACTCTGGCTGAAAACAAGAATTACAAAAGATAAATCCACCCAAGAACGCGACACAAATTATGCTAATATTTACTTGGGGATACTGGATGATTATAGTTTTAAAGAACTTACTCCTGAAGTAATTCAAGATTGGGTTACTTTCTTAACTGAAAGATATGCTGCTGCAACTGTAAACGATGCCTTTAACCTCTTATCACAAGTTTTTGAATATTGCATAGAACCTTTAAGGGTAATATCTAAAAACCCCTGTAAAGCCAATATACAGCGCCCAACACGGAAGTCAAAAGGGGTGGAAAGCGATAAGTATTGGACCGAAGAAGCGCTCATGTTTTTTATGAATCACCCTCTTACTAAACAGGATCACTACTATAATCTGTATCGTATTCATGCAACCTTTGGGATGCGTCCCGGCGAGATTTGCGGAATCAGTATACGAGACGTTCTTCTTAAAAACAAGCTATTAACCTTGAATTATGGATTAGACCATAAAAAGCGAAAAACAGACTTAAAAAACTCTGGTGCACAGAGAAGTCTTCGACTTCCAGATAAAGTAATTCCACTACTTGAAACTCAAATAAAATTGAGCAATTCATTACGCTCTTCTTCTGACGAGTATCAGTATCTTTTTGTGGATGAGCATGGCGAGTGTATATCAACCAGTAATTATCGAAATCACCTTCGTCGACTGATAGCAAGAATAAATAAAGCGGAAGAAAAGAAAGGAAATACAGAAGAACGTTTTTTCCTTAATCCCATAACACCTTATGGTTTTCGACATACCTTTGCGACACTTGCACTTATTAAGAAAGTACATATTAAAGTTGTTGGTGAAATCATGGGGGACTCTGTTGAAACCATTATGCGGAACTATGCACATATTGTTGAGAAAATGTCAGATACAGCTTTAGATTTAATGTCCGACATTATTATTGACTAGCATAAAAAAAGTACCGAAATTCGGTACAAAACATAATACTTGAAATTATATAACTTCAATGTTAAACTATGTATATAAAGAGAGCAACCCCACAACAGAGTGGTTGACTCCCAGAATAAATCTATATCATACTAATAGACTTCCCGTTCCGTCAAGTTCAGGGAAGTCTTTTGTTATGTTTAGTCTCTATTCCTACGGTCTATGTAAGACAGCAAGGCAATTAGAAACGTTCCGGCAATAAATAATAGAGATATTACTTCGCCAAATTCCATAAGCCTCACCCCCTTCTTTCATTCTGGGAGCGAGAACCACCCTGATATACGATTGCTCTATACGCATAGTAGCAAAATAAGTGCATATTTGCAACCTTAATTTCTTTATACAAAGGGCAAGTGACAACACAGAATCCACAGAGGAATTGTTAATAAACCTCTTATGAGTATTTCTGTCTATCGTGCTTTATTGCAAACATTATTAGAACTTATTATTAGAAAAAATCGTTTTAGACAAAAAAAGAAGCTTTGCAATTTTCTGCAAACCCTCTGTTTTACTGGCTTTTCGCCGAATCGGAGTGACGTGATTCGAACACGCGACCTCTACGTCCCGAACGTAGCGCTCTACCAAGCTGAGCCACACTCCGGTATTCTTTTAAAAGTATAAGCCAGATGAATTATCATCCGGCTTATAACAGACTACGGATAGAGGACTCGAACCTCTACAAACAGAGTCAGAGTCTGTTGTGCTACCATTACACCAATCCGCATTGGTTATAACGAACATTCTTATTATATCAAAATAAATCCAAAAATCAATACTTTTTTTTAGATTATACAATTAAATGTTAAAACCCTCTCTAAACACCGGAAAATAGAGCATCAAAACCTTTGCTTAGAGAGAGTCATTTTACTATAATCTTTAGATATTCTTAATTCGATTAATCGCTGCTACTGTGTTCTCATAAGTACCAAATGCAGTCAGTCTAAAGTATCCTTCTCCGCTTGGACCAAATCCCGACCCCGGAGTTCCTACAACATTTGCTTTTTCAAGTAAATAGTCAAAGAATTCCCATGAACTCATTCCCGTTGGTGTCTCCAACCAGATATAAGGTGCATTGACACCTCCTGATACATTATATCCCGCTTCCTTAAGGCCATTATAGATTACCTTCGCATTATTCATATAGTAGCCAACCTGCTCCTTGATTTGAGCCTTTCCATCTGGTGAATAAACGGCTTCTCCTGCTCTTTGTACAATATAAGGTGCTCCATTATACTTGGTTCCATGACGTCTTGCCCAAAGCTGGTGAAGAGTTGTGTCTCCCGATTTAATATCCTTCGGTACCACAGCCGCTCCAAGTCTTACCCCTGTGAATCCAGCATTTTTCGAAAAACTTCTCAGCTCAATTGCGCAGGTTCTTGCGCCTTCACACTCATATATCGTATGAGGCACATCTTCTTCTGTAATATACGCTTCATAGGCCGCATCATAGATAATTACTGCTCCTACCTTGTTTGCATAATCTACCCAGGTTTGAAGCTCCGCCTTAGAAATCGTAGAACCTGTAGGGTTATTTGGAAAACAGAGATAGATTACATCAGGAGTTTCTTTTGGAAGCTCTGGTGCAAAATTGGTTTCCTTGGTACAAGGCATATAAATCACATCGCTCCACTTCTCTGTAGCAGGATCATAAGTTCCGGTTCTTCCTGCCATTACGTTTGTATCTACATAGACTGGATAAACTGGATCACAAACAGCGATTTTACTGTCTTTTGCAAATATCTCCTGGATATTTCCTGAATCACACTTTGCTCCGTCTGAAATAAAGATCTCATCTGCTTTAATATCACACCCTCTTACCTGATAATCATTCTGAGCCATGGCACTTCTTAGAAATTCATATCCAAGATCCGGTGCATATCCATGGAATCCATCTGGTCTTCCCATTTCACTTACTGCATCGTGCAATGCATCAATAATTGCTGGTACAAGAGGCTGAGTCACATCACCAATTCCCAAACGAATCAAAGACTTGTCTGGATTTGCATCCTGAAATGCATTCACTTTTTTTCCAATAGTAGAGAACAAATAGCTTCCCGGTAATTTCAAATAATCCTCATTAATTTTAAACATAAATATCTCCTTTTCTTTCCTATTCTGACATTATACTCAAAACCATCTGAGCAGTCTCAATCAGAGTGGTTTGATTATCCATACTGGTTTTTTGCAAATACTTATGTGCCTGTTCCTCTGTCATATTGTTTCGACTCATAAGTAAATTTTTAGCTTGGTCAATCAATGCTTGTTCTTTCGGCTCTCTTTCTTTCTTTACAAACCTCTTCTTTTTCCGCTTCTTCTGCATCGACACAGTCAACATATTTACTGTATTGACAAGATCATACGCTCGAAAAGGCATTGAGAGTCCTAAAACACCTGAGGCGTGACCACTGCTCCATCGGTCTGCTGAAGCAATTAACACCATCTCCATAGCCTCTGAGAGATATTCTCTCAGCTCTGTATACACCATATCGTTGTATTTATAACCACAGATTACAATTCCTTCATCTAATGTTTCTGCAGCCTTTAAAGCCTGGGCACCTGTTGTACAGACTTCTTTCACCGGAAGTCCTTGATGCATCAGCATGTTCTGAATCTGAACTGCATTGTCTTTATTGGGAAATACGATAATAATACCGAACAAAGCTTACACCTCCTGTTGTTTTTTCATGGCTTAAAATCGATGTAAGTATTTATTAATTTCCCATTGTGTTACTTCCATATCATAATCTTGATACTCTTCTTTTTTTACACGAATCAGCTTTCGTGCAAAATCATCTCCCAGAACACTTCTAATCAACTCATCCTTTTCAAACTCCTCCGTTGCCTCTAATAGATTTCCGGGAAGAGCGTCGATTTTTTCAGTAGGCATTTTCTGCTCTCTTATTCCATCTAAGCCTGCCTTTAAACACGCTGCAAGTGTTAAATATGGATTCGAAGTGGAGTCCGGGCTGGTAAGCTCAATTCTGGTTAAATCTCCCTGATTCGTAGGAATACAAATAAGAGGTGTCCGGTCTGTAGCAGACCATGCAATGTAAGTAGGAGCTTCATATCCTGGAACAAGTCTTTTATATGAATTGACAATTGGATTTGCCAAGAAGGTGATCGCTTTAATGTGCTTTAACAAACCTGCTATAAAGTAATAAGCCTCTTTACTTAATCCACTTTCATCACTTTTATCCTCAAATACATTTTTTCCATCTTTTTTCAAAAACATATTGATGTGCATTCCAGAACCATGACGTCCACTCGTTGGCTTCGGCATAAATGTAGCATGAAGGCCGTGTCTCTTTGCAATGGTTTTTACCACAAGCTTAAAGGTCATAATATTATCTGCCGTTTTCAACACTTCATCATGCTGAAAATCAATTTCATGCTGTGCCGGGGCACTTTCATGATGAGACGCCTCAATAACAAATCCCATCTCCTCAAGCATGAGCACCATATCTCTTCTGGCATTTTCACCAAAATCCAAAGGTCCTAAGTCAAAGTAACCTGCGTTTTCGTTTGTATGAGTCGTAGGCAATCCTTTGTCATCCACATCAAACAGAAAAAACTCGCATTCTGGCTTCGCAAAAAAAGTATACCCCATCTCCTTTGCCTCAGCTATCACATTTCGTAAAATATATCTGGGATCCCTTTCAAAAGGTGTCCCGTCTGGTTTATAAATATCACAAATTAACCGGGCAACTTTTCCTTGCTGTGGTCTCCATGGAAAGATTTCAAAGGTATCTAAATCAGGATAGAGATACATATCCGTCTCCTCCACTCTGGCATAGCCTTCAATTGAAGAGCCGTCAAACATACACTTATTATCCAGTGCCTTTTCAAGCTGGCTGGTAGTAATTGCCATATTTTTCATCATTCCAAAAATATCAGTAAATTGTAGTCGGATAAATTCCACATCCTCCTCCTCGACAAGTTCCAGTATTTCTTCTCTTGTGTACTTTTTCATCCAACTTCTCCTCCTATTTCATTGACTCAGTAAAAGCAGAAACAAAGTCATCCACTTCACTTTCTTGTGCCGCCTTCAGTGCCGAAAGTATATTCACCTGCTTATCCACAATCTTCATATCCTTCATAGACTCCAGCTCTTCTCGTATCAGCTTGCCTGATGCCGGAGCCCATGTACCATTCTGTACAATACCTACCGTTCTCTTTTGCAAAGCCAATGCTTTCATATCGTGAAGTAAATCTGCCATTTTCGGGAAGATTCCGTTATTATAGGTAGCACATGCAAAAATAAGATGAGAATACTTGAAAATTTCAGCTATCAGATAGGATACCTCCGTCTTTGATACATCATAAAGAACGACTTCTTTAACACCCTTTTCTTTCAGCTTTAAAGCGATTTTCTCCGCTGCCGCCATCGTATGTCCATAGACACTTCCACAGAGAATGAGTACCCCTTCTGTCTCTGGAGTATAAGTACTCCATCTATCATATTTCTCTAAGAAATAACTCAAATCACTTCTCCAAATTGGGCCATGCAAAGGACAAATCATTTGAATGTCCAGTCCTGCTGCCTTTTTAAGAAGGTTTGCTGTCTGCATACCGTATTTCCCAACAATATTTCCATAATATCTTCTTGCTTCATCCAAATATTTTTCTTCAAAATTCGCTTCATCATTAAAGATTCCACCATCTAATGCTCCAAAAGTTCCGAATCCATCTGCCGAAAAAAGAACCTTATCCTTTTCGTCATAAGAAACCATCACCTCTGGCCAGTGAACCATAGGCGCCATATAAAATGTCAGGGTATGGCTTCCAAGGTTTAAACTGTCTCCCTCTTTTACAATCTGTATGCAGTCCTCACAATCAAAATCAAAAAACTGATCAACCATCTTCTTTGTTTTTACGTTGCCAACCAAAGTCATATCCGGGTACAAATCCATAAGTCTTTTAATATTTGCTCCATGATCTGGCTCCATATGGTGAATGATTAAGTAATCAATATTCCTTCCATTCAATACGTAATTTATATTTTCAATAAACTGGTCTGTTACATCTGCATCTATGGTATCTGTTAATGCCACCTTTTCATCCATGATTAAATAGGAGTTATAAGAAACCCCATTGGGCAGAGTAAAAAGATTTTCGAAACGTTCCAGTTTCCGGTCATTACATCCTATATAGTATAAATCGTCGGTAACTTTTCTAGTTGTGTGCATACTTTATGTTCCTCCTTCTGTGTGTCTTTTATTCAGCATCTATTATAAATAGTTTATACTTCTATGTAAAGTCGATTAGTACTGCCCTTACTGGTGACCCTTCAATTCCTCTCATCCTGAGAGGCAGTGCACTGATGAAGTATTTCCCTTCTGTAATTCCATCCAAATTGAGATTTTCTAAAATAACCACTTCATTACGCAAGAGAATTTTATGTACCGTAACTCCCTCTTCGGCTCCAACGGTTGGATCTACCACTCCTAAAAGCTCCATGCCTTTCAAGGTCATCTCTTTTGCTGCTTCCTTTGTAATGGTATAGCTTCCTTTCAGTAATAGCTTTTTGGTACCATCTTCCAAATAGTCCTGAACAGCCTCTTTCGTCAAATCTCCTTGATGAGATACCACCTTGCATTCTCCAATACAGCGAGATAATTCCATACTTTCGACATCCTTCCCATTTTGCACAAAGTGCTTTGGTGCATCCAGATGGGTTCCGTTATGGGCTCCAAATGTAATATTGGTCAAATTGCAGGTGTCTCCTTGCTTCATGTCATAAACCTGAGTAAACCCAGGCGACGGATCCCCTGGGTACTCTGGTGTTGAAAATAATTCTTTTGTTATATCATAAATTTTCATTGGTGCTTCTCCTCTAATCTCTTGGGTTCAGCCACTCCTTCATTCGTTCCACATATTTTTCATTATCTTCGACAAAACACATATGCCGGCAAGTTCTAAACAGTTCCCACTCGCTGTTTGGAATACGATCATACATATACTTTGCAATATAAGGTGTACACAAATCATTTCCGCCATTAATTACCAACGCTGGCTCCTTAATATCCTTTAGCTGCTCTGTTACATCATAATCCTTTAAAGTTCCCTGTGGGGTATATTCATTTGGTCCCCAGCCTACCACGTAACTTTCCACGCCCTTTTTCACTGGACGTCTAAGGGGCTCTGGAGATTCTTCTGTCACAGCACCCGCTGCATGTCGCAGCATATATTCTGCCTCAGCTTTTGCATACATGGGGTCATCATAATTTCCTGTAGAAGTCGCTTTTTCAATTGCTTCCTGCATTTCAATTGGCAGTTCCTTAATCATACGGTGCTGCTCAATTCCCCACATCCATGAAGCCGGTAAGGTACTGGATAAGATAATACTTTTGATTCCTTCTGGCTTATAATTACAGATATAATCCAAAAGAAGCATTCCTCCCCAGGATTGTCCTAATAAATGAATTTCTTTTAAATTCAGGTGATCACGCAATGCAATCAGCTCTTCAACCCATACTTTTGCATTCCATAAATCCTTACGATTCTCTACGTAGGAGTTCCCACAGCCGATTTGATCATACATAATCAGCGCTCTGCCATCTTCCTCTGCTAAACGATCTAAAACCTCAAAATAGTTATGAGTCGATCCCGGACCTCCATGCAGCAAAACCAATGGTGCTTTTCCGCTTTCTAAATCCCCAACGATACGGTAATACGTCTGATACCCTAAATAAGGCATATATCCTTCTGTAATGTTCATAGTGCTTTTCCTCCTGACATATTTTTAACTGGTTCTATTATAGTCAATCTACTGTCAAAATACAATCTCAACCTTGGTTCCCTGATCCTTCTCACTGTCAATTTGTATTTTAGCATCATGCAAGATTGCCCCATGTTTTACGATTGAAAGGCCTAATCCAGTTCCTTCTACTTCTTTGGAATGACTAACGTCTACTCGATAAAATCTCTCAAATACCCGATCCAGCTGATTCTTTGGTATTCCGATTCCTGTATCGGCTACTGAAATCTTTATTCCCTGTAAGGTTTTCCCTACCCAAACCGTTACCTCGCCATTTTCTTTATTATACTTAATGGCATTTTCACAAAGATTTTGCACCATTTCTTCGATTACCTTTTTTATCCCTGTAATCGTAACTGGCTCTCCTGTCATTTTTATATGGACTTTATACTTCGCAGCCATTGGTGAGAGGCGGTTTACTGTCATCAGAGTAAGCTCAAACAAGTCAATTTCTTCCTTCTCAACCTCAACTTCTTCATCCAATCTTGAGAGTTGGATTACATCTTCTATCAAGGAAATCATTCTCTTTGATTCTCCATAGATTCGATTGGAGAATTCTGCCATATCCTCTTTTTTCACCAATCCGTCCTTCATTAACTCTGCATAACCGGATATAGATGTTAATGGTGTCTTCAATTCATGGGAAACATTTGCTGTAAATTCTTTCCGCATTTTCCCAATCTTTTCTTTTTCTTTATTTAATTCATCTATGTTCACCAGGAGAGGTGTCAATTCCTCATACACCTGGTTCTTCATTGGATCTTCTAAGTCCATCTGGTTAAGAGGTGCAATAATCTTCTTCACCTGCCACTTTGATATTCTCCAGGATACCCCGCACATCACCAGCATAATCAACCCGATCCATGGCAAAATACGCAGGGAAATAACCAGTGCTGTATCGATGGATTTTGAAACACGGAATATTCTTCCATCCTCCATCTTCTTCGCAAAGTATACGGTATCTTTTCCTGTCGTCGCAGATTTTCTTACATCTTTTCCGCTTCCACTTTTTAATACCTCGATGACCTCTGGACGTCTTTTATGATTCTCTTCTTTTGCTCCTCCTACATAATCATAAAGAACATCACCTTGCTCATCAATTAAAGTTACTCTGGTAGACCGTCGTACTGCGTCCAAATCTTCCAGATAATCCTCTCCAGCTATGTTAACCGCTGCAATCATATAGTCTGCTTCACTTACCAGTTCATCCTCTACTAATCTTAAGGTTTGTCTGTACACGACTAAAATTGTAAGCAAATAAGATACAATTAATGCAGCCAATACAATTATGATTGTACTTCTGGATATTTTCTTCTGTAGTTTCATAGATTCTCTCCTAATCACTTATGCGATAACCCACCCCTCGCACGGTCTCTATTTTATCTGCATTTTTTCCAAGCTTTTGCCGCAATGTCCGCACATGGACATCTACCGTTCTGGTTTCACCATCAAAATCGTACCCCCAAATCTCTTCTAATAGCTGATCTCTGGTCAGCACTTGGTTTGGATGGGTCATAAGACGTTTTAAAAGCTCATATTCCTTAAAGGTAAGAGGGATACTTTCCCCTTCTGATTTCACTTCATGCTTTTTTTGATTCATGACCAAGGTGTCAAAAACGAGTGTTTCACTGCTTTTCTCCACTGGCGCACCTCTTCTTAAAACTGCCTTCACCCTGGAAACCAGCTCCATCATACCGAAAGGCTTGGCAATGTAGTCATCTGCCCCCAGATCCAGCCCCAATACCTTGTCATATTCTGTGCTTTTGGCCGTCAGCATAATAACCGGTATGTTTTTCGTATCTCGATTACTTTTTAGCTTCTTCAGAATGGATAACCCATCCTCCTTTGGGAGCATGATATCTAAGAGAATCAAATCCGGTTTCTCCTTTTTGATTCCATCATAAAAAGAAGCCCCTTCTCCAAACCCTTTTCCTTGAAAGCCCGTACTTTCTAAAGTGTATACCACTAATTCCCTAATATTATCATCATCTTCTACACAGTAAATCATGGTCATATAAACTAATTCCCTTCGATTCGAATTCCTGTAATGGAATATTCCACCCACTCCGCAATGTTTGTTGCATGATCCCCGATTCGTTCTAAATACTTCGCCACCATGATTAAATCCATGGCTCGCTCTCCATGCTTCCCTTTATCTTTTGCAATATACTCTACTAGTTCTTTTTTATTTTCCACAAACATACGGTCCACCTCATCATCTGCCTCAATGACCTTACGAGTTAAAGATAAATCTTGGTTTACATATGCCCTGACACTATCCTTTACCATTTTTCCTGCTGCTTCTGCCATCTGAGTCAATTCCACCAATTCCATGGATTCCGTTATGTTCTCTGAAATAACAATTTCTGCTATATCCGAGGTTTGATCTCCGATTCGCTCCATATCTGTAATCATCTTTAAAGCTGCCGATACCTGACGTAAATCTCTTGCCACAGGCTGTTGCTCCAAAAGCATCTTCATACAAAGACTTTCAATATCTTTTTCAATCTGATCGATTTTCATATCTGCCTTTTGCACCTTCTTTGCCTGAGATACGTCACCATTTTTCAATGCCTTTGTAGCCTTATTAATCGCCACTTGACAAAGCTCTCCCATGTGGGTAAGAAGCTCATTCAATTCATCAAGCTGCATGTCTAATCTTCTTCTCATTATCCAAACCTCCCTGTGATGTAATCCTCCGTTCTTTGATCCGAAGGAATCGAGAATAACTTCTCAGTATCATTGTATTCTACTATTTCTCCCAACAAGAAAAATGCTGTATTATCAGAGATTCGAAGTGCCTGCTGCATATTGTGGGTTACCATGACAATAGTATAGTCTTTTTTAAGTTCCATCGCAAGGTCTTCAATCTTCGTGGTAGAAATGGGATCTAGTGCAGAAGTCGGCTCATCCATTAACAGAACCTCCGGCTGAACAGCCAAGGCTCTTGCAATGCAAAGTCTTTGCTGCTGCCCGCCTGACATCCCCAGTGCACTTTTCTTTAACCGATCCTTTGTATCTTCCCAAATCGCTGCATCCCGGAGAGATTTTTCCACAATATCATCCAGCATGGCCTTGGATTTAATCCCATGGGTTCTTGGACCGTATGCCACATTATCATAAATGCTCATTGGAAAGGGATTCGGCTTCTGAAATACCATACCTACCCTTTTTCGTAACAAGTTTACATCCAGATCCTTATAAATATTTTCTCCGTCCAGAAAGATATCTCCTTTAATGCGGCAATTTTCCACTAAATCATTCATCCTGTTTATGGATTTGAGAAGGGTTGATTTTCCACATCCCGAGGGACCGATAAATGCTGTTATTTTCTTTTCCTCGATTCCGATATTAATATCTTTCAGCGCATGGAAATCTCCATAATAAAGATTCATATCTTTTACTTCTATCTTCATCCTAGCTTCTCTCCTTTGTCAATTTCTTTGCAATAAATCCCGATAGGGTATTAATTCCCAGTACCAAGACAAGTAATACTACAGCCGTTGCATAAGCCTGATCCATGTACAGTCCTTCACTGGATAAGTTATACATATGTACCGCCAAGGTTCTTCCGGACTCCATTACTCCCTTCGGAATTTTCGTTACCGTTCCTGCAGTATATATTAGTGCCGCTGTCTCTCCTACAATTCTTCCTACAGCCAATATAATTCCGGCCAAAATACCGGGAATTGCCGAGGGAAGTACAATGCGGAATACGGTACGAAGCTTTCCTGCTCCCAATCCAAAGCTTCCTTCCCGAAAGGAATCCGGCACTGATTTCAATGCTTCTTCTGTCGTTTTCATAATCAGAGGAAGGATCATGATAGCAAGTGTAAATGCTCCTGCAAGAATAGAAAATCCCCACTGCAGTTTTGTGACGAAGAAAAGCATTCCAAAAAGACCATAGATAATGGAAGGAATTCCTGTCAGAGTTTCCGTTGTAATTCTTATAATACTCACAAACTTGTTTTTCTTGCTGGCATATTCTATCAAGTAAATTGCCGAAAAAATACCAAAGGGAACGGCAATCAGTAAGGAAAGAAGTGTCATAATAATGGTATTAATCAGTGCCGGCATAAGAGATACGTTTTCTGATGTGTAAGTAAAAGAAAACAAGGAAGGCTTTAAATGGGGAATTCCCTTCGCAAGAATATAAATCACCAGAAAAAACAGTACCAAAAAGGTAATTAAAGATGCAAACATGACCAAAAGCATTACAACCAGTGATCCAGGATGCTTTTTATAGGCTGAGAGTTTTTGTTTTAAATTATCCATTCTGTCCCCTCCTGTTTAATAAAGAAACACTTACATTAATTGCCAGAATAAATACGAAGAGTACCACCCCTGTTGCAATTAAAGCTTCCCGGTGTAAATCTGTTGCATATCCCATTTCTAATACGATATTCGCCGTCAAAGTTCGAATTCCTCTAAAGATTCCATTGGGCAGTCTGGCCTGGTTTCCTGCCACCATGATAACTGCCATGGTTTCTCCTATGGCTCGCCCGATTCCAAGAACTACTCCTGCTACAACCCCTGATTTTGCCGCTGGAAGCACCACCTTAAACACAGCTCCCTCATGGGTAGCTCCTAGTGCCAGTGCACCTTCATAATACGCAGCTGGAACTGCTCTTATGGCGGACTCGGTTACGCCGATAATTGTGGGCAGTATCATCATTCCCAAAAGTAGCGAGGCAGTAAAAATACTGCTCCCATTTCCGCCAAGCCCTAAGCTTCTTCCCACATTTCTCACAAATGGAACTAATACAACCAACCCAAAGAAACCATAAACTACGGAAGGAATTCCAGACAGTAATTCAATTGCTGTCTTTAATGGTCTGTAAATCGTCTTTGGACAGTACTTTGCCATAAAAACAGATGTTAAGATTCCAATAGGGACTCCAAAAATAATTGCACCCGCCGTTACGTATAAGCTTCCTACAATCATAGGAAGAATTCCAAATTCGTCATTGTTCGGCCGCCAGATTTTACCGCCGAGAAATTTACCTACCCCTATCTTTGCCATCCCAGGTATTCCATTTACCAATAGAAAATAGCAAATCAGCCCAACTGCTAAAATAGATGCACAAGCAGCAAAGAGGAATACACCCTTCATTATTTTTTCTTTCATTACTTCATCACCTCATCCCAGGTTAAATCATTTCCTAAATAGACTTCTCTTATCGCATCACTGCTTAACCCGTCAATATCATTGAGCTGGTTTACGATAATTGCAATTCCATCGATTGCCATTACTTGTGGCACCAATCCCTGCTTTTTTTCGCTGTCTTTTACTTCTCTGGAAAGCATCCCTATATCATAGCCACCTTCTGTTACCGCTGTGGCTCCTGTGGTGGAGTCGGTTGCCTGCAGCTCGACTTGTGCTCCCTTGTTAACCCTTTGGTATGCTTCTATCATTTTTTCCATAACAGGTGCTACGGAAGAAGATCCTCCTACCACGACTTTCCCTTTTACAGTTTGTGGCTTGTAGGGCACGGTATCTTTTAATGGGATATATCCTGCTTCCCCTACTACCTTCTGACCTTGCTCACTTAAAACAAAGCGGATAAAATCCTCTCTTGCCGGATTCTCTGTTCCCTCTTTCGTAACAATATTAAAGGGTCTCGAGATTTTATAATCTCCACTTACTATATTTGCTTCACTTATAGGAACCCCATCTACTTCCAAAGCTTTTACCTGACTATTCATTGAACCCAGGGAAATATATCCGATTGCATATTCATCCTCAGCAACCGTCGTCATCGTAACCGCCGTGCTATTCGTAATCTGTGCTTCTAAAGTAATCATATCAATATCCTTATTCTTCTTTTTCTGCACTACATTAAGGAGCTCTACAAAAGCCCCTCTTGTACCAGATCCTTCCTCTCTTGAAACAATTGTAATATCGTTGGAGGAATCAAATTTTTCACTTTGTCCACAACCGCTCAAAAAAACAAGAGCAATCAACAGGGATATAATCAAATACGTCTTTCTCTTCATTACATTCTCCTAATCTAAGCTTCCTTGATTAGGTTCAGTATATTAAATCCGTGTAAAGCTCTTGTCTTTATTATGTTAAATCTATGTAAAATTATTCTTGTCCTACCGAATCCCAGGATGTAATTTCCCCGGTATAGATTCCTTTGATTTCATCCTTTGTCAATCCGTCTATCTGACTGGCTTGATTCACAATTACTGCGATTCCATCTGTGGCAATTACGATTGGATCAGCTCCTTCTAATGCTTCCTCTTCTTTCACTTCTCTTGAAGCCATTCCCAAATCATAAGTTCCTTCTATTACATTGGTAACACCAGTTGTAGAATCTGAGGTCTGAAGCTCAAGTGTTGCTTCTGGGTTTACCTTACTATATGCTTCTACCAATTTTTCCATTAAAGGAGATACAGAAGAAGATCCTCCTACAATAGCTTTTCCTTTTGGTGCTGCTGTTGTAAATTCCTGAACATCATCAATTGAAATATATCCATTTTCCTGAACGACTTTCTGTCCTTCTTCGCTTAAAATGAATCCCACAAAATCATCAATAATCTCATTTTCTTCCCCTTCTTTTCGAACAACGTTAAACGGTCTCTTTACTCCATAGCTTCCATTTTTGATATTCTCTTCGTTGGCTGTCACCCCATCCACATCAATTGCTTTTACAGTATCGTTTAAAGAGCCTAGTGATATGTATCCAATTGCACTTTCATCTTCTGCAACAGTTGTCATCATTACAGATGTAGAGTTTGTGATTTGTGCCTCTGTCGTCATTTCCTCTTCTTCTATTCCAATTAATTCTACAAAAGCTCCTCTCGTTCCCGATCCATCTTCTCTTGAAATAATCGTAATTCCTTCTGAAGCTTTTGCTTGCTTGCCACATCCTGTTGCTCCAACTACCAACATTGATAACATTAGACATATCGTTACTATTCTTTTTTTCATCTTTTTCATTCTCCTTTTACTTTTCTTTACATGGTGTATCATAAGCTGGTTGTATTAAGTTTTCATGAGGAGAATGTAAAATTTAGGTCAAAAAAGGATGTGCAGCTATTGCACATCCTGTGTAAATCCCAGTATTTCATTATTTAATGATAACATCTTCTCATCCAAAGCCGATATCATCTCTGCACACTCTTTGAGTTCTTTGCTAATATGTGTCGGAGCGTGTCCTTCAAACTTATAGTAAATCTTATGCTCCAGACTTGCCCAAAAGTCCATTGCAATCGTACGAATCTGTATTTCCACCTTTGTATCTACCACACTGTCCGACAAAAAAATCGGCACTGCCACCAGCATATGATAGCTTTTGTATCCGCTTTCCTTAGGGCTCTTAATATAATCCTTAATCGAGATTACTTTCAAATCGCTCTGTTTTCCAATCATTTCGGCCAACCGGTAAATATCCGATGTAAAAGAACAAATCAAACGAACTCCCGCGATATCATTTACATATTTTACCATGTTTTCGATACTGGATTCATGCCCATATCTTCTTAGTTTATGAACAATGCTTTCTGCTGTCTTTATTCTGGTTTTAATATGTTCAATTGGATTATATTGATGCACGTATTGAAACTCATCATTTAAAATCTCAAGCTTTGTTCCCACTTCTTTCAACGCTGCATTATATAAAAACATAATTGTTTTCCAACTATCTACTGTTTCATATCCTCCATTTAGTTCCTCCATTTTGTCACCTCCTAATATTCAATACCCTCTCTCGCTGTAGTTCCCTCATCATAGGGATGCTTTATTTTTTTCATTTGCGTAACGTATTGGCCTCTTGCCTTCATCTCTTCCGTTATCACATGCCCCGTCAAAATGATTTCCAGACCTTGCGGCTTATGCTCCAAAAACCGAAAGACTTTTTCCTCACTTAGAAGATTTAAAGAAACTGCGTCCAAAATCTCATCCAAAATAAGCAAGTCAAATGAAGAACAAAATTTAACAATTTCATCCAAGGCCTTCGTATAATAACGACGAAGCTCTTTTTTCTCTTCCTGACTTAACTGCTTAAAGAATTTCACTCGATCCTTTCCTGGCAGACACGTAATCAAAGGTATCATCTCTAATACCCTTCTCTCACTGGAAGAATTATCCTTTAGAAATTGATAAAACAGCACCTTCATTCCACTTCCTGCCCCACGAATTGCTGCACCTACTGCTGCTGTCGTCTTTCCTTTTCCATCCCCATAGTAAACGTGTATTCTCCCTGTTCCTGCCATCGACTATTCCCCCTACAGATCTAGCTTCATGTCTCCATCTTTGATCCAACCTAATTTTCTCATACATTCAGAGAAAAATAAAGTAACAATTGCAGGAAGTACAAATAAAAGTACAACTATTTTAATTAAAACTACAATTGGGTCTTCACTTGTTATCATGGTCTGATATACCATAATCGGACCTACTAATCCTGCTGTTCCCATACCAGAACCTGTTGCATTACTCGTCATTTGAAAAAGCATGGTTCCCACAGGACCTAAAATTGCACTGGATAAAATAGCCGGAAGCCAAATTGTAGGCTTGCGGACAATGTTTGGAACCTGTAGCATAGATGTCCCGATTCCTTGGGCAAGAAGACCTCCCACCTTATTCTCTCTATAACTTGCAACAGCAAAACCAATCATATTACAGCAGCATCCTACTGTTGCTGCTCCTGCTGCAAGTCCGGACAAATTCAATATAATTCCAATTGCTGCCGAACTGATTGGAAGTGTTAAAACCATTCCCATCAATACGGATACAATAACACCCATTAAAAATGGCTGCTGCTCCGTTCCCCAGTTAATCAAGGAACCTAACCATATCATAAAGGAGGATATGCTTGGTCCTAGAAGTAGTCCAACAGCTCCACCTGAACCAATGGTTACAAGGGGAGTCACAATGATATCAACCTTTGTCTTCCCTGACACAAATCCACCTATAACAATGCCAATATATGCTGCAAGAAAGGCTCCCAGTGGTTCTCCTGGGCCAGAATATACAATTGCTCCTTCCACTAACAGACTTCCACTTAATATTCCAGAAGCAAAGGCTCCTATCATACCACAGGCTCCAGCTGATACCACTACCAAAGGAGACTTCTCAAATCTTGATGCTACAGCCACACCAATTCCCGCTCCTGTTAAAGAAGCCGCTACCTTTCCTAAAAGAAAGATTAAATCGCCCCATCTCCCTCCAATAAACAGCCCGATTTGCTGAATAATGGTACCAATAATAAGGGTTGCAAATAACCCCAGTGCCATGGCACTTAATCCATCTATAAATATCCTTGTAAAAATGTTTTTCGTATTCGTTTGACCTTTCCCTTGACTCATGATTTTCTCCGTTCCTTCTCTCTATTTCTACGTCCTCTGCATATTATCACATGGATGTATTGAATACAAGACTATTTAATTATAAAGCCCCTGTTTAAAAGAATAAAGTCCATTTTATATTCTTTTATATTATTTTAACTAATTCGTCATAAGTTGGACATATTTCCTTTCTATAATGAACTCAAGTAAATAAATAAAACATTTATTTACGAATTCCTTTTTATCCTTTAAATATTTATATTTTTTTCATTTCCTTTCCTAAAAGATGCGGCGCCGAGCCGCATCTTTTTTTTGGATGCATACTTCTTTTTTCTGTGGTATGATAGATTCACTATTTGATATTGGGAGGATATATATGTTTCGTTTATGGGCTAAGGAATTCAAGGACAATCGCATGGTAAAAGATATGGTAATCGAAGATGACAGCAAGGACACAAGGACTCATAAAGTCTTTAATGCTATTGAAAAAATAGCCTACGACTTCGACCTCAGCAAACCCATATGGCTGGATTCCACCATTGAAGAGTTTAAAAGACATGATAAGGCAAGATTTTATCAAGATAGCTTTATTGATTCTATTGATTTTGATTTTTTGGAAATACATGTCATTGAAGAATAAGAAGACCAGGGAAAATGTAATTTTATACATCTTAACCCTGGTCCTTGTTTTTTAAGAACGTATTACTTCATTATAAGTCGGTATGGAAGAGGATGCGCCTTTTCGTCCAACTGCAATTGCAGATGCCTTTGACGCGATATCCATAGCTTCTTTGACGGACTTATTCTGTATAACTGAGGCAATAAAATATCCTGTATAGGTATCCCCTGCCGCTGTTGTATCGACTGCCTTTACTTTATAACAGCTCTGATTTACCGTTTCTTCATTATCTAAATACCTCGATCCCAAGCTTCCCAGAGTAAGTACAATCTTCATATTTGGAAACTTCTCGTGAAGACTCACTAGAATTTCTCCTTCATTATAGTCTTCTGATGGAATATCAAGAAGCTGACACGCCTCCACCTCATTTAAAATAAGATAATCCACACAGGCAAGGGGAAAAGTAAACACCTTCTCATCCATTGGAGAAGGATTTAAAACAACCACCATTCCAACTTCCTTTGCTCTTTCTATAATATAGGACATCTCGTTTATTTCATTTTGCAGAACAATATAGTCTCCCTCTGCAAAATGGGAAAGAACTTCATCTACATATTCCTTTTTAATCTCTTGATTAGAACCACCATACAAAATAATACAATTATCACCTTCCTTATCATTTTGAATAATGGCATTACCGGATCGATATTCCTGACTCACATGAACATAGGATGTGTTTACACCCGCCTCTTCCAAAGTAGAAAGCAGAACTTTCCCGTCAGTACCTATACAGCCTGCCTGATAAACATTTGCTCCTGCTTTCGAAAAAGCAATCGCTTGATTCAAGCCTTTACCTCCACTAAATACTGAAAGCTCACTTGAGGATATCGTCTCTCCTTTTTGTACAAAATGATCCACACTGTACGTGTAGTCAATATTCAATGCTCCAAATACTAATATCTTCATTGTGTTTTTTCCTTTTCTTTTATTAAGAAGTTCTGCAGAATCATAATTGCTTTTTCATACTCATCCAGAGAAACACACTCATTTGGCTGATGGCAAAGCTTTGGGTCTCCTGGGCCAAAAAGCAGAACTTTTCTGTTCTCACCCTTTAAGATAGAACCGTCCGTAAAATAAGCGGTTCCTATATTATCACAGCTTACTTTACTTCCTTGTACTTCCTCTTTCAGACTTTTCAAAAACGTATTTCCCGGTTCAATTTCTACTGCTTCTCTACTGTTTATTATTTCAACTGTAATCTCTTTCTCATTTCCATATAGAGATGCTTCTTTCAAAACCATTTCTTCTGTCAGTCCTGGTACCATGCGAATATCCATTGTCATCTCACATAAATCCGGTGTAATATTTTGTGCAATTCCACCTGTAATCTCTGTGATTTGAGCTGTTGATTCTCCTGCTAAGGGATGAGAAAATCCTTTCACATACTCTGAAATACCAAAGGCAAATTTATATGCATCTTCAATTGCATTTCTTCCTTCTTTGGGATAAGCGCCGTGGCTTGCCTTTCCATGGAATGTACAAGACAACCACAAACAGCCTTTTTGTACAACCCCAACGTTTAGATTGGTCGGTTCTCCAATCAATATAATCTCAGCATTTGTAGGAATGATCTGCTCCTCAAGAAGCTTTGATGCTCCAGCTCCTCCCTTTTCCTCATCACAAGTTCCAATAAACAAAAGATCAAAGGCCGGTTCTTTCTCTAAATGTGTCAGAGCATAGGTAAGAGCCGCCAATCCACTTTGCATATCACAGGCTCCTCTGGCATATAGCTTTCCGTCTTTCAAAACCGGTGTTTGGGGATCTGTCTCCCAGCTTTTTAAATCTCCATAAGGAACTGTATCGATATGACCATTTAAAACCATCGTCTTACTGGAATCGCGCCCCTTTATTCTTGCCAGTACATTTCCTCTTTTTTCATCGATTATTTGAATTTTGGAATCAATTCCATGGTCTTTAAAATATTGCATCAAATATTCTGCTTTTTTTATTTCACCACCCTGCCCATTGACTGAGGGAATCTCCAACAGGTCCAGGAGTAATCTTATTCTTTCATTAACCATTTTGCAATATTTAAGAATAGTTTATTATAGTCTTCCCATTCGCAGAATTCCGGTGGTGCCCAGTGCGGTGCACAATCCGTTGTAAATGCTGCTGATCTGCCTTTACCATATTCACCGACTGCAATGAATGGATTTCCCTCTACCTCTGCAATGACTTCCCCATCTTCTTTTGGAAGTGTTCGGTTGTATCCCAGAATGCTTGGCCACTCTCCCAATCCATCCACAATCGCATGGGATTTCGTCGTAACCGGGGTGATTCCTTCACAGTGCTCCATTCTGTCATCTGTTGGAAGTACCTGTACCGGTAGTACTTCTTGAACCGCGGTATCCTGCCATTTTCCCTTTGCATCCACTCCTGAAAATGTCAGATATCCTCCAACCATAAATAAAGCTCCGCCTTCCAGCACGTAATCTCTGATCAGATTACATCTGTTTGGTCTTTTTATACTGCTTGTAAATGTTGCTCCCGGTAACAGCAGGGTATTTGCTCCGATATCCGATAGGATAATCATGTCATATTCTTTTAATTCTTCTATCGTAAAAGGAAATTCCTCTGTCGCAAGGTGATTGGGCAGAAATGTAAAATCATAGCCTCCCTCTTCATAAGCTCTCTTTATATATTTTTCTCCCGTTTCGTATACCGATGTATAAAATGAATCAAAGCCTTTTACGTGAGTGGTATAGCTCATCCATGATTCTCCGGCTAATAATATTTTTTTCATTCTAATTTTCCTCCTTATTTTGACACCATTCTAAAATGAGTTCTGCATAAATTAATATAGACTGTAGATAATCCCGTACTTCTATGGATTCATTCACCGCGTGACACGCTTCTAAGGTTCCCGGACCAAATTGAATCGTCGGCAGCTTCGCAATATTTCTCCAAAGCCTGGAATCACATCCACTGGGAGAGCCTACCATCTTTACTTGTTCTTCTTTCACTTCCTGATAAACCTTGTGAAAACTTTTTACGAAGGGATGATTCTTTTCCATCTCAAAACCATTTCCCTGTTGATACAAGGTAATCTTAGGCAGATGCTTTTCCATCCATTCGTCTGCTCTCGCTGTTCGATAGACCACATCTTCAAATTCTTTTACTACCTGCTCGTGGCTCATAAGCCCCGGTACGTAGTGAACACAAGTTTCAAATACACATTTTCCGGGGACTGTTGATCCTTCAGTGCCTCCTTTTAGTACACCAATATTTAAATTTGGCGCTGGTAACAGAGGGTGCTTATAAGTGAGAAGCCAGTGATGCTCCTTTTCATTTAATGCCTCTATCACCTTTAGTGCCTTATCAATTGCACTGACTCCATCATTCTTTGTTCCAGAGTGGCAAGCCTTCCCCTCAAACTCTACCCGGAAGAATACCCAGCCCATATGAGCAAGAATTAATTCTTCATTACTTGGCTCACAGTTTACAACTGCATCTGCTGTCATCCCACTCATTACAGCTTGGATTGAGCCATTGCCTCCACCCTCCTCATCGCATACAGAGGTAATGATTACTTCTCCCGGAAAGGATACCTTGGCATCCTTCAAAAGCTTTACTGCCATTAGTGAAGCCATAAGACCGCCTTTCATATCAGCGGCACCGCGTCCATAGATACGTCCGTCTTCCACCGTTCCTTTAAACGGAGGATAGTCCCACTCGTCTTCATTCGCAGGCATTACATCCATATGGCTGTTAAACAAAAGACTCTTTCCCGGTTTATTTCCTTTAAATCTTCCGTATACATTAAAGCGATTTGTAAGGTCATGTCCAACATTGCCTTCATTATGAAGAATCAGACTTTTTTTAATGTCCTCTTCCTTTAACGAATCACAGATAATCTCATCTGCTCCCATAGATTCCATTCGTTGAATCAAATATTCCTGTCCTTCTTTTTCCAGTCCGCCCTTTATCCCATGTCCAATATCGTGGGTATCAATCGAAAGAAGTTCCAGAAGTTCTTGAATATACTCCTCTTTATTTTGTTCTAATACCTCTTTTAAATTCATTCAAAACTCCCTTCACTTTAGTAGCGTTTAAGAGCATCCTCCACAATATCCCAGAACTTATCTGTATCGATATCAATTGCAATATCCGAATTATGATCTTTTTGCTGATAATCAAAGAAATCGCAATTCGTTCTTCCATAAGACTGTTCACTTCTTATTTCAATCTCCGAGTGCATCGGTTTTACAGTCAGAACAGTTGGATCAATCAAATAAGCAATTGTAATTGGATCGTGGAGTGGACCTCCATCCCATCCAAATACCTCTTTTTGAGATTTGTTAAAATGGCGCATAAGGTCAACAAATAACTTAGAAGCTTTTGTTCCGATTTTTTCCATGCGATCTACAATAGCCGGATAGCATAAAGCTTTTCTCGTCACATCGAGACCTACCATTGTAATTGGGAGTCCGCTATTAAAGCAAGCATATGCTGCCTCCCCGTCCGCAAATATATTAAATTCTGCAGCAGGGGTTACATTTCCGTTCTGGTAGCAGCCACCCATCAACACAATTTCCTTAATCTTTTCTTTAATCTTCGGCTCCATGCGCATTGCCATAGCAAGGTTTGTCATGGGTCCTGTTGTTACTATTGTTATTTTCTCATCCGACTCCATTAAAGCCCGAACTATGTAGTTAACCGCATGTTCTTCTTCCCGCTCTTTTTTTAGGGGTTCAAAAACCGGTCCATCAAGCCCTGATTCTCCGTGAATATCACCTGCAACCACCTGCTCTCTTACCATCGGCCCGCCACATCCTGCATATACCGGAATCTCAAGTTCTAACGCCTGACAAACATTCAAAGCATTTCGTACTGTATTATCTATGGTTTGATTTCCAGCCACTACCGTTATTCCAATTAACTCTAAAACATCATTCTTTGCCGCCAATAGAATGGCTACCGCATCATCATGTCCCGGATCACAATCCAAGATCATTTTTTGTTTTCCCATTTTCGTTCTCCTTTATCCTTGTGTTTTTAATTGTGCTTTCGGTGCAAGCAAGGAAGATTCCTTCCTTTTATTGTTTCTATATTTCACATACATTGAAATCGCCAATATAACAATTGTAACAATATAAGGCATCATCAGTACAAATTGGGATGGTATTCCATAAGCTTGTAATCTGGCTCCCACTGAATCTGCAAATCCAAAGAGCAAACAGCCAAGAGCCGTAAGAATTGGATTGGCGCCACCGAAATACATTGCTGCAACACCCATAAACCCACGATTATTTGTCATATTTTCCACAAACTGTGTACTGTATCCCAAAGAAAGATGTGCGCCTGCAAGTCCTCCCATAAGTCCCGACGCTATCATCGCTTGGTATTTAATCTGTGTTACCTTTATTCCTGCTGTCTGGGCTGCCATTGCAAACTGTCCTACTGCACGAAGACGAAGTCCCCAAACGGTTTTGTAGAATAGAAATTGTAATACTAAAATCAATACAATAGCTAACCATTCCGTAATACTCCAATTATTCAGCAATTGGTTTAATACAGGTATATCATCCATAAATGCAAAATGCACCTTTGGAATCGGAACAATCTTCGGATCTGAGAAAGTTCCATTGGTTTTAAAAATAACGTTTAGTAGCAGCTTCGTCACCGCCAAAGCCAACATATTAATTCCCATACCTATGGCACATATCTCTGCATTATATTTGATATGCCCCACCGCCATAATGGATGCTATGAAAGCCCCTGATATCATTGCCGCCAAAACTCCTATTACCCAATTTCCCGTCAGATAAGATACTCCAACCGCAGTGAAAGAACCTACCAGCATAATTCCTTCTGTTCCAATATTTAAAATATTCGCTTGTTGAGTAAGTGCTGCACAAAGAGCTGCAAATATAATGGGAGTGGCAGAACGAAACGTTGCATAAATTAGGGAAACATTAAATATTTTATCGACATTTTCAATTATCGCACTCATGCTTTTGCCTCTCCTTTCTCTTTCTTCACTTTTCTTTTGATCTTCTTTTTAAATTCGAACAACGTCTCCATCGTCGCTACTATAATGAAGATTGCTATGATTGTGTCTACAAGCGCCTTTGGAACTCCTGTACTTTGCTGCATTCCCATTGCACCGGCCTTTAATATAGAAAGGAAGAATGCCAAAAATGGTGTGAGAACTACATTTGATCTGGCAATTAAGGCTGCCAGCATACCATTTGATCCCAATCCAACTGCAAAGTTATTCAGAAAATATCCATGCACTCCTAACACCTCGATACATCCTGCGATTCCACCTATCGCACCGGATAGAATCATGGAATTAATGAATACTTTCTTCGAATTAATTCCAATGCAATCTGCAAACGCCGGGTTCGTTCCTACTACACGTATCTTGTAACCAAATTTAGTTTTATAAAGCATAATTGCCACTAGTACAACTATAACAATGGCAATGAACACACCTACATTCGCACTACTTGGCTTCATAAACTGAGGAAGATTTACTGCTACCGAATGAGACTGTGCATTTGCTGTCCCAGCACTCATCGGACCACTTACCAAATAGGACGTAATATAAACTGCTACGGTGTTCATTAAAATTGTCGTACACACCTCACTTACTCCATAATAAGCCTTTAGTACTGCCGGTATTGTCGCCCATGCTCCGGCAACCACCATCGCACCTAAGAAGCAAGTAATTAGTAGAATGGGCTTTGGTAGAAAGGTGAAATTAACCCCTATATAGGCCGCTGCGATTCCTCCCAGAAAAACCTCACCTTCCACTCCTACATTAAATGCTCCTGCCTGAGCAGCTACCGCAAAGGCAATGGAAGTCAAGAGCAGCGGGGTAAACGTCGCAACAGTATTTCCAAATCCAAATTTTCCTTTGAACGCTCCTTTAAATAATGCTTGGTATGCTTCAATCGGATTTTCTCCTATCATTAATATCAGAACCGCACCGATAACTAACGCAATCACTACAGTAAATAGAATTCTTTTTAACCCTGATGCTTTTATATTCATTCGTGTGTTCCTCCCATCATGAGCAGGCCTAAATTATTCTCATTCGCTTCATCCGCCGGCATCTCTCCAGTGATTTTCCCTTCATGAATAACAATAATTCGATCCGACAACGAGATGATTTCTTCCAATTCCGCCGATACTAAAAGCACCGCCGTCCCTTCTTTTTTTGCCTTTTCTAAAGAATTTCGTATTGATTCTATTGCACCAATGTCTACACCTCTTGTTGGCTGCGCTGCTATAAGAAGTTTGTTGTCCATGGATACCTCTCGCGCTACTACTACCTTTTGTGCATTTCCTCCTGATAAAGAGGAGGTAGGCAGATTATAATCGTCTGGACGGATATCAAAAGCTTCTACCTTTTCTTTCGCATTTTGCACAATTGCTTCCTGACGAATCATAAATCCCTTTGAATACGGTACGCGATCCATCTCAACAGCCGCAAGATTATCTGCAATACTCATTTCCCTGTTTAACCCTTGTGTATTTCGGTCCTCCGGAATCACAGAGAGTCCGCTTTTCCGAATCGCTCTTGTTTTCTTGTTCGCAATGTTTTTACCGGATAGCTTAATGCTTCCTTTTTCCACTTCCCGCAGGCCTATGATTGCTTCTACCAGTTCACTTTGTCCATTTCCATCGATGCCTGCAACTCCTACGATTTCACCCTCATTTACATGGAACGACATTCCTCTTATCTTTGAAGTCTCTTTCTGACTCGGAATCCATACATCTTCTACCTCTAATACTGTTTTCCCTGCTTTTGAATAGGTTTTGTCAATATTTAAAAATACTTCACGTCCAATCATAAGCTTTGTTAACTCTAATGGTGATGTATTGCCTTTTTCCACTGTATCTATGTATTGCCCTTGTCTCATAACAGAAATACGATCTGAAATATTCATTACCTCATTTAACTTATGAGAAATAAAGACAATGGTCTTATGGTCTTTTTTCAAATTCATTAATATCTTAAACAGATGCTGTGCTTCCTGAGGTGTTAGTACCGCCGTTGGTTCATCTAAAATAATGATTTCCGCACCTCTCATCAATGTTTTGATAATCTCAACTCTTTGCGCTTCACCAACAGAAATCTGATTCACTTTTTTCTCTAACTGAATATCCATATGGTATTGCTCAATATACTTCTTTACTTCTTTTTTTGCCGCATCGAAATCTATCTTCAAACCCTTTTGGGGTTCAAATCCCAATATGATATTTTCCAGAACGGTAAGCTCGCCTACCAGCATGAATTCTTGATGTACCATTCCAATTCCATGGTCAATCGCAATTTTAGGCGTCAGTTTGTCCGTATTGTTACCATTAATCAAAATTTCCCCTTCATCAATAGGATACATGCCAAACAGAAGCTTCATCATCGTTGACTTACCTGCTCCGTTTTCTCCAATCAGGGAATGGATTTCTCCCTTCTTAGCAGTAAAAAATCCATTTTTAACAGCTTTTACGCTGCCAAATGATTTCTGAATATCTTTCATTTCCACTACATATTCGCTCATTCTTTGTCCCTCTTTTTAAAGAAAGGGATGTTGCAGCTGCAACACTCCCTTTCAAATTCTTATTTAGAAAAGCAATTATTGTGCTTCCGGTCCAAACCCTTCATAATTTTCTACCACAATTTCACCCGCAATAATCTTTTCTGCCAACTCATCGCATTTATCCACGATATCCTGTGGGAATTTATCTCCTAAAGATTCCTTGATTACAGCGAAATCTGTCAGACTGACGCCACCTTCTTCTAATGACAGATACTGTGTTGTTCCACCAGCAAAAGTATCATTTACTACAGATTCGATAACAAGATAACATGCATTGTCTACTCGTTTTACCATTGATGTCAAGATAGATCCCGGTTGATCATTGTCCTGATTCAAATCCACTCCAATTGCATATTTTCCCGCTTCTTTTGCTGCCTCTAAGATTCCAGGACCCGTTCCGGATGCAACGTTCATTACGATATCAGCACCTTGTTCATACTGTGCTAGCGTCAGCTCTTTTCCTTTTAGTGGATCCGTCCATGTTCCTGCGAAAGCTTGTAAAATCTTAATATCAGGATCTATATACTTCGCACCTTGCTCATATCCGGTGTAAAAATCATGTAGTACAGGAATGTCCATTCCTCCAACCCATCCAATAATCTTCTCTTTGTTTACACCTTCAATATCCGTCTTTGTTGTAAACATTGCCGCTGCTGCTCCTGCTAAGAATGAACCTTGGTTCTGTGCAAAGCTTATAGACTGTACATTATCTAAGTCTACCGTTGTATCAATTACCGCAAACTTTGTTTCTGGGTAGTTTGGACCATGCTCCGTGATGTAATCAGCTATATTAGAAGAAGCTCCGATAATCAGATCATATCCTTCTTCACAAGCAGAAACCAAATTGGATTCCCACTCTTCTGCTGTCGCACCTTCCAAACTCTTTACTTCTACACCAAGCTCTTCGACTGCACGCTGTGCGCCTTCATTACATGAATCATTGTAGCTTTTGTCTCCCAAATTCCCCGTATAAACAATACACACCCGAATCTTATCTTTTCCTTTTTCATCCGATGATCCACCAGATGCCCCGCTGTCTGAATCCGATCCACCACATGCCACCAAAGAGAAACACATCACTGCTACCAGTAAAACACTTAATATCTTTTTCATTAATATCCTCCTTTTCTTAGGAAATCATTTTCCTAAACTGTTTTCGTAAACTTAGAATATCATTTTACTTCCTCAAATGTCAATTGTAAGTCTTGTACATATTTACCACTTTATATTGTGCACAACTCACAACGTTGTACAATATCCACTATAAAATGGTATCACTTTCTTTTTATCCACTTGACCGAAACGAATATTTAAGGTTAAAATATGAAATAGCTTACAAATGGGAGGCATAGATAATGACAATTAAAGATATCGCCCGGCTGGCAGGTGTCTCTATCTCTACGGTTTCAAAAGTCATGAACCAAAAGGACGAGAGCATCAGCGAGGCCACAAGAGAAAAAGTATTACAGATTATAAAAGAATATAATTATGCACCAAGGTATAATATTGCTTCTCAGAGTAACACAAAGACTTTTACCATAGGTTTGATTTTAAATAGTGCAACTAATGACAGCATCGTTTCCGGTGTTATTAATGTTGCGCAAAAAAATGGGTATTCCGTTATGCTCTATGAATCTTCTATGGATCAAACGCGTGAATTAAAGGCCATAACATCCGTTTGTCACCATCAGGTAGATGGACTCTTATGGGAGCCTATTTCCTCCGAAAGTATCCAGCATACATCTCTTCTTAAGGACAATAATATTCCATATTTCATACTAAATGCTTTTTTCTACGAAAAATCGATCAATCAAAACTTTGAGAAGGCAGGATTTTTGGCAGCGAAAACCTTATTCGAATACGAGCATACTGATATCGCCTTTCTGGGTAAAGAGAACTTTTGGGAAACCTGCTTCCTAGATGGATACAAAAGCTGTTTATATGAACAACAGATTCCATTTGATCAGGCAAATGTCTTTCATCATGTAGACGAAAGCTTAATACAACGAATTACCTCACGACGCATCAGTGCCATTGCGGTTTCCAATTACGACATGGCTTTGTCGCTCTACGAAAAACTAATTTCCCTGCATCTGAAAACTCCCGATGATGTTTCGATAATTTCCCTAAAGGAAGAATCCTTAAATCATATCCATCACCCATCCATAACTTCACTCTTGATTCCAAACCATGCCTTCGGTGAGAGTATTTGCGAGAAAATGATTTTTCATCTAGAGACCAAGAAGAAACCAAACTTAAATTTTTCAAAGGAATTCATCTTAGATACGGGAAGTACAATTGGAATCCCAAAAGAATTAAGTCCTGAGAAGATTTTGGTGATTGGAAGTGTAAATATTGATTACTACATGCGTGTAAAGGAATTGCCCAAGAGTGGGAAATCAACGATTGCCTCTTCACTTTATTCCTATCCCGGTGGAAAAGGAATCAACGAAGCAATCGGAGCCGCAAAATTAGGCGCCAGAGTTGCTTTAATCGGAACCGTTGGAAATGATCCGGAATCCGAAATCATCCTATCTTCGCTCAATGAACTCAGCATTAATTCCAGTGGAATCTGTCGAATTCCTAACGCGATTACTGGAAAAGCATACATTGTTTTAAGTGACTCCGGAGAATCTACAATTACTATTTTATCCGGTGCAACGGATAGTCTCAAAAGAGACTCCATCCAAAAGCTGGAGTCTCTCTTTGAAAATACTGCATACTGTCTTTTACAGACCGAAGTTCCTATGCCCGTCATTGAGTCTGGTGCCGCTCTTGCGAAAAAGCATGGTGCTACTACGATACTAAAGCCTGCCGCCTGCAATCATTTAAGTGACGAACTGTTGTCTACTATCGATATATTAATTCCGAATCTGGATGAAGCAAGTACCCTTTGCCCGGATTCCAATACCGTGGAAGAGAAAGCTTTATACTTTTTAGGGAAAGGTGTTTCTACAGTTATTATCACCCTTGGTTCAGAAGGGTCTTATCTGCGGACACAAACAGACTCCATGTACTTTCCTGCCTATGATTTTAAATCCATTGATAATACAGGCGCCGCTGATGCTTTTATCAGTGCTTTTGCTGTTTATCTACAAAAAGGAGTCTCTTTACCAAATGCTGTGAAGATTGCTTCTTATGCTGCCGGATTCTGCATTTCCCGGGAAGGTGTTGTTCCTTCTCTTGTTGACCTTAATACTTTAGAATCTTATATTAAGCAGAATGACCCTGCCCTTCTGCTAGAAGCGGATTAAGTTTCTTATAAGGTAAAAAATAAAACTGATTGAAAATTCAACCAGTTTTATTTTGCACTTTTGTTAGTTACCGTAATTATGTATATCGATCTCTGTCAATCCCATTTCATCATATACGACAAATCGCATGTTTTGCGAGTATTCGTTTTTATATTCGTATGTATAGTATCCCAAATCCTCTGAGCGATAGGGCTCCTCAGAAGGTTCTCCATATGCTGCTTTTATTTCCTCGTAAGTTGCACCCCAGGTAATTCCACCTGCAAGAACAAAATCTGGGTAAGGCTCTCCCTTTTTCATTGCACTGGAAACATCTGCCTGAATTGCCCATACATTACTCTCAGTCACATCGACAGCTCCATCTGTGGTATTGATAAATCCTGCTGAAACCCGGACAGCATACTTATCTTCCAGATATTTTTCATTCGTCAAATCAATGGTTGAAGTCAGCTTATCCTTTGGATTCAGTATGTAACCATCCTCATAGCCGTAGTCAGCCATATTAAAGGTCCATCCATTTTCCTCAAGAGTCTTATAAGGAGTTTCTAATAGTTTCATATTAACCCCATCAAATATAAACTCCATTTCAGTCCACTCACTGTCCACTGTTCCCGTCTCTTTTTTTTCTTCAACCTTTTTCTCTTCTACTTTTTCCTCTTCTTTTGGCTCTTCCGCCTTTTGCTGCTCCTCTTGCACTGGCTCTTCCTTCTTTTCCTGAGCCGGTTTTGAGCATGCTGTTACAGTCAATAGCATCAGTGCTACTACTGCCATCAATAATCTTTTTTTCATTTTCCTTTTTCCTTCCTTTTTATCCCTTTTATTCCTCTATCTGCTGCAATACTTCCTCTGCAATATTTCTAGCATGATCTGAAATACGTTCCAGACATACTAATGCATCTAAAAAGACGATACCTGCCTGGGTTTCACATTGATTCTTGGCCAGTCGCTTAATATGTTGATTTCTCAATGAAACCTCTAAATCATCTGCTCTTGTCTCTTCTTCAATTACCTTTAGCGCTTTATCACGATCCTGGTTTTCATAGGCTTCCAACGCATACGTGTAACTGTCTGCGCATACCTCAAGCATTTCTTTCAATTGAGTTCCACCAATTTCAGAGAACTTTATATTTTTTTCACGCATATTTTCTGCGAATTCAGAAATGTTTTCTGTATAATCACTTACACGCTCCATATCGGATATAATTTGAAGCATATGGGCTACTTCCTGATGCTCTTTTTCACCAATCTGTTTCGTATTAATTTTAATAAGATATTCCGTAATTCCGGCAGTCAGCTTATCTGCTGTCTTTTCTTCATTTTTCAGATATTCTATATCTTCGCTCTTCTGTGTAAAAAGAACTCTTTTCGATACAGCCATGGCTCCCTTTACGATATACCCAAGGCGTACTACTTCATTAACAGTTGATTGAAGTGCAATTCCTGGTGTTTCTAACATACGATCATCTAACTGTACATCACTTACTTCAACGGCTGCCTCATCAATCCTTCCAATCTTCTTCGCCAATTTAATAATCCAGTTCGAAAGCGGGAAGAGCATAACCGTTGTAGCAATATTAAATACCGTATGAATCACACTGATTTGAGTCTGAGTAATCTGTCCATTTCCTGCTTCCGGCTGAAGAATCCAAAAGTACGCAATGGTGATACTTCCTAAAATAACCGTTCCTAAAACATTGAAGAGTAAATGCATGATTGCCGCTGTCTTCGCATTTTTCTTGGCACCGATACTTGATAGAATCGCTGTCACACAGGTTCCAATATTTTGACCCATGATGATATACAATGCTGCACTAAAAGGTACCAGTCCTGCTGCAGCTAATGACTGTAAGATACCCACCGATGCCGAGGAGCTTTGAATAATTGCCGTAATTGCAAAACCGGCAAATACTCCCAGAAATGGATTCGAGCCTAACTTTACAAACACTTCCCTGAAAACCGGCGAACTCTGCAAAGGTTCAACTGCACTGGACATGGTTGTGATTCCGATAAACAGGAGCCCAAATCCAATAATAATGTTCGCAATTTCTTTTGATGAACGGCGTTTTCCGCTAATCATCAGGATGACACCACAGATAACTGCAACCGGTGCAATCTTAGCCGGACTTAAGAACTCTGCCCACTCTACAGAAGACACTAACCAACCTGTTATTGTAGTTCCTACATTTGCGCCCATGATAACGCCCATGGCTTGCTGTAAATTCATGATTCCTGCATTTACAAAACCAACCACCATAACGGTAGTTGCAGAGGAGCTTTGGATAACAGCCGTAATTGCCGCACCTAGTAACACTCCCATTAGCTTATTTTTCGTCAAGGCCTCTAAAAGAGACTTCATCTTATTTCCTGCTGCATTTTCCAGGCCCTGAGCCATGATTTGCATACCATAGATGAACATACCAAGTCCACCGGCAAACCCTAAAATAATACTAAGATTATCCATTCCTTCTTATCCTCCACATTCCATTAAAGCGCATTCAATGCCTCCTGAGCACCCTGCACATATTGTGAGCCTCCATACTGCTCCACCAATCTATTGTAATATTCCCTTGCCCACTCACTATCACCCTTTTGTCCATAGGCCTGACCTAGCAGATACAAGGCTTTTCCGTCCTCATACCCATCATTCATACGGATTACTTTTTCCAAATCGGTAATAGCGGCGTCTACTTCTCCTGCATTGAGGCTTGCTTCTCCTGATGCAATTAAGCTTTGGCATGCTCTTGGGAATACACCTCCCGCCACCTCATCATAAGTACTTTTTCCCAAAGGTCCCAGGGAAGGCACACTTACTTTAAACAGCTCCTCTATCATTTCAGAATCTGAAACATCTTGTGCTACATAATGGGTATAGACTCCCATAACAACTTCATAGCTGTTTTGCGTCGACGCGGCAGTTTCTTGAGCATCTTCTGCCGGGGCATCTGCCCGATAACTTTCCAATTCCTTTTTCAATGCACTAATCTGAGCTTCCTGTGTTGCAATTCTTTCACTGAAGGAAATGGTTTTGCCATTCAACTCCTTCTGCTTATCTGATACCACAGAAGGCATAATAAGAAAGAGCACTACAGCTACGCCCAACACCGCTCCAAGCAATATATTGAGCAGCGTATGAGTCCCCATATGCTCTTTAATTCCAGAATTAACCGGGGCAATAATGGTCTCATTTCCCACCATATATTCCACACTTTGATTCGCTTTCGTCTTCTCTCGTACAATCTTCGCAGTTTTTCGCTGTTCTTTCTGCCCCTCTGTTATTTCCTGCATATAGCTTAAGGTAATATCGCTGGTCTTATCAAGTTGATGAGCCGTGCGAATGTACTTCTTAGCCTCTTCGTATTCCTCAACATCGATTAACAATAAAGTTAGAAGTTGATATGCCTTCACAAAGGTAGGATGGTCTTTTACTACCTGCTTTAACTGAATCGTAGCCAAATCTTCTCCATTTTGATTGGCATAAACAAGTGCCTGATTATACTTCTTAATCCCTTGATTGATTGTTTTAAGCCAGACTAAATCCTCTTGAATCTTGTGAATAAAATAATTGGCTATGTTTTCCTGAGGCTGCAAATTTTTACTTAATATCCACTCTACAAGACCTTCTACTATATCTCCCCGTCCATAATAGACGAGACCAAGCAGATTTCTTGTTGCAATATTGTCACTGTTATATTGCAGACTCCTCCTAAGGGACACAATGGCACCTGATAAATCTCTAATATTGGCTTTTCTAAGGCCATCATTGTACCAGTAATTAGACTGATACAACAGTTTCGTTTTATAATCCATTTTAAAGTACCCTTCTACTTGGTGCTTTCAATCATCTCTTTAAGAATATCAGACATATCTGTTAAATCATCCTGATAAACTGCATCTTCAATATCCTCTACTTCTAAGCTTGGTTGAAACTTCTTTAATTCTTCTTCAAAATTTAGCATTGGATTTTCCTCCTAACGCTGCTTTAATCTCTCCCACTAAATAAAGAGAGCCAAAGCAAAAAACGGGTCTGTTTTCGGACTCGCTTTTTATATACTCAATAGTTTCTTGAACATTTTCCTTGACAACAATCTTTTCCTTTGTATTTTCGTGAAATACTTCCGCCAATTCTTTCCCAGAGACACCTCTTGAATTTGTCAGACCTACGACTGCATATTCCTTTGCCTTCGTATGAGTACAAATATACGGAATAATCTTCCGATAATCTTTATCGGATACTGCACTATAAAGAACCACCGGTAATGCTTCTGCCTCTTCTGAAATCTGATTCAGCACTTTACATGCCTCTGTAACTGCCTGAAGATTGTGAGCCCCATCCACAAAAATATTTGGAACTACTTCCTCCATTCTCCCAGGAATTTCTGTATTCTTTACAGTTTCTTTAAAGCTGTCTGGATAGCTCTGGGTTTCCAGCAACAAAGCAGCAGCCCTGATTGCTAAAAGAGCGTTTACAATTTGATACTCTCCATAAACGTTTATGCTCCAAACATCATTTTTATCATAACCAGTCGACGGTAAAAAATCAATAACTTTTCCACGAATGTTCATAAGTTGATAAGAGGAATCATCCACTATCTCATATGGAACACTTGCATTTTTAGCTGCATTCTCAATTATTTTACGGGATTTTTTCTCTCGTCCATCAAAGATAAGAGGAACATTTCTTTTGATAATACCAGCTTTTTCTCCTGCAATTTCTTCAATAGTTTCCCCTAAAATACTTTGGTGATCCGGTCCAATTGATGTAATAATAGAAAGAGTTGGCTTGATGACACTATTGGTTGCATCCAGCCTGCCTCCCAGCCCTGTTTCTAAAACAATGTACTCCACATCTGCTTTTTCAAAAATTACCATGGCCATTACAAACAGAAATTCAAAGTAAGTGGGATGTTCATACCCCTCTGCTTCCATTTCTTTCACCGTATCATAAACCTCATGAAAGGCCTCCAGAAATCCTTCATCGGATACTTCATCTTTATCGATTAAAAACCGTTCATTGATGCGTACCAAATGAGGTGATGTGAAAGTCCCCACACTTTTCTTTTCCCCCAAAAGTATATCTCTTAAATAAATACATACAGAGCCCTTTCCATTTGTTCCAGCCACATGGGTTATTTTTCTTAGAACTCCTGGATATTTCAACTTTATCAGTAAATATCTTGTATGTGAAAGTGAATTTTTCTTCGTGAATTTTGGAATGCTCTCAATATAAGCTACGGCAGATTGATAATCCATATTTAACTCTCCTATTCTTGTTCTTGCTTTGCCCATGACACACCTTTATCTGTTGCCGTCCCCGGACTTTCTACCAACGTTCCATCCTGGTAAACATATTCATTACTTCTCCTAAATTCCGTATTGCTGGAGCCCATTTGTTTTACAACCAAAACATCTCCCTCTTCAAGATTCGTTTCAGGCAGATTAATATGTGTATTATTCAAAAAGCTGCTCTTTTGCTTCTCACCATTCACATATACTTTGCTGGATTTTGTAAAATTCGTTCCGTACAAACTAAATCCCTTTTTTATTTGTGGTGTAATGTCTGTTACCGTTACATCTCGTACTCCCATCACCATATGACCTTCATCAATTGGTGAATTGTCTCCATATACATACTGCTTACCATATAAAAGATCGTATTGAAGAAGTTCTAAATCCTCCAAATAATGTTTCGTTTTTCGTCTCTCTTGATGATAATTAAAGACTGTTCCTGAGTGGATATCCAATCGCTCAAATACATCGGCCAAAAGTTGATAAGATGCGATATTCCCATCTCGCTTCTCTAAACCAATATTATCCCATATTACGTAGTTTGTATTATACAGATAACGACTTTTCAAATCCTCAGACTGCAATCCAAGGGTTGGCAAATGATCCCCGTAAAACACCATAACCGTAGGCTCTCCACGTTCCTCAATCTTCTCTTTTAACTTTCCAACAAACTGATCCATTTCATAGACCTGATTGACATAGTATTCCCATTTATTTTTAAGAGCTTCATCTTCGATACCACTTACAGTAACCGCTGGATTTTCAATCATCTTTTCTTCCGGATAATCTCCATGTCCCTGCACACTCACTGTAAAGACAAAGTCTTTCCCCTCTGTGGTGTCCATGGAATCTAAAATCCCCTGAACCAAAACATCATCCTTTGCCCATCCATTCGGTGTGGTTTGAAGGATGTTCATAAATTCCTTGCTGATAAAGGTATCAAATCCCATATGATCAAACACTTGGGCTCTACTGTAAAAATTTCCACCATTATTATGTAAGGCATGTGTTCCGTAATCCAAGACATTCAGGGCTGTTGCAGCACTTTCTAAGGGCGTTTCCTTCGCATAAGTCTTATAGGGATATTCCCCTGGTCCAAAATAGCGCAGATTCATTCCTGTTAAAACCTCAAACTCCGTATTTGCCGTTCCTGCTCCTACTGATGGAACTTTAAAATATCCTGTGGAGTAGTTTTCAAACATCTCTCGCAGATTTGGTAAGGCATCAATAGATGTTTCAAAAAACTCTGCATCACTTACGTCGAAAAAAGATTCCAGCTGTACCACGATAATATTAGGACGGGCTTCTGTTGCTCTCCCTGTCTCAGATTTCGTAATCTCTCCATTATTACTGATTGCTTCAATGGACTCCTCTGTATAATTATTCGGCTGATTAATGCCTGTATTAAAGAGAGATGCCATAAAACAATAAGGCAGACCATAATCTTCATATGCAAAGGCAATATTGCCAAAATACGTTGATACCACTCTCTTGTCAATTGCCTGATTTGTCGCCAGGCCAAACAGAGCAAAGAAAACACCACTTCCAATAATGGCTACCACTCGATGCATCCTTCCCTTATACTGCCCGCCTCGTTTCCACATGGAAACAACCCAAACACTCACTGCAACAATGCCAATACTAAGCACTACAATTTCAAATGCATTAAAATAGTTTGTCAAAAGGGTTAATCCATCCTTGGCAACCTTAATATCCTGAGCATTGAAAGGAGTTACTCTTTTCAACAACATATATCCATTGGTAACACCCAGAACCAGCCACAAAACACTGATAATAATTCGGGCAAAGGTTCTCCTTCTAAATATATAAACAATGGACAATGTACAAAAAATCATAAAGGCATTGTATAGAAATACCATTGGTGAACCAAACAAGTATTGGAGCCCCTTTATTAGTGAATGTCTGGAAATGGACTCAATTATCAAATTCAAAAAACAAGCTAACAGAACATGAAAAAATAGGGAATACTTATTTAATATCGTATAAACCGGCATCATCTTTCTGTAAAATCCACTATTCCTTCTTTGCGATAAAATGTACTCTCTTCTTATTTTACGCTTCCTCAAATGTTCCTTAATAACGGAAATTTGTATCTTCATTCATATCCCTCTTATCTGTTTTTAATCTGGGTAACCCGCTCTTTGACCTGTTCAAGCATTTGTTCATAGGTTTCCAATTTTTCTTTTTCTTCCTCTACCTTTGCCTGAGGTGCTTTTGATAAGAACCTTTCGTTTCCAAGCATTCCCTTCGCCCGGTTGATTTCCTTCCCCAGTCTCTCTTCTTCTTTCGTTAAGCGAAGAAGCTCTTGCTCAAAGTCTATCAGTTCCTCTAATGGCAAATAGATTGTTGCATCGGGAACCACAACAGAAACTGCATCTTTTGCAATTCCTTCCTTGGTCTTTTGAACGATAAAATCACTTCCTGCTGCCATCATAAGTGCAGACTCTTTCAATGCTTCCAATCCCTTAATTAAATTGTCCTTTTCCGTCACTACATAAATTCTTGCTTTTCTTCCATTTGGCACATTCATCTCTGAGCGAATATTACGTACTCCTCTTAGAATCTCCTTGAAATGATTTAATACATCTTCTTCCTCTGAAAATCGTTCTTCTTCCTGATACTTAGGCCATTGAGAAATCATAATAGATTCTTCATCCGGCATCAGATTTCCATAAATCTCCTCTGTGATAAAAGGCATATATGGGTGTAAAAGCTTCAAGGACTTTCCAAGAACTGTTTGCAATGTATATAACGCTTGATTAGCCTCTTCTTTTTCTTCTTCTGCATGATAGATTCTGTATTTTGCAATCTCAATATACCAATCACAGAATTCATCCCATAAGAATTCGTATATTTTAGACAAGGCAATACCGAGCTCGAACTTATCCATATTGTCTGTTACTTCTTTTATCATTTCATTGCATCTGGATACAATCCATTTATCTGCCGGATGTGTACTGGCTGCCTCAGGTGTAGTAACTCCATACTTTTCAATATTCATCAAAATAAAACGGGATGCATTCCATACTTTATTTGCAAAGTTACGGCTTGCTTCTACTCTTTCCCGATAAAAACGCATATCGTTTCCTGGTGCATTTCCCGTTACTAAAGTCATACGCAGGGCATCTGCACCGTACTCATCAATAATTTCCAACGGATCAATTCCATTTCCCAGGGATTTACTCATTTTTCTTCCCTGGTCGTCTCGTATTAAGCCGTGAATCAATACGGTATGGAAAGGAGACTGTCCTGTTTGCTCTAATCCTGAAAATACCATACGGATTACCCAGAAGAAAATAATGTCATATCCCGTTACCAATACATCTGTAGGATAGAAATAATCTAACTCCTCTGTCTTCTGTGGCCATCCCAAGGTAGAGAAAGGCCATAGAGCTGAGCTAAACCATGTATCCAGGGTATCTTCGTCCTGTCTAAATTCATGATGTCCGCATTTCGGGCAAGCCTCTGGCATCTTATCTGCTACTACGATTTCATCACAGCTTTGACAGTAATATGCTGGAATTCTATGCCCCCACCATATTTGTCTGGATATGTTCCAGTCTCTGATATTTTCAAGCCACCGCAAATAAACCTTGTCAAAACGCTCTGGAACAAATTTGAGTTCTCCTTTTTTCAACACCTCAATTGCTGGCTTAGCAAGCTCTTCCATTTTTACGAACCATTGCTTTTTCACCATTGGTTCCACAGTTGTTCCACAACGATCATGGGTTCCTACATTATGTACATGCTTTTCAATTTTAACCAGTAATCCCAGATCCTTCAGATCTTGTACCATTTGTTCTCTGGCTTCATACCGTCCCATTCCCGCATATTTCCCGCCGTTTTCATTGATAGTGGCATCATCGTTCATTACGTTGATTTCTTCTAGGTTATGTCTTTTTCCCACTTCAAAGTCATTTGGATCATGAGCCGGTGTGATTTTTACTGCACCTGTTCCAAACTCCATGTCTACATACTCATCTGCAACAATTGGAATTTCTCTATTTACAAGAGGAAGTATTGCCGTTTTTCCAACCAGATTTTCATATCTTTCATCCTTTGGATTTACAGCAATTGCAGTATCTCCCAGCATTGTTTCCGGTCTGGTAGTTGCAATTTCCAAGAAAGTATCACTATCCTTTACTGGATATTTAATATGCCAGAAGTTTCCTTCTTGCTCCTCGTGGATTACTTCTGCATCAGATATGGTTGTTTTACATACTGGACACCAGTTAATAATACGGTTTCCACGATAAATAAATCCTTTCTCATGAAGGCGTAAAAACACTTCCTCTACCGCTTCTGAACAGCCTTCATCTAAGGTAAAACGTTCCCGGTCCCAATCACAAGAAACACCTAGCTTCATTAGCTGTTCTTCAATTGCTCCTGCATACTCATCTTTCCACTGCCAAGTTCTTTCCAAAAACTTTTCTCTGCCTAGCTCTCGTTTATCAATTCCCTGATCCTTTAAGGCTTCCGTAACCTTTACTTCTGTGGAAATTGCCGCATGATCCGTTCCCGGAATCCACAAAGCATTGTAGCCCTGCATTCTTTTATATCGGATAATGATATCCTGCAAGGTATTATCCAGTGCATGTCCCATATGGAGTTTGCCTGTGATATTTGGAGGAGGCATTACCGTTGTAAAGGGCTTTTTGCTCCGATCTACCTCAGCATGAAAATATTTTTTATTCATCCATTTTTCATACAATCTCTTTTCCATATTTTGTGGATCATATGTCGTATTTAGGTTTTGACTCATTTCTTTTTTTCCTTTCTCTCATCACACATTGTTCACAAATAAAAAAACGTCATCTTACTATAATATACTATTATAATAAAAGGACGAATCATTTTTACCGCGGTACCACCTTTATTATATGGCGCTGCCATATCACTTCTCATATTCTTTAACGGGAACGATTCCGGGATTATCTACTCCTTGTTTCAATAACCCTGCTCCAAAGCTACCTGCAGCTATCTCTCCATAAATCACCTCTCAGCCATGGATGATTCTCTCTTAATGAAATGAATGTCTGCTCCTCTTTTTCTCAGCATTTTCAATCTATATAAACTACAGATAATAATACCATGAAATGTAATTTTGTCAAGTTTGTGTTATACTATTTGATGTATGAAAAATTTAATTGAAAAACTCAACAAAGAAAAAAAACTCTCAAAAGAAGAGTGGATTTTTCTTCTCAATCATCAAAATAACGATTTAGAACAATATGCAGCTAAACTAGCAGGGGATTTGTACAAAAAAGTCTATCAAAACAAAGTCTATGTAAGAGCACTCATTGAATTTACAAACTACTGTAAAAACGATTGCTTTTATTGTGGTATTCGAAAGGGGAACAAAAAGACAGCTCGGTATCGGCTTAGTACAGAGGCAATCTTAGATTGCTGTGAAAGAAGCTATGAAGCCGGATATAGAACCTTTGTCCTTCAAGGCGGCGAAGATCCCTATTTTACCGATGAGAGAATGATTCAAATAATAGCAAGCATTCACAAGCTCTATCCAGACTGCGCTATTACCCTTTCTATTGGAGAAAAAAGCTACGAAAGTTATAAAGCTTATTATGATGCTGGTGCAAGTCGGTTTCTGCTTCGTCATGAAACTTACTCTCCCAGCCATTACGCCAAACTACACCCTGCAAGCTTAAGCGCAGAAAATCGTCAGCAATGTCTGCTGAACCTAAAAGAAATCGGCTATCAGGTTGGCTCTGGATTTATGGTTGGTTCCCCTTATCAAACCAATGAGAATTTAGCAGAAGATATGCTCTTTATTAAAGCACTAAATCCTCAAATGCTTGGAGTTGGACCATATATCACCCACCCTGATACACCTTTTTTCAATATGCCCTCAGGAACGCTGCACCAAACTCTTTTTATTTTGTCGCTGCTGCGCATTATGATTCCGGAAATATTGCTTCCCTCAACTACAGCTCTCGGCACTCTGGGAGAGGATGGCCGGATTTTAGGAATCAAGGCTGGTGCCAATGTGGTAATGCAAAATATTACACCGAAGGAAGCCCGTGTAAATTATACTCTTTATAAAAATAAGGAAAGAGCCGGTGATATTGACATTCGATTGGATAGTCCATTTTTTAAAGCATTAAAAAAGGAGGGTTATTATGCCGTAACAGATATCGGCGATTCACTAAATACCTAGGAGGAAATGAAAAATGTATGATGTAAACTCGAAAAACGCCCAAGATTTTATTCATCACGGTGAAATCTTGGAAACCCTGCAATACGCAGAGGAAAACAAGGATAATCTGGAGCTGATAAGCAAGCTGATCGAAAAGGCCAGAAAACAAAAAGGACTTACCCATCGTGAGGCTTCTGTACTCTTAGCCTGTACAGATGAGGAGAAAAACCAGGAAATATTTAAACTGGCAAAGGAAATTAAAGAAAACTTCTATGGCAACCGCATTGTTATGTTTGCCCCTTTATACCTTTCCAATTACTGCATTAATGGATGTACTTACTGTCCATATCATATGAAGAATAAGACCATTCCACGGAAACAATTAAGTCAGGAAGAAATCGCAAAAGAAGTCATTGCACTCCAAGATTTGGGACACAAACGTCTTGCCCTGGAAGCTGGTGAGGATCCCGTCCACAACACCATGGACTATTATTTGGAATCCATCAAAACCATTTATGGTATCAAGCATAAAAACGGTGCTATACGTCGGGTTAATATCAATATCGCCGCAACTACTGTAGATAATTACCGCTTGCTGAAAGAGGCGGAGGTTGGTACCTATATTCTCTTCCAGGAAACCTATAACAAAGAGAATTATGAGCTGCTTCATCCAACTGGTCCAAAAGGCAATTACGATTATCACACAGAAGCTATGGATCGGGCTATGGAAGGTGGAATTGACGATGTTGGACTTGGTGTATTGTTTGGTCTTGAACAATACCGCTATGAATTTGCCGGACTTCTTATGCATGCCGAGCATTTAGAGGCTGCTTTTGGCGTTGGTCCTCATACCATAAGTGTTCCACGACTCAAGGATGCTGATGACATTGACGCAAGTGAATTTAAAAATGGAATCGATGACGATACCTTTGCTAAAATTGTTGCTTGTATCCGCATTTCTGTCCCATATACTGGTATGATTATTTCAACCAGAGAAAGCCAGTCTGTTCGAGAACGCGTACTCAAGCTTGGTGTTTCTCAGCTTAGTGGTGGTTCGAAAACCACCGTTGGTGGATACAATGAGGAGACCGAATCCGAAGGGGATTCTTCCCAATTTGAGTTAAGTGATACCAGAACCTTGGATGAAGTTGTACAGTGGCTGATTCAGATGGATTATATTCCAAGTTTTTGTACTGCGTGCTACGGCCTTGGCAGAACTGGAGATCGCTTTATGAGTCTGCTGAAAAGCGGACAAATTCAAAACTGTTGCCATCCAAATGCCTTAATGACTTTACAAGAATATTTGATGGATTACGCTTCTCCTACGACAAAAGCTTTGGGAGAAAAATTGATTTCGAAAGAAATTGCCAATGTTCCCAGTGAAAATGTACGAAAAACTGTAGCTGAAAATCTGCGATTAATTCGGGAAATGAATCGTAGGGATTTTAGATTTTAAGGAGTTTTCTATGAGCATGCAAAATACCCCCGCCTCTGAGCGGATTCATATTGGAATATTCGGAAAAAGAAATGCTGGAAAATCAAGTCTTATCAATGCTTTAACCGGTCAAGATTTGGCTATCGTATCTGATGTAAAGGGAACAACTACTGATCCAGTTTTGAAAACTATGGAGCTGCTGCCTTTAGGCCCAGTTGTCATGATTGACACACCTGGGCTTGATGATACAGGTGTTTTAGGGGAAGAGCGTATCAAAAAGACTTATCAGATTCTTAACAAAACAGATATCGCACTGCTTATTGTGGATGCTTCTGAGGGCTTCTCTTCAGAAAACCAGCAGATTCTTAACCGTATAAAAGAAAAGGAAATCCCATATCTGGTTGTGTATAATAAATCTGATTTACTCCCGGAAGAGACTCCATTACCTATTGAATCTTCTATTTTAGTGAGTGCCAGAAATCAGGAAAACATCTTCCAGTTAAAGGAAAGAATTGCCGCTCTTCTTCCTGATGAAAATAGAGACAAGCCCATCGTCCGGGATTTGATCAATGAGAATGATGTTGTCGTTTTAGTGGTGCCTATTGATTCTGCTGCCCCAAAAGGACGCCTCATTCTGCCCCAGCAGCAAACCATACGGGATTTATTGGAGGCAAATGCCCTTCCCATAATTGCGAAAGAGAATACTTTAAGGGAAACCCTTGCTTCTTTACAAAAAGATCCTGCTTTAGTCATTACGGATTCCCAGGTTTTCCAAACAGTAAACAACATTCTTCCTTCTCGTATTCCTCTGACTTCCTTCTCTATTCTTTTTGCTCGTTATAAGGGAGATTTGGATGCATTAGTCGAAGGTGCTGACGCATTAGATTCTTTAAAAGATGGGAGTCATGTCTTAATCAGCGAAGGATGCACTCACCACAGGCAATGCGATGATATTGGAACGGTAAAGCTTCCACGGTGGTTAAAGGAATATACCGGAGCCAGCCTGCAGCTTAGCTTTACCAGCGGAACCGAATTTCCCATGGATTTATCTGCCTATGATTTGATTATTCACTGTGGTGGATGTATGCTGAATGAGCGGGAAATGAAATACCGGATTCGCTGTGCAAAGGATAACCACGTTCCCATTACGAACTATGGAACAGCCATTGCAAAAATAAAAGGGATTCTGGCAAAAAGCCTGAAACCCTTTGAAAATCAATAATCTTATAAGAATTGCTCTAAGTCTTTTTTATCATTGGAATATTGATATGCCTCCTGAATTGAGATGAATCCCTGGTTCACCAACCGGATTAAGTCCTTATTCAAGGTGTGCATTCCATAGGCCTGTCCAGACTGCATAATTGTGCTCATCTGGTGGGCCTTATTTTCTCGAATTAAATTCAATGCTGCATCCGTTCCAACGAGAATCTCTGTTGCCGGAACCCTTCCCTGTCCCCCCTGGGTCGGAATCAGACACTGGGTCACAATTCCTTTTAAAATTCCAGAGAGTTGTGTTCGAACTTGATTCTGTACATCTCCCGGACAAGCATCAATAATTCGGTCTACACTTTGAGCCGCTCCCGTTGTATGAAGGGTAGCCAATACAAGGTGACCGGTCTCTGCTGCCGTAATAGCTGCTCCGATCGTTTCATAATCCCGCATCTCCCCCACTAAAATCACATCCGGGTCTTCCCTTAATACGGCACGAAGGGCTGCTCCAAAGCTCAAAGTATCGATACCAACCTCTCTTTGATGGATAATGGATTTATCCCCCTCAAAAACATACTCAATCGGGTCTTCTATGGTCACTATATGCTGTGCCTTTTTCCGATTGATGTAATTGACAATTGCTGCTAAAGTGGTGGATTTCCCACTCCCTGTTGGCCCTGTTACCAAAACAAGCCCTCGAGGCTGATTTGCCAGCTCCTCCAAAACCCTTGGAAGATTTAATTCCTCCAGATTCGGAATATGATCATTGAGCAATCGTATCGTAGCCGCAATCCTTCCTTGTTGATAGAATACATTGACTCTTTGCCGGAAACCTTCCTGGCTTCTTGTAGCAAAATCCACTTCATGTCCTTCTGCCATATATTCCTTCTGTCTCTGGTTCATCATTTCAAGTATGATTGCTTTTGTCTCTTCATTTGAAAACTCAAACCCACTTTCTGCCAGCGTTCCATTTATGCGGAAATAAGTTTTCAGTCCTTCTGTTATATGTATATCAGAGGCTCCCTTTTCTCTGGCACTCCTTATGATGTCGTCTATTCTCATCTTGTATCTCCTTACCTTAGGAATAATATGCAATCTTTAATAATTCTTCTACTGTTGTAACTCCTTCTGCCACAAGCTGCTCTGCTCTGCTTGCCAGAGTATACATTCCTTGTTCCCGAATCCCGTACTCCACAATTTCTTCCACACTGGATCCTGCTGTAATCATTTTCCGCACCTGCTCATCAATCATCAGAATTTCATGAATCGCAATTCTGCCAGAGTACCCTGTGTTATTACAGCGGGTGCATCCATGAGCTTCTTGTACCACCTGGATTTCATCCCTTAGGAAGGCTCTTTCTCTTTGACTTACCGGCCTTTGGGTTCCACAGTGTTTACATACTTTTCGCATCAGACGTTGCGCCACTACTCCTACCAGAGAACTTGCAATCATGTAGGGCTCCATACCCATATCAATCAAACGAACTACTGTAGCTGCCGCATTATTGGTATGAAGGGTTGAAAGCACCAAATGTCCTGTAATGGCTGCACGTATTGAAATTGCCGCCGTTTCAGAATCTCTGGTCTCTCCTACCATAATAATATCCGGATCTTGTCTCAATAGCGCACGAAGTCCCACTTCAAAGGTTAACCCTGCCATGTTATTGGTCTGCATTTGATTGATTTTCGGAAGATTTTTCTCCACTGGGTCTTCAATCGTTGATATATTCACCTGTCTTTTGGAAAGCTCCTCAAGCACCATATACAAGGTAGTGGTTTTACCGGAGCCAGTGGGTCCTGTAAGGTATAGGATTCCATTGGGAGACTGAAGCATAGAAGAAAACTTCTCATAATCTTCATCTAACATTCCATAGGTTGCCGGATAATCAATGCTTCCTCTGGATGCCAAAAGTCTCAGGACTGCCTTTTCTCCAAATACCGTTGGTATCACAGACACACGCACATTTACATAGGTATCTCCAATTTTTGTTTTGAAATGTCCATCCTGAGGAATACGTCTTTCTGCAATATCCAGATCAGATATAATTTTTATTCTTGCAATCAGAGATGCATGAAGAGACTTCTGCAATGTAACGTAATCTACAATCGTTCCATCAATACGCATCCGGATATTGGATTGGGTTTCAAAAGGTTCTACGTGAATATCACTGGCATTGACACTATATCCCCTTGCAACTAACGAATTCAGAAGATTGACAATAGGGGCATCCCCATCCTCTTCATTAATATCCAAATCGATTTCATCGATTTCCACCGAAGTTGTATTGGCTTTTTGTGCCGCCCGTTTTGCAGAAACTTCTGAATAAAAGTAGTTAATCGCCCCTTGCAAAACACCTTTTTCAGAAAGTACTGTCTCCAGATCCATTCCGGTTACTTGCTTTACATCCTCAAATCCATAAAAATCCAAAGGATCATTGGTTGCAACTGTTAAAGACTGCTCATCTTGTTTAATTGCCAGCATATGATATTTCTCCGCCAGCTGTTTCGGTATTTTTGCTACCGCTTCAATGTCCACTTCATAATTACCCAGATCTACAATGGGTAAATCAAAACGTTTAGCCAATGCCTCTAACGTCTGTCTTTCTGTTACAAATCCCAGTTCAATCAAGATTGCTCCAAGACGCTTCCCTCTATTTTCCTTTTGATAAGCGAGGGCCTTTTGAATCTGTTCTTCGGTTATATAACCACTTTCCTTAAGGAGCTCTCCTATCGGTATATTTTTAATATTTGCCACGATTTTTCCCTCATTTCACCATGTATAATTCCAGATTAATGGTTTGCTTATCATCCTCTGAAACACTAATTTCTGTTACCTGCATTTTCTTCTCAGTTTTTGATATTCCATCAATCAAATTCCAAAATCCATCTACGCTCCCGGCAACCGTCAGTTTTACCTTTGCTCCGTAGACTTCCTTCGTCTGGGTAATTGCTCCCTCTGGTTTATCTGCCGTTACAGCATCCTCCTCTTCATAAGTATCGGTTTCACTCGAATCTTCTGCTTCTGCCGCAGCCGCTTCTTCTGCTGCTTTTACAGACTGTGCCATTTGTGAGTCTTGAAAAGGTATCACCCAAAGGGGATCCGTTGGCATTTCTATTTGCATATCTTCAATACGAAGTCCTCTGTCTATGACCATTTTGGTAATTGCTTTATCGATGTCCTGGCTTTCCATTAAAGGATAGAACTCCTCTTGTACTTTTGCCACTTCTGCTTCTTTTTTTCCAAGATTTTTTTGGACAGCCTGGTGTCTTGCTATCCGTCCTTCCATCTCGCCTTTTACCATCTCTTCTTGCTGAACCTGTTCTCCTTTTTCAAATCCTTTTGACCAAATCGGCCAAACCACAAAAAAGCCTAATATTGTAACAATCACAAAGCATGCCAAAAAGGAAAGGAGCTTTTTATCTTTTTCTGTAATCGTGCTCATTTATTCTTCTCCCCTTTCTGTCAAATAGCAGCTAATACTCATAGTATATTCATTATCACTCTCCATATAAGTGTAACCGGAATACTCGATTGTGCTAAACAGGTTCGTGTTTTTCAACGCTGTTACGTAGCCGTTAACTGCTGTAATCTGTTTTGCTTTTACATCCAGAGTAAGCTTTCCTTCTTCTGCAAGATATCCTACGATTTGTCCCGAAATATCACCGGTGTTCTTGCTCAGGATTGTATGGACAACACTCTGGTTTAAAAGAGGATAAGATGAAATCATTTCTTTTGTTAAATTCATTTCATTTTCCTTTGAAGCGATTACTGCAAGTTTGCTTTCCAGCTCAATTACTTCGTCGGATTTTGCACGATTTGACGGGTCTGTCGTATATTCCGCCACCTGGTTGTACTTATAACTGTTCACACCGTAAATCACACCACCTATACCCACACCAATGAGGCATATAATCAATGCCACAATTCCTGGCAGCATAAGTCTCATTTTCTCTCTTTCCTTAGAAATCGACTCCCGGTTCTTTTTATAGGTATTCAGAAGGTTGATGTCTTTCTTTCTGGGAATCAAGGCTCCATATGGGTAGATATAGTCTGCCAGCTTTTCGGTCTTTCCGATTCCTTTCACCTCTGATGCCACATCCAATGGATGAATTTGCAGATTCATCTCTGCTTCATCTGAAATCTCTCTAAACAGCTGAATTTCATTAGCAGTAGCCCCACAAACCAGCATTTCAGTAATTGGGATATCCATTTTCATCGATCCATAGAATTGCAATACCGAGTTCGTATGACGAATCACCTCTGTTCCAAATTCTCTGGAGCCGGGAGCGGCGAACACTCTTCGATTCATTGAATACTTGTATTCTCCCTCTACCCAAAGTATACTTTCGAGATTTGCTCCGTCTACCACTTGTACAATGCAGCTTCTACGATTTAACTGTTTTAGATTCTCCAGGGATTTTACAGCCGCACCAATGCCATTGATGATACCAGACAGCTTAATTCCAAGCCTTTGAAACAATTCAATATACTCCGTTACAAAGTTTCTTTCTGCCATAACACCCAAAAGCTCTTCCACGTTTTTATTGCCACTTTTTGTTTTTGGCATCAACATGTAGTCATAGACAGCCTCTTCATATCTTTCTACATCGGAAAACTCTAAGGGCAGCATTTGTTCCAGCTGCTTTTTTGATCCGCCTGCCAGAGTCAGCTGCTTGGAAACAAACTTACTGCTGTGGACTACAAGAAAAACATCTTTCACAGCGAGCTGTTCTTCTTTCCAAATAGTCCGAAGCTCTTCTTCTAAGTCTTGATGATTCGTAATAACACCATTAATCAAGCTTCCTTCTGGAATATTTCTGGTAATCTCTTTCTTTATTTCAATGTTTTTACCGCTTCCTGCTCCCACGATAATCCGAATAATATTATTGGATAAATAAATTGATGTTGACATACGTTTTATCCTTCCCTTTCCTACATTCCCATACTTCCAATTGCATCATATGATCCCATTAACGGAAGCATTACGGATATGATAATTGCCCCTACAATAATCGCCATAATAATAATCATAACCGGTTCTATAAAGGTCATCATTCTTCCAATTGCCATCTCTGATTCATAATCTAAATCGTTTGCAATTGAGTCTAGCATACTGTCTAAGCTTCCTGTCTCTTCTCCCACCATAATCGAAGAAATCAGTTTTCCAATAAAACCATTTATTTCTGCCAAAGATGTGGATAGATTTGCACCGCCTCTTACCTTGGCAATTACGGACTCAAACTGTCCTTCTATGTATGCATTTCCAATTGTAGTAGAAGCAATCGGCAAGGACATTGTAATGGGAAGTCCTGCTGAATAAAGAGAGCTCAAGGTTCTTGCAAATCTGGCCGTATAAACCACCTTCAAAAGTTTTCCAAATAGTGGTAAATGGAGTTTGAGCTTGTCCTTTTGATATTTTACTTCTGGAACTTTAAATAAGATACGAATCAAGTAGATTAGCAGTGCTGTCCCAAGGATAATTACCCACCAAAACCTTTGGACCACGCTGCTAATTCCCATCATAAGCCTGGTAATCCAAGGAAGCTCTCCCATGGTATCAAATAATTCCTTAAACTGAGGGATTACAAAGACAAACAAGATCATTACCACTGCAACAATTAAAACTCCTAAGATACACGGATAAATCATGGCGTTTTTCATCTTTGTCTTCATTCTGCTTTCTTTTTCATAGTGGATGGCCATTCGTAATGCGACCTTATCCAGTTCTCCACTTGCCTCGGCAGAACGATACATATTGATAATCAACGGCGGAAATGCTTCTCCCTGATCCTCCATGGCATCCGAAAGAGTTGTTCCTTGTCTTACACTTGTTAAAACCTCATTATAGATGCTTTTGTATTTCTTTTTAGTTAACTCGTCTCCCGAAATAATTCCAAGAGCACGTACTAAAGAAACACCTGCTTTGAGCAATGTTCCAATCTGTCTTGAAAATTCTGCCAGAACTTGGGTTGGAATCTTTTTTTTATTTCCTTTTGCTCCTCCCAAAGTAAAAGACAAGACATATAGATTCTGCTGTCTCAGCTTCTCATACAAGGCTTCTTCTGTAGCTGCTTCCATAATACCACTTACCTTTTTCCCAGAAGCATCGGTTGCCTTAAATTTATATTTTGCCATATTTCCCTCCAGTTTCCTCTGCTAAATACTTGATCACAAGGACCATATACTTAAATAAACTCTCAAGATCTCCCCGCCCCACAAAAAGGCCGCGCCTACCCCAATACAGAGGAAGGGGCCAAAGGCAAAATGATCTTTTCGGTTCACTTTTTTTCGAATCAATAAAACGATGCCATAAATTCCTCCCATCAGCACTGCAAGAAACAATGCCAGAAGGGACATTTTCCACCCTAGTAAAATGCCAAAAGCGGCCATCATTTTTATGTCTCCCCCTCCAAATGCTCCTGGGACAATCAAGGTGATAATCAAAAGAATCAAAGCCGCTGAGAATATCCCAATGATTCTCTCATACCACATCAGACCTGGGAAAAGCACCCATGAAACAAGGCTCAAAAGCAATCCAAACACTACAAATCCATTTGGAATTTCCATCGTGTCTATGTCCACGAAAGCAATCAAGGTCAAAAGAGCAAAAAGAACAAACACAAAAAGGGTTTGAATACTCCATTTATACAAATAAAAAAAGTAGACGGAGAATCCTCCCCCCAACGCTTCAATTAACATATATCTGGAAGAAATTTTTTCTTTACAGTATCTGCATTTCCCACCTAAAAATATCCAGCCAAAAACCGGTACCATATCCAAAAAGTTCAGCTCATGCTCACAGCTGGGACACATGCTTCTTCCACTTACATAATTCATCTTTCTTGGAACCCGATAAATTAAAACATTCAGAAAGGAGAATACTGATGCTCCCATCATAAAAATCAATAGGTATATAATTGCCATAGTTTAGCCTGCCTTATTCTTCAGTATTGTAAATCCCCTGTAGTATACCCGGTATGCATTCAGATAATCATTATCTCCCTCTACAATAACTTGAAATCCGTTCTTTGAATAGTAGAATTTTATTTCCCCATTATTCTTCGGATAAAAATAAATCAAATTAATTTTCACATTTTCGTCCATGTGCCAATTCAATTCTTCTTCTGCCCACTTTGAAATTCTTTTTGTCTGAGCAGAATCAACAATATATTCATCCTCACCGATTGCCTGAATACTCAGCAAATTCAGACACAGCTGTATACTTTTGGCCTGGCCAAGCACAGTACGGGCTTCCTGCCTCAAACCAAAATAAGTGGCAGCGGCCCCAACCGCTGCCACACTCATGACAATTATCAATATATATCGTAAAAAACTTTTAATACTGATATACTTTTCCACTCATTCCACCAATTCTTATAAATTTATTTTACTTCCCACTTGCTATCCTTATACGTTGCTGTCTTTCCACCTTGTGTATAGGCAAATGCACTAATCTGCTTCTTGGCATCTAGCGTTACCGTTGCTGAATAAGTCTTTTTAATGCCTGCATTTTCATATACCTCGCCAACAAAAGTATCTGCTGCGCCACTTGAGTTAATTGGAATCTCACCAGATGGAACATCTTTTTCTTTATCCTCAGATACAAATTCTGCAACTGTAGTCTGAACTGCATTATAAACTGCACGTCCTTCTGACATAAGTTGGCGGTCTTTTGCTTTATCCATCCACTTAAGTGCTGATGGTACTAAAATCGCTGCCAAAATACCAATAATAACAATTACAACAATAAGCTCTACAAGGGTAAAACCTTTTTTGTTTTTCATCGCTTTTTTAAATCTGTTTAATACTTTCATTCTTTCTCCTCCATATCATCCCAATGCCTCTAAATGCAATGTATCCTAATAAATTTATGCTATCATATTTTTTTTGATTTCACAATGCTTTATGCGCATTTATTACATAAATTACATTTTATTCATAAATACTTTATATTTTTATCGGAAATCCATATTTATTGCTTCTAAATTATAAAATGTGATTATTTTTTTCGTTGTGTACTCAAAACCTGTCTTTTCGTTTTTCAGCTTAAGGGTAACAGATACTCGATTCTCTCTCTCCTTTTCAAAGCTTAAAGATTCAATCCGATTATTCATATAAGACTTTTTACCGTAAGACCAGTCAACATTTTCATCTCCTGTATTGTATTTCAAATTCAATAATCCCTCATCCGTTACAGAAAGTACAACGGGAATCCCATTCTTATCTGTAAATTCCGTCATTCCATTTTGACTTCTTATGGCAATATCACTCCCTGACTCTAAAGGGCGTTTCGTTGCCGGTGCCAGTTCCGATATAACGGTATCCAGAATCGTTCTGGATACAACTTGAGCATTGGACAAATTTTCTACTCGATATTCCACCCGTATTGAGCTTGCAATAACTCCTGTCGTTATAATCATAATGATACCAATTAATGCAAAGGTGACGATAAGCTCTACAAGAGTAAATCCCTTTTTACTTTTCAATCTCTTAATCATGTTCTCATCCCCTGCTATTTAAAGTAATAAACTGCCAATTCCTCTGTCTCCTGCTGATACGCATCTCCCTCTAATGAAAAACTCTTGGTTTCCTCGTCCTCCAGATAAATTTTATTCCCTGCATTTAAGATACTGCTTCCTGCTGGATCATTCGTATAATACTCATAGAACGCTGCATCGGATCTTTTATTCAAGCTGTTTGCCACCTGAATCGTCTGCACAGCAGAGTAAATCGATGTCGAAAAAATAGATAGCCCTATCATCAAAACAGCAAACGCAATAAGAACAGATACCATAGAAGAACCTTTTCTATTATTTATCATCTTGATTCCTCCTTTTCCCAGCGCCACGTTGCATCCTCATTATCATACCTCATAATATAGCTGGTTTTAATAATGTATTGCTCTTCATCCTTCTTTGCTGTCATCGTAATGAAAAGCTTAATACCTGCGTAATCCTCCAGCTCCTGGTAATTCTGATAGTCATCTCCTGACCACTTCATCTTTACATCTACCGTATAACCTTCTGTTAAATCCTCCATAGAGGTGAGTCCATTTGTAATTTTCAAGCTTCTATCTTCGTCATTTTTCCATGCTTTTGATGTAATCTCTGTCTTTATATATGTCTTTATTTCTGTTTCCTCATCTGAGACCACTTCCTTTGTTATGGTCTCATTAAAGGAAACAACCATAGTTCTTAATCTTTCGTGTATCACATTTTTTCTGGCAGACCCTAGCAAGGTAGACGCAGAAAGCAGGATTGTAAGACTTAATACAACCAGGATTGTCATGACCACCAATACGACAATCATGGCATCCCCCTTTTTATCCTCTCTAAGGGAGTGGATTGTTTTTCTGATTTTCATAAGGCAACTCTCCCTGCTCCTTTTTCCATTTAAACGGAAGGTATATTTCTTCTGATTCAAAAGCTCCATCCGAACGTTCTTCTGGCTTTAATTCTCGTAGCCTCAATCCTAATTCATCACTATTATAGCGGTTTATCTGACGTATCCACTGACTTCTTTCGGATTCTATAAAGTTAGGATTTACACTTTCCTTTTGTCTTACTGTCACATTTCCCGTGTACAAATATTCATTTGCAAAGTTCTCTTCACCAATCTGGATCCACCTGACATCTGGCAACAGAATACGATAATAAACCTCGCCATTTCTTGTTATCTTTTGAACCTTAATGCTTTGCATATCCAAAGTACGCTCTTCATCCAAGGGAAGTATATATCCATAATTCTTGATTTCTACTTCTTCCAAACGTATTGGCATCTCATCTTTTTCATATTGTTCTTGTGTCACATATTCCGGGGAAACATCCTGAAAGTTTCGTTTCACTAAAACCCATTTTCCCGTTTCTTCATCCCACTCACGAACTGTAACGCTGCCTTCTGCATCGTCAATCTCCAGATAATAGTCACCTTCAACAACATCCGGCATCAAATCACTTGGATATCCGAGACTGGTTATATAAGCTTCATATTTACTTGTGTCTGTATTATGCTTCCATAAAACCCCGTCTCGCCATATGTGAATTGGATTTTCTCCTGACAATTCCGGATAAACATCTTCGTATTCCTGAGGAACTAATTCCAACGCATCCATACGTACTTTTGGTAACGTGAAACGATACTCTTCTTCCTCTATCAAAATCCCAATCTCTTGTCCAGCCTGCTCAACTGGAATGCCTGTGATTGAATAACTTCCCTCCAGGGTAAATGTATCCTCTATCAATGTATCACCAATAACAATTTTCACTTCTCTGCTTACTGGGTTTCCTTCTTCATCAGTAAGAGTCAGCTGTACCCCTTCATTTGTAAATTCCTCTGTAGAAAGAACTGCTGCTTTTGCTGTGACCATTACATTTAACTGAAGCTCTGGCTCGGGTTCCATTGGTTCATTTGGTTCATTTGGTTCCACTGGCTCAGTTTCCGGCTCTGCCGGTTCTGCCGGCTGCTCTACACTTCCTTGATTTTCTTCTTTTTGTTTTATCTCAGGAATTAAATCCTTGGCCTCAATTGGGAGAACACTTTCGGTAACACCTTTTAGGCTTTCGGTTAATGGCTCCATCAGGCTCCTCGTTTGATAGTAGCTTTTTATTGCCTCATCGATTCCTACGTATAACTCTTCTCCTGTCAGTGAAGGCGCTTCCGGATCCACATCCATCCCTTTAAGGATAAGGATATCCTCAGCTTTTCCATCAAACTTACTGCCATTTCCTACAACCACTAAATGAGTCTCCACCGTGTCTGCGCTCATTCCTGTGTTGAAATAGTAGCTTCCCTCTACAATGATTCCGCTGTTTTCAGTGAGGGCAGAATAATATGGGGTTGTGTTGTCAGAAACAACCTCTGTTATGGTAGGAATCTGGAAAGAATCTTGTATCTTTACATTATGATCAATCGTTCCCAGCAGAGTGGGCTGTGCTGTACCTTTCCCATAGTTACGGCACTGGATTACTTCCAGAGCACCTGAGCTTTGTCCAACCAATCCTCCTGTAAGATTCACATCACCTGTTACATTTCCATAATTAATGCTATTTTCCAAGATCAGCTGGGTTTCAGCTGGATTCTCATTATACCCAATGACCCCTCCTGCATTTTTCTTAGCTGCCTGTACATCATTTCCGTTAATCAATCCTTCCATTTTTCCACTGGCTTGATTATACCCAATCAAACCTCCAACACGATTGGTTCCGGTAACACTCCCTTCTTTGGTTACTATATTGGAGAATTCACCAGCATTCCAGCCAATCACTCCACCTACATTGTAAGTTCCTAGAACATGAAGTCCTTGAACCGGTGTTTTTCCATTCCCAATGCTTAAAGTGCCTTCTGTATGGTTCCGTCCAATGTATCCACCTGTAGCCCCATACAGTGCTGAACTTACTGTATTTTTTCCTTCTATCACGGTGCTGCTTTCTACGACATATCCTGACACTTCTCCTGCGTTTTCTCCTACAATACCACCGACATAGCCACCCACATAGTTTTCTCCAATGGAGGCATTTTCTACCTTTATATTTTCCTTTTTATTGCTGACATTACTTAAAACACCTGTATTTCCACCAATAATACCACCTAAAGGACTTGTGAAATTGTGGTTGGAGATTGAGTAGTTCCCGCTCACTACATAGTTTTTGCCAATTCCATAGTTGGAAACAGTTCCATCATTTTGTCCAACCACGCCTCCTACCATGCTAAAGCCTTGAACAGTATTTCCTTCCAGCTGGATGATTTCTTTTTGAATTTGCTGGAGTACTCCTGTCTCTGTATTATAGCCAATTACACCACCTACATTTGCCACACTTCCAGTTCCCGTTTGTGTTATGGTAGACTGATCCACTCGATACCCCAAAACAGAAGATGCATTTTGCCCGATTAGCCCACCAATATTCGATCCACTTCCCTGAACACTAATATCAAAGATACTGACTAATCTTTTCTCCTTATTTTTAGCACCGTCTTCCAAATCACCCTCGTTCCAGCCGATGATTCCACCTACATTGTGAACACCTTTTATTTCCAGTCCCATAACGAGAGTTTCTGTTTTCTCGTCTCCAATGCTTAGACTGGCACCTACATGATTTCTGCCTACATAACCTCCTGTAGCACTATAGCTTTTTGAGCTCGCCTGGTTTTTTCCTTCTATTGCAACCCCTTCACCCACTTCATATCCTGAAACTTTTCCTGCATTTTCTCCTACAATTCCACCGACATAGCCACCCACAAACTCGGCTCCAATCGACGTATTTCTAACCGGTATAGCAGTTTTTTTGTTGTCTACATTTTCCAAGGTTCCCGTGTTTCCACCAGCAATACCACCTAATGGACTGGTGTAGCTGTTTGACGGGCTCGTATAATTTCCCTTGACAATATAGTTTTCTCCTACTCCATAGTTTTGTAAGAGTCCATCATTTTGTCCAACCACGCCTCCTACCATGCTAAAGCCTTGGACATAGTTTTCTGTAAGTTGATAGATTTCCTTTTTGATGGGCTTTAACTTTCCACTCGTTGTATTGTGTCCAATCATCCCACCTACATTCGCCACACTTCTTGTTCCCGTTTGCTCAACATGGGAAGTATGCACCTGATATCCTTCTATCGTTGTTGCATTTTGTCCAATTAGTCCACCTACATTCGAATCCGTCCCAATGACCCTCATACTGCTGATTACTGTGTTGGCATTTCCTTTTGCAAAAGTTCCTTCATTCCATCCAATAACTCCACCAACATTTGACACTCCATTTACAGTCAAGCCATTGGCACCAATGTTTCCATCGCCTATTGTGAATTCTCCTCTGTTTCTTCCAACCATACCGCCCGTTGCAGAATTGGTCACTCCCGGATTCCCATTTCCAGTGATGGTTGTTCCTTCTGTAACAGTATACCCTGAGGCTTTCCCCTCATTTTCTCCTACGATACCACCTACGATATCCATTCGATTTCCCTTGTTATTAATCTGCGGTTGGTCCACTGCTCTTATTTCCCCACTGCTTTCAAGGGTTCCACTATTAATCCCGATTACTCCACCAAGAACACGGTAATAGCCTGAACTATTGAGAGGATAACTTCCATCTATACTGCAGCTGCTGTCAACCGTATAATCCCATACAGAGCCAAAATTTTCTCCAACAATACCTCCTGCTGCTGCAAACCCAGAAACATATACATTTTGCAGTACATTGGGTCTGTTCGCTCCTGGTCTAACAGTTCCATTGGCATTGTTTTTCCCAACCAATCCTCCTACTCCGCCGCTTAGATAAGTTGACGTTCCGCTTACATCTGCATGATATAAGTAATATCCTTCAACAAGAGAATCGTTCTGTCCAATAAGCCCTCCAATGTTACTACCTATCCCGGTAACAGAGATATTATGTATATCGATTCCACTTCCATTGGCCAAACTTCCTTGATTATATCCGATAATTCCCCCTGCATTGTGAGGACATTCTATAACATAGTTGGAAAGTTCTGTATTTCCATCTCCAACCACCACCGTCCCCAGGGCTTCATTTCGTCCAACGATTCCCCCTGCTGCACATGCCGTTGCTCCTGCGCTGACTGCTGTTCGAATGGTCACATTGCTTCCGATGGTATAGCCTGATACACTACCAACATTTTTTCCTGCAACTCCTCCCATTACAGCACTGTCCGTTATGCTAAAATCAACAAGCTTTATCTCATCTATTTCTCCCTCAACACGAATAGCTGCACCTTCAAGATTTTCTCCTGCAATTCCTCCCGCCGTAGAATTCCCGGTTCGTTTCCCTGTAATACTGGTTGAGCCCTTAAAAGAAATATTGCTGATTGTTCCCTTATTTACTCCAGCAGCTCCCCCTATTCCTGTATTACCATTCACACTGCAATTCTCTAAGATTCCGGTGCCTTTTTGCGTTTTAATGGTTCCATCATTTTGTCCCGCAATCAAACCTGCCACCTGATAATCAGCAATAACATGTACATTTTTCTCATAACCATTTTCAATGGTTCCATTATTAATCCCTGCTACTCCTGCCACCCAGCTATGAGCCTCTACCTCTACATCTTCCAGATAGTAATTTTTGATCAGTCCATTATTCGTGGAGGCAATTGCACCTGCATAGTGCTTTTGAACATTGGTGTTTCGATGGACATAGAAGTTTTTTATATGGATATCTTCTATTGCCCCATCATTCGTCAAAAAGAGCCCCATTCCATGGCGATCACTCTGTGCCACCATAACGAATGCACTCAAAAAATAAAATTTATCTTGTCCATCTTTCTTGACATTGAATCGACTGTTACTCTTTAATATTGGCAGATGTGGAAATGGCTGATTCTCCTTATAATTCTCTTCGTAGGAAATCACAACTTTATCCGCCCCATTATTACTGTCATACACACGCTTTTTCTTTATAATCCCTGCTTCACTTGCCCAATCAATATCCCCGGTTTGTACGTATGTATTTCCACCTTCACCTTTTTTCATTTCCAGGAATCTTATGTTAAAGAGATGTCTCGCATTCGACATGCTGCACTCTTTTGCATCATCTTTTTTACTGACACTTTCCATGATAGGGTTTTCCAGATTTGTATCCTTTGCCTCTCCTTTTGCATTAAGAGAGTCAAATGCAGCTACTGTTACATTAATCTTTTCATTCTCTTCCAAACCGAAGCGGATAATACTAAATGTTTCTTTAAAATCCTGAGGCTTTGCATTTTCCGGCTTATCATTATTGTTGTAAGAATGGTAGCGCGCCAAAAGTATACTGCTGGCTTTCAAATCCACTGCATCTAACAGGAGACCGATTTTTTTATCTGTGGTTATATAGGCTCTGTACTTATAGTCAACAGACTCCTCTTGTCCTTGCTTAATAACATTCCCTTGTGCATCATAAAATCTGGTTTCACAGGTAACCGTTACTTCTCCCGTTCCATTTGGAAGCTTACTGGATACCTTGTTAATATCATTCAACCTAATATCCATTACCTTTTTACCAGAATTATCATTGACCTCTAGTAAATATCCATAATCCCTGGGATTTAACTTTTGGGAGTTTTCAATCGAAAACTCTACATATAAGCTCTCCTCATTTATCAGAACTGCCTCTTGGATATCCGGTACATTTCGATTGACCGGAGCTGGATTCGTCATATCCGATTCATAGTAACCAAGTAGCATGTCTTTTCGTACTTCGTATTCTCTATTTGGAACACTTACTCCAATAATCCCATCTTCACCTTTTGATGTGCTTTCATCAAAAGAGTCAGCCTTGTCACTGTAGCAAACCGAATAAACCACACCTTCCACCGGATCCATTTCGATTCGTACTGCGCCAGATGTATAGATTGCTTTATCGTATATATAATCTTTTGTAAGTTTATATACCCAGCTGTTCTTTAATTCATCTCCTGTTAACTCGGCAGGAATCTGAACGTAGTAGAGGCGTTCCTCTGCATTTGCTGCTCTGGAAATATCTGCCCCGGCTTTTCCAGCGTCTTCACTTTCCTTTAATTCCGTTTCTAATTCTTCAAGTCTTCCATTTGATTTGTAATAAGATAATTGTGATTGTGCTGCTGTAAAGAGTTCCTTTGCATAGGAATTATTACGCTTAAATGACGCATATCTTTGATAATGTACAAGTCCAAACACAGCAAAAGAAAGTAGAATTACCATGATTGTCATCACCACAATCAACTCTACCTGTGTAAACCCTTTCCTATTTGTCTTTTGTTTTAAATACATGCCCTTTTTCATAAACTTCACCGAAAACACTTTTTTTTACTTTTAAATATTTTATCATATAAAACAAAATAAATACACCTAAAACCCGGTTTTTCCCGCTGATTTCAGGTGCATTTTAATGTTTTATTCACATTCTTTATTTTCTTTTTACAACTTTTACTTCTCTGTAAATCTTTTTTTGATCCTGGAGATGGAAAAATCCTGTTTTCTCGTGCATAGCCGAGGCCGTAGAAACCGAACTGGCCATTTTTAATGCCTCCTCGTAGTCCCATCCCTTATCAAAGGAATATGCAAAGCCTGCAATCATCGCATCTCCGCACCCTACCGTGTTGACAGCATCTATCTTTGGTACAATCGCCTGATAGCCCCCCTCTTTGCAAGCCATTAAAGAACCTTCACTGCCGAGGGATACAACCACCACTTCAATCCCTCTTTGTTGCAAATCACATGCCGCTTCAATGATCTCATCAATACAGTCGCATTTTTTTCCTGTCAGTGCCCGGATTTCGTCAATGTTCGGTTTAATCATCGTCGGCTGCGCCTTAATTCCTTCGTCCAGTAAAGGACTACTGGTATCTAAGATAACCTTTTTATTCATCTCCTTCGCAATCCCAATCATTTGATTATAAAAGTCGGCTGCTACTCCTTTGGGTACACTCCCGGATATGGTTACGATATTCGTTTCCCGAATTGTTTCTGTAAACGCCTTTAGAAAGTCCTCCTGCTCTCTCTTTGAAATTTCTACTCCCGGTTCCAAAAACTCCGTTTGCATCTTCTTTCCTTCATCCCAAATATTGATACAGGATCTGCTTTCTCCCTTCAGAGAAAAAAACTTACTGGTAATACCCAGCTTTTCCACCTCTGACACAATATACTGTCCGGCAAAGCCGCCGACAAATCCAGTTGCCCATACCTCCGTTCCCAGTATCTTCAAAGACTTCGATACATTAAGTCCCTTTCCTCCTGGAGTATATTCGCACTCTATTACCCGGTTTACTTCTCCTTCTTTAAACTCCTCTACCACATATCTCTTATCTATGGCCGCATTCAGTGTAACTGTTACTATCATCTGGAATTCTCCTATTCATTATATAACAATATTTTTCCTTGAACCAATCCAGGAGTTTTAAACATCTGAAATGCCTCGTGGGCTTGACTCATAGGTATTTTTTTATAGATAAATCCCGGATCAAACTTTAACTGTCCTGTTTTAAAGTAATGGGCAGTCAACTCCCACTCTTTCCCTGGAAATGGAGCCGAGTAGCTCATCCATGATCCCGTTAGCTTAAATTCTTTTCGATTCATATTTTCCCACATTTGGGGGGTAAAGCTTAAGTCTACATGGGGTGTACCAATAAAACATACGTAAGACTTATTGCCGGCGATTTCAAAAGCTATATGCATCGTTGCCGGCTGTCCTGCTGTTTCAAAGACATATCCGTATCCTTTTCCTTCCGTCAGTGCAAGAGCCTCCTCCATATAGTTTTCTTTTGATGTATTAATGACTGCATCTGCACCTAATCGTTTGGCAAGCTCCAGCCTTTCATCACTGATATCAAAGACTACCACTTTTTTAGAGCCAAAGATTTTTGCCCATTGCATGGTAAACATTCCGATGGTTCCACCACCCAAAACTGCAACGTATTCTCCTCCTTGATAGTCATTACAGGTAACTCCGTGAAGTGCAACGGTAGAAGGTTCAAACATCGCCCCTTGTTCGTAAGGAATAGAAGCGTCAAAAACAACTGCATTTGCCTCCGGAATCACAACGTAGTCTGCATTACTTCCTTGTACCCTTGACCCAATAAACGTGTAGTTCTTACACAGAGAGTAGTTTCCCTTCTGACAATCCTCGCATTTCATACAAGGAACGAGCGGCGCTCCTGATACCCGATCTCCGACTTTTGTCTTTGTAACACCTTCTCCAACTTCTACTACATCTCCTGAGAACTCATGTCCCAGTACGATGGGATAAAAATGTACACCGTTATGAAGAACTCTTGGAATATCTGATCCACAGATTCCAGACATTTTAACTTTTACTTTCACTTCTCCTGGACCTGCACTTGGTTCTTCAACTTCCATATATTTTACATCTTCATTTGCTACAACTACTGCCGCTTTCATGTATGATACCTCCTAATCATCCATCACTGTTTTTAGATTTTTATATATTTCTATATACTTATTATAGTTTCTTTCATATATTTCTTTGTTTCTTTCGTTCGGTTCATGGCTTCTCGTTTCTTTCACTGTAAGTGAAACCGCCTCTTCAAAATCTTTATACAGCCCAACTCCAACTCCTGCTAAAATACAGGCTCCTAATGTCGTCGCTGCATCAGAAGAAGGAACCACAATCGGTTTCCCTGTAATATCCGACTTGATTTGCGTCCATAAAAGTGAGTTCGCAGATCCACCTATTGCCTTCATTACCTGCACTTCTACTCCAGCCTCTTTTGCCACTTCAAGGTTATGGCGAAGGGAAAATGCCACCCCTTCCATGGAAGCTCTGATCAGATGTCCTTTTGTCTTTGAAAAATCTAATCCGTAATAGACTCCCTTTGACTTTGGATCCCATATCGGCGAACGCTCTCCTGCCATGTAGGGAAGAAATACGAGCCCCTCGCTTCCGGGAGGTACCACTTCTGCCAGATCATTAAATTGAACCAACGCGCTTTTTCCCAGTTCTTTCTTCCTGGAATCTTCATACGCACCGAATTCACGATGGAGCCAGCGCATAACACCACCACCACCAGTAGTTCCGCCTTGCAAAAGCCATTTATCCGGGATCACGTGAAATCCTAAAATCAAACGGAGATCAGAATGGTACTCATCCATACATATACTCATTCCACCAGCCTGTCCACCTTGTTCCTGGGTTTCACCAGGATGAATCACTCCTGCTCCAAGAGTTCCACAACAAGCATCCAATCCCCCTGCCACAACTGGTGTACCCTCTGCCAATCCTGTTTCCCTGGCCGCTTTTTTTGTTACCTTTCCTACAATCTCATGACATTGGTATATCCTTGGCAGGAAAGACATGGGAATGCCCAACTTTTCAGCCATTTTTTCGTCCCATTCTCCTGTGCGCATATTGAAACAGTGTAAGCCATACCCCTGTGACAAATCTTGAGAATAACAATCTGTTAGCTTAAACACAACAAAACTATTGGACTGCAAAATCTTATCAATTTTTTTGTAAATCTCTGGCTGCTCTTGCTCATACCAGAGAATTTTAGGAGTTGTGTAGGATGGCTTAAAGGGATTTCCACAGAGCTGAAACATTTCTTTCTCAGATATTCTTTCTTTTACTTTCTGGCATATTTCATCCGCCCTGGTATCCATCCAGATTGGAGTGTTACAAAGTACTTGCCCACTTTTGTCGATTGGAATAGCAGACCAGCTTTGCCCATCCACCCCAATTCCTGCAATTTCCTCTGGGGAGATATTGCACTTTTTGAACAACTCCTTCGTCGAGTGGCAAATGGCCTCCCACCATTCATCAGGGTTTTGCTCTGCCCATCCTTCCTTTGGATAGTAAACAGGGTAATCTCCGGCTCCGCTTTCAACCACCTCACCTGACTTATCAAATATCGCCACCTTACATGCACTGGTTCCAAGATCAATGCCCAATAAATACTTTTTCCTTGACTCCATTTAAATTGACTTCCCTTCAATAAACTCCGTTTCCAGCTTCCATATCTTTCTCTTCCCGTTGCCATCACCTTGCAGTCGTTTCAGTATTAATTGTGCTACAGCCTTTCCCATTTCTTTTGTTGGCTGTGCAACAATAGATAACTGTGGATTACTTGCATAAGCAAACTCTTTATTGTCATACCCTATAAATGAAAGTTCCTGTGGAATCTTGACTCCTCTTTCATTTAATTCAATCATAGCTCCCAAGGTCATTTCATAGTTTGATACAAAGACTGCTGTCATATCTGGTCTCGTATCCAAGAGTCTTGCCATAGCCTTTGCACCTCCTGAAATCGTAAAATCTCCACAGGAAATCAGGGATTTGTCTACTTGCAATCCTCTCTCTTTTAGTGCTTTGTGATACCCTTTTATTCGCTCTTTTGATGTATAAATATCAGATGGACCTGCAATCAATCCAATTTTCTCGTGCTTTTCCTCTATCAGCCTTGCAATCCCATCTTTTACAGCCTTTTCATTATCCACCAGGACGCAGTCACAATCGACTCCATCTATTTTTCGGTCGATTACAACGACTGGCTTATTATGCTCCAGAAATCGTTTAAGCCCTTTGCCGTTTGTGGATGTCGGCATAATAATTAAACCATCCACTCTTCTATGAAAATGAAAGTCCAATGCTTCCTCTTCACGCTTTTCATCGGAACGGCAGTCACATACAATCGTAGCATAACCATAGTTTCTCAGGATATCTTCTACTTCTGTAATAATCTGGGCACAAAATATCATATCCAGCTCCGGAATGACAACTCCTATCAACTTCGTATGATTCGTCTTTAATCCTCTTGCTACCTCATTGATTTCAAAGTTTAACTTCTTGATAGCAGTCTCTATTTTCTCTTTATTCTTCTCTCTTACATTTCCCCCATTGAAATAAGAGGATATTGTGGCCAGCCCAAGACCCGTCTCCCTCGCCAGATCTTTCATTGTCGCAGCCATTACTTTGCTTTCCCTATGCATCCGCAAACCTTCATGCGGTTTGTTACCTGTTCTTTTACTGCTGCCATGCTTACTGTTCCATATTTCTTTGGATCAAAGGTTTCCGGTTTTTCTTTTGCCAATTTTTTCATTGCATCTGTGTATGCTACCCGAAGCTCTGTTGCAAAATTCACCTTACACATTCCCCGTTGTACACATTCCCTTACGTCTTCGTCACTTAAACCGGATGCACCATGAAGAACGAGAGGGATGGAGACTACCTCTTTTACCTTGGATACAAGCTCCTTGTCAAGTACTGGCTCTCCCACATAGAAACCATGAGCTGTACCAATTCCGATTGCAAGAGAATCGACACCCGTTCTCTCTACAAACTCTTTTGCCTCCATAGGATCTGTGTTGGCATTTCCATCTGATACCAAATCATCCTCTTTGCCACCTACTTTTCCCAATTCTGCCTCAACGGGAATTCCTTTTGCCTTTGCAACATCAACAACTGCCTTTGTCTTTTTAATATTTTCTTCAAAAGAATCATGGGAGCCATCAATCATTACTGAAGTATATCCTGCATCCATTGCTCCAATTGCAAGATTATAGTCTGTTCCATGGTCTAAGTGGATACATACCGGGACACTTGCACTCTTTGCTCTTGCAGCTACCATTGCGGAATACATTTCTAAGGATGCGTATTTTACTGTGGATGGTGTAGTTTGAAGCATAACCGGTGCGTTATTTTCTTCTGCCGCTTCAATGACTGCCAAGACCATTTCCATGTTTTCTACATTAAAAGCACCTACTGCGTACCCGCCCTTTTGCGCTTCTAAAAGCATTTCTTTTGATGTTACTAATGACATATGTTCATCCTCCATTTTTGATTTAACCGAAACGTTTCGGTTTTGATTATATCATACTCTTTTCTTTCTCTGCTGTCAATATAAAACATGGTCTATGTTAATCCTTCTTCATCCTCTTTTTAAAACTTTCCCACCGGTCTTTTGTTCCAATACCCAAAAAGCATTCCACGAAAAATACATATATCATATACAAAGTAAAACAGATTACTATTCTAAATATATTGCTTATTATCTTCATGCTATAATCCTTTCTCTTCTCTTTTGACCGTAAAATTCTTATGTATAGAGTATATTATATCGACTATTAACACAATTATTTCAAACTTAATTTTTCATTAATTTTTATTTTATCCAGAATCACATTTATATCTTTTTTTAATTTCAGTCAATACTTTGTATTAATTGATACATTTTATGTGTTTAATAATAGCCTAGGCTATATATCGGAAGTTTACAAACACCGACTTTATCTCCTAGGCTATATTATATCTACTCTACCACTACACCTTTTTGAAGCATAATATTTGCATAGAGTGCTTTTTCACTTGTTGCAATAATTGCATAAGCTGTTTTTGATTCATCATAGAATTTAAATCTTTCGATATTGCCAATGCAAGAGTCTCCTCTGTCATCATGTTTTGCAACAATATCTTTATATTCATCCCAGATTGGAGTTTCTACTGTGTCACCCTTCATAACTTCCATTAAGCTGACAGGATGCTCTACATAGGTGTCTAACGGAAAAACCTTTAAGATTGCATCTAAGATTTCCGGTACTCCATGTCCATCACAACGGATTACAATCCCATCTTTCCCCATGCTTTCTGCCGGGAAATTTCCATCTGCAATTACCAGACGATCACTGTGTCCCATTTCACAAAGAACCTTTAAAAGCTCGGGAGAAATAATCTGTGGTATTCCTTTTAACATTTTTCCTTTTCCTCCTTAGCGAATTGTCTTATATAATGGTCCGTATGCCTGGCAAGCTCTATAATCCTGTCCTTCTTTATCAGATCCAAATGCATTCCATGCTGATGGTCTAAAGATTGTATCTTCATCTACATTATGCATATTTACAGGAATACGAAGCATTGAACAAAGAGTAATTAAATCTGCTCCAATGTGTCCATAGCTGATTGCTCCGTGATTTGCACCCCAGTTATTCATTACATCATATGCAGTCTTAAAATATCCTTTTCCTGTTACTCTTGGGGCAAACCATGTACAAGGCCATGTATAGTCTGTGCGTTTCCAAAGCGTATCTGTTACTTCATCTGGAAGCTTTACGGTCCATCCTTCTGCAATCTGTACCACAGGTCCAAGTCCCTTTACAAGATTCAAGCGAATCATTGTTACAGGCATTTCTGCTTCTGTAACAAATCTTGAAGAATATCCTGCACCTCTGAAATACCCATTGTCTGCCGGATTCCATGTGGTGGCTTTCAAGATTGCTTCCTGATCCTCTGGTGTCACATCATACCATGGTTTAATCACATTGTTTCCATCTGCGTCCTTAGCCTGACCATTTGCATCTAAGCAAGCTGCTCCAGAGTTGATTAAGTGAATCATTCCATCTGCTTCTTTTGCTTTTCCTTCCAATTCATAGCCTGTTGCTTTCTTTACTGCTTCAGGGCTCCAATAAGTACGCACATCTGCAAATATCTGTGCTGAATTGGTCAACAGCTTTCCAAACATCATTCCAAGACCGTTTAATACGTCATTTTCTGTTGCAAGGATATATGGCTCTCTTGCTCCTGTCCAGTCAAAGGATGTGTTAAGAAGGGCTTCTGGATAATCACAGTTTGGATAGAAATCTGTCCATTGTCTTTGTCCCTGGAAACCTGCTGCAAGAGCATTGTGTCCAACCATTTCTTCTTCACAGCCCTCTGGTAAATCCTGATTGCCATTCATTAAATCTTTGATGATACACATCATCTTTACAACAAATTCCCAGTCCTCATCTTTTTGCTCTCTGGTTCTTTGTAATTCTTCCGGATTCTTATCAAATCCCTCTATACATTTTTCCTTTGTCCACTTAAGTGCTTTTTGGAATTCTTCCTCATTGTAGATTCCTTCTGTCATACGGCGAATAATTTCCACCTCATCCACGGACTCCACACGCATTCCTAAATACTCTTCAATAAATGCAGGATCAATGATTGATCCTCCGATTCCCATACATATAGAACCAATTTGAAGATAAGATTTACCACGCATTGTTGCTGCTGCTACTGACGCACGACCGAAGCGAAGAAGCTTTTCTTTTACGTCCTCTGGAATCGCGGTATCATCTGCTTCCTGAACATCATGTCCATAAATTCCGAAAGCTGGAAGACCCTTTTGTGCATGGGTTGCAAGTACAGAAGCAAGATATACTGCTCCAGGTCTTTCTGTTCCATTGAATCCCCAAACCGCCTTAATTGTAAGAGGGTCTGCATCCATTGTCTCAGAGCCATAGCACCAACAAGGTGTAACGGTGACGGTAATGTCTACACCTTCTTTTCTAAATTTATCCGCACAAGCTGCTGTTTCTCCCACACGGCCAATGGTCGTATCTGCAATCACAACCTTTACTGGTTCACCGTTTGAATATTTTAATGTCTCCTCGTACAGTGCTTTTACCGATTTCGCCATGTTCATGGTTTGTTCTTCTAAACCTTCTCTTACCTTAAGTGCTCCTCTTCTTGCGTCGATAGTTGGTCTGATTCCTATTACTGGATAATCTCCAACAAGTCTTGATTTTGCCATTTTTTACTTCCTCCTTAATTATGAATGATGATTTCTTTGAATTTACAATATGCTTCTTCCCACTGTTTTGTATTTTGGGGAGTATATTCTTTTGTATTCTCAGAGTTACGGATGATTTCTCTTGCTCTTTTTAGATTCTCAATCTCACCTAATGCCATCAATTGAACTGCAATATTTCCTAGCGCTGTAGCCTCAATTGGTCCTGCAATCACTTTTTTGTTATTCGCACTTGCTGTCATCTGACACAAAAGGGCACTTTGTATCCCTCCTCCAATCATGTGGATTTCCGGATACTTCTTCTTTGTACAAGCCTCTATCTGTTCCAAAGTATAACGATATTTCAGGGCCAGACTCTGATTAATGCAACATACCACGTCTCCTACCGTCTCTGGAATCTTCTGACCGGTACGGGCACAAAATTGTTGAATTCTTTTTGGAATATTTCCTGTGGAATTAAACTCTGGTGCATCTGGATCAATAAAGCTTTCAAAGGGCTTCACCTTAGCCGCCATCTCTTCCAGCTCTCCGAATCCATATTCAACGCCTTCCCGCATCCATTGTCTTCTGCTTTCCTGCACAAGCCAAAGGCCAATAATATTTTTAAGCAAGGTGGTCGTTTCCCCATATCCACCTTCATTACTGACATTGTATTTTAAGGAGTCTTCATTTATAATTGGTTCTTCTAATTCTGTTCCAAACAAGCTCCATGTGCCGCAACTGATAAATAGAAAATCCTCTTTCTGGGTTGGTACTGCTACCACTGCACTTTGTGTATCGTGGCTTGCAACTGAGACTACTTTCGCCTTCTCTAATCCCAGCTCCTCACATATGTCATCAGATATCTCTCCAATTTCTGTTCCACTTGGAACAATATCTGCTAAAATATGCTGTGGAATTTGAAGTGCAGATAGGATTTCCTCCGACCAAACCTTTTTCTTTGCATCCATTAATTGTGTCGTAGTTGCCATTGTATACTCAGCCTTCTTTTTTCCAGTTAAAAAATAGTTGAACAAATCTGGCGTAAGCAAAAGGGTTTCTGCTCTTTCTAATAGCCATGGTCTTTTCTTCACCAAAGCATACAGCTGAAAAACTGTATTAAAATTTTCGAACTGGTTTCCTGTTAAATGATAAATTTCTTCCTTTGGTATCTTCTCAAAAGCCTCTTCCTGCATCCCAATCGTTCGATCATCCCGATAATGAACTGCATTTTCCAAAAGCACTCCATGCTCATCTAACAGACCAAAATCCACTCCCCAGGTATCAATCCCCAGACTTTTGAATCCGCCTTTTTGCTTTGCTTTGAGCATACCCTGTTTGATTTCATAATATTGTCTTAATGTGTCCCAGTACATCGTTTTCCCCACAATTACCGGGTCATTCGAAAATCGATATACCTCTTCCATTTTGATTTTGTCATCTTCTAAGTAGCCAATAATTGCTCTTCCACTTGATGCCCCAAAATCAAATGCTAAAACTTGATTTTTTGTTTTCGCCACAAGCTTCCTCCTTATTCAGATTTCACCATCGTTATCTCCTTGAGTATAGCATTGTCCTTTGTCTCTTTCTTGTGTTATAATGATTAAAAGTATAACGATATTCACCCGAGGAGATATTATGCAGTATTTGAATTATCTGGAACGAAGGACAAGGGGTACCACAGACTTTCCTGTTGATTACCATCATGTCACTTCCAATCATCCCCAATATCATATGGCTTTGCATTGGCATATGGAATATGAAATTATTCGTATTCTCAAAAATACCTTCCGCCTTACCCTGGACGAAACAACCTACGAAGTATCGGAGGGTTCCGTGGTGTTTGTTCCTTCTGGTCTGCTCCACGAAGGCACCCCTTCTGACTGTGTTTATGAGTGTATTGTATTTGATATGAATATGCTGATTAGTAGAAATGACTCTTTTAAGCAGCTGATTAAAAGCATTCATAACCACGACCTGGACTTACGCCATGTGTTTGACTCATCCTATAAAGATATTCACAACATTATCTGGACCATGTTTGATGCCGTTGCTTCAAAAAATCCTGGTTATCAAATGATTGTAGAGGGATCTCTTTATCTGTTCTTTGGGACGATTTTTTCAAAACAATACTTTAGTCCTGTGCAAAATAAAGGCCTCCACTCTCAAAAACGGATTCTACAGCTTAAGGTGGCTTTAGAATACATTGAATCCTCTTATCAAAATTCAATTACACTAAAAGAAATTGCAGATACTGTCCATATGTCTCCCAAGTATTTCTGTCGCTTCTTTCAGGATATGACGAAACGAACACCAATTGACTATCTGAATTACTATCGGGTAGAACGGGCATGCTATAAAATATTGACCACAGATGATTCTATAACCGATATTGCCTACAACTCTGGATTTAATGACTTAAGCTATTTTATAAAAACCTTCAAAAAGTATAAAGGCGTAACACCGAAACAATATCTAAAGTAAAACGAGGATTGTCATTACGACAACCCTCATTTTTTTAGATATTAGTCATATAAGTTCTGAGAAATTTCTTCTGAATCCATATTGTCAGATGTATACCATTGACAACCTGTATCTACGTCCGAAACGGATTCTCCTCTTGCTGCCTTTACACAAAGATCAACTAATGTCTCTCCCATTGATACTGGTGCTTGTGTAATTGCACCGATAAATACTTTGTCTTTCACTGCTTTCTTAATGTTCTCACCTGAGTCAAATGCAATACCAATAACCTTGTCATCTCCCTCACCGAATTTGTCAAGATTTGCATTTCCTGTGATCATAGCTTCACCTGAATGTTGGTTTGAACCATAGATACAGATGATATCTTTTTTATTTAACAATGTCTGGCAATCAACTGCTGATAGCTCGTTTGTTACCTGAGAAGGTACCACTACTTCAACAATTACATCGCCTTCTTCACTCTTCTTATCTTCAATTCCAGAGTCACCAACATACTTTTCATTTCCTGTAATTGAAATTGTTTTTCCGTCAGCTTCTACTAATTCACCTAACTTATCAATAAATCCAAGTCCACGATTGATGATAGATTCTGCTGTAGCATCCTGAGCCATAACTCCAACTCTTACCGGACCATCTGCGTTTTTAATACGATCTCCAAGTGCTGCTTTATACCCTTCCTCTGCTGCCATTTCTCCTGCTGCATAGTTATCGGTAGAAGCATTTGCAAGAATAGCGCCATCTGGTGCTCCGGGAACTCCTGAGTCAAATCCAATGATTGGAATGTTTGCTGACTGTGCTTGAGAAATAGCATCTAAAAGAGCGTCTGTATCAAGTGCTGCCAGTCCTAGAGCTGCAGGTTTCTGGTTAATTGCACTTTGGAACATCTGAACCTGGTCTGCAATATCTGATTCTGAGTTTGGACCTACAAAGTTAATGGTTACTCCAAGTTCCTCAGCTTTTTGATCTGCACCCTTTTTAACTGCTTGCCAGTATTGATGCTGGAATCCTTTTGAAACGATTTCAATCTTTTCACCACCTGTTGCAGCTTCCCCTGCTGCATCGCCTCCGTTACTTGATTCATCTGCTTTTTTGGATCCACAACCAACTAACATTGTTCCAACAAGTGCGACACATAGAAGTGCGCTAATTACTTTTCTTTTCATCGTTCTTCCTCCCTTTTTGGATGAATTTTATTTATTAATTCACATCTTGAGTGAAATTAATATCCTATTTTTTTGTGTTCTTCAAAATATCAACAAACACTGCAATCAATAATACAATACCTGTAATAATCTGCTGCCAGTTTGCTTGTAATCCGATAAAAGGTAACCCTGTCTTTAAAAGGGACATTACGAATACTCCCAAAAGAGTTCCTCCAACCGTTCCCGCTCCACCAGTCATAGATGTTCCGCCAATAATCGCTCCTGCGATTGCATCCAGCTCTAATCCTGCTCCTGTTCCAGGTACGACCGCCTGAAAGGTTGCTGCATAAGCAATTGCTGCAAGACCTGTGAAAAATCCTGAAATCAAGTAAGCAAGTGAGTGCCATTTCACTACATTAATTCCAGATAACCTGGTTGCTTCTTTGTTACTTCCTATTGCGATAATATAACGGCCTGGTCTTGTTTTATTCAAGATAATAGACATAATAATAACGATAGCAATAACAATGATAAAACCTATAGGAATCATATTTCCACCCACATTGATTTTGAAAATACTTCGAAACCAACCGTTTGGTGTTCCCGCCTGTGGCCAAGTAATACTACTTGCACCTGCCATAATGGAGCCCAATCCTCTTGCAACCATCATAGAACCAAGAGTTGCAATAAATGGCGGTAATCCTAAAACTGCTACTGAGATTGCATTGAAAACCCCCAAAAACAGTCCAAAAGCTATGCAGACCAGCATTCCCACTGCCACTGGTAAATCAAAATGGCCTACAACGTATCCTCCAACCAGACCGGCTGCAATTGTTCCTGTTCCGATTGATAAATCCACTCCTCCAGTAATGAGTGCAAATGTCACACCAATCGCCATAAGACTCACATAGTAAGAGTAATCAAAAATACTAACTACTGTAGAGTATTGACGAAAGGCCGGACTTAATATACTAAAAAATATCGCAAGGAGTATAATCACACCTAAGACAACAATTTTTTGAGTTCCAATCATTTTAACAACCGGATTATTTGTAAAGGCATTTCCTTTTTTAACATTCTTTTCCATTTTACTCCCCCTACCCTTCTCTTCTTGTAGCCGCATGCATAATAGTCTCTTGCGAAGCTTCTTCGATTGACATTTCTCCTGTCTTTCTTCCTTCGCACATTACCACTACACGATCGCTCATTCTAAGTATTTCGGTCATTTCAGAGGAAATCATAATAATGGATTTACCCATTTTTACCAATTCATTCATTAAATGATAAATTTCACTTTTCGCTCCAACGTCGATACCTCTTGTTGGCTCGTCAAAAATCAGAATTTCACAGTCACGCACCAACCATTTTGCTATAACAACCTTCTGTTGGTTTCCACCAGAAAGATTTACAACCAATTGTTCTACAGATGGTGTCTTCGTCTTTAGCTGTTCTACGTACTTCTTTGCCACATCCGCTTCTTTTTTCTTATCAATAAAGATACCTTTCATAAAATGATCCAAAGAAGCCATAGTGGAATTTTCTGCAACCGTTTTCTCGACTGCAATTCCAAATCTCTTCCGGTCTTCTGATAAGTATCCAATTCCATTTTGAACCGCATCACTGGGAGATTTAATATTTACCTTTTTTCCATTAATAAAAATCTCTCCACTATCAATTGGATCTGCTCCAAAGATTGCTCTGGCGGTTTCGGTTCTTCCTGCCCCCATCAATCCTGAAAACCCTAAAATTTCACCTTTGTGTAGTTTGAAACTCACATTTTTGACCATCTTACCTGCATTCAAATCTTTTACTTCTAATACCACTGGAGCACCTGACGGAACATTACTTGCTGTCTTGGGATCTTCATATATAACCCGGCCAACCATCATGTTGATGATGTCTTCTTTTGTGCTTGTCTCCGTATCGATTGTGCCCACATATCCTCCATCACGCATTACCGTAACTCGATTGGTAATCACTTTAATTTCATCCATACGATGAGAAATATAGACAATACCCAGTTGTTTTTCTCTTAAGTCTCTAATAATCTTAAACAACTCCTCAATCTCGGATTCTGTCAGCGCTGCAGTTGGTTCATCAAATACAATCACCTTTGATTCATGGGAAATTGCTTTTGCAATCTCGCACATTTGCTGCTTTCCTACCGTAAGATTTCCCATTTGCTCCGTGGGATCTATGTCGATGTTGAGCTTATCAAACAACTCTCTTGCTGCTTTATTCATCTGAGAATCATTGATGATTTTTCCACTCATTTTCTCTCGTCCGATGAAAATATTTTGAGCAACTGTCAAATGACTCAGCATGTTTAACTCTTGATGTACAATCATGACACCGGCTTCCTGTGCCTCTTTTGGATTTGTGAATTCGACTTCTTTTCCCTCGTAAGTAATCGTTCCTTCATCTTTTTTGTAAATACCTGTTAACACCTTCATTAAGGTAGATTTTCCTGCACCATTTTCGCCCATTAAAGCGTGTACTTCCCCTTTTTTCACTTCAAGCTCTACATGATCAAGGGCATGTACTCCCGGGAAGGATTTATCAATACCTTTCATTGTCAAAATTACTTCTCCCATGATTTCACCTTCCTTTTAATTCTTTCTTTTATGGCTGCGAACATTTGCGTATACTGCTACCAAAACAATCAAACCTGTGATAACGTACTGCCAGTCCTTCTGGAATCCCATTGCAAGTATTCCTTCCTGCAGGAGTGCAATGATTAATACGCCGATAAACGTTCCACCTATAGAAGCAGTTCCTCCACTCATAGCGGTTCCACCCATAACACAACCGGCAATTGCTTCGTTATTGTAGGTATCACCAAGCCCTGGCTGTACGGTTGAATATGCTCCTACAAAGATGATAGCTGCCATTCCAGCCAAAGTTCCACAGATAACATATGCAAGCATTTCCCACTTTTTCACATTAACACCGGACAAACGAACGGCTTCTTTATTACTTCCAATACATAAAATATAACGTCCGGCTTTTGTTTTATTTAAAATAACTGCACAAATAACAGATGCTATTATTAATACTACTAATCCAGTAGGAATCTGCGTTCCATCACTTGTCATAATCTTTACAAGTTTTCGAAACTCTCCATTTTCTTGTACCGCCTGTGGCCAGCTTACAGATTGTGTCTTCGTAAATACGGAACCAATTCCTTTTGCCAACATCATACTCGCCATAGATGTTATGAAAGAAGGTAAGTTCCAATAGGCTACTAAATATCCGTTTAAACATCCAAACAAGGTTCCCACTAAAATGGAAATCAATAAACATAAAATAAGGGGCAGACCATTCTGTGTCAGTAGATATCCACTGATAAGCGCCGCACAAAACATAACCGGTCCTATGGAGAAATCAATTCCCCCTGTTGCAATTACAAATGTAACTCCTAACGCTAAAAACCCTAAAAAGTACGCATAGTTAAGAGCACTTAAGATACGGTTATAGCTCAAAAACGTAGGGCTAAGAATTGCGAATATTCCATACATCAACAGCAATACCACAAACAATACCAGTCTGTTAAAGCCAACCTTCTTGATAAAAGCATTGTTTTTTAACTTTTCCAATTTTCACTCCTCCAATTCTTTAAACTAGACTTAGTATAATTTTTTTGGAGTTTTTATAAAATTGAAATATCTACAAAAAAAGGTTAAAAAATTCCACTACGGAGTTTTTTAACCTTTTTTCGTTCTGTAAATTACCATAACACCCTCGGTCAGGCACTCGAGGCGTTGCAGGCACCTGACCGAGGGTGTTATGGCAACTTATAGTTGCGAAAAATGTTGGTGTACATTAGTTGGAGCGGCATCCTGGCGATTCATGTCCAACATGGAGCCAAGCACTCTGGGCTCTAAGACTAAATGTATATAGTAGAAAAAGCACTATAGCGGGTGCCTGCAACGTCTCGAGTACCCGATATAGTGCTTTTTCTACTGTTTTCTTTTTACTCCTGCCCGGACACCGGGTAAAGAAGTCTCTGATTCTCATCTAGATACATGTTTCCTCTATTGATTAAAACACTTCCGGAATCCACATAGCTTTCTACGTTTTTCCCTTGCAAAGCCTTGATTCCTTGTTCGACTGCCAGATATCCCATGTTAACTGGTTTTTGAATAATAATTGCATCAAATATATTCTGTTCCAAAAACTGTATTTCTTCTATGGAGCTATCGAAGCCTACCATATTGACTTGTCCTGCCAGTCCCAAATCTCTTATTGCCCTGGCAGCACCTACTGCAGAATACTCATTCAATCCCATAATCAAATCAATTTCAGGATACCTCTCCATCATTTCAATTGTTAAGCTGTAAGCTTTTTCATAGGTGGAATCACAGAAAACAACCTCCCGGATTTTTTCTTCAAATTCCCCCAAGCCTTCTCGCATACCCGCTTCTCTTTCAACAGCAGTTGATACCCCTTTGATGTGTCCTACCATACCGATTTGAGAATCTTCATCCAACAATCTTTTGGCATATTGACCAATATTAACCCCTGCCTTATAATTGTCTGTCGAAACCAAACTGACACCAATATCTTCTGTTATTGTAGAATCCACCAATACTATTTCAATGCCTTTTTCTTTTGCTTTTTTTAAGGAAGGTGTAATCTCCTCTGTACTGGTTGGCGCAATAATAATCCCATCTGGTTCTTCCAGAATCGCATTTTCCAACTTTTCAATTTGACCTTTTATATCATCTTCTGAATAAGTACCATACACCGAAAGATTAATATTGTATTCTGATGCCCCCAGCTTTGCTCCTTCAATTAAGGAAGTCCAAAACCCGTTCAGATTGTCCAATGTTTTGGGGATTAAAACAAAATGATACTCTCTATTTCTTTCATTCTCCTGTCGATACTCTCCAAAAGCATATATTCCCATTACAATGAGAAAAAGAAGAATACTTCCAATTCCGATTATATTTGTTTTAACTTTTCTACTCATATCTTTTCTCTCTTTCAATGGGAACACAAATCCTTGCCTTTGTCCCGATTCCCACCTTGCTTTCATATGAAATCCCATAAGCCTCACCGTAATAAAGCTTTAGTCTACGCTGTACATTGTTCACTCCTACACCGTTTCTTTTATAGTCCTTTTTCTGATCATCAAAGATATGTTCCAGTGTTTCTTTCTCCATTCCTACGCCATTATCCTCAATCTCGATATACGCATTTCCACCCTCAATTCCACCTATAATTTGTAAATTCCCTTTGGTATCTTTCACCTTCAAGCCGTGATAAATACTGTTCTCTACCAAGGGCTGTACTGCGAACTTAATAATTGGTATCCCTTCTATTCTCGGATCGATTTGAATCTCAAAATCCATTTTATCCTTATAGCGCATTTTTTGAATCGTCAAATAATTTTTTACGTATTCAATTTCTTCTCGAATGCTGACTTCTTCTTTGTCATTACTAATTGCCTGACGGAATAGGCGGGCAAGGGCTGACGTCATCAAAACCACCTCTTCATTTTTCTTAGCCTCTGACATCCAGATAATAGAATCTAAAGTATTATACAGGAAATGAGGGTTGATTTGTGCTTGAAGAGCCTTTAGCTCATTCTTTCTCTTTTCCTTTTGCTCATGAACATTTTCTTCCATCAGATTTTGAATTCGCTCCGTCATAATATTAAAGGATTTCGTCAGTGACCCCAGTTCATTATTGGCAATTACTTCCACATTGGCTTGCTCAAATTGTCCCCTCTCTACCAATATCATAGAATCTTTTAACTCCCGGATTGGTTTGGTAATCTCTCTGGAAATAAAGCTTGAAAGAATAAGTACTCCTGCCAAAAGTAAAAACATCGCCAAAAAATAAATCAATTGTGTTTGGGTATTATTTTTCAATAAATCTGATGCATACGTAGCTCCTACCACACTCCATCCAGTCTTTGCGGAGATTGACTTCGTATAAATAATACTGTCATCTCCAGACTCATTTATAATATAGGAGGCATCACTCCTCATTATTTGGTCGATATTTTCTGTCTTCAATCCTCCATACATAAGTTGCTGCTTGGGGTGATAAACAACATTTCCCAATTCATCCAGTATAAAAACGTAACCCTTACTTCCAATGCGGTTTCGGTTACATAAATCGCTGATGGATTCATAATTTAAATCCACAAAAAAGACACCTTCTCTTTTTCCTGTTTGATTATTGATTAATGCCTTGCTTAAGGTAATCACCCACTTATAGCTGCTTGGAATAACATTTTGTACATGAGATGATGAGATGACTTGACCACTTCTTGAAGACAATGTTGTCTGATACCATCGCTGATTTTTTATATTTACGTAGTCGCTTAATGTATCCTGACCATCATTAACAATATATTTACCATTATTCCCCACTGCCGCAATATTGGAAATATCATCACGACTGTTCTTTATGGTCTCAAATTGGGAAACAATTCGGTTCTTATTTAGTTGCTCCTCTTCCGCTGCTTCTTCATTGCTAAAAAGATATGCTGATACCTCCGATCCATTCGCAACAACGGCAGCTATATTTTCCATGCTCTCAATATAGGAATCAATATTGTCATTCACCTGCTTTGTAATGCTGGAGGTTGCTTCCACTGAGTTTTCAAAGGCAACATTTTTCGTATGACTTAAGGCAATAAATAAAAAAATAAGCATGGCAAGCACCATGAGAAGTGAGAACGACACCATCATGGTACTTTGCGTGCTTCTGAATTTTCGAAATATACTTTTTTTAAGGCTTTCTCTTTTCATGCCGAATGCTCCTTGGCATAGTTCTTTGGCGTTGTTCCTGTAAGTTTTTTAAAGGCAATATTAAAATAATGGGGATCACTAAATCCTACTTTCTCCGCAATCTCATAATTTTTGAGACTGGTCTCTCTTAAGAGCTGCTTTGCCTTTTCCATGCGAACTCCATTCAATACTTCCAAAAAGGTTTTGCCTGTTTTCTCCTTGAAAATTGTGCTGAAGTGGCTCGTACTAATCTTTAAATAATCACAAACTTCCTGTAGTGTCAAATTGGGATTCCCATAATTGGAATGTATAAAATCCAGAGCAAGCCCCGTCTGCCGTTCTTTGCTTGAATAAACTACCTGGGCAACAGCTGAAAGAGCGTGAACGATATATTCTTTTAATACCTCTGTCGCACTTTCCAAATTTCTCGCACCTGATATTTTTGATATGTCATCATCTCGAAGCTCAAAACATTCATTAATCTCAGATATACTTTCATATATACGGCATTGAACCTGATGAAGATATGCAATTGTTTCATTTTTACTGATATCATTCGTCTGTATCCATAGCCTTAATTGTTCTAAAGTAACGAGGGATGCATCCTTGTTTCCTTTTCTGATTTCAGTAAGCATCAAAGCTAAAATATCATCCAGCTCTACGCTATTCTTTTTAAAATCACTTTCTACACAATCAAAAATTACACCATTTCCTTTCGTGTACCGATAGGTTAAGCTATTGATTGCACTTCCATAAGATGTATCCAATTCATTTAAGGAAAAGACCAATTCGCCGATTCCAACAGAAAGGGATAGACCTGTGGTTTCCCATACCTTATCTTGAATCTCTTTTGAAATTCTTTTTACTTCCTTTTTGTCCTCTTTTACGAGATTCGTATAAAAAAGGATATAACTTCTATTATCGGTATCTTGAGACACAATTCCTGATTTATTACGACCCACAATTTCCTTGGCTATATTGTTGGTTACAAAAGCCATCAAGGCACTTTCTTTTTTGGTCTCCTCATCTACCTCATATAAATCAGAATAGATATCAATATCTAATACTGCCACACGATAAGCACTGCCCTTAATCTCAATTCCATATTCCAGCAGCTCTCTCAAGCATGTTTCCACCTGCTGCGTTCCTTTGATTAAATTGGTTAGAATCTTTGATAGAATTACATCTTCATTTTTCGTGTAATTTTTATAAACCTTAGTCAACTGATGACTCTTATTTAGTTTTTCCTTTATCCGTAATAAGGTTTCTCTCAACTCTTGTCCTGTGACCGGCTTTAACATATACTCCGATACTTGATACTTAATTGCCCGCTTCGCATACTCAAAATCATCATATCCGCTAAAAATTATAATTGCCGTATCCGGATGTTCTTCATACAGATACTTGCTCAACTCCATACCATCTACGTAAGGCATGCAAATATCTGTTAAAACAACGTCAACAGGATGCTCTTTCAAATATGAAATCGCATCCTTTCCATTTTCACAGTCTTTAACTAATTCAAACCCCAATTCATTCCAATTCATATTATCTCGTATCGCTTCACGTACTAAAATCTCGTCATCTACCAATAATATTTTATACACAATAACCTCCGTTACTGGACGATTACCCCTTCTTCGTCCCATAAATCATGCCAATCTTTTGCTCCTTCCCACAGGAACACCTGACCTTTTACAAGGCGATTGCCTTTATCCAGAGTTGAAATCTTTTTCATTTCCTCTTCTGTCAGCATATCTTTTTCAATACACTGCAGATTACTCTGATAATTCTTTGGTGTTGTTGAAAACGGAATGGGAAGCTGTCCTCTTTGTACCGCCCACTTAAGGGCAACAGACGCTGGATGTATTCCATGATTTTCTGCTATCTGTCTCATTTCTGGCAACTCCAAATCCGCAATATCGTTTGGATCTATGTCTCTTTCTGGTCTTCTTGGTGAACCCATAGGCATATATGCTATCGGCAGCATTCCTTGTGCTTTTGTATAGTTGAATAACTCTTCCTGCTGAAAACAAGGATGTAATTCCATCTCATGGGCTGCTGGTTTTATGTTGAGTTTTGGCAATACCTCTTCAAATTTAGGAATTGTCATATTAGAAACTCCTATATTTTTCACAAGCCCCTCTTCATAAAGCTCTTCTATTTGACGGTACGTATCACAAAATTCATCGATACTAAACGGTCTGGAATCTGCACTTCTTGCATCCACATCACATCCCGGTGCGTGATAATTCGGGAAAGGCCAGTGGATAAAATACATGTCTAAGTAACCACATTGTAAGTCCTGAATCGTTTTTTGGCAAGCTGCTTTTACATCTCTATGCATATCGTTCCATACTTTGGACATAATAAATAAATCTTTTCTTTCCACAACTCCTTCGTCAGTCAGCTTACGAAAGACCTCGCCAATTTCCTTTTCGTTTCCATATACTGAGGCACAATCAATCAATCGGTAACCCGCCCGGATTCCTCCTTCAACAGCTTCTGCTACTTGAGCCGGTGTAAAGCGATCTGAACCAAATGTCCCCATTCCAATTGCAGGAATTTCATTTTCATTCCCCAGTTTCATCATTTTTGTCATTTTTTTGTATTCTCCTTTCTCAAACCGAAACGTTTCGGTTTTGCTTACAATAATATTACTTCCTGGGAAGTAGATTGTCAATAGGCATTAAAAAAATCTGTTAGAGCGTCCAGGGTTTTTACCAGCACTGGTATTTCCTCTTCTGATAGTTTCTCCAAAATTGCCTCTGTCATTTTCTTATGATATTCTTCATGGTGCAAGAATGCCTGAATACCTTTTTCGGTCAGTTTTACATATACAACCCGCCGGTCAACTTCGCTTCGTTTTCTTACGACATACTTTTTATTTACAAGGCTGTTCATGGCAGTAGTTAAGGAGCCAACTGTAATATTGAGCTTCTTGGCAATCTTACTCATATTGTTGCCTTCTTCAAGGCCAATGGCCTCAATTACGTGCATATCATTGTTGGTTAAGTCCGTAAAGCTGCTTCCTGTCAGAGCCTTTTCCTCTAGCTCCATAATTTCATTAAACAAACCAACCAATGTTTGATTAATTGTCTTATACGCATCATTCATTCCAATCCCAGCCTCCTTTCATTTAGTCTATTATAGCACTAATTACATCCTTAACTGTAGTAATTTTTGTCGCTTTATATCCATACTCTCCCGAGAAGATTAATCCATTTTCCACATCTCCCGTTACTGCTGCTACAAGTGTATCTGTAATACAATAAGGTATGTCTGATGGATTGCACTTTGCAAGACACCCGTGACATGGAGTATGAGGTATTTTTTCACCTTTGTTGACTCGTTCCAGAAATTGGTTTTTTATTGCTCTTCCCGGCATTCCTACCGGACTCTTTGTCAGAACAACATCCTCTTCATCTGCTTGAATAAAGGCTTCTTTGTAGGAAGGATGAGCATCACACTCTTCTGTTGTAATAAACTTTGTCCCAACAACTACTGCGTCTACACCTAAGGAAAAAGCAGCATCTGCTGACTCTTTATCCTCGATTCCACCCCCTAAAGCAACTGGAATCTTTTGATTATAAGCTATTTCATAATCCTTTTTCAATTCAAGAATTCCTTTTACTTCTGCTTTGTAGGTCTCATCATTCATTTGATCTAAACTCTCTTTCGAAAATCCCAAATGGCCTCCTGCTTTTGGACCTTCAATCACTAATAAATCCGGTATCCTCTTATACTTTCTATCCCAGAATTTTAGCAAAACCTTTGCCGATTTGATTGTAGAGACTACTGGCGCAATTTTTGTCTTTGCAGCTCCCACATACTTTGGAAGTTCCGTAGGAATTCCTGCTCCAGATATAATAATATCCGCTCCGGCTTCCACTGCTGCCTTTACATGCTGTGCATAATCTTTTAAAGCAACCATAATATTAAAGCCTATCACACCCTCCGGTGCAATTTCTTTTGCTTTTTGAAACTCTTTTAAGATTGCTCTTTCGTTTGCTTCTTTTGTATTTGTATCGAAATCCGGTTCTGCAAATCCGATTTGTGCAGTGGAGATAATCCCCATTCCTCCTGCCTTTGCCACAGCTCCTGCTAAAGAAGACAGGCTGACACCTACGCCCATTCCTCCCTGGATTACAGGTATTTTCAAGCTTAATTCTCCAATTCTAACTTCCTTTGCCATTCCTTTATTCTCCTACATATTTCTGAATCGTTGGTATCTTTGTGTCTCTAGTTCCTCTGCTGTCATAGAAGAATATTTACGTAAGAACTTTTCCATTTCCCGGTTCAGTATTTTTATCACTGTGTTCAGATTTAAAATCGTAAAATGTCCTGGTTCTTCAATTACCTTCTCTACTATACCAAGATCAAATAAATCCTTTGCTGTCAGTTTCATCACACCTGCTGCTTCTTTTGCTTTTCCGGCGTCCTTCCACAAAATGCTGGCGAATCCTTCTGGTGAAAGTATCGAGTATATGGAATTTTCCAACATCCATACCTCATTTGCCGTTGCCATAGCTAATGCCCCACCACTTCCGCCTTCTCCTATTACGATAGAAAGGACTGGAACTTTTAAATCGGACATATCAAAAAGATTTCTTGCAATGGCTTCCCCTTGTCCTCGTTCTTCTGCTTCAATTCCACAAAATGCACCTGGAGTATCAACAAGACATAAAATCGGACGATTGAATTTTTCTGCTTGCATCATGAGTCTTCTTGCTTTTCGATAGCCTTCCGGAGATGGCATCCCGAAGTTCCTTCTGATATTCTCTTTGGTATCTCTTCCTTTCCCCTGAGCGATAACGGTTATAGGCATTCCTTGGAAGCTTGCAATCCCTCCGATTATCGCTGCATCATCTCCATAAAGGCGATCTCCGTGAAACTCAATAAAGTCTGGAAACATTCCATGAATATAGTCTTCTCCTACCGGTCTGTCCTTCATCCGGGACAGAAGCACTCGATCCCAGGGATCTGCTAATTTATTTTGGAATTCTGTTTTTACTTCTTCCTCTTCGATTGTAAAAGTAATTGTCTTTTTCTCATGCATTCTCAGAATTTCACTGAGGGTCTCTTTCATTGCAGAACGTTCCACAATTTCGTCAATAAATCCATGTTCTAATAGGAATTCGCTTCTCTGAAATCCTTTGGGGAGCTTTTGCCCTAAGGTTTGCTCAATAACTCTTGGTCCTGCAAAGCCAATTAAAGCCTTTGGTTCTGCCAGAATAATGTCTCCCAGCATAGCAAAACTTGCAGTTACTCCTCCTGTAGTAGGGTCTGTCAAAACACTTACATAAAGCCCTCCAGCTTTTGAGTGACGCTTAAGCGCTGCACTGGTTTTCGTCATCTGCATAAGGGAAACGATTCCCTCCTGCATTCTGGCACCTCCCGAACAGGCAAATAGAATAACTGGTAATTTTTCCTTTGTCGCCTTTTCTATGGCTCTTGTAATCTTTTCACCAACTGCCCATCCCATACTTGCCATCAGAAATCGACCATCACAAACACCAAGAACTGTTCTTTGTCCATTTATTTGGGCTTCTCCTGTTACAACTGCTTCTTTCAGATTTGTTTTTTCCTGAAGGGATAATAGCTTTTCTTCATAGCCTTTATAATCCAGTGGGTTTTTTGTTTCTAAATCCCAGTCCCACTCTTGAAAGCTTCCTTCATCTGCAATCATTTCAATCCTGCGATATGCATGAACACGAAAATAACCCTTGCAATGAGGACACGTATAAAATTCTTTTTTAACATCTTCTGTAATAATCGCAGAACCACACTTGTTGCATTTTTTAAGAAGTCCTTCTGGTACTTCCGAATTCTTTCCAGAGATGGTTGTATACTTAGTTTTCTTAAACATATTTGCTAATCGCATAGAATTTCACCCTTATGTTTTTCTATAAACTCAATGTCAATATTACCTGCCTGAAAATCTTCATTATTTAGAATCTCATACTGGTAATCCACATTTGTTTCAATTCCTTCAATAATTACCTCTCCAAGAGCGCTTCGCATCTTGTGAATCGCTTCCTTTCGATTCTTTGCCCATACAATTAATTTTGCAACCATGGAATCGTAATAAGGGGGAATCGTATATCCACTATATATTGCAGCATCAATTCGAATTCCTTTCCCCCCTGGAAGATACATGTCTGTAATAGTTCCTGGTGATGGAGCAAATCCTTTTCTTGGGTTTTCCGCATTGATTCGACATTCTATGGCGTGTCCCGTCAGCTTAATGTCATCTTGCGTGTAGGAAAGCTTATTTCCCGACGCAATTTTTATTTGTTCCTTTATCAAGTCAATCCCTGTAACCCACTCGGTCACAGGATGCTCTACTTGTATTCTAGTGTTCATCTCCATGAAATAGAAGTTTCCATTTTTTTCTAATAGAAACTCAATCGTACCTGCATTCTCATAGCCAGAAGCTTCCGCTGCTCGTACAGCCGCTTCTCCCATTTTCTGTCTCAGATCTTCATCCAGTGCAATAGAGGGAGACTCTTCAACCATTTTTTGATGATTTCGTTGGATGGAACAATCTCTTTCTCCCAAGTGAATGACATTTCCATAATTATCTGCCAGTATCTGAAACTCGATATGCCGTGGGTTCTGAACAAAATGCTCGATATACATTGTAGGATCCCCAAAAGCATTCTTTGCTTCTGTTTGTGCTGTATTAAAGCTTTGAACAAATTCCTCTGGAGTATGTGCTTCCCGCATACCTTTTCCACCACCACCGAGAGCTGCTTTTATGATAACAGGATAACCAATTTCTTTTGCCAGCTTTTTGCCTTCCTGAGCATCATAAACTGCCTCCTTAGTCCCTGGAATCACCGGTACATTTGCTGCCATCATGGTTTTTCTGGCCTCTTGCTTATTGCCGAGTTTTTCAATAACCTTGGACTTCGGTCCGATGAAAATAATGCTGCACTCCTCACAAAGCTTTGCAAACTTTGCATTTTCTGATAGAAAGCCAAATCCCGGATGGATTGCATCTGCTCCAGATACAATCGTTGCACTAATGATTTTATCCATGCAAAGATAACTCTGATTCGACGGTGCTTCTCCTATGCAGATAGCCTCATCTGCCAGTTGCGTATGGAGAGCTTCTTTATCTGCCGTAGAATAGACGGCAACAGTTTCGATACCCATCTCACGACAAGCGCGAATAATGCGCACCGCAATTTCACCTCTATTTGCAATTAAAACTTTCTTAATCATGCTTCTCCCCTATCCAATCATAAAGGTTAGTTCTGCACTTGCGACAACTTTTCCATCTACACTTGCAATTGCTTCACCAACACCAACAGGTCCTTTTACCTTAATTATTTTTGTTTCTAATTTTAATTTATCTCCTGGAACTACTTGTCCCTTGAATTTACATTTATCAATTTTTCCAAAAAATGCAATTTTTCCTTTGTTTTCTTCCTGAGACAGAATTGCAACTGCTCCTGCCTGTGCCAGAGCCTCAATCGTCAAAACTCCCGGCATAACTGGTTTTTCTTCAAAATGTCCTTTGAAAAAATCTTCCCGGTAAGAGACGCACTTATAGGCCGTACAGTACTCACCTGGTTTATAATCCTCTACATAGTCCAACAATAAAAAAGGATGTCTGTGGGGTATAATTTCCTTAATTCCATTAATATCCAGATAATTCATTTTTCCCTCCTACTGAAGACGGAACAATGGCTGTCCGTATTCCACCATTTGTGCATTTTCTACCAAAATTTCTTCAATTACACCATCTATATCGCTTTCGATTTCGTTCATAAGCTTCATTGCTTCTACAATTGCCAAAACCTGTCCTTTTTCCACACGGTCTCCAACTTTTACAAATGCATCCATATCTTCTCCCGGAGCCGCATAAAAAGTTCCTACTAATGGAGATGTAATCACTTTTCCAACTGTTGTTTCCACTGCCTCTGCCGGCTCAGCCACCGGAGCGCTCACAACTGTCTGAGGAGCCTCTACTACTTGAACTACTCCACTATTTTTTGCTAACTTTACAGAAATATCATTTTCCTCATATTTAAACTCTGTTAAAGAGGAATCGGATACTGCCTTTATTAATTCCAATAGATTTTCAAACTTCATTGTAGACTCTCCCTTAGTTTTCTTCGTATTTTTTTACCAATAGTGTGGCATTGTGTCCACCAAATCCCAAAGAATTGGACATGGCATATGTGACATCTTTTAATACGGGAGCACCGATTGCGTAATTCAAATCCAATTCCTCCTCCGGCACTTCACTTCCCATAGTCTGGTGGATAAATCCATCTTGAATTGTTTTAATGCAAGTAATAAATTCCACTCCTCCTGCTGCCCCTAATAAGTGTCCGATCATAGATTTTGTAGAGTTAATCACAACATCCTTTGCGGCATCCTTAAACGCAAGTTTAATCGCTCTTGTTTCAAACAAATCGTTAACCGGTGTACTCGTTCCATGAGCATTAATATAATCCACTTCCTCTGGTGAAATCCCGCCATCTTCCATTGCATATTCCATTGCTTTCGCCGCACCGCCTCCATCTTCAGCAGGGGACGTGATATGATAGGCATCGGCTGTGGCACCATAACCTACAACTTCACCGTAAATTTTTGCATTTCTTTTCTTTGCATGTTCTAATTCTTCTAAAACAACTATTCCTGCTCCCTCTCCTATGACAAAGCCATCTCTGTCTTGGTCAAAAGGACGAGAAGCCTTTAACGGATCCGTAGCCGTTGATAGTGCCGTCAATGCTGCAAAACCTGCCACTCCAATTGGACAAATAGAAGCCTCTGCCCCACCTGCCAAAGCAAAATCTGCATCTCCATATTGAATGGCACGGAAAGCGTCTCCAATACAGTGTGTTCCAGATGCACACGCACTGACAACATTGGTACATTTCCCTTTAAACCCTGTTTGAATCGATACATTACCTGCTGCCATATTGGAGATCATCATTGGAACAAGTAAAGGATTTACCTTACCTGGCCCTTTCTCCAAAAGCTTAATATGACTCTTTTCCATTTCTTGAAGGCTTCCCACTCCAGAACCTACTATAACAGCACCTCTGTAGGGATCTTCCTCACTAATTGAAATGCCAGAATCTTCTACTGCCTCTTTTGCTGCTGCAACTGCATACTGAGAAAATGTATCCATACGTTTTGCCGATTTGAAATCCATATGCTCCTTTGCAACAAAATCTTTTACTTCTGCTGCAACTTTGGCTTTATAGTCAGTGGCATCAAACTTCGTGATTTCACCGATTCCAACTTTACCTTCTTTGACGCTTTTCCAAAATTCTTCCACATTATTTCCGATAGGAGTAACTGCTCCAAGACCGGTTACGACCACTCTTCTTTTCACTCTTTTTCCTCCTTATATGACCATTCCGCCATCTACATTGATTACCTGTCCCGTAATATATTTATTGTCCTCCGATGCCAAGAAAGCTACGGCAGCTGCAACATCTTCTCCACTTCCTAATCTTCCCAGAGGTACTTGTCCCAGAGTTGCTTCCTTAACTTTATCTGATAAAACCTCTGTCATATCTGAGGCAATGAATCCAGGTGCTACCGCATTCACCAAAATCCCTCTGGATGCCACTTCTCTTGCAGTTGCTTTTGTAAGACCTATGATCCCAGCTTTTGATGCCGCATAATTTGCCTGGCCTGCATTTCCCGTTTCACCTACAACCGAGGAAATATTAATAATCTTTCCGCTTCTTTGCTTCATCATCTGTCTGATTGCAAAGCGGATTGTATTAAACGCTCCTTTAAGATTGATATTAATAACTTGATCAAATTCTTCTTCTGACATTTTCATAAGAAGGTTATCTTTCGTGATTCCTGCATTATTTACCAGAATATCAATTCTCTTATAAGTTTCCAGTATCTCTTTAATGAAGGCTTCACATTGGTTAAAATCTGCTACATTGCATTTCATTGTAACTGCATTTCCGCCTTCACTTTTAATCTCTTCTTCTACCTTTTTCCCACTCTCGAAAGAGCCATTGTAATTGATAATAACGAAGGCTCCATCCTTTGCCAAACGTTTTGCAATTGCTGCACCAATTCCTCTAGAAGCCCCTGTCACAACTGCGACTTTATTGTATTCCATTCTCAACATCCTCCCATTTGGCAATATTTATCACTTTAATATCTCTATTTATCTTTCTAAGGAAACCATTTAGTGTCTTTCCCGGACCAATTTCATAAAATGTATCCACACCATCTGCAATCATTTTCTCCATACTCTGCTGCCAGCAAACAGAATCACTGACCTGTCTTTCCAAAAGTCCTCTTGTCTCCTTTATGTCATGAACATAATCCGCCGTTACGTTTGTCACGTAAGGAATGCTTAGCTCATGGAAATTTGTTTGATCCAATTCTTTTCTTAATTCCTGGCCTGCCTCTTTTAAAAATGGCGAATGAAAAGGACCACTTACGTTTAATAGAATTCCTCTTTTTGCTCCTGCCTCTTTTAGGGCATCGACTCCTGTCTGAACGGAATTTTTTTCTCCCGTAATGACGATTTGCCCTGGGCAATTATAATTCGCCACGCTCACACCGTCGATATCCTTTATTGCTTCATTTACTTTCTCAGCATCTAATCCAAGAATGGCCGCCATTGCACCTTCTCCTGAGGGATAGGCATGCTCCATCAAAATCCCTCTTTTTCGAACCAGTTTCACTGCATCCACATCCTCTAATCCGCCTGCCACAGCAATTGCGCAATACTCTCCTAAGCTTAACCCAGCTGTCAAATCCGGCTTAATACCAGTTTTTTCCATGAATACTCTTGTCATTGCAAGACAAGTTACAACTAAAGCTGCTTGTGTATATTCTGTAACGTCAAGTTTTTCATTTTTTTCAAAGCAAAGTGCCTTCAGATCCAGGTCCAGCTCTTTGCTGGCTCTATCATAAAGGTCCTTGGCGAATTGGCTATTTTCATAAAAGTCTTTACCCATTCCAGGAGTTTGTGCTCCTTGACCTGGATAAATAAATGCAATCTTACTCATAAAATTTCGCTCCTTTAATCAACCCATCTGCTTCCACTACCAGCTTCTGTACAATCTCTTGACAGGACATCCTCTCTTTTACTAAACCTGCAATCTGCCCAGACATAACACTGCCTGCTTTTACATCTCCTTCAACTACAGCTTTTCTGAGGCCGCCAAGAGTGAGTAACTCAAGCTCTTCAAAACTTGCACCTTTGTTTTCTAATTCAATATATTTCTTTGTCATATCATTTCTAAGGGCTCGAACCGGATGGCCTGTACTTCTTCCCGTAACCCTTGAATCAATGTCTTTTGCCTTTATAATTCTTTCTTTGTAATTCTCATGAACTTGTGCTTCATTGGATACTACAAAGATTGTTCCTAACTGTATTCCCTTCGCTCCCAGCATAAATGCTGCCGCCATTCCTCTTCCATCGGCAATTCCACCGGCTGCAATCACAGGAATTGATACTGCATCCGCTACTTGGGGAACCAATACCATTGTTGTATTCTCTCCGATGTGTCCACCAGCTTCTGTTCCTTCTGCAACAACTGCGTCAGCTCCACATCTTTCCATTCTTTTCGCGAGGGCAACAGAAGCAACCACAGGAATCACTTTTATTCCAGCTTTTTTCCACATTTCCATGTATTTTTCCGGACTTCCTGCACCAGTTGTAACTACTTTTACACCTTCTTCAATCACTACTTTAGCCACATCATCTGCATGGGGGCTAATCAGCATGATATTTACACCAAAAGGTTTATCCGTAAGTTTTTTCGCCTCCCGAATTTGTTCTCTTACCCATTCCGGTGGTGCCGATGCTGCTCCAATCAGACCAAGACCTCCTGCATTGGACACCGCAGCAGCAAGATGATACTCTGCAACCCACGCCATTCCGCCTTGAATGATTGGATATTCTATTCCTAATAAACTGGTTACTTCTGTCTTCATAAAACTTCCCTCTTTCTTACTTATTTATGTGACTCAATGTACTCAATTACATCGTTAACTGTAGCGATTTTCTCCAAATCTTCTGTTGGAATCTCTACACCATATTCTTCTTCAAGTGCCATTACAAGTTCAAATAAATCTAATGAATCTGCTCCCAAATCTTCCTTGAAATTTGACTCAGGCTTTACATCTGCTTCTTCTACTCCCAGGTTTTCTACAATTATCTCTTTTACTTTTTCTAACATTTCTTTTTCTCCTTTTATGTACGTATGATTTTATCTATAACCATCGCCTCTTCGGCGTTGTTACCATGTAATAATGCTTGCTCCCCAGGTAAGGCCTCCGCCAAAACCTGCAATTACTATTTTATCTCCCTTTTCAAGCATACCTTTTTGATTAATTTCATCCAATAAGATTGGTACACTGGCTGCTGAAGTGTTTCCATACTCCATAACATTCATCGGGAATTTCTCCATTGGCTCTTTCAGTCTTTTTGCAACGGATTCAACAATCCTTTTATTTGCCTGGTGTAAAACATAGTATTTAATTTCTGATTTTTCCACCTGGTTTTTTTCCAAAACCTCTTCCACAACCGTTGGTACTTTCGAGACAGCAAACTTGAAAACCTCTCCACCATCCATCTGTACGTATGGACTTTCCTTTGGATATAGTTTGAGAGAATTGTGTTTGCTTCCATCCGTATGTGTGGCCGGAAGGTAATAGTTTCCTTCTTCTTCTTTTAATACGACAGCTCCAGCTCCATCACCAAATAATATACACGTCCCTCTGTCACTCCAGTCAACTATCGTAGAAAGTGCTTCGCTTCCTATTACCAATATACATTTATACATCTTGCTGATGATATAGGAAAGACCAGCATTATAGGCATACACAAAACCAGAACAAGCCGCCACTAAATCATAACAGGTTGCATTTTTCAGTCCTAAATTATCTTGAACCAGGCATGCAATACTGGGAATTTGCACTTCTGGAGAATTGGTCGCTACAATTACAAGGTCTACCTCCAAGGGATCTACCTTGGCATTCTTCATAGCATTTTCACCAGCTTTTGATGCCATTTCAGAATTTGTCTCTTCTTTCGCAATATGTCTGGCAACCACACCTGTCCGTTCTCGAATCCATTCATCAGAGGTTTCTACCATTGTAGACAATTCATTGTTATCCATTCTGTATTGGGGAGTATAAGACCCTGTTCCTTTTATTTTACCTACCATTATTATCCTCTTTCTAAAATTGGTTTTCTGTCTGTTTGATTACTTTGAGTCTCAATTACTTTGACTCTCAAAGTATATCATAGGAGAGGATTTTGTCAAGAAAATATAGAAAATCGGATGTTCTTCTCTTTCGAAGGACATCCGATTTTCTATATATTATGAATTGCATAAAGTGGTATATTTGTCATCCACTCCTGTTCTTTATAGTCTAGCATGGAGGTGCGAACAGCATAGTTTGGTTTGTATTTGTCGCAATATGCTTTCAAGCTTTTTGATTGCAAATTAGCTTCTGCTTTCACTTCAATTGGCACCACCCCACGTCCTTTTTGAATGATAAAATCAATCTCATTGTGTTCACTTGCAGAAAAATAGTAAGGAGTATAAGGGGTATCTCCCTCCAATTGTTGTAACACATACTGCTCTGTCAATGCTCCCTTAAATTCTGTAAAAATACTATTGCCTTCCAAAATAGAAAGAGCATCCAGCTCACTCATAGCACCTAGAAGTCCCACATCTAACAGATAAATCTTGAATGCCGAAAAATCCATATATGCTTTTAATGGCATTCCAGGTTTTTGTATGCGGGGAACTTTTTTTATCAGCCCACAATCTAAAAGCCATTCGATTGCCATCTCAAAGTCTTTTGCCCTCGCTCCCGTTTTGATATTACCAAAAAAGAATTTCTTATTTTCTTTTGCCAATTGCATAGGGACTGCATTCCAGACCATTCGAATTCTTGGTAGCTCTGTCGCTTCTGTGTGTTTTCCAAAATCATCTTCATAGAGTTCCAGAATCGTGTTTTGAAGTTCTCTTACCATAGAAAAATCCCGATTTTCCACAAAGTTTTCTACCACTTCTGGCATTCCACCAATGTAATAGTATTTTTTAAGCCAATCCACATAAACGCCGCTAAATGGCTGCATCATCTGATAATCCTCTTTATCAATCAAATCTGCTAAGGATTGCTCTCCAATTGCCAAAAGAAATTCACGGAAATTCATCGGTTCAATTTGCAAAGTTTCTACTTTCCCAACAGGGAACGATACTCCCGAGTGTATGGCAACTCCTAAGAGTGATCCTGCAGCAATAATATGGTATTCCGGCGCATTTTCATTAAAATATTTCAATGCCGAAATTGCCCGAGGCACCTCTTGTACTTCATCAAATAAAATCAGTGTTTTCCCTGGGACAATTGGTTGTTTCGTCTCTATATTAATCGCCATGATAATACGTTCTATGTCATAATCCAATTCAAACGTTTCTCGCATCCGCTGATTATTGTCAAAATTGACGTAGGCAACATTCTCAAAGTATTGCTCCCCAAAGGATTTCATCAACCAAGTCTTTCCTACTTGACGCGCTCCTTTGAGGATTAATGGTTTTCTGTTTTTTTTATCTTTCCATTTCAAAAGATTATCCATCGCAAATCGCTTCATTTCCATCACCTCCAGAACTTGTTTCTATTAGTCTAACACAAATCTGAAGGTAATTCTATCGATTTGATACACTTTTCTGAAGGACTTTTGCTTATCCTCTTACACTTTTCTGAAGGACTTTTTCTAATAGGTGGGAGCTTTTGAAATTTCTTTTCCCTTATCCGTTCCGGCAACACCCCCTGTTCCCGTTTCTTTCAGGGAAATATCCATCTTGTCTCCTACTTCCCGCATGGCATCAATCACCTGATCCACTGGTATCTGACTTATGATTCCCGCAAGTGACATATCCGCCGCACTCAGAGCATTCAATGCCCCAATCACATTCCTCTTAACACAAGGTACTTCCACCAGTCCTCCGACCGGATCACAAACGAGACCCATCAGGTTCTTCAAACTAATTGCACAAGCATTCTCTATTTGGCTAATATCTCCACCTCTTATATAAGTAATTGCCGCCGCAGTCATTGCTGCCGCCGACCCGATTTCTGCCTGACATCCCCCTAATGCTCCTGCCAAAAATGCGCGGTAAGCAATTACTTCTCCCACTCCTGCCGCAACATACATTGCCTTTACCATCTTATCGTCATCTACCTCATTCTCCTGAAAGTAGGTTACTAAAACTGCCGGCATTACACCACAAGCACCTGCTGTAGGTGCAGCCACAATTCTTTTCATACAAGCATTATTACATCCCATTTTAAGAGCATTAGTCATAACTTTACCAACAAAATCGCCACAGAGGGTATCTCCATTATTGACATACGTTTCCATCTGACCACCTTCTGGGCCTACCAACCCACTTCTGGACATAAGGTTCGGCTCATAAGCCACTAAATTTTCCTTCATAGATTCCCACATACTGGTCATCTCTTTAAAGGAGGCTTCTCTTGTAACTCCACGTTCCTTCATGTCTGCAAGCATAATTGCTTCCCAGAACTCTACCTCTTTTACTTTACAATAGCTGCGTACTTCTTCCATTGATTGAAAAGACATCTATGCTTCCCCCCTATTCCTTTTCTCCCGTCACATTTAAAAATGTAACACCTAATATTCCATCCAAACTTAACAGCCAATCAATTGCCTTAGGAGGAATCACCTGATCTGTCTCAATCACCATCACCGCTGTACCTCCCCTTTCGTTACGATACAATTGCAAAGTAGCTATATTGATTTGCTTCTGGGCAAGGGCATTTGCCACGTCCGCCACATGTCCCGGGGTATCCTCGTTATTCACAATCAAGGTGTTTTGCTCGGCTCTAAAATTCACCTCAAGCCCACCCAGCTTGTTGACCATAATACGCCCACCACCAATTGAACTTGCCTGAACGGTAATGTCCCTTCCATCTTTTCCATATAAAGTCATCAATACCGTGTTCGGATGAGCACTGCGAATGACTTTTCCCTCGATTGTAAACTCCATCCCCGCCTCTTTTGCAAGCTCAAAACTCTTTGGTATATCCAAGTTGTCCGGTCTCATCCCCAAAAGACCTGCAACCACAGCCCGATCCGTGCCGTGGCCTTTTCCCGTTGCTTCAAAAGAACCATGCAGATAAATTGTCGCCTTTGCTGGCGTTTCTCCTAAGAGCTGTCTGCATATATTTCCAATCTTAACAGCCCCTGCGGTATGAGAACTGGAGGGACCTACCATCACAGGTCCGATAATATCAAATATATTGCCCATACTTTTTACCTCTCTTTCTTCTATATATTATAAGGCTCGTTCTTCTCGTTTACAATGACAATTTCTTGTGTTAGAATTTAGAAAGTTGAGAAAAGGCAGGAATATAAAATGAATAAAAAAGAAGTATTAGAAGTAAAAAAGCAGCTCACTCATGAGCGCTGTACAATTGATAAAATATGTGGATGCTACGTAGATCATGAGAAGGTAAAGAAAGTGGAGTTTAATCGTTCTTTCCTCACTCTTCCGGAAGATGAAAGTTTTAAGTATTTTGACTTGTTCAAAAAAGTTCTTTCTGGTACCCTTGGAAAAAATCTTTTTTCTCTTGATTATTCTCTTGAAGATGAAGAATCTGGAACTCCTCACGATCTTCTCGTAAAATTAAATCGTTCGAAGCTGGAATCAGAAGAGCTTTTGGATGTTTTCTATGATTATGTCATTCAAAATTATCCCTATCCAGAGAACTATTTTATCGTATTAATTCATAGCAACTATGACGTCCCTGGGAAAGGCACGGATTCCTTGGAAATGCATGATGCCTCTGACACAGTATACAGTCATATTATCTGTGCTATTTGTCCTGTAAACCTAAGCAAAGCAGCTCTTAGCTATAATGCAGCAACGAATAATATCGAAGACCGTATGAGAGACTGGATTGTAGATCCACCATTAAACGGATTTTTATTTCCCTCATTTACAGACCGTAGCAGTGACATTCACAGTGTACTCTACTATTCAAAGCTACCCGAGGATATTAAACCTGAGTTTGTCTCTGGTGTTTTAGGAAGCAATGAACCTCTTACTGCAAAGGATCAGCAGTATGGCTTCGAAGCAATCGTCAGTGATACCTTAGAGGATGAAGCAGACTTTGAAACCATCAAAACCATTCATGAAACATTGAATGAAATGCTGGAGGAAGCAAAAGATGAACCAAATCCTTTGACCCTTTCAAAACCAGACATCAAACATATTTTAGAAAAGTCTGGAGTTCCAGAGGAAAAAATGGAGACCTTTGACCGGGAATATGAAGAAACCTTAGGAGATGATCATTCTCTTATGGCTACAAACTTAACCAACACAAAGAGCTTTGAGATTAAGACACCTGATATCGTTGTAAAAGTGAATCCTAAAAGAACAGATTTAGTAGAAACCCGAGAGATTGACGGCCGTAAATGCTTGGTCATTGCGATTGATGACCACTTGATGGTGAATGGAATTGATGTGAATAAATAGGAGCTGGAAATGAATCGAAAAAAAGTAATTTCTTTATTATTATGTGTCATAATAAGTTTTACAGGAATCTTGGGAGGCTGCACAAAGCAATCCAAAGAGCAGAGCTCGGAAGAAAATGCTATACTCGCAGCACTTGCTAAGGTAGAAAAAGAAAAATACAAGCCCTTAGCTTTTGGTCAGCAGCATATTGAAAGTGATACCGTTCAATGGTTTAACACCGCCTATGCAATTTTTACCTATGCGAACGGCAAGGATTTAGATTTGATTGGTGGCCTGGAAGAAGATTATGGCAATATGACCGAGGCAATTAAAATAAAAATGCAAGGCGAGCTGAAATCCGGATGGAAAATAACAAACCGAAAAACTGCAATTAAGCAGCTGCGTTGGCTTGTTACAGAAGGACACAGCAAAGTCTATGGTGAATGTTTGGATGAAATTAAGAAAGAAAAATTGACAGAAGCATCTATTCAGGATAATAGTTCCTATGACGACAAGAAAAAGGCACAGCTTTTAGTTGCCTTAGAAGTCCGGCAAATATTTCCTAAAAGTGGGATTAAAGGTTGGGATTATTCTCGTGCGCTACAGGTGATTGGAGATTGCTATCATGCCGGCTACTTAAATTTAAGTGAATGTATGGATATCTCTTTGCCAATTGGACAAGAATTGCAGGAACTCTATAGTAATTGGGAGGGCTTAGCAGAAAGCTATCTTTATGGCTACCAATTCTGGAGTGGCGAGTATCCAATCAACAATGGAGGTAAAACAGCCGCTCGAAAAGAAGCCTATGAAGAATTAAAAGCCTTGGAAGACAGCCCTTATGAACGCATTCCTTACGACTTGGATCTCGTCGTTACGTGGGATGAAGACACTGGAAATGCAGTGGTTCAAGAGGAGTTGGATGAGGCCGAGAAAGCAGAGGCCGAATATGAGAAGTCCATCGCCGAAGACGAAGCTGCAATTGCCCAATATCAGGATAAAAATGGAAACTATCCCATCCTTTGCAAGGATGATAAAAGCAAGAAAGCCACACTCAACATGTTAGATGACTTTACCTTATATCCCATGGTAATGGAAGATGCTACGCATCTCTATTTTGCCAATGACAATTTTCAAAGAGTCGAATACGATCTCTTGTCACAATATATAGAACCTGAAGAATTGCGCGCACAGCAATTTGAAATGTACGAACAAGATCCTTTTCACTGCAAGGATGTTGTAGAAGTCGATTTTCAAGAAGTAGCTGGGGAAATCTATTACTATGAATTCAGCTACCTGTATAATGATCTTCCATTCTACTCCTATGTAGCAATTCAAAAGGTTGATGATGCTTATTTAATGACACATCTTTATGGTTCTGTGGAAAATAAACATTCGCTGGAAACTATAAAAAAACTCTGTTTTGAGGTTGCTCAATAACCAAATACGAAGAGCTGGAAAGCTGTTGTAAATCAGCTTCCAGCTCTTTGCTTATGAAATTCTTTTTATCTTGATACACCCATTTTACTTATAAGGGCTTCTTGTAATGTTTTTGAAAGATTCATTCCTTCCTTATCGGCCTTTTGTTTCAACCAATTCGGAAGTGTAACATTTGTTCTTACAACCTTATTATCCATCTTTCTTCGATACTCATTAAAATCAACATCAACATAAGATATAAAACTCTTCCCATCTTCTGTAAACATCCCCTTTGTAATATCAATATTCTCAATATTTGATGCCATTGGTACTGACTCTCCATTCTTATTCTCTCCTTTTTTCTTGAACATCTTGCTCTCTTGCTCTCTCATCTATTTAGACTCGAAGAGGATGGGATTTCACAATCCTCTCTTCTTCAATTCATTTCTTGCTAATCTCTCATTTATTTCTTTGTGCCGCAGGACTGGTATCTTGTCTTTCCCCTTGCTGTATATATCGTGTTCTGCACCATGTCTTAGAAAAACATATCCACCTTCCTCAAGTCTTTTTGTGAACGACTCACCACTTAATTTCACTCCACGAAATTTGAAGTGGGAGCTTCTGGGGTTCTTACGAACCCGTTTAAGAAGTTTGATTACTAGGCAATCCTTATTCTTATGGGCGTGTCCACTTCGCCCCTACTGTATAGTCCATTTAAGGACACAACGCTACTTTTTCTTAGGATGTTTAATGCTCCATTTACATCGGCATTCAAAACAGAACCCTTTCCGGTTTGGTAGAGTCCTCGTTTGATGCGGATTCCACTAAAACTTGGTTCTAACGGAGTATCCTCTCCGTATATAGGGATGATGTCTTGGTCAAAAAAGGATGCTTTACTGGTATAGCTCTCTTCTTGTTCGGTGAAACCAATGCCATAGAGCTGACACAGATATTCCAGTTTATCCCGGAGCTTTCCAAAAGGAATGTTTACAAAGTTTTGATTGTTGATGGTTCCGATATTACAGTCCCTTTGAAACTCTTTGTGATAGCCCACTACAAGATGACCGATATCATGGTCTAAACAATAGTTGATAACCGTACGGGCAGTTTTTGCCATATAATCATTGACTTTGTTATTCCTGATGCGGGCAAGAGCCTTTTGCTGATTGGTGGTTTTCTTACCATACTTTTGCTTATCCTTAATACGCTGTAATCGGGCTGTGCATTTGTTGAACCACTGATTGAGAGATTTTAATTTCCGTCCATCAATGATGAAGCTCTTTCCTTTAGAAGTAACTGCTGCGACTAAGTTATTAATTCCAAAATCAATCGCCAGTGCATTGTTTTGATTTAAATTTC
>NZ_JAMXOD010000059.1 GCF_024721305.1 Aequitasia blattaphilus | reverse complement strand
TTGGACCTACGTCAATACCTTGGACAAAAAAAGTCGAAAGTTTTTATGCCACTCTGTTAAACTCATCCTCCTTCTCTTGTGGGGTCATATAATTTAGTGATTCATGAATCCTTTTTCTGTTATACCAGGATTCTATATATTCAAAGAGAGCATATTTGGCCTCTTCAAAATCATAATAGATTTTTGTGTAGACTTCTTCTTTTTTTAAGGCGGCATGAAAGGATTCAATACAAGCATTATCATATGGGTTTCCCTTACGACTAAAAGAATGTAGTATCTTCTGTTCAACTAGAAAGTCTTCAAATTGTATACTGGTATATTGGGCGCCCAAATCAGAATGCAAGATAATCCCTTCGGTTTTGTCAATATTTAGTACGGCATTACGCACTGCCTGTGTTGCCATTTCTGCGGTCATGCTTTTTGAATAGGAATAGCCAATAACCTTGTGATGATATAGATCTATAACGGAAGCCAAATAAGTCCATCCATCTTTTAATGTGTGGATATAAGTGATATCCGTAACTAGCTTTTGATTTGGTGCGCTTGCTTTAAAGTCCTGGTTAAGAATGTTAATCTTATCATCTGGAACTGGTGCAGCATTTTTTTGAGGGCGATACTTCTTGACTGTTATTGATTTTATCCCTATTTTTTTCATATGGCGCTGTACTCGCTTCACACTGCATTTCACACCAGCTTTATTGAGCAAAAAGCATATTTTCGGAGCACCATAACGCCCCTTAGAATCATAATAAGTACTCATTACATGGTCACTAAAGGATTTATATTCTTTCTCCTTGTTTGAGGGCTCGTGAACAAGAGCTTCATAGTAGGTGCTCCGCGGTAAATTCAGCACTTTACAAAGCATGGTAATAGGGTAATCGTTGTAATTGTTATTAATAAATTCAATTTTGCTCTTTATTGATCCTTTGCGAATATGGCGGTCGCTTTTTTTAGTATTTCATTCTCCATTTTCAGCTTATTATATTCTTTCTGAAGATTCTTGTAATCTTTAAGCGTTACTGTTTCGCCCTCTTCGGTCGTAATAGGTGATGCATTTTTCACCCATCCCACGATTGTTGATGCTGATACGCCATATTCACGTTGTAACTGTGGATAAGAATAATTTCCGGTGTTATACAAATCGATCATCTGTTGCTTGAATTCCGGAGTATATCTCTTCTGATTTTTTGCCATGTCGAACGTCTCCTTTGCCTATTTAATAATTATAGTTTGTTCGACTTTTTCTGTCCACGCTAATATACTAGCACCA
>NZ_JAMXOD010000058.1 GCF_024721305.1 Aequitasia blattaphilus | reverse complement strand
TTCAACTACTCCTACTGCCCATGCAACCGTAGAGGTTACAGACCATATCTTAAGCTGATCTTTTGCTTCACTTACTCCTAATGTTCGATTGACTACCCAGAAATAACTATCATTAAAGTATCCAAAGAATAGTGAACCAACACAGCATGCCACTGCTCCTAATAGTGGGTTTACTCCTGCTGCTATAATGATTGGTGCTGATATACTTGCTGCTGTTGTCATTGCTACTGTTCCCGAACCTTGGATAAAGCGCATTGCTGTGGAAATTAATAAGGGAAGTATAACGATTGGTATTGCTGTTCCTGCCAATCCTTCTGCCATAAAGGTTCCCAGTCCTGAATCCTTAATAATCTGACCCAGTGCTCCACCACCTCCTGTAACCAGCATAATGATTCCCGCAGACATCATACCCTTTTCCATTTCTGCAATCACTACTTTTCTTTCGAATCTTCTTGCTAAAGTGAAAATCGCTACAACTAATCCAAGTCCTACTGCTACGATTGGTTGTCCCAGGAATATTACGACTTCCATAATCCCTTCTGTTTTCCCAAGAGCTGTTGCGATTGTGTTAATCAGAATCAATAGAATCGGTATCAAAAGAGGCATAAAGGACTCTAATGCTCCTGGTATTCCTGTCATATCCATTGAAAAAGCACTGTCATAATCTGGCTCCTGATAAGGTGCATCTACAATCTCACCTTCCTCATTTGGAAGCTTATAATATTTCTTTGACAAGTACAGTCTGCTGTATGCAATACAAGCAATGGTCATTGGCAACGCCAATACAATTGATAAAAGGATAAACTTTCCTACATCCACTCCAAATATTCCGCATACTCCCAAAGGTCCTGGAGTGGGTGGAACCATGGAATGGGTAATTACCAAGCCTGCTGCCAAGGCAACTCCAAGTCCAATAACGGATTTTTTCGTTGCTTTTGAAATTGCTTTTGCAATCGGTGCCAATACCACAAATCCTGAATCACAAAAGATTGGAATGGATACAAGGAACCCTGTTAGAGCTAAGGCTTCCTCTTCTCTCTTTTTACCAAAAAGTTTAAGGAAGGTATAAGCCATTCGCTTTGCCGCTCCTGTAATCTCAAAAATCTGTCCCATCATCACACCAAAACCTATGATGATACCAATACTGCCCAGGGTTCCGCCAAACCCTGATGTAATAGAATTGATAATTCCAAAATTTTTCCCATCTTCCAATGCAATTGTCTGGAGTGGCATTCCACCAACTACTCCAACAATGATTGTACAGATAATCAGTGCCAAAAAGGCCTGCACCTTCGTCTTTAACACCAGGAAAATCAATACCACAATTCCTATTGCAAGACCTAATAACATTCTCTCTCCACTCAGTCCGTT
>NZ_JAMXOD010000057.1 GCF_024721305.1 Aequitasia blattaphilus | reverse complement strand
TCATTTTTCTTGTTAGTCCTCGATAGCTCAGCGGTAGAGCATTCGGCTGTTAACCGAAGGGTCGCTGGTTCGAACCCAGCTCGGGGAGTTTGATGAATATTCCATAGATATGTATGATGTCTATGGAATATTTTTTTGCCCGGTATGTGTGATGAACAATTTGTCTATGGAACGATTGCTAATATCTAAATTACAAGTGAATAGCATAATATTTGTTGCAATCTTGCACGAGAATAGATTAGGGTGCTATAATAAGCAAAACCAGAAAATTATTTATAAACTCATAAACATTTGATTGTGATTAGTTTTACTTTATAACAAAAGACACGTTTAGGATGGCGTATTGGCGGATATTGCATAAATATAAGGTTAGAGGGTTATTATACTAAGCGTGATTTTGAGTGGAGGCGCTATTTTGTCAAGTTTTGACATTAAAAAGTTTGTAGAATATAGAGAAAATAATCGAGTAGAAATTAAGAGGGCTAAAAGTGGATTGCCAATTAGCTTATGGGAGACCTATTCGTCTTTTGCAAATGGTTATGGCGGCGTAATAATACTCGGGATTTCAGAAAATAATGATGGGAGCTTTAGAACTACCGGGTTAAAAGATGAAGCAAAACTGAAAAAAGAATTTTGGGATATTATTAACAATAAAAACAAGGTGAATGTGAATATTCTTACGGATAATGATATTGAAATATACGAAGAATGCAACGAAGTTATTATGGTAATCCATGTACCGAAGGCGGAGCGTAATAAAAAACCTGTGTTTATTAACAATGATATGCTGAATGGTACCTATCGGAGGAACTGGGAGGGAGATTATCATTGTAGTAAGGCAGAGGTATTGGCAATGCTACGTGATCAGCCAGAGGTTACTTCAGATATGAAAGTTTTAGAAGATATTTCAATTGATGCGATAGATTTAGAAAGCCTACATGACTATCGAAATCGGCACATGGCATTTAAGCCAGGACATATCTGGGAAAAATATGATGATTTTGAATATTTGGAAAAGATAGGTGCGGCTTCAGTGTCTAAAGAGGATAAAAGTCTTTATCCAACAGCGGCAGGACTGCTGATGTTTGGTGAAGAGTATAAAATAGTTCAAGAGTTTCCAGAATATTTTCTGGATTACCGTGAGATACTGGATCCCACGATTCGTTGGACTGATCGTTTTCAATCAAGCTCAGGAGAGTGGACAGGCAATTTGTTTGAATTTTATTGGCTCTATGTCAAGTGTTGGGGTGGGATGCTAACGCATCCTGCTCTGGCTCAGGCATAGAGCCGTTTTTAATGTTTCATGGGCATATGCCTATTTTTAGATACACAAATAAAACCTACCACCAAATGTGATTAAATCTTAGTCACAATGTAATATTCGGTTGCGAAATCGTTCAAAGTTACGGAAGCC
>NZ_JAMXOD010000056.1 GCF_024721305.1 Aequitasia blattaphilus | reverse complement strand
GATTGCTCAATGGCAAGTCCCTTTTTGAACCGTTCAATGTAAGATTCAAAGCCTTCTATATCTTCTGCCTTTGGTGCAATTTCACTTCCGGTCTCTCCTTGAAATACCTTTCCTTCTAAATATTCATCCAGAGTTTCCTTTGGATCCTTGTTGACCAGATAAGAAGCCAGGATTGCAATACCCCATGCACCACCTTCTCCTGCTGTGTCCATCACAGACACCGGTGCATTCATAGCTGCTGCCATCATCTGCTGGCCTACCACTGGCGTTTTAAACAAACCTCCATGGCCATATATCTTATCAATCTTTACCCCTTCTTCACTTAGAATCTCCATTCCAATTTTCAGCGCTCCTAAGGCTCCAAAAAGGTGAGATCTCATGAAGTTAGCAAGGTTAAATTTGCTGTCTGGCATACGTACAAAAAGGGGTCTTCCTTCTGTTACTGGTACAATGTTTTCTCCGGAAAAATAGCCATAGGACAGTAACTTTCCTGCGTCTCCATCTCCTTCTAATGCTTTATTGTAAAGGATGCTGAAGAGTTCATTCATGTCCACCTTCATTCCATAGCTTTCTAAGAATTCTTTAAAAATTCCCACCCAGGCATTTAAGTCTGAGGTACAGTTATTGGCATGAGCCATTGCCACTAAGCTTCCCGATGGCGTCGTTACCATATCAATTTCCGGGTATACCTTGGACAGCTCCTTTTCCAATACAATCATTGCAAATACTGAGGTTCCTGCTGATACATTTCCCGTTCTTTGTGCCACACTGTTGGTCGCCACCATTCCGGTTCCTGCATCACCTTCCGGTGCACAAAGAGGGATATTTCCTTCCAAATCACCCTCTGGATCCATCAGCAACGCTCCTTTTTCAGTCAGGCATCCGGCATCATCACCGGCACACAATACTTTCGGGAAAATGTCTCTTAGCTTCCAGTTATAATTTTTATCTGCCACAAGAGCATCAAAAGACTCCACCATTGATTGATGATAATCCTTCTTCTCCGTATCGATAGGAAACATTCCTGATGCATCTCCGATTCCCAGCACCTTCTCTCCACTTAACAGCCAGTGAATGTAGCCGGATAAAGTGGATACATAATTCACATCCTTAACATGCTCTTCTTCATTTAGAATCGACTGATAAAGATGAGCCACACTCCAGCGGATAGGAACATTATACTGGAAAAGTGCTGTCAGCTTGTCTGCTGCTTCTATGGTATTGGTGTTTCTCCATGTGCGGAAAGGAACCAACAGTCTGTCTTCCTTATCAAAGGCCATATATCCATGCATCATGGCACTGAATCCAATGGAAGCAAGCTTCTTTATGGTTACACCGTAGGTGGATCTTACATTTTCCTTCATGTCCCGGTAGCTTTCCTGTAACCCTTTATGGATTTCCTCCAGACTATAGGTCCAAAGGCC
>NZ_JAMXOD010000053.1 GCF_024721305.1 Aequitasia blattaphilus | reverse complement strand
AAGAGATTTTTACCAAAGGAAGATAAACAGTATACCCCAGGAGCGTTCTAATGATGAAACTAAGACCTTACCAGGAAGAAGCAAAAAATTCCATTTTTGAACAATGGAATCTGGGAATCCAAAAGACTCTCCTCGTACTTCCTACCGGTTGTGGAAAGACCATTGTTTTTGCAAAGGTTACAGAAGACTGTGTCCGTAATGGAAGTCGTGTTCTGATCCTTGCACATCGAGGTGAGCTCTTAGACCAGGCAGCGGATAAAATCCAAAAAAGTACGGGGCTTGGTTGTTCTACTGAGAAAGCCGAAGAAACTTGTCTTGGGAGCTGGTACCGGATTACTGTTGGATCTGTTCAAAGCATGATGCGGGAGAAAAGACTGCAGAGATTCGAAAAGGATTACTTTGACACCATTATCATAGATGAAGCCCATCATTGCGTTTCAGACAGCTATCAAAGAGTCTTAAGTCATTTCTCTGATGCAAAGGTCCTTGGAGTCACAGCAACCCCAGATCGGGGCGATATGCGGAACTTAGGACAATACTTTGAGTCCCTGGCTTATGAGTACACGCTGCCAAAAGCAATCAAAGAAGGATACTTATCTCCAATCCAGGCAGTAACGCTGCCTCTTAAATTAGATCTGTCAGAGGTAAGTATGCAATCCGGAGATTTTAAAGCAAGTGATATAGGAACAGCTTTGGATCCGTATTTATATCAGATCGCAGAGGAGATGAAGAAATACTGTAGTAATCGTAAAAGTGTGGTATTCCTTCCCCTTGTGAAAACCAGTCAGAAGTTCCGGGATATTTTAAATGAGTGTGGATTTCGTGCTGCAGAGGTGAACGGAGACAGTAAGGATCGTGCAGAGATTCTCCAAGACTTCGCAGATAATAAATACAATGTTTTATGTAACTCAATGCTTCTCACCGAAGGATGGGATCAACCGGATGTGGATTGTATTGTAGTGTTGCGACCTACAAAGATTCGCAGCCTTTATTGTCAGATGGTGGGAAGGGGTACCCGTTTGTCAGAAGGAAAGAAAGAACTCCTATTATTGGATTTCTTATGGCATACCGAAAAGCATGAACTCTGTCACCCGGCGCACTTGATCTGTGAAGACGAAGAAGTGGCACAAAAGATGACACAGAATTTAGAAGAGTCAGCTGGTTATCCCATGGATATCGAAGAAGCAGAACAAATGGCATCGGAAGATGTTGTAACAGCCAGAGAGGAAGCTTTAGCTAAGAAACTGAAAGAGATGCGGAAGCGGAAGAAAAAGCTTGTGGATCCTCTGCAGTTTGAAATGAGTATTCAGGCAGCGGACCTTTCCGGATATGTGCCGGCTTTTGGCTGGGAGATGGGACCGCCTTCTGAAAAACAGAGAAAAGCATTGGAAAAGTCAGGAATTATGCCGGATGAAATTGAAAATGCCGGCAAAGCAGCAAAGCTTTTAGACCGCTTGAATAAGAGAAGAGCCGAGAACTTGACTACACCAAAACAGATCCGGTTCTTAGAGCGAAACGGATTTCAACATGTGGGGACCTGGCCATTTGACTCGGCAAAGAACTTAATTGATCGAATTGCCGGCAATGGATGGAAGGTACCAAGAGATATAACACCGAGCACTTATAAACCGGAACCGGTACAACAATCATTTGAATGGGGAGCATAGTAAATGCAGCAAACAGAATTATCTAAGTTAATTGAATACATCAATCCTTCCCTTTTAAACTATCAAGAATGGATAAATGTGGGGATGGCATTGAAGCATGAAGGTTATTCTGTTCGTGTGTGGGACGACTGGAGCAGTCAGGACTCTAAGAGATATCACCCCCAGGAGTGCGAAAAGAAATGGAATAGCTTTCAAGGAACTTTAAATCCTGTCACCGGAGGAACAATTTTTCAGATGGCCACAGATCATGGATGGAAGCCGGATTTTGAAGGACATGAATTAGATTGGGATGCGTCCATTGGAAGCCGGGACAACCGGGTTGTTGTAGATACAAACTGGATCGAAGAGCGAGAAGTAAAAGAACCGGAGACCTGGTCACCCGCGAATCAATTAATCACGTATCTGGAAACTTTATTTGAAGCATCAGAGCAAGTAGGGTATGTAACCCACACCTATGAAAAGGATGGAAAGTATCTACCATCAAAAGGAGTTTGGGATCGTACCGCAGGACAGCTGATACAACAATTAAGCCAATGCAAAGACGATATAGGGTCCGTTGTAGGAGATTATAAGGAAGCTGCCGGCGCATGGATCCGATTTAACCCATTAGATGGAGGGGGATGTAAGAACGATAATGTAACCGAATATAAATATGCTTTAGTAGAGTCTGATCAGATGGATATCGATAAGCAGAACGCAGTCATCAGAGAACTGGAGTTGCCAGTAGCATGTCTAGTCCATAGTGGAGGCAAGAGCTTACACGCCGTTGTGCGTGTAGATGCTGCAGATTATGACGAATATCGAAAACGTGTTGATTATCTTTACAGAGTGTGTGAAAAGAACGGTTTCAAAATCGATAGTCAGAACCGTAATCCATCTCGGTTATCCAGGATGCCAGGTGTTATCCGGAATGG
>NZ_JAMXOD010000052.1 GCF_024721305.1 Aequitasia blattaphilus | reverse complement strand
TTTGGGAGTAATCCCAACCCACACACTGAAAGAACTCTGTAGAAATATAGGGTTCTTTTTTAGTAAATATTACCCCTTGAACGTTTGTTTGGTAGAAGGTATAATACAAAGACTCTCTTCCGATTGCATCAAATATATTGCAATCATACACGATTAGTTATATTATTAACTAAACAACGTGTGTGGAGGAAAAAAAGAAAATGGTAATATTTTTTGCAAAATTAAATTTAGAGTCTGTAGAATTATTGAATATGTATGGCGAGGAAGCAGCTTTTGATAAGATGAGAGCAAGCATACTTGCCTTTTTAAAGCATAATAGAAACTATGAAATTGAAGAGTTTAAAAAGGATGAAAATGGGAATAAGTATCCAGTTAAGACAAATTTTAGGTTAATGATTGGAACCAAGAAGGACGATCATATTATAGGGAGGATAATAAAGTCTACACGTCTCTTTTATAAAGATCTTAATGCAACAACAAACGAGTTGGAATCGCATTCCGTTCCCACAATGGAAGAAGTAACATTTTATTATGATGCCAATAGAGAAATGGTTGCATTTCATACACGACTTCGGTTTGGGCGCAGTGAGTTTATTGATGCATTCGAAGCTCTTGTCAATCAATGTATGGAAGAAAATGAATCACCACTAAGATTTACGGTAAATCTGTACAATGAGGGAATGGATATAAAAGAAATTGAGAAAGAATTAGATGAAATTAAAAATATAAAAGAGCTCAAATTTAAATTTAGGCTGCCTAATCCAGCAGATGACATAATGTTGGAAGAGATAAGAGAAAGGGTAACAGACGTAGCAGAACAGCTCAAAGAAGCAAATGCTCATACGATGAGTACTGTGTTCGATACAGATGGTAAAGTAGGGCTCAATATTAAAGCCGATGAGATTAAAAAAAATATCAATATGGTCGGCAATTTAACTCAAGGTATAAGTGCTGAGGATGCGACGAAAAACAGTTACGCTGTTGTGGAAGCCACTTCTCTTAAAGGTAATGTATATACAACGATGGAAAAAAGACCGGTTACGACAGTTGTTCCTGATGGAGCATCTTCAGAAGAATTTGTTACAGCGTGCAAGGATACTATTTGGAGAATATTTATAGACAAGTTACATAGAGAGGAATCTAATGATTAAGCGGATAAGAGAGTTTAAGCGATATAGGGATTATTACGCACTTGAGTGTTTTGAAGTATATGTTAGCATTATATTAACATTGATAATATCCTACTTTTTTTTAGAAACGATAGGGATATATAGGAATTTTATTTATATGCAAGATGGAGTGGCTCAAATACTACTCACACTTGCTGGAGGAGAAATAGGCTTGTTAGGAATATCGTTAGCTGGTATAGCAATTATCGTATCTCTTCTTTCCCCGGAGTTAAATGCCCTACTATTGAAAATAGACAAGAACGACGTTGTTAATAGAACTTTGTCGCATTTTGAATTTTCGGCGCTCAACCTGTGTGTTCAGATTATTTATTTTGTATGTATATATTTAGTAATCTGTAGTCCTCAGGTTGGATTGAGTGAAAATGTATTTAATATATTGTTTGTCCTTGTTACATATCATTTTATATTCAATATGCTGTATATTTTAGCGCTGATAGGCAATTGTATTGAGATAAATAATATAAAAAATGGCGTAAATAATATTATAAAATCGAGCAAAACTACGGTTGATATTGCTAACGAATTACGCATAGATTATTTATTGGCGCTGATGTTGAGGGACAAAGATATTGATAGAGATGAATATCTACGAGAGCTTGATAAAATGATTGACAATACAAACATTGCAAATAGTAGTGAAGTGAAACAGTATTTAAAGAATTATTACGGCATTAAGAAACAATAATGAATAACCCCTAAGCACCCCTAACCGGGTGCTTTTATAATACCTAAAAATAGTGGTAGAGCAACGCATTCGTAATGCGTAGGTCATTGGAACAGTATACAGAAACAGAGGTGAGGTGATTGCCAAAAGCAAGAAATGAAAATTCATATAAAGCAGAGGAGCTATTCAATGCCGGCATATCCTTGGTTGAGATTGCAAGTCAACTAAGTGTTCCGGAAGGAACCGTCCGGAGGTGGAAGCATACCTATGGATGGGGACTAAAAGAAAGCGAACGTTCGGATAAAATTAAAGCGAACGTTCGGAAAAAGAAAAAGGGAAAAAGAGGTGCTCCAAAGGGAAGTAGAAATGCTGCTGGTCATGGTGCACCTGTGGGGAATCAGAATGCCAGAAAGCATGGTCTCTTTTCCCGGTACCTCCCAAAAGAGACATTGGCCATTATCGAGGAGATGTCTCAGGATCCTTTGGACCTATTGTGGGACCAGATACAGATTGCTAATGCTGGTATCATTCGGGCACAGCAGATTATGTACGTCAAGGATAAAGACGATAAAACCAAATCGAAGATTGAAAAGAAACGAGGGAACGTCTCCGGAGAAAAGTGGGAGATTCAGTATGCCTGGGATAAGCAGGGTAGCTTTTTGCAAGCTCAGGCAAAGGCACAGGCAGAACTTAGGAACCTGATAAAGCAGTACGACGAGATGTTGAACAAGAATTGGG
>NZ_JAMXOD010000051.1 GCF_024721305.1 Aequitasia blattaphilus | reverse complement strand
TGTCAGCATTGGAACAATCTTACTGTAGTCTCCTACAATTCCATAGTCTGCTACATCGAAAATAGGGGCAGTCTCATCTTTATTGATAGCTATTATTATATCAGACTCTTCCATTCCTGCCACATGCTGAATCGCTCCTGAGATTCCAATTGCAAAGTATACCGTTGGGCGCACTGTTTTTCCAGTCTGTCCTACTTGTAAATCCTTCGGCTTCCACCCTGCATCTACTACGGCTCTGGAACAACTCACTTCTCCTCCTAAGGCTTTTGCCAAGTCTTCCAATACATGGAAGTTTTCCGGTCCTCCCATTCCACGGCCTCCGGATACTAAGATGTTTGCATCCATAATGTCTACCGTATCGGTTACACTCTTTACAATGTCTAAAATCTCTACGTATTTATTGTTCTCTTCAAAGCCTGGATTGAATTCAATGACCTCTGCTTCTGCATGAACATCCTTTTCAATCTTCTGCATCACTCCCGGTCTTACTGTTGCCATCTGAGGTCTGTTGTCCGGGCATGCAATTGTCGCTATGGTATTTCCTCCAAAAGCGGGTCTGGTCATTAAGAGCTGGTTGTGCTTCTGCTCCTGATTTCCAATCTTCTTCATAGGGAAATCTCCAATATCAAGCTGGGTACAATCTGCCGTTAACCCTGTCTGTACCCGGGCAGATACCGTAGGACCTAAATCTCTTCCAATGGCCGTTGCTCCTACCAGTACAATCTCTGGTTTGAATTGATTAATCACTGACGCAAGAGCGTGGGTATAAGGCTCTGTCTTATATTCCTTTAAGGCCGGATCATCCACTAAGATAATCTTATCTGCTCCGTATGCTGCCAGCTTCTTGGTTAAATCTTTTACTTCACTTCCCAGTAATACTGCTGTTACTTCTGTATTTAAGTCCTTGGCAAGGTCTTTGGCTTTTCCCAGCAGCTCCAGAGCAACACCATTGATTTTATTGTCCACCTGTTGAGCAAAGACGTAGACTCCTTTGTATTCTTCTATACTCATTGTTCTTCTCTCCTCCTATATCACATGCTTCTTTTCTAAAGTCTCTAATAAATAGGCTACCGAAGCTTCCGGATCCAAGTTCACTTGTTCCCCGGTTCCTTTTCTTACCTTATCCGATGCCTTTGCAATCTTTGTTGGAGAGCCCTTGAGTCCTAAGTTTGCATCCTCTACATCAATCAGGTCGTCCCGATGCATTTCCGTGATTTCTTTTTCATAAGCATCAAAGATTCCCCCTGGAGTCATATATCTTGGTTCATTTAATTCTGCCAGTGCCGTCACAAGACAAGGCATTTTTGCCTTGATTACGTGATGGCGGTCTTCAAACTGACGCTCTACAATCACGGAGTCTCCGTCCACTTTTAAGTCTTGTGCATAGGAGATGACTGGAATGTTTAAGTGTTCCGATATCTGAGGCCCTACTTGTGCCGTATCTCCATCAATTGCCTGACGGCCTGTGATGATCAAGTCATAATCTAAGTTTCGAAGTGCTCCTGCCAGTGTGGTTGAGGTTGCCCATGTATCCGCTCCTCCAAGGACTCTGTCTGTTACGAGAACTGCTTTATCTGCTCCCATTGCCATAGCCTCTACTAATACCTCGGATGCTTTGGGAAGTCCCATGGTTAATACCGTTACTTCTGCATCGTATTGGTCTTTCAGTCGAAGCGCTGCCTCTAATCCTGCTTTATCATCTGGGTTCATAATCGCCAGCATTGCTCCTCGGTTTAAGGTTCCGTCTGGATTAAACTGAACGCCGCCTTTTGTGTCTGGTACCTGTTTTATACAAACAACTATTTTCACCTTTCTTCTCCTCCTGCTACTTTAATAGATTTGCTGAGATTACCATTCTTTGTACTTCCGAAGTACCCTCATAGATTTCTGTGATCTTTGCATCCCGCATCATACGCTCCACATCATACTCCCGGATGTATCCGTATCCACCGTGGAGCTGTACTGCCTTGGTGGTTACTTCCATAGCAGTCTCTGCTGCATAGAGCTTTGCCATTGCGGCTTCCACACCGTAGTTTCCACCGGCATCCTTTGCCTTTGCAGCTTTGTACACTAATAGCTGGGCTGCCTGGGTCTTGGTTGCCATGTCTGCAAGCTGAAACTGTGTATTTTGAAATTTGGAGATGGAACGTCCAAACTGTTTTCTCTCTTTTACGTATTCAATTGTGGTCTCTAATGCTCCTTCTGCCAGACCAAGAGCCTGAGAGGCAATTCCGATACGGCCTCCGTCTAAGGTATGCATGGCGATGCCAAAGCCTTTTCCTTTTGCTCCCAGAAGATTCTCTTTTGGTATACGGCAATCCGTGAAGATTAGTTCATAAGTAGCAGAGCCTCGGATACCCATCTTCTTTTCCTTTGTTCCAAAGGTAAATCCTGGCGTCCCTTTTTCCACGATAAAGGCAGATATTTCCTTCATCATCTTTCCTTTTTTCTCTACTGTTCCGGTTACTGCTATGATGACGTAAACATCAGCATATTTTCCGTTTGTGATAAAGACCTTTGAGCCATTTAGCACCCATTCATCTCCATCTAATACAGCCTTTGTCTGCTGTCCTTGGGCATCGGTTCCTGCTCCTGGCTCTGTGAGTCCAAAGGCGCCCAGCTTTTCTCCTTTTGCAAGAGCTGGTAAGTACTTTTCTTTTTGCTCCGGAGTTCCGTAAGTCATGATAGGATCCACACAAAGGGAGGTATGAGCCGATACGATTACTGCAGTTGTACCGCATACCTTTGCCAGCTCCTCCACACACATGGCATAGGTTAAGATATCACAACCTTGACCGCCGTACTCTTTTGGTACTGGAATTCCCAGGAATCCATATCTTGCCATCTTTTTTACTGTTTCCTCTGGAAATGCTTCGTTTTCATCTACTTCCTGTGCCAGAGGTTTTACTTCTGTCTCGGCAAACTCTCTAAACAGAGTACGTGCCATTTCATGCTT
>NZ_JAMXOD010000050.1 GCF_024721305.1 Aequitasia blattaphilus | reverse complement strand
AGAGTGGCATAAAAACTTTCGACTTTTTTTGTCCAAGGTATTGACGTAGGTCCAATATGTATGGAGCTATCTTTCCAAGATTTATTAACAGACAATTCTACAATTTCAGTGCTTAAAAGCGGACGATCTGCAGTCCACATTACTTCTAGAATTTCCACTTCATTTTTTGATAAATTCATTGCAATATATTCCTCCTTTGTATTATTGATTTATTATATAAAAAACAGAATAGATGTCAAACAATATTAAAGATTGATATTGACATAAATAGAACTAAAACGTATAATTAGAACATTGAAAAATGAAATGTATTTCTTTTAACTGTCAGATACTAAATATTGCAAACCATAATTTGCCTAAAGGATTTTACTATTTATTTAGAAAGAGAGAGTTGTGTCTATGACATTATTATTAATTGTAGTAAATGGTGCCTTGAAGATATAGAGACTATTCTGCACAAAAGTGAAGAGAGGAGGATCAAGGAAAGGTACGAGCGGAAAGTCTTATATAAATAGATGAAGAGAGGATAAAAAGAAATGAGAGCAGTGAAAAAAGTAATTGCAATTTTATTGGTAGTATTATTTTGTAGTTATCCTTTGCAAGCGTATGCAAACGAGCAAGAGGAAAATGATATTACTCAGGAAGAAAGGAATACGGAAAAAGAATTTGAAGAAGAGCCAATAGCACAAGAGGAACAGAAAGAGGAAATACCAACAATAGAGGAAGAAGAAGTAGGTAATAATTCGATATCTAAAGAGGACTGCATACCAATTATAGTAGATGAAGTTCCTTACGAAAAACTGACGACTAATACAAGAGCAATAATTGGACAATGGCTACAAGAAGCTAATGGAAGATGGTGGTTTAGATACAATGATGGAACATATCCTAAAAGTTGTTGGGCATTTATTTATGGTGAATGGTACTATTTTGATTCGGCAGGTTATCTTGTCGTTAATCAATGGTTACAACAAGGGGGATTATGGTATCACGTAAACAAAGATGGTGTTATGGCACGAGGTTGGAGATTCATTGGAACAGCGTGGTACTATTTTAATACATCAGGGGTTATGCAGCAGGGGTGGTTGCAGCAAGGAAGTTCATGGTACTATTTAATTCCAGGACATGGAGTAATGGTACAGAATGCATGGCGTCAAATAGATGGTAAATGGTATCATTTCAATTCATCAGGAGTAATGCGAACAGGAGAATTTCGAGAGGGGAATATCATTTATAGATTTTTGTCTAATGGTGTATTAGACAATAACTTTCGACAATTATATATAGCAAAAAGAAGTCAAGAAAAAACGAATTGGTGCTGGATTGCGTGCTCGCAGATGATGGGTCAGTATTATGGTCGTTCTAACACGCAAAATGAGATACATTACGCTGTTAAAGGGAATTATAATAATACCAGTGGAATGCCTAATACTATTTTGGCGGCTATTCAATATGCATCTGGCATACAACATAATTGGGATATGTCTCCGCTTTCGCTTTCGCATATAAAAAGTTTAATTAATGGAACTAAACCTAGTGTGATTTGTATGCGATGGAATAATTCTCTTAGTTATCACAACTTAGTTTTATCGGGATATAAGAATGAAAAAGTTTGTTTAGTGGATCCGACACAAGGTGCACCTACTGAATTTTATAAATATGAGGAATTGACAAATGATATTGAGATTTACAGCGGAAGAGGCAAGTACACGCAAACATGGTATAGAAAGTAGGAGGGGACTATGAAAAAAATAATTCCAATTGTTTTATTGTGGTTTTTATATGCGTTTCAAAGTGAAGCAACAAACGATGGCGTCTATATGGAGAAGGTTCAGGAGTGTGAAGAGTTTCAAAACATTTTAGATCTAGAAGAGGAAGCTATAGAGATGATACAAGAAGGGTATCCGATGACTTATCATGAAGAGATAAGTGAGAATGATATAGAGATAGATTATTCCAGAATGTATAAAGTATATGTAGATACAGGTATAGAAAATGCAAAAACTAATAATGCAGAAACGATTAAAGAATATCTTGAGAAAAGTGACTACTTTTGGAGACTCCCAGTTGATGTAAATGGAAAGAAGGTGGAAGTTGCTTATGGAAAACATAGGTATCCTTTAACGGATACGTCAAAAGCAGTAATGACAGAAGAGCAGATTGCTAGATATGAAAGTACAATGGGAATGTGGGTGTGTCAAGGTGTCTCATTAGGTGTGGAACAATATTTGTCAGAAGCTTTAGAGGAGGCGAGTCGACAGGTTGAATGCGAAGAGGCAGTTGTTGTAAAATCAATACCAGGCTTTGATTATGGGGTAGGAATTACATTTCACGATCAAAAAGCTCAAAACTTACTTGGTCTTAATCAACCATATCCACTAATAGAAGAAGAAAATATTGAAAAAATCAAGAAAAGCAGAAAATTTTCTGAAAAGAATAATTTAGAAAAAGAAGTATTTGAGTTTGAACAAGCAATGGAGTTGTCTAACGCATTTAAACCTACTGCGGGATTGGGGGGGACTTCAGGAACGCTAGATCTAACCGCTGATGGGTTTAATAAGAACAGGATACTTTTGATGGTTGGTATAGTGATTTTGGTGGGGGGCGGAGTTCTGTTTTATAAGAAAACCACTAAAAGATAAATTAAGATGTTGTTGTATTTTAATATACTAATATGGATAAGTCATAAGAGATGATTTTCTATACAAATAGAGTTGCTTAATTTCGAATGATGATGACTGGTTTGAGATAAAATCACCTAAGAATTCTTTGTTTAGGAGATATAATCTGCCCAAATAGCACACTGGAATGCATCATGAAAATACTAAAAATCAATACGTTCGGGATTTAGTTTCCTGTACGGCCACAGATGTGTTTGCCTAACAAATTGCCTAACAATTTTATTTTGAGTGTCCCATATTATGTCAATTATTTGATAAATAAGAAAAAAGGAATGGTGTGATTTCGAATCAAAGCTACTGTATCAAAAAAAATACTTCCGTTCGGGACGTAGAGGTCGCGTGTTCGAATCACGTCACTCCGATTTTAAAACCCTATAAAAGAAAGGAAAACTAGCAGGCTCTATGTCAAGTGTTGGGGTGGGATGCTAACGCATCCTGCTCTGGCTCAGGCATAGAGCCGTTTTTAATGTTTCATGGGCATATGCCTATTTTTAGATACACAAATAAAACCTACCACCAAATGTGATTGAATCTTAGTCACAATGTAATATTCGGTTGCGAAATC
>NZ_JAMXOD010000005.1 GCF_024721305.1 Aequitasia blattaphilus | reverse complement strand
GAAATTTAAATCAAAACAATGCACTGGCGATTGATTTTGGAATTAATAACTTAGTTACAGCAGTTACTTCTAAAGGAAAGAGCTTCATCATTGATGGACGAAAATTAAAATCTCTCAATCAGTGGTTCAACAAATGCACAGCCCGATTACAGTGTATTAAGGATAAGTAAAAGTATGGTAAGAAAACCACCAATCAGCAAAAGGCTCTTGCCCGCATCAGGAATAACAAAGTCAATGATTATATGGCAAAAACTGCCCGTACGGTTATCAACTATTGTTTAGACCATGATATCGGTCATCTTGTAGTGGGCTATCACAAAGAGTTTCAAAGGGACTGTAATATCGGAACCATCAACAATCAAAACTTTGTAAACATTCCTTTTGGAAAGCTCCGGGATAAACTGGAATATCTGTGTCAGCTCTATGGGATTGGCTTCACCGAACAAGAAGAGAGCTATACCAGTAAAGCATCCTTTTTCCGTTATACCAGGATTCTAGATATTCAAAGAGAGTATATTTGGCCTCTTCAAAATCATAATAGATTTTTGTGTAGACATCTTTTTTTTAGGCAGCATGAAAGGATTCAATACAAGCATTATCATATGGGTTTCCTTTACGACTAAAAGAATGTAGCATCTTCTGTTCAACTAGAAAGTCTTCAAATTGTATGCTGGTATATTGGGTGTCCAAACCGGAATGCTCACAACACAGGTTCACTTGCAGTGGCAGAAAAATTGGGATATCACTTTGACAAAGAATATCCAACTTATGAATTCGTTTAGAATCATTTTAGAGTTAAGGGAAGAATGTCACAAACATCCGATTCGATGTTCGCGAAACGACTTTGGCGAATTGTGATTAATAATCACATATGGTATAATTGCTACACAAAACACGTAAACAGCACTTGGAGAGGGAACGATAGATGAAGAGAAGGAAAAAACGAGGGTGGCAAGTTCTATGTGCATTAGCAATTGCTATTTTAGGAGTAGCTTTTTTGCCAGTGGAAGAAGAAAATGTATACGCGAAAGAAATTGTTGTAGGAACGGAGGATGAGTTAAGAAATGCGATTTCAAATGGAGAAAATGGAGATGTAATTAATATCAAAGAAGATATTGTGGTAAAGAATCAAATTGATTTGGACAAGTCTCTGACAATTAATGGAAATGGTCATATGATTTGTGTTTCTCAGCCAGGTATGCATGAATCGGGAATCCTAAACAGTTCAGTCAGCAATTACCGGGTTTTCAATGCGGTAACAGAAGCAACGGAAATTCAGGTGAACAGATTAATTATTTCAGGAGGCAAAAAAGAAGGCGGCGCTATTTACATCGGGGCTAACGTTACCGTGATATTAGATAGGGTTACGATAACAAATTCAGGTGGTGATGCTGAGACTCCTGGTGGAGGTATTTTGAATTCTGGGACAATTTATATTAAGGACTCTATGGTGAGCCGTAATGCTGCAAGACATGGGGGCGGATTTTTGAATAGCGGGACAATGGTCATTGAAAACTCTTGCTTCAGTGAGAATCGAAGCTTAAGTGATAACGGTGGTGGTGGTGCCGGTGAAAATCAAGGACAGCTCTATATTAATAACTGCACCTTTGCGAATAATAAAAGTACGGAATTAGGTGGGGCGATTAATGATTATGGTGGAATGGCCTATATAATGAATAGTACGTTTTCCGGTAATATATCCTATAGTACTGAGTATGGTGGAGGAGCTCTCAGAGGGTCGAAATCTGTTGTTGTCAACTGCATGTTTACTTATAACTATCGCTTGGACGGCGATAAGTTTTCTTTAAGTGACTATGACTCAAGTATAGGGGATATATCAACATACAATTCATTAAGTAATTATCGGATGGTCAGTTCTTTGACCCATGGTGAGGCATTGACGGGATATAAAAATTATCTTTACGCAGGGAACTCAGATGGTTCTGACAATAATATTTTCACGAATGGAATCTTAACAAAAGTACTGGCTGCTGATGGTAGTGAGATCGAAACAGGGATGGTGTATCAACCAATGATATATACGCCTTCCGGTAAATTCACTTCAATTGCTCCATTATGTACACCTATTCCTGATTTTCTGAATGGTGGAGTGGCTACGGCATTTGATCCTAAATCTGAAACTCCAATTTTTGCCTATCAGAATAAAGATGATAATAAATGGTACAATTATTACAATAATGGGTGGAGCACATTAGAGCCAGCACCAACGCAACTGGTGACAACGGATCAAATCGGGGAGCCGCGAGGAAATGTGATTGGTGGAACCGGGCACATTGAATCCAACCTTTATATGGTCAAGTTAATTTATAAGCCGGAAATGGCCCACGGACTAGTCCATGGTGCGACTGTATTTGGGAACACATATTCCGCAGGTGCAGAGGTTACGATGATTGCTTTGCCGGAGGAGGGTTACTATTTTGATAAGTGGCTGAACGAGGATGGTACGGAATACAGCAGTGATAATCCACTCACCATAACGGTAAAGGAAAATGTGACGCTTTATCCGACATATTTAGAAGGTACTGCACAGACAGAACCAAAATTGGAGACGAATATTGAAGAGAAAGGGAATAATAAGTATCAGGTGAGTGCTACTTTAACAGAAAGTGATGATTTAGAAGGCCAGCCGCTTACGTTTTATGTTCGTGATGAAGAAGGGAGAATCGTCTATTCCGAAACGCGGCCAACCGATGGTGAGGGTAAAGTGATTTTTTCAGAGTGGGAATACCCTTCAGATGGAGTAATTTATCAAGTTTATGTTGCGTATCCAGGTAACGAAAACAATAGTAGCTGCACTTCAGATAATCTGCAGTTGAAAGCTAAAATCAATCCGAATGTAGCTAAAATCGATACAGTGCAAGCTACTTATGGCGATCTGCTTGAGGAGTTGGAAATCGAGGGTGAAAGTGCAGACATTGAAGGCACGTTTAAATTCAAAGGTGATGAAGGTCAGCTCGTGGGAGATGTAGGGGAACAGAAAGTTACCAGATGGTTTATTCCGGAGGATAGCGATAACTATACGAGTATTTCTTGGGAAATCACAGTTAATGTTGTACCAAAGTTACTTACGTATTCAAATGAGGGACAATTGGTTAAGAACAAGGAGTATAATGGGGACAACCTTGGTCAGTTAAGTGATGAATTTAAAATAGAAGGTGTGCTGGATCAGGATGGGGATGACATTGAGATAAAGGCTACTGCTACATTTGAGGATAAAGATGCTGGTAAAAATAAGGATGTTATGGTTTCCTTTGAAAAATCCGGGACGGCAAGTGACAATTATCAGACGCCGGATGGAGTGATAGATTATGCTAATATTGAGCCCAAACCTTTAAAGGGAGATATGGTTCAAAACATTGCAGATGTCATATATACCGGTTCCCCACAAGAACCGGTACCAGAGCTTGGTGATGGAGACCCGTCAATTATTGCAACTTCCGATTATACAATTAGATATAAAGACAACACTTCAGTGGGCACTGCGAAGACAATAATTGAAGCTGCCCCGGCGGGAAATTATTCAGGAAGTGTGGAAAAAGAATTTCAGATATTACCAGTAAAGCAAAAGGTTCAAGTGACACCTTATGAAGGCGTTTACGATGGAAAAGATCATTCCATTAAAGTCGAAGCAGAAGGAGCAATCATTTCATATAGTTTAGAAAAAAATGATTTGCTTACAGTGGCGCAACCAAGTGTCAAACCGCCAATGTTTCGTAATGCTGGTGTATACACAGTCTATTACTTATGCAAGCGAGATAATTATGAGGATGTTTCAGGCCATGAGACGGTCACCATTACGAAAAAGCCGTTGACGGTTGATATGTTTTTACCAATCAAGAATCAAATATATTCCGGTAAGGGAATCAAACCAGAAGTGATTATTGAAGAAACATTGCTGAGCAGCCAAGATATTCGGATACAATATCAAAACAATATTAAGGTTGGAAAGGCTTCGATTATTATTAGTGCTACAAAGGATAGTAATTTTAGTGGCAGTGTTACTCTGGACTTTGAAATCGTGCAAAGGAAAACAAAGCCAGGGGATAAAAATAATACTTCTGCAAACACAGGAGATTCGGCATCACCATTTTTTCCACTTGTGATGATTTTGTGTTCAATGTTTCTGTTCACTGCAAGTATCAGATTAAGTCATAAAAAAACCAGATAGTAGAATTGTACAAAAGCGATTGGTGTAAAACCAGTCGCTTTAACGGTATACGAGTCGGATGATAATGAAGATATTTTATGATGAATTAATTTCAGGGAGGCCGTATGTTAAAAATTTGGATCGTTTGTTTGATTGTATTAATGGTAATAAGTATTGTAATACAGTTATTAAGACCTGTACTAAAAGGAAGGATTTGTGAAAGAATAATTTTGAAAACCTTAACGAAATTACCAAGTGATAATTACAAGGTAATAAGCAATGTAGAACTAAAATCGGGTAAAGAGACAACACAAATCGATTATATAGTAGTTTCAATTTATGGCATTTTCGTAATTGAAATGAAGAATTATAAAGGTCTGATGACCGGAAGTGGGAAGGGGAAACCAATCACTCAAAACTATAATCATGTGAAAGCACTGAAAAAGAGCCTCAACTTACCAACGAATTATTTCATACCACTTGTAGTCTTTTTGACGAAAGCGGAGATAAGGGCTAGTACAGAAAAGCCAGTCGTATATACGTTGAATCTTAAGAAAGAAATTAAGTCTCATAAAAAGGAAAAAATAAATCCAAAGGAACTGGGAGCAATTGTAGAACAAATTAAAGAATTAAATAAGTAATAGCCTTGTATTACGCTTAGAGGAATAGGAAGGAATGAAAGAGTAGATGTTTAAAGAATATGTAAAGGATTTAAAAGGAGAGTTTAAGGGATACAATAGTGGTAAATTTACAAAGGATGTGTTAGCTGGCATTACAGTGGCGGCAGTAGCGCTTCCTTTAGCACTGGCTTTTGGAGTTGCCAGTGGAATGGATGCAGCGGCCGGTTTGATTACGGCAATTATCGCTGCATTTATTATTGGAAGTCTTTCAGGAGCCTCTTATCAAATTTCAGGTCCAACAGGAGCAATGGCGGCTATACTAATTCCATTGGCGTCTAAGTATGGAATTAAAACAGTTCTTGTAGCAGGAGCACTTTCAGGAGTGATTTTAATAATTGCAGGGTTGTTTCGAGCCGGCAGGATCATTGCATTTTTGCCGAAACCTATTATTACAGGATTTACCTCTGGAATTGCTGTGATTATTGCTTTGGGGCAAGTTGAAAACTTTTTAGGAGTAACTTCCCACGGGGAGGAAACCTATATGAAAGTAATCAATATCTTCCGTGATGGTATCATGCCAAACTTTTACGCAGTTGCCATTGGAGTTTTCACTTTATTACTGATGGCTTTTTGGCCAAAAAAGTGGGGCAGGAAGGTGCCGGCATCTTTAGTAGCGATTATTGTTACAATTATTGTCCAGCTAATCTTTCAGTTTCCTGTTCATACAGTAGGTGAAATTCCTCAGACATTGGTTCATAAGGAACGTTTGATACCAAAAGATTTACTGGATATTCCCTGGGATGTAGTCTTGATGCCAGCGATATCGATTGCAGCGTTAGGAATGATTGAGAGTTTGCTTTGTGGAGCAGTGGCAGGAAAGATGAGCGGTGAAAAGCTGCGTAATGATCGGGAATTGATTGCACAAGGCGTTGGAAATTTAATTTTACCCTTCTTTGGCGGAGTACCGGCAACGGCAGCAATTGCCCGAACCAGTGTGGCTTTAAAGTCGGGAGCTGTAACACGGATGACAGGCTGGATTCAAGGACTGGTCTTGTTATTATCCATGTTTTTATTGAGTCCATTTATGTCACAGATTCCAATGGCTGCCCTTGCTGGCGTACTGATTATGACGGCTTGGAGAATGAATGAGTGGGAAAGTATTCGTTATATTTTCAGCCATAAATTTAAAGCAGCAATGGTAAAATTCAGTGTTACCTTACTGTGTACTGTTCTGTTTGATTTGACAATTGCAATTGCAGTCGGATGCTTTTTAGCGATGTTCCTTTTTATTGTTCGTACTGCAAATCTGGAGGTGACGGTCAGTGAGTTTGATCCAGAACGTACAGAGCTTGACAGAGGTGAAATTCCAGAGGATGTACAGGTGGTTTATCTGACCGGTCCAATATTCTTTGGAACAGCTGAAGCCTTTACCAGTAAGCTGAAGGCTGCAAGCAGTAAAAACTTAATCCTGTCCATGCGAGGGGTGTCAGATGTTGATACTTCCGGAGTCCAGGAAATCTTGAGCTTTTGCGAAGAGAAACAAGCGGCAGGTGGAAAGGTATTCTTCTGTGGTGTGCAGGATAAAGTACGTCTCTTTTTTGACCGGGGAGAAATCACAAAAACCGTTGGAAAAGACAATTATTTCTGGGAAGCATCAGAGGCACTGCAGTCATTGGCTATACATTAAAGAAAGGGAGAAAAGAGATGGGATTATTTAATATATTCAAGAAAAAAGATTACCCGCCATTAAAATGCAAATTTGCAGATATATTGGATCTAATGCGGGAGTACATACGGATTGATGCTCCTACGCTAAATCTCATAATCCGATACATGGGAGAAGAACATAAGATGGGAATTAGCAGTGACATGGAGGGGGATGAATTCGTAGATATACGATATCACCTGGATGATGCAGAATTTACCACGGAAACAGAGTATCTGCATGAGGCAGAGCTTTCTGGTAGGTATTTGTATTTGTTGTTGGATGAAGTGGTAGAAGTTCTGAAAGATGAAGATCTTGGGAACTGGGGAAATCCAAGAGGGAATATTTTATTGGAGAAGAGAGAAATACAATAAAGAAGATTTTGGTGCTGGTTATATTAGCGTGAATAGAAAAAGTCCTCTATAAAGAAGCATTCGCTTGTTAGCGTGTTCATTTATAGAGGACTGTTTTTATTTCTTATGCTTCGCCAGTGGGGCAAACTTTCATTTCCATCCGGCGTCCCCGAAGTAAATTAAATTTTCGCTTCACCATCCAGAGAGTCCAAAGGACAATTACGGAGTCGATTGCAAAGGAGCCAATATAGATGCCTGCAACACCAACAAAACGTGGAAGAATCAGCATTACCGGAACATAGAAAACGAACTGTCTGGCCATACCGATAACCATCGCCGGCATTCCCTTATCGATGGCTGGAAATAAGGTCATTGCCATAAAGATAAAGGACATTACCGGTAAAATCGCCATTTGGATTCGTAAAAATCCAAACTGAGTTATGGTGAATGCCTGGCCTGGCAGCATAAGACCTAAGACTGTTCCCGGTGAAATAAGAGAGAAGAGCCAGAAAGGAATTGTTAGTAACATCGCTGCAACACCAAAAATCTTATAGGCACTGATAACCCGGTCATACCTCTTTGCTCCGTAATTAATTCCAATCGCGGGCTGCAGGGCACGCATTAAGCCAAAGATAGGTGTCAGCATAAATTGGAAGATACGGTAAACAATGCCGTAAAATGCAACGTCACTGGTGGTACCATATTTTGCCAAGGCATTAAAGACAACAACTGCCTGCACCAGACTCATAATAGACATCATTAAAGAAGACATGCCCAGCCGCAGAATATCTGTTGCGGTTTCTTTTGTATATTTTAATGATGCAACTTTGCAGTCAAAGGATGATTTTCCACGGGCGAAATAGACCCAACCAAGAACGGAGTATGCAAGCATCCCAACGTTAGTACCCCAAGCAGCGCCTTCCACACCCATGTGTAAAATCACGATAAAAATATAGTTACTGACTGCATTTACCAAGAGTCCGGCACCCATCATCCAAGCCGCAGTTTTCATTCTGCCTTCTGCACGGATAATCATATTCCCAGCCAAACCATAAATCCAGAATATGGAACCGAAAATAGTAATTCGAAAATAGTTAACTCCCAGGGTCAAGCTTTCTCCACTACCACCCATCATGGCAATGAGAGAACCGAAAGCCGTACTGAGTTGTGTGATTGGATAGGCTAAGGATACTCCTGCAAGAGCTGTTTCGCCGACAAAGCGCCCCACGAAAATACCATCCAATACAGTGTTGAAACCATAGAGTACCATGGCGACAACGGCTGGCCATGATAATTGAAACATTACCTTCCAGAGGTTACCTTTTAAAATAAATTGTTTTTGTAATTCCTTTTCCTTCATTCCTTTCTCCTTGTTTACGTTTTTATATTCCCAGTACATCACTGATACCAGTGTTAAAGAATCGAATCAGTGTATGTCCACATTTTAGAGCATCCTCCCTGCTGTAGTCATGAATGACCATTTCGAAAATGGAAGAGAAGAATCCACTCATAATCAGATGTAATTCTGATGAAGTAATTGGTTTTACCGCAATACCACTTTCTTTTGCAATCTTATGCATCTCAAGCAGTGCCTCAACTTGATCTGCTACCAATTCATGTTGGAAATTATGTAACTTAGTTCCCTCAGCACAGCATAGGAGCAACTTAAATGATGAATAATGATCATAGACGTAATTAAGTGATTCAATAAATTCCAGTTCTGAAAGATGCCAGATTTTCACATTTTGCTTCTGGCGGATATAGTTAAATAACTCATCATCATGTTTTGCATGAGTGCGGAACATTTCGTTTAAATCCGGCTCTACCAGAGCAGAAAACAAAGCTTCTTTATCCGTGAAATGACGATAGATAGCAGTGGCAGATATTCCTATTTTTCCAGCAATGGTGCGCAAAGATGCCTTTTCATATCCCTTGGTCAGAAATTCCTCTCGCGCTACGTCCATAATACGCTGATAAGTTTGATGTCCATTATTTTCCATTGTCTTATGCACCTCCTTGAGTTAACAGTGTTAACATGATAGCATAAAAATTAATTATTGGTCAATAAAAGACCTAAGATATAAATGGGAAGATTTCTCAATAAGATTTTTTTGTAACAAGGAATGAAGCGTTTGAAAGTGTGATGGTAGTTGTTGACGTTTCTTGCAACTATCGATACAATTTACTTATAGTTATTTATGAAGGGAGAATTATTATGGGAGAAAAATCTGTTGAATCCTATCGACAAATTGCGAATTCAGGACTACTTTATCTAGTGGTTGGAATGGCCTTACTTTTTATTGTGATTATGAGTCTTGTGTTTTTGGTCAGAAGTTATCGGACAGGAATGAAAATAGGAATGGATAAAAAAATATTGAATCGTGCCATTTTATCCAGTGCAACCTTTACAGTATTGCCAAGCATCAGTATATTGTTGGGTGTGATTGCTTTGAGTGGAACCTTAGGAATTCCATTTTCATGGTTACGGCTTTCCGTTATTGGAGCCCTGCAATATGAACTGAATGTTGCCTCCATTGCAGCAGAAAGTATTGGATTATCAGGATTGCGAGTGGGAGAAATGAATGGACAAGCTTTTACAACAATCGGGTTAGTCATGACCTTTGGAATATTGGGAAGTCTTATTTGCTGTATATTTTTCCTTGGACGCTATCTAAAAAGATTTCAAAAACCAAAGAAGAATACGGAAAAGGAAGAAGGGAAGAAGCCAGGTTTTGGGGTTCATGCAACCACGGCTATGTTCATTGGTCTGTGTTCCGCTTATATAGGTGCTTACGTTGGAGATGTAGTAAGAAATCAGAACTACTTACCTTTATTAACAGCAGCGGTCGCAGCTGTTGTTATGGCAGCTTTTGAGTATTTTACGAATAAAAAGAATCTTAAAATGCTGGATAACTTTAGTGTTGCAGGCAGCATGCTGATTGCCATGACTGCTGCTGTATTCTTGCATAAAATGATTGGAGGCTAGAGAGATGGAACAAAAAGAAAAATCTTTGATTTTCGAAAAATTTAATCGCAGTATGCATATTTTAGGAAAGGCAACACTTACAATTTCCATTATTTTACTGGTGTGTATCCCCTTTTTAGTCGGAATCGTCTATGACTCTATGCCAGATACAGGTGGTTTTTTAGCAGGCTTTGGAAAGGTTGCAATTATATACTATCCAGTAGCAATTGTTGAATTTTTGATTTATACCCCAATGCTTGGTGTAGGTGGAAGCTATTTGACATTTCTTACTGGAAATGTGACGAATATGAAGATTCCCTGTGTGATGAATGCAAAGGATATTACTGGAGTGGTGGATGGAACACCGGAGAGTGAAATTATTTCTACAATCAGTGTTGCCACATCGGCAATTGTAACAACACTTGTGGTGGCAGTTGGAGTCTTGCTGATTACACCATTACAGCCAGTATTAGAAAATCCAGTTCTATTGCCAGCTTTTGATAACGTTGTACCGGCGTTGTTTGGTGCGCTGGGATTAAAGTATTTTGCTAAGCAGATTAAAATAACAGTGGTGCCACTGGCAGCAATGATTCTCCTATGTGTTTGTGTACCGGCTATGATATCCCAGACCAGTTTGCTGATTATCCCGGCAGGAGCTTTGGCCATTGGAATTGGGTATATACTTTGGCGAAAAGATAAAATTTAGGAGGAAAGCAAATGACAGTTTTATTGGTTGTATTATTAGTGATAGGGGTATTGATTGCAACTGTTTTATTGCGGACGGCAATGCAAAAGCCTACAGCAGCAAAAACAGTCGTAATTGAGTACCAGGAATCTGAGCGCAGCGAAGGGTATGGGCAAAAGCTTTCACAGATGATTCAGTGTGAAACCGTGTCCAGTCGTGACAATATGAAAGTGGATAAGTTTTATAAGTTTCAAGAGGTATTGGAGCAATTATTTCCACGAGTTTTTACAACTTGTATCAAAACAGATATTGAGGGGAGCCTGTTATTGAGATGGCAGGGAAAAGCATCAGAAGCTCCGATTCTATTAATGAGTCATCAGGATGTAGTAGAGGCTCCGGGAGAGTGGACGCATCCTCCTTTTTCAGGAGATGTAGAGGATGGAGTTGTTTGGGGAAGAGGGACAGTTGATACGAAAGGAAATCTGTTTTGTATTCTGCAATCAGTGGAAGAATTAATTGAACAAGGGTATATCCCAGAGCAGGATATTTATGTTGCCAGCAGTAATACAGAAGAAATCCGGGGAGAGGGCGCACCGAAGACGGTGGCGTATTTAAAGGCTCAGGGAGTACGACCGAAATTATTGTTAGACGAAGGGGGAATGATTCTAGAGAACCCTATTGGTGGCGTAAATGGTACCTATGCGATGGTTGGTGTCCTGGAGAAAGGATATGGAGATCTGGAATTTACGGCCAGAGGAACCGGTGGCCATGCCAGTGCCCCAGGAAAAAACACTCCTCTTGTAAGAATCGCTAAATTTATGGCAGAAGTTGAAGAGAAGAGTCCTTTCAAAGTCGAGTTTTATGATAGTGTAACGGAAATGTTTCGACGTTTGACACCGAATATGGTGTTTCCTATGAAATTGGTTTTTGCAAACTTATGGTGTTTTGCACCTATTCTAAAAAAAGTCATGCCATCCATTAGTCCGGCAGGAGCAGCAATGCTTCAGACAACGATTGCTTTTACTATGGCAAAGGGTTCTGATGGAGCGAATGTATTACCTCAGGAGGCAAAGGTGTGGGCGAATCTGCGCTTTAGTCATCATCAACCAACGGAAGAAAGCATTGCCATTATAACAGAACTCGCAAAGAAATATGATATTGAGACAAAGGTGATTTACAAAGATAATCCAGATCCGATCGTCGATTATCGTAGTGATGAATTTAAGACAGTTGAACGAACAATTAATGATTTGTTTCCAGGTGTTGGAGTTGTACCATATCCCATGACGGGAGGGACAGATGCAAAGTTTTATCAAGAAATCTGTGATAACTGTATTCGATTTGCACCATTATATATAAATGCTCAACAGTATGGAAGCATACATGGAATTGATGAAAATATCCACGCCAGAACCCTGACAAAAGGGGTGGATTTCTTTCAGTCTATTATACAGAACTATCATACCAACTTGTAAGAAGTGTTGGTATGATAGTTTTTTTCTATACCAGTCCTTGTTCCATCATTGCATCTGCAACTTTTAAGAATGCAGTAACATTGGCACCAGTAATAAAATCTTGGGAAGATTTCCCATATTTTATAGCGGCAACAGCCATATTCTGATAAATCTCAGCCATAATATTTTTCAACCGGCAATCTACTTCTTCAGACGGCCAAGACAGGCGTTGGCTGTTTTGACTCATTTCCAAAGCCGACACTGCCACCCCGCCGGCGTTTGCTGCTTTACTGGGAATAAATAAAATTCCAGCATCTGCAAAAGCTGACATAGCATCTAAGGTGGAGGGCATATTGGAGCCCTCGCATACCATCCAGCATTTGTTTTTAAGAAGCATTTTTGCAGATTCCAAGTCGATTTCATTTTGAGTTGCACAAGGAAGAGCAATATCACAGGGGATATTCCAGATACCCTTGAAACCTTCTGTATACTCTGCCTTGGGCTTAGATTCCACATATTCACGTATGCGTCCATAACCCACTTCTTTTATTTCTTTGATAATCGAGATATCAAGCCCCTCTTTGTCGTAAATAAAGCCGTTGGAATCACACATGGCAATTACGCTGGCTCCAAGTTCAATTGCTTTTTCGGCCGCATAAATTGCTACATTTCCAGAGCCGGAAATAGTGAGCTTCTTCTTTTTCAGACTTCTTCCCCTGGCCTTAAGAACCTCATTTGCCAGATAGATAATGCCATAACCGGTAGCTTGTGTGCGAATAAGGGAACCGCCGTAGGTCAGACCTTTTCCTGTGAGAACACCGCAGAAATCCCCAGTGATACGTTTATATTGACCATAGAGATAACCGATTTCACGGCTGCCGACACCAATATCTCCAGCGGGAATGTCCAAGTTTGGACCGATATGACGATAGAGCTCGGTCATAAAGCTTTGACAGAAGCGCATAATCTCATTGTCACTCTTTCCTTTCGGGTTAAAGTCACTGCCGCCTTTACCACCTCCGATGGGGAGACCTGTAAGGGAATTTTTGAAAATCTGTTCAAAAGCGAGAAATTTCATCACACTTTGATTGACACTGGGATGAAAACGTAAGCCTCCCTTGTAAGGACCTATTGCACTGTTAAACTGAACGCGAAAGCCTCGGTTGACCGCATATTTTCCCTCATCAGTCATCCATGGTACCCGGAAGGAAACGATGCGTTCCGGCTCCAGAAGACGTTCCAGTAGCTGAGCCTCCTGATATTGGGGATGACAGTCGATCACTTTTTCCAGTGAAGACAGGACTTCTGTTACAGTCTGGATAAACTCTGGTTCATGTGAATCCTTGGATTTTACTTCATTTAAAATTTGATTGACATAGGACATTTTATTGAATTCTCCTTCTAAAAGTTTATTAAATCATCGCTAATAAAGCGAGAGTTTCTGGTGAGAGTTTGGTGGATTGCTTCCAGATCAGACAAACTCTGGGACTTAGGAATATGGAATCTAAGCGCTTTTTAATCAAAGTAGGATCTGTATTCATAACGGCAGAGGTGTAGGGGGCAATCGCAATGCCAATACCCGCCTGAGCCCAGCTGAGAGAAGACTGTATTTCTCCATTTTCACAGACAATATGCGGGCTAAATCCTTTTTTACGACATGCATTGAGGAGCAATTCACGGTACCGCTTATGGATGACAAGGGGCTTATTCCGCAGAGCCTCAAGGGGAAGGTTTTTTTCGTTTGAGCCATTGAAATAGTCATCATAGAAATGGGAATGGGCAATTGTGACAAAGTAATCCTTTTCATCAGGCAGAAGAGCAGGGTCTTGAATATATATGGAGTGAAAGCCGGAGCTGTTGAAGGGTTCCCGGACAAAGCCCAAATCTATTTTATCCGCTAAAAGATTGGCAAATACGGAGTCGGTAGTACCTTCCATTACGAGGAAATTCACGTATTGATACTCCCGGCGGAAGCGGGAAATAATGGTTGGAAGCAAACGATTATTAACGGAGCCAATAGTGCCGATGCGCAAAATCATCTCACGGTTTACCGAGAGTGCCTTGATTTCTTGTTTGGTTTCTTTCAACAGGGCAAAAATAGCGTTGAGACGCTCTTGAAGTAATTCACCTTCTGGTGTGATTTGCAGATTTCGGTTATCCCTGATAAAAAGATATGTTTCAAGCTCGTCTTCAAGAGATTTCAGCTGCATGCTAAGAGGGGGCTGAGAGATATTTAGGTTTTGTGCAGCCTTTGAAATGCTACTCATACGGGCAATTTCTAAAAAATATTCCAATTGTTTAAGAGTCATAGTCACCACCTTATATGTAAAACATATACAAAACACTGTTCGCATAATGATAAATATATTTGTAAATAAATAGTACGAATGATATATTATTAACCATAAAAGCGATTCCGATTATACAAGATGCGCATTAAAAGAAACAAAGAGAAAAGAAGGAGTTATTTAGAGGCTACTATACCATGTTTTAAATCGAAAAACAATAGCGAGTTCAAAACAAAAGGAAATAAGTGGAGGAAAAACAATGTCAAATCAAAAGAATAGTCAGGAATTAACGGGATTTAAAAAGTATATGCAAGAACAGAATATTGAGTTTTCTTGGAATCGCATCGGAATACAGGCATTAGGAGGAATGGCCCATGGCCTGTTTGCTTCGCTGCTCATCGGAACCATCATCAGTACAATCGGAATGTTTATTCCAGGTACAGCAGGAGAATTTTTGGCAGAGGTGGCCGGGTATACAAGAGAGATTCAGGGAGCGGCAATGGCCATTGCGATAGGGTATTCTGTGGGGGCATCACCTTTCGTGCTTTACTCTTTGGCAACAGTGGGGTTTGCGGCCAATTCACTGGGTGGTGCAGGAGGACCCCTGGCAGTTTATTTTATAGCTTTGATTGCAGTCTTTTTTGGGAAACTAGTCTCCAAACGTACCCCTGTTGACCTTATTGTCACACCTTCTGTCACCATCCTGATTGGTGTGTTAGTTGCAAAATTTCTTGCACCACCAATCGGCAGAGCTGCCAGCTCTCTGGGAGGAATTATTATGTGGGCAACGGATCAACAGCCCTTTGTCATGGGAATCTTAGTTTCGGTAATTGTTGGTATCATACTTACGCTTCCTATCAGCTCCGCTGCTGTTTGTGCGGCACTGGGACTGGTTGGTCTGGCAGGAGGTGCTGCAGTGGCAGGGTGCTGCGCGCAAATGGTAGGGTTTGCAGTATGTTCCTATCGGGAAAATAAGATGAATGGGCTGGTCTCTATTGGAATAGGAACATCCATGCTGTTGGTTCCCAACTTGTTGAAAAAGCCTGTTCTCTGGCTTCCGGCTGTGATTGCATCTTTTATAACGGGCCCAATAGCTACCTGTATTTTTCAGCTTCAGATGAATGGAACACCAATTTCTTCAGGAATGGGTACGTGTGGACTGGTTGGGCCAATTGGGGTGATTACGGGATGGCTTTCCCCAAGTGATATTGCTCTTGCAGCAGGAATGAGTGGGGTTCATCCAGGAGCATTGGACTGGATTGGTTTAGCTCTCATCTGTGTTATTTTACCAGGGGTGATTTCTCTGGTGGTTTCAGAGCTTATGAGAAAAAAAGGATGGATTTCTATGGGAGATTACAAACTGGTATAAATGTACATGAAAAAGGAAGGAGCTTTTATATATGAGTATTACAGTGATTCAAAATATAGGGATGATTTTAAGTGGGGATATTAAGAATCCCGTACTGGAAGGCAATCAAATTGTGGTATCAGAGGGAAAAATCGCAGCCATTGGAGATAAGGGTGATATGGGGCAGTTTCAGGCAGACAAAATAATAGATGCCGCTGGAGCTACCGTAACGCCAGGATTATTTGATTCTCATGTTCATACCGTAATTGGGGAACATACTCCAAGACAGTTTGCAGATAATTTTCTAACAGGAGAGCTTCATGGAGGGGTCACTACGGTTATTTCGGCAGGAGAGTGCCATACACCAGGCAGACCCAGAGACGCAGTGGGGACGAAGGCTTTGGCAGTGCTGGCACATAAATCCTTTGAAAACCTTCGCCCTGGAGGTATGAAAGTACATGGAGGTGCACTGATTCTTGAAAAAGGGTTGGTGGAAAATGATTTCAAGGAATTGAGAGAACAAGGGGTTTGGATTGTCGGGGAGGTTGGACTGGGCAGTGTGAAGAATCCAACGGACGCAGGACCAATGGTAGAGTGGGCACATAAGTATGGGTTTAAGGTTCAGATGCATACAGGAGGGACTTCGATTCCAGGCAGCTCTACAGTAACGGCAGAACAGGTTATGGCTACAAAGCCAGATATTATTTCTCACATAAATGGAGGACCGACAGCCGTTTCCTTAAAGGAGATTGACAAACTTATGGATGAAACAGAATTTGCCATGGAAATTGTACAATGCGGCAACGCAAGAGTGGCGGATTATGTGGCGCGCCGCGCCAGTATGAAGGGAGAACTGGGACGTATTATTTTTGGCAATGATGCACCCTCTGGTTCTGGAGTGGTTTCTCTGGGAATTCTCCGAAATATCTGTCAGATATCTGCTGTCTCAGGAATTCCGGGTTCAATTGCCCTTTGTATGGCAACTGGAAATACAGCAAGGGTATACGGTTTAAACACGGGAATTATTGCAGTGGGACGAGAAGCTGATTTCGTATGCATGGATGCTCCTATGGGGTCAGTGGCAGACACGGCAGCAGAGGCTTTTGAATGTGGAGATATACCGGGAATCAGTCTGATTATGATAGACGGTGAAGTTCAAGTCACAAAGAGCCGTAACACACCTCCCTGTAAGCGTTCGGCGAAGCTCATAGATTAGAAGTGCAAAAGGAGGCAAGTAAATTATGATAATCATTAATCAAGATGCATGTAAGGGATGTAAAGCTTGTGAGAAAAACTGCCCTCTGGATGCAATTCGGATCATTGACCGCAAGGTTGTGTGGAAGAAAGAACAGTGTGCAGAGTGTGGGATTTGTGTCCGGGTCTGTAAATTTAATGGGATTATCCGAACCCAGGACATTTCAGATACAAGTGTGATTTGTTCCTCTTGTCCGGTACAGTGTCGTGTGCCGGAGGGATACACAGGAGCCTGTAAAAGATATACCAATCAAGGGGGCAGACTGGTGCGCAATCGTAAACTGGTGCTAAAAAGTGGGGTAGGGGAATATCCGGACTATCGACTGAATGGACCGGTTGTTACAGGAGTTGGTGCAGGCACGAATTATCCATGTATTCGGCCAGCACCTCATATCGTTGCAGAAGTACGTGATGGTGTGGAGGTTGTGACGGTAGTGACAGAAGCGCCTCTGAGCTATTCAGGTGTTACGGTAAAGCTGGATACCAATACGTATATTGGAGAAGAGGGTGATCCGGTTTACTGTGAAGGCAAGCAGGTGGGGATGATTAACACAGAAGAATACGGCTCGAAAATGATTGCAATAGGAGGAGCGAATAAGCTGACAGGTGCAGATGGATTCGTAGTAGCCAGGACGATTGTAAATCTTGCAAATGGCGAAGCTGTGGAGCTTACTATAAATCGAAAAACCAAAATAAAAGTACAGCAGGGAAGGCCTCCTGTCATTGATGGAAAAGAAGAATCCAGGATGCGTATTGGCTGCGGCAGTGCAACGGTTGGACTGTTTGCACAGAAGATGAAGGAAGCGGTAGATGAGGTGATTGTCATAGATCATCACGTTGTAGGCCTTTTCACAGAACATCTGGCAGGAGCAGAGGTGGGAATGGAATGGAGCGGTGTAATCCCCAATGCTGCAAAATCTTCAAAAGGCCGCTATTTTGGAGAGCATGGAGACGGAATAGGAGGAACTGATATTCAAACACCCAGAGATGCTATCGGTGGAATTGATATGTCTGTTGCCCGGGTTGGAATGCAGATATTGGTGATTAATACAACAGGTGAAATACGAGCTTTATTTGAAGTACAAGCCCATGGAGAGGTGAGAGAGATTTCAATGACAAAGAAGGCGATGGCTCTGGCAGACGAGATAATGAACAACTGTGAAGTATCTCAGACTTCCGTTCTGTATGTAGGTGGAACTGGAGGAAGTGCAAGAGGTGGAGTCTGTACAAAGCCCCTTGGAATCACCAGAGCAGTACATGCAGGAAAAGCAGTGGTTACAGTAGGTGGGGCGCCAGCTTATGTGCTTCCGGGAGGAGGAATTAATTTTATGGTGGATGCTGGAAAAGTAGTTGACCATGGTTTTACATGGGTTCCTACACCGGCTACAGTAGCCCCGATTGAGTATACGATGACAAGAGAGGATTATGAGAAAATAGGTGGACACATGAATGTAATACGTCCTGCAAAGCAGCTCCGGGAAGAAGTAGAAAAGGAGTGGGCAGGTGAGGAAAGATAAAGGAGAAAAAGAAGGGTTCTGGATTTTGCCTTCCGGACAGGTGTTTTTTGATTATGGACCGGTGTCCATGGTTGTTTCTGCTTATCGGGGAGGAAAGCTTGATACGAAATTGTGTAGCTCAGCCTTTTCGGTTATTAAGGGAGGTTTAGAAGAAATTCATCGTTATCATGAACTTCTTCGTTGTTATCCCTCAGAGCTTGACCTTGAAAATCTGTCCGGAATCCCATTGGAAATGGCTCAGGCAGTTGTAAATACGAGAAGTCAAAACCTTACACCAATGGCGGCTGTTGCGGGAGCAATGTCGGACAGGGTAGCTGATTTTCTACAGAAAAATGGAGCAGAGAAGGTAGTGGTGAATAATGGAGGAGATATAGCGGTAAGGTTAAGTAAAGGAGAACGCCTTTCGTTGGGAGTGGTTTATGATGTCAGCTGTGCTGGTGTTAATCAAGTGTTGAATCTTGAGGCAGAAGAAGGGATTGGTGGAATTGCAACCAGTGGACTGGGAGGACGAAGCTTAACAACTGGGATTGCAAGTGGAGTAACCGCATTCTCGAAGTATTGCAGAGATGCAGATGCACTTGCTACATTTTTGGCAGATTGCTCTTACATCTCTTCTCCCAGAGTTCATACAGAATTGGCAGGGAATGTAGAGCCGGGAAGCGACATTGCAGACCAACGAGTGGTAACTCATTTAGATGTACTTGGTGAAGAGGAAATAAAACGAGCTCTTGCCCAGGTTTTAGAAGAGGGGGAGAAACAGTATCACAAGGGAAAACTATTGGCATGTATTGCCACTGTTCAAGGAAATACGGTGCACTATGATCCGGGAGGATTATTAAAAATGGAAAAATGAAAGAGAGGTTTTATAGAGATGAAAGTACCGGTAATTCGAAAAGTTGTGACAAATATTGAAGTGATTCACAGAGAGGGATTTACTCCTATGGAGATTCCGATTAAACGCTGCACAGTAGCAGCCGTTATTGAAAATCCTTTTGCAGGAGGCTACACAGAGGATTTAAGTGAGCTTTCAGAGATAGGAGAGTATTTAGGTGATTATTTAAGCAAGAAAGCAGCAGAGGCACTGAGACTGCCAGTACAGAGCTACGGAAAAGGTGCCATTATTGGTCTGGATGGAGAGCTTGAGCATGGGGCGGCCATACTGCATCCGAAACTTGGAAAGCCAATGCGGGAAGCAATTGGAGGAGGGAAATCAATTATCCCTTCCGCTAAAAAAACAGGACCAGCCGGAACGACCTTAGATGTTCCACTTCATTACAAGGATGCGGCTTTCGTTCGCACCCACTATGATGCCATGGAAGTGCGCATTCCGGATGCACCAAAATGGAATGAAATTGTGGTGGCTTTGGCTTTTACCACAGGTGGACGTCCTCATCCACGTATCGGAGGGCTTCAAGTTTCTGAGATTAAAGGGGAAGATGGATTACGCTAAATAAAAGTAGAAATCGGAGATAAAGTATGAAAATTGGATTGATAGGATTAGGTGCAATGGGGAAGCCGATGGCTTTGAATCTTATGGGAGCAGGATATGAGGTTTATGTGTATGACGTAAGAGACGAAGTGGTGAAGGAATTGGAGGAGAAGGTAACGGGAGGATGCAAGACAGTAGCAGAGCTTGCCTCGAAATCGGATACCATTATTTCCTCATTGCCAAATGCAAAAATTGTAGAAGCTGTAATGACTGGAGAAGATGGGGTCTTTAAAAACAGCAGGCAAGGGACGATTATTATTGATATGAGCTCTGTTTCACCAGGCAGTTCAAAAAGGATTGCAAAAAAAGCAGAAGAATATGGAATCGACTACATAGATGCGCCGGTAAGTGGCGGTGTTTCTGGCGCATCTGCGGGAACCTTGACCATTATGGTTGGCGGGAAGGACGATACGTTTTTTAAAGTGAAGCCTCTCTTTGAGGTTCTTGGAAAAAACATTTATCACGTAGGTGAAGTTGGTTGTGGAGATGCTATAAAAATGATTAATAATCTTTTGCTGGGCTGCAATATGGCTGCCTTGGCAGAGGCTCTTGCCTTAGGCGTAAAATGCGGATTGTCTGTGGAAATCATGAGAGAGGTTATTTCAAAGAGCTCTGGAAGAAGCTATGCATTGGAAGCAAAGCTGGAAAAGTTCATTATGGCAAACAGCTATTCCGGAGGCTTTGCCGTTGATCTTCAGCATAAAGACCTTGGTATTGCATTGGAAGCGTCAAAGGAAGAAGCGGTTCCCCTTCCAGTTACTGCGACGGCGGCACAAGTTTATGAGACGGCAAGGGCAAAGGGATTGAATCGGAGGGATATGTCTTCCATTGTAAAGATTTGGGAAGACTTAATAGAAATAGAAATCAGCGGAAAGGAGCATTGAGTGTGAAAAAATTTACTTATCACACGCCAGCTGGGATAGGGGAAGCCTTAGAACTTCTTGCTGTTTATAAAGAAGATTCTGCTCTAGTGGCTGGTGGTACCGATGTGGTTATTGAATTAAATGAGAGAAAAAAGACTCCTGCTCATGTAATTGATATCAGCAGAATTGATGAATTGCGTTACATTCGTCAGGATACCCACATAAGAATAGGAGCCTTGAATACTTTTGCAGCATTGGAGAAGGATCAGTGGATTAGGGCAATGCTTCCAGCCTTGCATGAAACAGTTGTACATGTGGGATCTCCTCAGATTCGAAATCTGGGTACCATTGGGGGAAATGTTGTAAATGCCTCGGTGGCAGGAGATTCGCCAACTACGCTCCTTGCTTATGGTGGAGAGCTTGTGCTCAGGAGTACAAAAGGGGAACGTGTCATGACGATTGATGAATTTAACGAAGGACCTGGAAGGTGTCAGATTCGACCAGATGAGCTTCTTACGGAGGTTCGTATACCGATGCTCAATAGAAATGAAGGGGTAGGGTACTTCAAAATCGGGAAAAGAAAGTCATTGGCAATTGTGGTTTTGGCCGTAAGTATTTATATAAAAAGGAGTCTGGACAATAGAATCGAGGATTGCCGTGTAGTGCTGGGTGCAGTGGGGAAACATCCAATGCGGGTACCAGAGGTGGAAGCTGCTTTACGGGATAAGCCAGTTGCCAGGAATGTTTTTCGTGAAAGCCTACCCCTTTTTACCGCAGTGGTTCAGAAGACCATTGCGACCCGCCCTTCTGTGGTTTACAAGAGGGAAGGCGTTCGTGGCGCAGCAATGGGTTGCTTTGAGCAGATTTTATCCGATTTTGAATTGGCATAAAACGAGGAGAGATTAGTATGGAGAAGATTACAATTAATTTTAATCTGAATGGCAAGGATGTCGTTGTCTTAACAGAGCCCAATAAGCGTCTGGTGGATTTTCTCAGAGAGGATATGGATCTAACCAGTGTTAAGGAAGGCTGTGGTGAGGGAGAGTGCGGTGCATGTACAATTATTTTTAATGGGGAAGCTGTAACCTCATGCCTTATGCTTGTGGGGCAGGCGGAGGGGAGCCAAATTGTTACCTTGGAAGGCGTGTCTGAAAATGGGAAACCAAACTACATCCAGAAGGCATTTATGGATGTGGGAGCGGTACAATGTGGATACTGTACACCAGGGATGATTCTGGCGGCAAAAGCTCTTTTGGATAAGAACCCAAAAGCTGGAGATGAAGAAATAAAGCAGGCTATGTCTGGTAATCTGTGCCGTTGTACCGGTTACGCAAAGATTTTTCAAGCTGTGAAAACAGCAAGGGACGCAAAGGGGGCATTGAAACATGAATCATAATTATTCTGTTATGGGGAAGAGTGTAACCAGGAAGGATGCACTGGACAAGGTTATGGGAACTGCTCGGTTTGCGGCGGATATGAAGGTGCCGGGGATGCTGTGGGGCGGTGTTTTCCGGAGCTCAATCGTTGCAGGCGTTGTGAAGTCTTTTGATCCATCAGGGGCATTGGCAATTCCTGGTGTGGAATGTGTTTTGACCCATCAAGATATTCCAGGAAAGAATCGCATTGGGATTATTTTGAAAGATGAACCAATTCTGGTAGAGGATAAAATACGGCGCTACGGAGATGCAATTGCATTGGTGGCAGCGGAAAGCAGAGAGTTGCTACAAGAGGCTTTGGAAGCCATTCGTGTGGAATATGAGGAACACGAACCGGTGCTTACCATTGAACAGGCAGCCAAGAAGGATGCACCGAAAATACATGGGGACAGAAATCAATATCAGATAAAACACTTGGAGCATGGAAATGTAGATGAGGCTTTTAAAAACTGCGATGTCATTGTAGAGAATGATTATGAAACCCCTATGCTGTCTCATATGTTTATCGAACCGGAAGCTGGCTTGGCTCATTATGAGAATGGAATTATGACGGTGCATAGTTCTACCCAGAACCCCCATTATGACCGGGGAGAAATTGCAGCAATGTTGAACCTTCCAAATAACCGGGTTGTTTCTGTGCAGATGACAACGGGTGGAGGGTTTGGAGGAAAACTAGATATCTCAGTACAGTGTCATGGGGCATTGCTGGCATATTATACAGGGCGGCCAGTAAAAATTGTACGTTCCCGGGAAGAGTCAACCCTGTTGTCCTCTAAACGTCATCCGATGAAGCTGCATTATAAAACGGGTGCAACAAAGGATGGAAAAATAAAGGCAGTTCAGGTCAATATAACCAGTGATTCTGGTGCCTACGCATCTTATGGACCGGCAGTGATAACACGGGCGGCAGTTCATGCAGCTGGTCCGTATGAGGTTCCAAATGTACGGGTGGACGCTTCCTTTTATTACACGAATAATCCAATGGCAGGTGCCTTCCGGGGATTTGGAGTGCCCCAGGTTGCAGTTGCCCATGAAGGACAGATGAATGCAATTGCGAAGAAATTAGGCATGGATGCTATTGAGCTGAGATTATTGAATGCCCATCGTCCTGGTACCACAACTCCTACTGGACAAAAGCTGGACAATAATGTTGGTTTCATACCATGTTTGGAAGCCGTCAGGGAAAAGGCAAAGGAGGTTTTGCCCTCTTGTATTCCTTCTGGACCGAGCAAGCGGCGTGGCCGCGGCTATGGCTGTATGTATTATGGAATCGGGAATACCGGGCTCCCCAATCCTGCGGGAGCATTTCTTGAGGTATTACCGGATGCCAGCGTGAATCTTATGGTAGGCTGTGCTGATATTGGACAAGGCTCGACTTCTGTAATGGCTCAGATTGCAGCAGAAGAATTAGGACTGACATACGAAGATGTTCATGTCACATTTGCCAATACTCAGGTGACGCCGGAAGGTGGAGCCAGTTCAGCAAGCCGCCAGACCTTCATATCGGGTAACGCCACTCTTTTAGCAGCTCGTATGGCGAAAGAAACATTAGCCTCAGTGGCAGCAGATTATTTGAAAACTTCTGCTGATCAGCTGGTTTTTCAGGACAGAGAAATCAGGGTAAAGGCTCATTCAGAGGTACGTATGGATTACGGTGAACTTATGGGAGAGATGAAACGGCTGGGTAAGCTGGCATTAGGTTGTGGTTCCTACAATCCCGTGACAACAGGTCTTGATCCAAAGGATATGACAGGTTCACCTTTTGAAGTTTATTCCTACGCCGCTGCCCTTGTGGATTTGGAAGTAGATATTGAAACCGGACTGGTAGATGTCCTCAATGTCATTTCTGCCCATGATGTGGGAACGGCAGTGAATGTACATGCGGTAGAAGGACAAATTGAGGGAGGTGTGGTGATGGGTACGGGATTCGCTTTACTGGAAAAAACGGAAGTAAAGGATGGAAAAATCACAAATCCTCTGTTCTCAAAGTATTTGCTGGCAACCATGATGGACGTGCCCAATATATATCCAATTGTGGTGGAGAGTGCTGGAGAAGCAGGACCATTTGGTGCAAAGGGAGTGGGAGAGCCTGCTCTGATACCTGCAATACCTGCCACAGCAGATGGGGTAGAGAATGCATTGGATATCCATTTTGGAAAACTTCCCATACAACCGATTGATATCATGAGGGAGTATTACAAGAAATGTCCTTAAGAAAGAAGATGAAAAAATGAATATAATTGAAAAATATTTGGCGAAAGCAGCCGATATGGAAAAAGTTGATCCAGGGCAGGAGATTTCCTGTAAGGTGAGTTTGGCTGGGGCTCATGATGTTACGGCTCCAATTGCAATCGATATGTTCCGCAAGATTGGAGTAGATAAGGTGTTTGACCCGGAAAAAGTAGTCTTTGTTGCAGATCATATTTATCCCGCTTCAACAGAGAAAGCCAGGAACAATGTATGGGTTATGAGTGATTTCGCCAAGGAGTTTGGAATTCGTCTCTACCAGCGGGGAGAAGGGGTAATACACCAGTTAATCTATGAAAAGCACTGTGTACAGCCAGGTGAACTGGTAGTAATTGCAGATTCCCATACGGGAACCTGTGGAGGATATGGAGCCATTGGAATTGGAGTTGGTTCAACAGAGCTGGCAGCGGTAATGGCGACTGGCAGATTGGATCTGGAGGTTCCTGAGGTGGTTCAAATTTACCTTCATGGAAAATGTCCTTCTAACGTATTTGGAAAAGATTTGATTCTTTATTTGGGGAAACTATTTGGCACAGACTATTTTGTGGATCGAGGGCTTCTTTTTACTGGTCCGGGGATTGAAAAGTTTTCAATTTCCGAGAGAATGACCGTATGCAATATGGGAATCGAGCTTGGTGCAATGATTACTCTTTTTGGAGGCATAGAATATGACTCTGATACCACGGAGCTGCGGGAAATTGATTTAAATATACTGGAACCGCAGATTGCCTGTCCCTTTTCACCGGCTAATGTGGTAACAGTGAAGGAAGTAGAAGGGAAGCCTGTTACTCAGGTGGTAATAGGTTCCTGTACGAATGGACGTCTGTATGATATGGCACAGGTGGTAAAGGTTTTTGAGGGAAAGTCGGTACATCCAGATGTAAACACATTGATTATACCTTCTTCAAAGGAAGTGCTGAAAGAGATGGAAGAGCTGGGATGGTGCAAGGTGATCCGGGATGCAGGAGCCACGGTGTTGAATCCTGGATGTGGACCATGTTTTGGTGCACATGAAGGCTTAACCAATGAGCGGGATATAGTTGTATCAACTACAAACCGCAATTTTCCTGGACGCATGGGAAATTTAAAGACGGAGATTTATTTGGCTTCTCCCGCTACTGCGGCAGAGACTGCGGTGGCAGGGAAAATCACTGTGCCAGCAAGGAGTGTGTAATATGGAGAGAATCAAAGGAAAGATAGTTGTTTTAGGTGATGATGTGGATACGGATCAGATTCTTCCCGGCTACGCCATGTCAGAGCCTTACGACAAGCTGGGAGAATACGCTATGACCGGGCTGGCGGAGTTTGACTTCCAATCGATTTGCACTCCAGGAGCAATCCTAGTTGCCGGACGTAATTTTGGATGTGGTTCTTCCAGAGAGCAAGCTCCTCTTGCGTTGAAACAGTTTGGAGTCTCTTTAATAATTGCCAAAAGCTTTGCCCGGATTTTCCGCCGTAATGCCATTAACATTGGATTACCTGTATGGGAGGCTGATGTAGTAGATTTTGTGAAAACAGGAGATATCTGTGAAGCGGATTTGGATAAAGGACAGTTTATTTCAGAAGGAGTGATTCAAAATCTTAAGGCGATATCAGAAATTACAAGTAAGACATTGCAATGGGGAGGATTGATTCCCCGTGTTCGTATGGAATTAGGACTAATATCAAGGAGAAACCTGACAATGCAGAAAAAAACGAAACAAATTATTAAAGAGGATATAGAAGCTTTACGAGCTTACGGAGAGTGCTTCGGTGTTGTGATGCCGGATATTGATGAAAATGGAGAGGTGACAGGACTTCCGGCACCGTATCCCCGTGAGGTGGCCGGCACTGTGCGCAGTGGTTACCGTATTTATGAATTGGCAAGAAAGGCAAGAGAACGGGGATGGCCTGTGCAGAATCCGATTCTTGGACGAAATTCAGCAGAGGAGACCATTAAGGAATCAGAAGAAATGTATGCTTTTGCAGAGAAATTAGATGAGACTTTATTTCATTTTGTCCACAGTGAGGCGACCCGTCATATAGATCCTCTTAAAGGACGTGAGCTTATAGACCAATCCAGAGGAAAGGGCGGTATCACACCAAAAGGAGAAAGGGAGTTTATCCAGATGGGTGGAGGGGTAAAGCATCCCCTGCGCATTAATGCCACCGGTGATACACCTCATCTTTCAATATTAAATGCTTTTATTGCTGGATTTGACGGCACCGATATTGGACCGGTTCTCCATGTTCACTTTGGTGGAAGGGGGATTCATGACTACAGAACGAAGGTGGAAAATGGTTATAAAGCACTGCAGATTTGCGGAGAAAACAATATTTATGTTCAGCTGGAGTCTCACAAGCATTTGAACAATATAGGAGGAACAGACGGCATGGCTCTTGCTATGTGTCTTCTTGCAGAAGGACTGGCGATTCATAGCGGACTTCCCAGAGAGCTTTCAGCCATACAGATGAATGTGGGTGGAATTAACATTTTTGCTGATTTAGCCCTTATGCGTGCTTTCCGGGAAACCTTGTGGAGTGATGGATTAATTGTTGTTCCGGAAACATTTCAAAGTCCGCCGGAGGATTTAATTGCAGAAGCTGCACACTTTGCCCGCATGGCGGTTAATGCAAAACTGGGAGGTGCCGATTTTTACCGGCCAAAGGCAGCTGAATCCGTAGGAATCCCAACGGGATCATCCATGGGACGGGCGATTTGGGGAACCAACAATGTATTCACAAATACTTATGGAGTGGATATTGAAGACAGCCGTATCACGGAACGAAAGAAAGAGATTCTGGAGGAGGCAATGGCTGTGTTAGAGGCGGTACTAAACCTTCCGGAACGTAGTTTGAAGCCAAAGGCTATTACACCTCAATTTTGGATGCAGTGGAAAGATACAGAGCTTATTGACTTGATTGTTGAGGGAGGTAAATCCGGAAAGCTGGATTGTCCCAGAGCAGGTGGATGGGATTTGAAGCGGTTTGTGAAGGTAAACCGTGATCCAGATGGAATCAAACGTTATATACCAGGGTACACTCCTCAAATGGTTGATTCTTCCAGGGTTGCAATTACGGCTCAGGATGTCCATGTGGAGCCGGAACGGGAGCCCACACGTTCACAGAAAATTGTGGTTGCTACAATTGGAGCAGATGCCCATGTCAATGGTGTCAATTTGATTCGGGAGACCTTTCAGCATGCAGGATTTGATGTGGTCTTTCTGCGAGGAATGAATCTGCCGGAGACGGTGGCAGAGGTAGCAGCTGAAGTGAATGCAGATGCAATTGGTGTGAGTAACCTTCTTGGTTTAGGAGGAACTCTTTTCCCCCGAGTATCCCAGCGATTAAAGGAACTGGGGCTAAGAGATCAAATGGTTGTCTGGGCAGGTGGCAGGATTGCAGAGAAAGAGGAAGAACACAATTTCTATGAAGAGAAAATAAAAGAAGAAGGTGTAGGTTTTCTGGGAGTGGATGCTTTTTTTGGACCGAACTCTACGCCGGAGCAGTGTCTTGAGACGATTACAAGACTGATTGAGGAAAAGATAAAAAAAGGAGATGATGTTTTATGAGGGAGCAGAAAAGGATTCCAGTCGTTATCATTCGAGGAGGAACCAGTAAAGGGATTTATATAAAGGCCAATGATCTTCCCACTGATCCAAAGCGGAGAGATGAAGAGATTCTACGTATTTTCGGCAGTCCGGGTGTACGTCAGATAGATGGTCTGGGAGGAGCGGATCCCCTGACAAGTAAGCTTGCCATTGTTGGTTCATCAAATCGAGAGGATGCAGATGTAGACTATACCTTTGCTCAAGTGTCAATCCATGAGAGGGTTGTAGACTACAGTGGTAATTGTGGGAATATTTCCTCAGGAGTGGGACCATTTGCAATTGACGAATCGTTAATTGAAGCAAAGGAGCCTGTGACAAGGGTGCGAATCTATAATACTAACACAGGAAAAATGTTGTATGGTGAGGTGCAGGTAAGGGATGGAAAAGCCCGTGTCAAAGGAGATTGTATAATCGCAGGTGTTCCTGGAATGGGAGCGCCGATATGGATGGATTTTGCAGCGACTGCCGGTGCAGCTACGGGAAAAGTTCTGCCAACAGGTAATCCTATAGACGTCTTGGAAACCAGTCAGGGATCAATAGAAGTTTCGATTGTAGATGTAGCGAATCCTTGTGTGTTTATTCGCGCAGCCGATGTGAATATGAAGGGTACAGAGGAGCCGGCGGTGATAGATGGAAACAGTACTTTGTTGGATTACCTGGAGGAAATACGAACCAAGTGCTGTGACATGATTGGCATGACATCTTCACCAGCATTTCCAATGCTTGCCTTTGTAACAAAGGCAGAGGATTCTATCGATTTTACATCGGGCAAGGTTATTCCCAAAAAGGAAGTGGATATTGTTTCCAGGCTGATGTTTATGCAGGTGGTACACAAGACCTACGCAGGAACAGCAACAGCTTGTACTGGTGCTGCTGCTAAAATCAATGGGACGATTGTAAATCAGATGATAGACGATGCAGAGAAACTGGAAAAGATACGCATTGGACATCCAGCGGGTGTGATTCCTGTTGTGGCTGAGGTAGATGGAATTCAGGTTAAGAAAGCCGCTCTTGTACGTACTGCCCGACGGCTGATGGAAGGCTATGTATTGATTCCAAATGAAGAATAGTATGGTAAAAGGGAGGGAGAAGGGATGCAGGGAAATATTGTAGTCTACGATGTAGGAAGCACCTATACAAAGGCAGCCGCTTTTCGCCTTGAAGAGGGAAAGCTTAGCTTTCTCGGGAGAGGACAGTCTCTTACCACCATTGAGAATATTGGAAAAGGCGCAAAAAGAGCAGAAGAAAGTGTAAGAAAGCAGGGAATAGAACTTGAGAAAGATGTGAAGCGCTATAGTTCCTGCAGTGCAGCAGGTGGTCTCCGTATGGTGGCCCTTGGGTATATGCCTCGTGTGACTGTCAAAGCAGCTAAGGAGGTGGCTATGACTGCAGGTGCCAGAGTGATGCAGGTGATTTCAGCAGACGAACCATTAAACTACCGAAGAGAGGTTTTACTAGAAATTAATCCAGATATCATTTTACTTTCAGGTGGAACAGACGGAGGAGATGAGAAATGTGTATTGGAAAATGCTGAAATGATTTGCAAGCTTCCCAGTCAGGCTACTGTTATTGTGGCCTGTAACAAGAGCGCTCAAAGAAAGGTTTCCCAAAAGCTTATGAAAGCTGGAATCCGTTGTGTTTGTGTTCCTAATATATTGCCAACCATCCATGAACTTCGGGTAAAGTCAGCCCGGGAGTCAATCCATGAACAGTTCATCCGACAGATTACCCAAGGGAAAGGGCTGGTTGAATTTCGTGAGGGGTTAGCTGATCAGAGGGTAGTACCTACTCCTGGAGCAGTACTTCTTGCCAGTGAACTATTGGCAAAAGGCACCTATGAAGAGGAGGGGATTGGAGCGCTCATTTTGGTGGATATAGGTGGTGCAACAACAGATATTCATTCGGTTTTACCGGAGCTTGAGGAGTTGGCAATAGAAGAGCGTGGTTTGGTTATCAATAATGAAAAACAATTTTCTTACCGTACAGTAGAAGGCAATCTGGGAATGCGTGTAAGTGCAACAGGGATACCAGAGACTGTTGGAACAGAGGCAATTATTCATGCAGGTGGACAAAATTGTAAGGCGACTGGTGAAGAGGTCCTGAGATTTGCCTGTCACCTTGAGACGTATCCGGATTACGTACCTCAGACAGAGGAAGAAAGAGTATTGGAGAGGGCACTTGCTACATGTGCCATTAACGTATCTCTTCGACGTCATGCCGGACACTATGCTAAGGTTTCTGACCCGGTGATGGGAATAATGGCAGGAACGGCAGTAGGCCGTGATTTGAGAAACGTTGGAAAGGTACTCTGTGTGGGTGGAATGTTTGTGCATTCCGACCCGGAAGAGGGAAAAGAGGTACTGGAGCATTGCTTTGAGAATCCCGGCATTTCTCTTTTTCCAGTAGAAAAGCCTCAGATTGTTCTGGACAGAGACTATCTCCTGTATGCAATGGGTGTACTGAGCAGACATTATCCAGATGCAGTCCTGAGATTTTTAAAAGAATATGTAGAAGAAGGAGTCGAACAGATATGAATGGTCCAAAACGAATGAGGGAACTATTTGCTACAAAGAATACAATTGTAGCACCGGGAGCCCATGATATGCTCACCGGAAGAATTATTAGTACACTGGGATTTGACGCAGTATATATGACAGGATATGGACAATCTGCCAGTCATCTGGGAAAACCGGATGTAGGTCTTATGACGATGAGTGAAATGGTTGCCCGGGCTGCAAACCTGGTGGAATGTACGGAAATACCGGTTATTGCTGATGCAGATACCGGCTTTGGGAATGCTGTAAATGTAATGCGTACCGTTCGGGAATATGAAAAAGCTGGTGTTGCAGTGATTCAGCTGGAAGATCAGGTGATGCCCAAAAAATGTGGACATATGACAGGGCGGGAAGTGATTCCGACGGAAGAAATGATAGGGAAAATAAAGGCGGCAGTGGATACACGGGTAAACCCTGATTTTATGATTATGGCTCGCACGGATGCAGTTACCACCCAGGGGATTGGGGCAGCACTGGAACGTGCTCATAAGTACAAGGAAGCGGGAGCGGACATTATTTTTGTGGAGTCTCCTGAGTCAAAGAAAGAAATGCAGCGTATAAATGAGGAGCTTCCCGGATGTTTAACTCTTGCAAATATGGTAGAAGGCGGACGAACACCTCAGTTAACAAATAAGGAATTGTCGGATTTGGGATTTAACTTGATTATTTACCCTACAGCTTCTGTCTATGTTCAAACTAAGGCGATGTTAGATTTCTGGAAGGCGGCACGCGAGGAGGATACAACAGCTTCGTTGCTGGATAGTATGGTTCCTTTTAGTGACTTCAATGAAATTGTTGGATTAACAAAAATCAGAGAAATTGAAGAGAAGTATGCCACAGGAAGGAGCATTTTAAATGTCTGATTTACGAGCCAGTGTAGAAAGCAAGCTTCCAATGACAGTTAGTGAAATGATTGAGATAGCCAAAGAATATGATGTGAAAGTTACAGATGTTGTACTGATTGAGGCTGCAATACAAACCGGTCTTTTCAGAGAGGAAATTTTATCGAGGGTAATGGAAGAATATAGACATAACCTGCGAGCGTTGGAAATTGGTATGAAGGACGGGGAAAGTATTCTCTTGGGGACAGTAGCCTCTCAGTTAGCCGCGCAAGAGGGCTCAAAGTGTTTTACAGATTCCTTTCTGGATGATGCATTACTTTATACCTTGGCAGCCCAGGTGGGAAATCATTGCATTGGCCTTCGTCCTTGTGCAGGAACAGGGGATTCTTGTCCTTATGCAGGGTTCACAAAAGCAATGATTATGCATGGATATGAAGAAGAAGTAGTTGCCGAAACAGCAGGGCTGATTTTAAAAATAGGCGGCTTGTTCCGGGTGGGGAAGGTAACAACGGGCTGCAACATGGAGGGCTTTGGCGCCGGTGCAGCGTGTATTGCGGCTGCAACGGTTTCGATTGGGGGCGGTACGCCGGAACAGATGGAAAAAGCGATGGTATTAGCGTTGTCTCCCACAATTGGAGTACCCTGTACACCAAGAGTATTGGTGCCTGCTTTATGTACCAGTCATTTAGCAGGAGCAATTCTGATTGGGATGTATGCTGGAAAGCTTTGTATGAAGGCAGACATGGATGTAAACGTTCCCTTTGATGTTATGCTTGCCATGGCAGCAGAGGTGCATATGGAATCGGGGAGGGAGATTGTCCCTACTGTTGTGAAATATATGGAGCCGTTCTTTAAACGTAAGCCAGGAGTTGAAGAATTGGTTTCCCAGGAAGTAAAAGAGAAGGAAGCAGCCAGGACTCAGATGACCAATAAAAAAGCGGCGGAGAAAGCAAAGAGCCTTGCCAAAGGTGCTGGAAATATTTTGAGCACACTGGGAGATGCAGTAGTGGGGGGCAGCAGTCAGGCAGTTGGGAGCCCTACGAATGCGGCAAGGATTTGCCATGAGTTGGTTGAGGGGAAGATAAAAAAAGTGCGTGTGGAGTTATATCCGGAGTTGTTCGCGCGACGATCCATCAACATCCCGGGCATTCTTATGGGAGCCGTGTATGGTGCATCAACAGAGGATTATGAAATGTATGACAAATCTGTTCAGATGGTGAAAGATGCTGGGATCGAAGTGGAGATTTTAGAGGCATCTGAGCAATCCGTACAGAGAATCACAATCTTTACGGACAAAGGCATCTGCTCAGTGGACACCCTCAACAGAGGTGGTGGACGACTGGTACTGCGCAAGGCACAGCCCTCTATTGAAGATGCCACAAAAGCTGCAAACCGACTCGGTATAATACTGGTTGAGTGAAAACATACCGATTTCGAATTTTGATGAAAAAATCACTATATATCAGAAAAGAAGTCATTGTGTTCTCAAAAATTTTGAAATTTAAAAATTGTTTGGTATAATCACTTATATAGGATGAATGATGTTACACACGATTAGGTTTTGAAAAGGAGTAAGTATGGAAGACCGACAATTTTTTACAGGTATTTATAATACGAAAATCAGAGATGACCTTAGTATTCAATTAACAGAGGGATTTCAAAAAAAGCTGGCAGAGGTTACAGAAGTTAAATATATTGTAGGATGTGGTTTTATTAGTGTCTGTTCCTGTGAGCTGGTAGATGAAATTATAGAAAGTATGCATGAAGAGGAAAAATTCATGGATGTCTCGGTAAAGAAGGGACAATGTGTGAATGGGAAGGTGATTTTATCTCAAGATTTGTTAAAAGAAGCCAGGTTCACAACGGATATGGATTTATATATTGTAGGTGCAGGAGATAACTTTGAAATATGGGAATGCAGAAAATGGGATGAAGAATTTAATGAATTAGAAGCAGAAATAGCAGGATTACTGGATTCGCTGGGTGAGTTCTGAAAATTGAAAATGAGATAAGCTTAGATAGGCATCTGTCAGATACGGCAGGTGTCTTTTTTTTGTTTTTAAAAATCTCTTGACTCTACCCTTACAGGAGACATTATTCTTGATTCATAAGGAGGTAGAGAGAGTGAAAAAAATTATTGAAGTATCAAATTTATCAAAACGATACGGCACAAAAGAGGTCGTATCAGATTTATCATTAAGCATAGGAAAGGGAGAAGTATTTGGTTTATTAGGACACAACGGTGCAGGTAAAACCACAACGATAGAAATGATTTTGGGAATCAAGAAACCAGATAAAGGGAGTGCGCAGATTTTTGGAAAGGAGGCGAGAAAGCACCGGAAAAGTTTGTTTGAAAAAGTAGGTGTACAGCTGCAAGTTACAAGCTTTCAGAATAATATCCATGTTGATGAGGTATGTGAAGAACTGTCTGTACTTTACCAAGAACCAGCAGATTATCTTGAATTATTGGAAAAATTCAACTTGTCTCATTGCCGGAAGCAGCCTGTCGATGGGCTATCGGGTGGAGAAAGACAAAAGTTATCTATTATATTGGCACTGATTCCAAATCCTGAAGTTGTATTTTTTGATGAGCTGACGACAGGCTTGGATGCAAAAGCAAGGCGAGAAGTATGGGAGCTTCTAATTCATTTAAAGAAAAAGGGATTGACCATCTTTTTGACAACTCACTATATGGAGGAGGCAAGTGCTCTCTGCGATCGATTGATGATAATAAAAAAAGGTCAAATGCTTACAACAGGTACGGTGGAAGAGGTAATCGGATATAGTCCTTATGAAAATCTGGAAGATGCGTATCTTTGGTATATGGAGGAAAAATAATGAGGAAAATGAAGACAATTATCAGTATAGAAGGGAAATTAGCCCTACGTTGCCCAGATGGTGTTATTTTTGGAATCTGTATGCCAATCGGAATTTTACTTTTGATTGGTATAATTGCAGGAGATAAAGTGATACAGGGGCCAGTGCCCATGACTTTCCTGGATAGTGCATTTGCAGCACTTACTACAGTTGGAATTTGTGCCAGTGCATTCATGGGCATCCCAATTAATCTTGCAGATTACAGAGATAAAAAGATATTGAAACATTTTTATGTAACTCCCAGCAGCCCATTGTTGCTCGTGTATGGGAATATTATTATCGGAGCACTTACGGCAATTGTTTCGGCATTGGGAATAAGTATTGTGGCGGTTGTATTTTTTGGATATCGTATGAATGGAAATATTTTTCTGTTCATTTTAGGATATTTTATTGTTATGGTCAGCATGTATTCGTTGGGAATGTTGATTGCAAGTCTTTGCAGAACCATCAAAAGTGCTAATATTGTATGCAGTATTGTTTATTTTCCGATGTTGCTGTTGTCAGGAGCTACGATACCTTATGAGTTGTTTCCGAAAGGAATGCAGATGGTAGCAAACATTTTCCCTCTTACCCAAGGAATCAAGATTCTTAAAGTATTATCCACGAGTGGAACCATAAACGAACTCATACTTCCAATTGTATATTTGTTGATTTTAAGCATTGTTTGTGTTGTAATTAGTGTGAAAACATTTAGATGGGAGTAAAGATATGATTGGAGAAGATATTGTTTGTAAAAGGGAAGAGGAAGTTCGTTATCGAATTGGTACGTTTGCTGGAATGAACCACGTTACAATTAAGACATTGCGCTATTACGACGAAATAGGGTTGTTAGAGCCAGCTTATGTGGAGACGGAGAGTGGATACCGTTATTATACCTCGGCCCAACTTCCGATTTTGCATCAGATTCTTGCTCTTAGAGATATGGGGCTTGCTTTGGAGGAAATAAAAAAAATTCTAAAAGAGCAAGGTGAGATTTCCATTGAAAGTATTCTGAAAAGGAAGCGTGCTGAGATATTGAAGGAGATTGCCAGAAAAACAGAAATACTTTCCAGAATTGACACCTTATTAAATGGAGAAAGAGATGTTTTAAGATATACGGTTGTAATAAAAAGTCTGCCAGAAGTGATTGTTGCATCAATGCGTCAAGTGATAGATTCCTATAATGATTTGTTTGAAGTGGCACCTCAGATGGGAGTAGAGATGGAGAAATTAGGTTGTGAATGTTTGGAGCCATCCTATTGCTTCAATTTGTATCACGATGGTGGGTACAAGGCTGAAAATGTGGATGTGGAGATATGCGAAAGTGTAACAGAAAAGAAAGAGGATACAGATCAGATCAAGTTTAAGCTGATTCCACACGTTGAAAGTGCGGCATGTGTACTGCATCAGGGACCCTATGACGAATTGCCGAAGGCTTATGCTGCGGCCATTAAATTTGTTGAAGAAAATGGTTACGAGATGATAGGGCCGCCACGAGAATCTTTTATTGACGGAGTATGGAATAAAGATTGTGTTGAGGATTGGCTGACAGAGATACAGATTCCTATAAAAAAACTGACCCTATAGGTCAGTTTTTTACTGTAATAATATTTTTACACCCTTTATACTGTCCGCTTGGATCCTGATCGGTTATTATAAAGGCATCTCCAAAAGGAGAAAATGTGACAGAGCTAATTATCCCAAACTTTGTATGATCACATAAAATGTAGCTGTCTCGCGCCTGAATCATCGCCACTTTTTTTACAGAGGCTTCATTGAAATCAGGAGTCGTAAAGCCTTCCTTTTTTGTGACGCCATTTGTTCCCATAAAAGCTTTTGTGAAGTGATATTCTTGTACATTGGCAAGAGCCTGACTACCTACAACAGCTTCTGTCGTATCTTTTAATTCACCGCCAATCAGGATAACCTTTAAGCCGGATTTTGCTAAAGTTTGAGCATGCTGGATTCCATTTGTAATAAAAGTCGCACGATTCTCAGTGATATATGGAATCATATAAGCAGTAGAAGTTCCCGCATCAATGTATACAAAATCCTCTGGAGCAATTAAGCCGGCTGCATATTTGGCGATAAGCTTTTTTTCTTTTTGGTTTGCGTCGATTTTTTGTGAAAAACTGGGTTCATAAGTAGTATGGGAAGTCTCTCTGACGACAGCACCACCAAATACTTTATTTAGTTTTCCATCCTTATCCAGCGTATTTAAATCTCTGCGGATAGTTGATTCGGAGGCACCCAACAATTCAGTGAGTTCAGTGACTGTAATGCTTCCTCTTTCATTTAGATGATGAAGGATTAAATTCCAGCGTTTCTCAGTTAGCATAAATTTCCCTTTCGTATTCTGTGATATTACTTTCACAAATCACTTTTTTTATAGGCAGAACATTGCCTGGGGAAACGGATAGTTCGTCTATTCCCATGGCCAAAAATTCCTGAGTGAGTGATGGGTCAGCTCCAAGCTCTCCACAAATTCCAACCCAAATTCCTGCGCTATGAGCATTTTTGACAACAAGCTTAATTAAGCTTAAAAGCCCAGGATGGTGGGAATCATAAAAAGTATCCAGGTGGGGATTCTGACGGTCGATGGCTAAAGTGTACTGGGAAAGATCATTTGTACCAATACTAAAGAAGTCTACTTCCTTTGCCAGTGTATCACTAATCAAAGCAGCAGCAGGAGTCTCAATCATTAAGCCTTGCTTTGGTAGACGGTACTGTATTCCTGCTTCCGTTAGTTCTGTCTCTACTTCTGCCACGAGTTCCTTGATTTTTTGTACCTCAAAGAGATTCGCAATCATAGGATACATTACTTGTATATTTCCATAGACACTGGCTCTAAAAAGTGCACGCAGCTGAGTCTTAAAAAGCTCTGGTCTGGTGAGGCAGATACGAATCGCCCGATACCCTAAAGCAGGATTTTCTTCGGGTTCCAAATTGAAATAGTCGCACTGCTTATCGGCTCCAATATCCATAGTACGGATAATAACGGGTTTTTCTGCCATTGTTTCCGCTACGGTTTTGTAGATTTCAAATTGTTCTTCCTCAGTTGGATAGTCGGTTCGTTCCAGAAAAATAAATTCACTTCGGAATAAACCAATTCCAGCGGCTCCAGATTCCAGGACAAATCCTAAGTCTTTAACGTTTCCGATATTAGCATAGAGCATAACTTTTTTTCCGTCAAGGGTAATGGCTTCTTTATTTTTCAGCTTTAAGAGAAGGTTCTTGTCCAAGAGTTCCTGTTCTTTCTTTTTTTGGAATTCATCTAAAATTGCCTGATCGGGATCGATGTAGATGGTTCCCGTATTTCCGTCAACAATAGCCAGTGCTCCATCGAATTCATCCTTTAGAGGAAGTTTGGTGCCTACTAGAGATGGAATTGCCATGGTTTTTGCTAATATTGCTGTGTGAGAATTACTTGAGCCAGCAGAAGTAACGAAGGAAAGAACCATTTCTTTATCGAGCTGAACTGTTTCGGAAGGAGAAAGGTCATTCGCAAGAATAATCACAGGTTCGGTGCTTTCGTTCTTCTCGAGTTCATGGCCGGAGAGATTATTTAAAAGCCTCTCCGTAATATCCTGGACATCGGCAGCACGTTCTTTCATATAAGCATCTTCCATAGAGGAAAACATTTTGGCGAAATTATCACCAGTAGTGGCAACGGCAAAGCTGGCATTAACCATCTGGGTTTTTATGATGTTTTCAACAGATTCACTGTAGTCTCCATCTTGTAACATCATTTGATGAACCTCAAAGATAGCGGCATTTGCTTCGCCAACTTCCCCAAGAGCTTTTTGGTAAAGCTCTTGAAGTTGGGAAACGGCATGATCTACTGCGGCAAGATACCGCTGAATTTCTTTTTCAACATTTTCAATCTTTGTACGTTTAACTGTTTGCTCGTTTTTGCGGTAAAGCTTGATTTTTCCAATTGCAATGCCGGGAAAGACACCTTTTCCAGTAAATTGTTCCATGACCGGGACTCCTTTCGAATCTTACAAATTTTCTTTAAAAAACCCTTCAAGTGCAGCAGCAGCTTCGACTTCATCTGTACCATCACAAGAAAGAGTGACTTCTTGTCCTTGTTTTATACAGAGTGCCATGATTGAAAAAATCTTTTTCGTGTCTCCGACTTTTTCGTTACCACTGATTTTAATATCAGAAGCAAAGGTTTTTGCGAGTTTCACTAATTCACCAGCTGGTCTGGCGTGAATACCTTCCGGGTCAGTAATAAGATATTTAAATTCTGTCATAATTGATAATCCTCTCTTTCTTAATCAACCTTTTTCTTTAATAGACCTAACATAATTGCAGATACAACCGTACCAATTACAAGAGCAAGGATGTACATCATAGCATTTCCTACTACTGGAAATACGAACACTCCACCATGAGGTGCCATAAGTGTACAGTTGAAAATCATGCTCAAGGCTCCGGCTACACCAGATCCCACCATACAGGAAGGAATTACTCTAAATGGATCTGCAGCGGCATAGGGGATGGCACCTTCTGTGATAAAGCCAAGACCCATAATAAAGTTGGTTGGTCCCGCTTCACGCTCTTCTTTTGTAAATTTATTTTTGAATAGAAGAGTAGCTAATGCAATGGCACAAGGAGGAGTCATTCCACCAATCATTACTGATGCCATTATATCATAATTTCCAGATGCGATGGCAGCTGTTCCAAATACATAAGCAGCTTTGTTGAAAGGACCACCCATATCGGTTGCCATCATTGCACCAAGTAATAATCCAAGTAAAACACGGCTGGATTCACCCATTCCAGTTAATCCGTTATTCAATGCAGTATTTACCCCACCCATGAAAGGTTCTACGATATAAATCATCAAGAGCCCCATAATAAGAATACCAAAGACAGGGTAGAGTAAAACAGGAGCAATTTTTTCAATTGCAGGTGGTAACTTGTCAAATATTTTCTTTAGTAAAAGTACGAGATAACCTGCAGCAAAACCAGCTACAAGAGCACCTAAAAAGCCGGATTTCCCTTGAGAAGCAATCATTCCACCCACAAAACCAACAGCTAATGCAGGACGATCGGCAATGGCCATTCCAATAAAGCCTGATAGAATTGGGAGCATAAAGCCAAAAGCAATTCCACCAATATTTTTAAAGAGTGCTGCAAGAGGTGTTATGGAGCCAAAGTTTCCACGTTCTTCAAAAGGAAGCGAGTTTAAGTCAACGCTAAATCCATCAAATAAGAAAGCAAGAGCAATAAGGATACCACCACCTACAACGAAGGGAAGCATATGAGAAACCCCATTCATTAGCTGGGTATATATTTGATGACCAATGCTGCCTTTTTTAACGGAAGTTGTAGTTGTTTTATTTGCAGCATGGTAGATTGGAACATTACCACCCATGGCCTCGTCAATAAGTTTATCAGCTTTATTGATGCCATCAGATACCTGAGCTTCAATTACTTTTTTTCCATCAAATCGATCCATAGGAACCTTTGCATCAGCAGCAATGATAATCGCATCAGCTTTGGCTATTTCATCATCGGTCAGAACATTTTTAGCACCACCAGAACCACGTGTCTCTACTTTGATGAAACAACCTTTCTGTTGGGCAGCTTTTTCTAAACCTTCGGCAGCCATGTAAGTATGGGCAATACCAGTAGGACAAGAAGTAACGCCTAAAATCATAAAAGCTTGCTCGTTATTGACTACAACATCCTTTTTCTCTTCCTTTTCAACATCTGCCTCATCTATGATGGATAAAAATTCATCTACCGAAGCAGCGTTCTTCAATTTGGTTGAAAATACTTCGTCCATTAGCAAGACAGAAAGTTTGCTTAAAACGTCCAGATGTACATTGTCTTTTGAATCAGGAGCAGCAATCAAAAAGATTAAATGCACTTTTTCCCCGTCCAGAGAATCAAAATCAACACCATCCTTAATCACCATTGCTGCTAATCCAGGTGCGTTAACACCGTGGCTCTTACCGTGGGGAATTGCGATACCTTCGCCAAAACCTGTACTACCTTGTTCTTCACGATTAAAAACTTCTTTGCGGTAATGGTCTGCATCAGTGAGATTTCCTCCCTTTGCCATTAGGTCAACCATTTGATTGAGTGCATCCGCTTTTGTCTGTGGAGCACCTTCTAAAGAGATGCTGTTTTTGTTAATTAAGTCTACTATTCTCATAACCTTCCTCTACCTTTCCTTTCACAATCTCATTCATTGCTAATATTTCTTCTTCTGTAGCCAAATATTGGGAAAATGCACTGGCACTTCCTGCCGCAACGCCCATTGAAAAAGCGTGGCGTAAATCCTTCTTTTTAAACCAACCGGATAAGAATCCAGCTACCATAGAATCACCAGAGCCTACGGAGTTTACCAAAGTTCCTTCAGGAGCTTTTGCTGTTAAAATGGCACCAGTTTCTTCTAATAGTAAAGCACCATCTCCAGCCATTGAGACCAGAACGTTTCTTGCTCCTAATTTTTGAAGTTCTTTTGCATAATGAGCAATCTCTGCTTTGGTTTTGATTTCAGTATCAAAGATTTCACCTAACTCGAACACATTTGGTTTTACTAAAAATGGATGATATTTCAGAACCTTAACTAACAGCTCTTTTGTGGCATCTACAACGATGGTTATATCTTTTTCTTTTAATCGTTCTAATATGTTACTGTAAATATCATCATCCAAAGATTGAGGTATGCTTCCAGCAAGAATAAGGGCGTCACCCTTTTTTAATGTGTCCAACTGTTGCAGTAGTTTTTCCTGATGAGACTTGCTGATGGTTGGACCAATCCCATTGATTTCAGTACCTTCTGTTGAGGCAAGTTTTACATTGATTCTAGTAAAGCCATCATCCAGTTGAATAAACGCATTTTTAATACCGAGCTTCTCAAGTTCTTGTCGGACTTTTTCACCGGTAAATCCGGCGATAAAGCCAAGAGCCGTATTATCCACCCCAAGATTTTTTAAAACCATGGAAACGTTTATTCCTTTACCGCCGGGAAGAATCATTTCATGGCTGGTACGATTGGTCAGTCCCAATGTGAAGTCGGGTACTGAAACAATGTAGTCCAAAGACGGGTTAAACGTAACTGTATAAATCATATAATCCTCCTGTTCTAATGAATTAAGTTTAGTATACAGTCAAACTAAATCAAAATCAATCATATTTATTCACAAACATCCAAGAAAAGTTTTGTTGAATATGCATTAATATGACTGAGTTTGACTGAATTCGAAAAAGCGGTACTGTATTTGTGCGAGGCAATCAATATATTATATTTACACAACCTTATATTTCCTTTATAATAAAATTTGCTATTTAAAAAGGATTTAAATGAGAGGCGAAAATAATATGATAGTGAAGCCAAGAATAAAAGGGTTTATATGTACAACGGCTCATCCGGTAGGATGTGAGAAGAGTGTTCAATTGCAGGCAGAATATGCAAAAGGAAATCCAATTAAGGATATGCCAAAACGAGTTCTTGTGATTGGCGCATCCGGAGGTTATGGTCTTGCCAGCAGAATTACTGCTTGCTTTGCAGGAGGAGCAGATACAATTGGTGTACATTTTGACAAAGAGCCTTCTGAGAAAAGGACGGGCTCAGCAGGATATTACACCACCAAGGCATTTGATGCATTGGCTAAAAAGGAAGGTAGAATTTCCTGTTCCATAAACGGGGATGCCTTTTCCCCAGATGTAAAAAGACAAGTAATCGAGGCAATTAAGACGTTGCCGGGGCAGCAGGTTGATTGTGTGATATACTCTCTTGCAGCACCAAGAAAGACAGATTCAGACACAGGAAAGGTATACCGCTCTGTGATAAAGCCAATTGATCAGTCTTTTGAAGAAAGAACGATAGATGTGAACACAGGTGTAGTATCAATGGTGAAGGTGGAACCTGCCAGTGCTGAGGAAATAGAGGATACAGTTGCAGTAATGGGAGGAAGTGACTGGAAGGATTGGATTGAGCTGTTACTGGAGAACAGAATGCTTGCAGAAGATGCTCATACTGTGGCGTATTCTTATATAGGCCCCAGTCAAACCCATAGTATATATACCAATGGAACAATTGGACGTGCCAAAGCAGATTTGGACAAGACAGCGAAAGAATTGGGAGAGATAATGGAAAGTATTAAAGGCAGAGCATACGTGTCTGTTAATAAAGCGTTAGTAACCCAAGCTTCTTCCGCAATACCTGTTGTACCCTTATACATTGCGTTAATGTATCGAGTGATGAAGGAAAAAGGTGTACATGAAGGATGTATCCAGCAAACCCAACGCCTTTTTGCCCGTCTTTATAGTGAGCCGGTTTTAGTTGATGAACAGGGACGCATTCGATTAGATGATTTTGAAATGAAGGATGAGGTTCAGAATCAGATTAAAGAATTATGGGAGCAGGTAACCAGTGAAAATATAAATGAAATAGGAGATATGCAGGGATATCGTGAAGATTTTCTTAACATATTTGGCTTTGATATTCCAGGTGTGGATTATGAGGCAGATGTAGATATTCAATAAGAAAGAAGTTGAAAAGCAGGTGATTGCAATTGAGTAATCACCTGCTTTTTTGATAGAAAGGCTATGATAGTTTTTGGAAAATCACTTGGCATGAATCAGGTCAGCCATTCAGCCATTCGCTTCTCAATTAGCTTTGCAAGAAGCGTAAAGAAGTAAGTAAGCAGAAAGTAGATAATACCCAAAGAAATGTAGATTTCGAAGGGGTGATACGTTCTGGCATATATTTGATTTCCAAGTTTTGTTAGTTCAATTAGTGGTAGAACGGATACAATAGAAGTCTCTTTAATAATTGATGAGAATCCGTTCATAAAGGATGGAACTGCTATTCTAAGAGCCTGTGGTAATACAATATAAAACATAGTTTGTATATAATTATATCCAAGCACGGAGGCGGCTTCATATTGCCCCTTTTCGACAGCCAAAATACCAGCTCTTACATTTTCGGATAAATAAGCGCCGCTATTGAGTCCCATTGTAAGAACAGCTGCCTGAAATGGACCGAGCTTAATGCCAAGAGAGGGTAATCCATAGTACACAATAAACAGTTGAACCAGTAGAGGGGTTCCTCTAAAAAGTTCTACATATGCGCCTAATAAAAAGGAAGGCAGCTTTGGCATATGTGTACTTCGCAAGCATCCAATTACAATTGCAATCAGAAGGGCCAGAAAAAAGCCTAAAACCCCAATTTTAAGTGTGATTAATAATGCGTCGGGCAAAAGAGGTAAAAAAGGTATTAAGGTGCTAAAATCAAGATTATTCATAAGCTGCTCTTATTCTTCTACGAACCATTTGTTGACAATTTCATCGTATTTACCATTGTCCTTCAGTGTTTTTAGAGCTTTGTTATAATCATCTGTTAAGGAATCAGAACCTTTAGCTAATACTCCTGCAATCTCAAACACTTGAACAGGATCATCAACGATAATTGCATCACTGTTTTCCTCAATCTTTTGTTCTGCCCAAGGTAATTCTACAACCATTGCATCTAAATTTCCATTGAGTAAGTCGGCGTAGGCTTCGGAATGTCTATTATAAGGTATGGCCTCAGCAGAAACTCCCGATTCTATTAAATGCTGAAGAGCAAATTCAGAGGCACTTCCTGTGTGACAGCCCACTTTCTTATCCGCTAAATCTTCTTTATTTGAGATACTCTTGTCTGTTGTTACAATGATTTCTTTAAGAGAGTAGTAGGAATCGGTTACATTTACAATATCACCGGCCTCCTTTGCTTCTTCAGGAGACATACCTGACATAATAATGTCAAAGTCCTTATTTTGAAGACCAGCAATTAAGCCCTCCCAAGGAGTATTCACGCATGAGGTTTCCAGGCCTAATTCATCACCTATTGCAGTGGCTAAATCCACATCGAATCCTTCAATGTTTCCCTCCTCATTTACACTTTCAAAGGGAGGATATTCAGGACACATACCGATAAGAAGTTCGCCCGTTTTTATTAGATTCTTATTGGAAGTGTCGGAATTTTTTTGTGTAGAATCTTTCTTGCTACATCCTGTAAATAGAATTCCCAATACCAAAGTTACTGTAATTGCTGTTAATAAATTTTTTTTCATTCTAGTTCTCCCTTTATTTGTTTTATAATTTTTTCTTGGCTCCTGCCAAGATTTTCCTCATCCAGAGCATAAAATGGAATGGTGAGCCGGGCGTCAGACAACATCTTTTGTAAGACCTGGATCATAACACCTGGACGGTTTTGGTAGTGTAATGATTTGATTTTATTTGTTAGGTTGAAGTTTTCACCAATTTCACCATACCAGTCACCACTGCAGGTGTAGTGTACACCACAGGTGGGACTTCCATCCATTCCTATTACACCAAGAAGGTGGTAATTATGCTCATAGAAATCAACTACTTGATTGAGAATTGGTGTTAATAATTCACGGCATCGGTTCTTGAAATTTGGAAAATCTAATTGCTCAACCACTTGTCCCCAACGTCTGATGCCACACATATCCTGCTCTACACAGGGGAGCTGGATTATTCCAATATTCATATCTAGCAGATCTTTTACAATAGAATGCTGCATTGTGAAATCAACTAATCCATGTACTTTTGCATTTGGGTTTAAGATGCAATGGGATACTAAGACGATCTTGTTACTTCTTTTCATAAAAACCTCCTTTTTATAAGATTATAGGCGAATCAAATTAGGAGGTCTAATTGTTATACGATATAAGTGTATAGATACTATCTATCAATCGCTCTGAAAAAAATAAAGTTTTCCTTACACGAAAATAAAAAAGGTGTTATACTCGCTTTTGGGACAATATGTAGTGACCAACGTAAATCTAGGTTGTCAATGCATAGGGTCTCTTTTTGTTTACAGAAAAGAGAAAGGAAGGAAAAGAAATGAGTGTAGAAAAAAAAGAAACGATGAATCCCTTAGGATATGAACCAATTGGAAAACTAATCGGGAAATTTGCAATCCCTTGTGTGGTATCAATGATTGTGAATTCACTTTACAATATTGTGGATCAGATTTTTATCGGTCGTGGTGTAGGGTATTTAGGGAATGGAGCAACAAATATTGTATTCCCTATAACGGTTATTACTCTGGCCATTGCGTTGCTTATTGGTGATGGAGGAGCGGCATTTTTGAGCTTGAAGCTTGGAAAAGGAGAGAAAGAGGACGCAAATCATGGCGTTGGAAATACCATCACTATGGCAATTGCTTCGGGCGTATTGTTACTGATACTTTGCGGTGTGTTTTTTGAGAAACTTTTATACCTCTTTGGATGTACGGAAATATTATTTCCCTATGCATACGAATATGGACGAGTTATTTTGATTGGTATTCCATTTGTGGTAATTAGTACGGCTTTAAACTCAGTTATTCGCGCAGATGGCAGTCCCAAATATGCCATGCTTTCAATGGTTATTGGTGCAGTAATTAATACGGTTTTAGATCCTATATTTATATTTGGATTAAATATGGGAGTATTTGGAGCAGCAATCGCAACAATCGCAGGACAAATTGTTTCCTGTATTATATCATTAATGTATTTGCGGAAATTTAATTATGTAAAAGTAAAGAGGATACATTTGAGACCCAGAGGAAAATACTGCGCATCAATTGCATCTCTTGGAATTTCAAGTTTTATTATTCAAATAGCTATTGTAATTGTAATGGCAGTGAATAATAATCTTTTGGTTAAATATGGAGCACAGTCCGTATATGGATCGGAGATTCCACTGACTGCGCTAGGCATCACTATGAAAGTAAATCAGATTATGGTTTCGGTTGTAGTTGGAATTGCAGCAGGTGCTCAGCCGATTATTGGCTATAACTATGGTGCTGGAAAAATGAAGCGGGTAAAGAGTACATTGAAATGGTCAATTACAGCAGCAACTTGTGTGACAACTATTTGCTTTATTGCATTTCAATTTGCGCCTCAAAGCATTATCAATATTTTTGGAAGTGAAGAAGGGCTTTACAATGAGTTTGCGGTAAAATGCTTTAAAATCTTTTTACTTGCTTGTATATTTAACGGATTTCAAACAGTGGTTTCCATTTTTTTACAAGCAATTGGAAAACCAGTTCAATCAGCGATATTATCCCTTGTCAGACAGATTATTGTGCTGATTCCTGGGGCAGTAATAATGTCAGGGATTATCGGAGTAGAGGGTGTTCTTTGGTCAGGACCGATTGCAGATACAACAGCTTTTGTAGTAGGCTTTGTTTTATTTGTTAAGGAACTAAAGAAGATGAAGAAACCAGAAGAAGAGGCTGTTAATGAGAGAGAAGAGAGTTTAAAGGATTATCAGATAAAGATGAGTTAAAAACGATTTTAATGGTATCAGATTTTTTCTGATACCATTTTTGACTCTTTTTCATTGGATTACATAAAAATGAGTTTACACATTGTCTGCACAATGATATATTCGTCATATGAAAAATTACGCAAATGAGGTGAATGGTATGTCTGTTACGATTAAGGAAGTGGCAAAAACGGCTGGAGTATCAGTTGCAACAGTATCCCATGTTGTGAATAAAACCAGATATGTGAGCCCGCAATTAGAAAAAAAGGTAAACGAAGCAATTAAGTCAACCGGATATATAGAGAAGGTAGAAAAAAAGATTAAAAACATGAAGGTTGGTAAGAAATATGAAATTGCAATTATTGTCCCGTCTACAATAGGAGTAGTTTATTCGAAACTAATTCATATGGTATCGGAATCGGTAGTGAAAAATGGATACGTGCCAGCCACCTATTTTACAAATGATAGTATCGAGTTGGAAAAGAATATTTTAAATAGATTAGTAGTGGATAAAAGAGTTGTGGGTATTATTTTAAGCCCTAGTTGTGTGGATTATAAGAACTACAGAAAGCTCTATGAATCCAATAAGCCAGTTATTTTACTTTCAAGAAATGTTAAAGGTAAAAAGGTGGATTGTGTAACGATAGCGAATGAGGAGACTTTTTATAAGAGCACCCATCATTTAGTGAAAAACGGACATGAAAAAATAGGACTGATTATTAGTGATATTGAAAGTAGCTCATCTCAAGAACAAGTAAAAGGGTATAAATCAGCATTGTTAAGTAGGGGGGTGAATTTTATAGACGAAAATATACTAATGCTTTCAAATAATCTGAATGAATCTGAGTATGTAAGAAGCATAAAAGAATTTATCTTGAAACGGAAGACAACAGCAATCATTTGTGGTGGCAATCAAATTACATATATGTTATTAAAGACCATGGGAAAGATGGGGATGGAATGGCCGGAGGACATTTCGATTATTGGATTTGGTGATGAAGAGTGGAGCGAACTGATAAAACCCCCTTTGACAAGTCTTAGGCAAAATGTTGAGCAAATGAGCCAAGAGGCAGTAAAGGCACTGCTACAGATGATTAATACAGGAAAACGCGAAAATCAAGAAGTGCAAATTCCTCTTAACATTGTGATGCGAAAATCTACCCAGATGATTGGAAGAGGACCCTTTGGAGAGCGTGCCTATGCGCCAGATGATATTATTTTGACTGAGGATGAAAAAGCAATACTGCGAAAAGCAAATTATAAGGTGGGTATATCATTTCATTATTCTGGAACAGCATGGAAGAGGTTACACGAATCCGGGATAAGACAAACTTTGGAAAATCTTGGAATAAGTGTGGCCGCTGTAACAGATGCAAACTTTGATCCAGAGCTTCAAGTAACGCAGTTAGAAGGATTAGCAATGCAAAAGTTGGATGCGATTATTGCAATTCCTACAGATGACACAAACACAGCAGATATCTTTAAAAAGCTTGCAAAGGAGACAAAGCTAATCTTTTGGAGCAATGTTCCATCAGGATTTCAAACAGATGGTTATGTTTCTTGTGTCTCTGTTAATGAGCGTGAAAATGGACGAAGAATAAGTGCCTTAATGGGAGATTACTTTGCCAATGAGGAGCAGGTCAAGGTCGGATTTATAAACCATGGTGCCTCATTTTATGGTACGCGTTTAAGAGATAATATGGCCGTGCAGGTGATTTTGGAGAACTACAATAATATATATGTGGCGGATATAAAGGAGTTTCATCATATTACAGAGGCCTATGAGGCATGTAAAAAGATAATCGAGAAACATCCAGATATAAAAGGGCTCTATGTTTCGTGGGATCGGCCGGCACTGGAGGTGATTAGAGCCCTTGAAGAGTTAGGAAGAGAAGATATAGCAATTTTTACGACGGACTTGGATCAAGAAATTGCAGATTATCTTGTGCGGGATAAATATGTAAAAGGAATCAGCACGCAAAGACCCTATGAGCAAGGGATGGCAGCAGGATTGGCAACGGCAAAAGCATTATTGGGAGAAACGCATTTTAAATATATTGGTGTGCCACCATATTTAGTGCAAAGAGAGAATATTATTAAGGCATGGAAAGATATCATGCATGAACCCATAGCTGCAGATTGGAATAAATATTTAAAGAAAATTACGTAAAAAACAAAGTTCCGATTTAAAAATAACCAAAAACGAAGGGGACATATTGACTGTAAAAATTCTCCATGGTAGCATTTACGTAACGAATAGAAAACGAAGGAGGAAGAATATGAAAAAGAAAATAATTGCAGCATTATTATGTGTTTCATTGGCGGCAACGATGGTGGTTGGTTGTTCCAAAGAATCAAAATTGTCTGACGGAAATGAGGCATCAGAATCCACGGAGGATACAAAGTCAGAAGGACCTTACAAATTTGCATTTCTGCCAAATACGCAAAATAATACTTTTCAATCTTCGATGAATGATAAGTTTGAAGAGTTGGCAAAGGAAGCTGGATATGAATATACATGTTTGGATCCAGACTATGATTTAAATACACAGTTAAGCCAGCTTTCAGATGTGGCAAATCAAAAATATGATGCAGTATTTGTTATCCCAGTTGATTCAGCAGGAATAAGACAAGGATTGCAAGAAATTAGCGATGCAGGAATTCCAATTTTAAATGTTGATACGGCAGTTATTGAAGATGATCGTGATTTAGTTGAAACGATTATTGGAACAAATGCATATCAGGCAGGGCAGTTAGTTGGAGAACAAATGGTTAAGGATTATCCAGACGGAGCCAAAATTGCAATTTTAGATTTTCCATCTAACGAAAGTTGTGTAGATCGCGTGAATGGATTTTTAGAAGGTCTTGGAGACAGCAAAGATAAATTTGAAATTGTTGCTCAACAAGATGGAAAGGCCGCACTTGATGAATCAATGCCGATTGCAGAGGATATTATACAAGCAAATGCAGAGCTAGATGCTTTCTTTTGCATAAATGATCCATCTGCTTTAGGAGCAGCAGCGGCAATTAAAGCAGCTGGAAAAACGGATGGTATCGGGGTTTACTCTATAGATGCATCACCAGATGGAAAAGAAGCATTGGTGGAAGGAACATTTACATGTGTAGCAGCACAGGTTCCTATAGAGATTGCAGAAACTGCATTTGAAAAAGCAATTGATTTATTGGACGGCAAAGAAATAGACAAGGAAATTTGGTTGGATTCACATTTAGTTACTGTGGAAGAAGCAGAAGAGACAGCAGGTCAGTGGCAATAAAATATTAATAAGAAGGCTGCTTGAAAATTATTCGAGCAGCCTTTTCTAAAGAATAAAGGAGATGCCTAAGAAATGAAAGAAGATATTATTCTAAAAATGAAAGGAATAAGTAAAAGTTTCGGTGCGACAAAGGCATTGGATAATCTTGACTTTGAATTGCGAAGAGGTGAAGTGCACGCATTGTTAGGTGAGAATGGTGCAGGTAAATCAACGCTTATTAAGGTGTTGGGAGGTGTTCATCAGCCGGAAGAGGGAGTTATATTTATTGATGGACAAGAAAGAAAAATGCAATCGATTCAAGATGCTCAGGAGGCGGGGATTGGCATAATACACCAAGAAATTGTTTTGGTTCCATATTTAACCGTAACTGAAAATATCTTTTTGGGAAGAGAAATTCTTTCCCCTTTGCATATGAAGGATAAAAAAGAAATGAATCGTCTTGCAGAAGAAATGACCAGAAATCTTGGTCTAAATATTGATGTAACGACAAAAGTGAGAAATTTAAGTATTGCGCAACAACAATTGGTAGAAATTGTTAAAGCGATATCTTTCAATATTAAATTATTGGTAATGGATGAGCCGACATCTTCCTTATCTGATGAAGAAGTCAAAAGACTCTTTTTGATGATGGATAGATTAAAAAGAGATAACGTTAGTATTATCTATATTTCTCATAGAATGGAGGAACTCTTTGCGGTTACAGATCGTGTTACTGTAATGAGGGATGGAACTTATGTGGGAACAGTTGAAACAAAAGAAACAAATACAGATGAGCTTGTTAAAATGATGGTTGGACGAAATCTTGTCAATTATTATACAAGAGATTACAACATGAAAGAAAAAGAAGTTCTTCGCGTAGAAAATTTAACACAAGACGGAATTTTTGAAAATGTGAATTTCAAGGTACATGAAGGTGAAATTCTTGGTTTTTCAGGGCTTGTAGGTGCGGGAAGAAGCGAGATAATGCAAGCAATTTTTGGAAATGAAAAATATGACTCGGGAAAAATATTTTTACATGGAAAAGAGGTTCACTTTAAAAGCAGTCAAGAAGCAATTAAAAATGGAGTGGCAATGGTGCCAGAGGATAGAAAGAAACAGGGACTGACGCTGATTAATAGTGTAGGGTACAATTTGACACTGGCGAGCCTTGACTTATACAAAACAGGAATGCTATTAAGCGAAGGAAAACGACTGGAAGTCATACGAAAGTATATAGAAGATTTAAATATAAAAACATCTTCTATTGATAGTTTGGTGTCTAGTTTGTCGGGAGGAAATCAGCAGAAAGTTGTACTTGGTAAATGGTTGTCTACAAATCCTAAGATTCTGATATTGGATGAACCGACCAGAGGTGTTGATGTAGGTGCCAAGGCGGAAATATACGGGATTATCAATCAACTTGCACAACAGGGAATGGCGATAATTATGGTGTCATCAGAGTTACCAGAGATTATTAATATGTGTGATAATGTTTGCATTGTCAAAGAAGGGAAAATTACAGGGTACTTAAAAAAAGAAGATATGAATCAGGAAGTAATTATGAGTTATGCAACGGGAGGACAAAAAGAATGAGTAACGATAATCGATTAAAAAGTAGAAACCAGTATTTTAATGTGGTTAGGACAAACGTTGGAATACTTTGTGTAATGCTGTTAATAGGAGTTATATTAACGTTTATGACTCCAAATTTCTTGACAGTTAGCAATATTATTTCCGTTTTGAGACAAATATCAAACAATATATTTTTGGCTATTGGTATGACGTTGGTTATCATTCTTGGAGGAATTGATTTATCTGTAGGATCCATAGTGGCAATGAGTGGAACCTTGACAGTAGGATTTATTGTGACAAACGGGTTGCCAATGTGGCCATCTATATTGATAGGTCTTTTACTAGGTGCTTTTGTAGGACTATTTAATGGTGTTGTAATTGCAATCTTTAAGGTTCCGGCATTTATTGTGACTTTATCAACAATGAATATAGCAAAAGGTATTGCTTACATATATAGTGGCGGACGTTCAACACGTATTACTTCAGAAGCATATTCCATGATTGGAACAGGCTATTTGTTTGGAATTATTCCGTTACCAGTTGTATATATGTTTATTCTTATTATCCTGTTTGCTATTATTTTAAATAAGACTAAATTCGGAACCTACGTTTATGCAGTTGGAGGAAATCGTGAGTCGGCAAGACTTTCGGGAGTGCCAATAAAAAAGGTGGAAATCATGGTATTTACCATAAGTGGATTTTTGGCTGCTTTTGCAGGTATTATTTTAAGCTCCAGAATGTATTCAGGCCAACCAAAAGCAGGAGATGGTTATGAAATGGATGCGATAGCAGCGTGTGTTCTAGGTGGAATTTCAATGTCTGGTGGAACAGGTCATTTAAGCGGAACGGTTATTGGTGCAATTGTTATTGGAATTATTAGTAATGGACTTAATTTAATAGGAGTGAGCTCATTTTGGCAGCTTTTAGTTAAAGGTTTTATTATACTTATAGCGGTAATTATTGATTCTCAAAAAGAATTTATTTCACAAAAGATTCAAAAAAGTAAAAGAAAAAATTAAGGAGAATATAGAATGAATATTTTTAGAAAACCATCCTTTGCGGATTCGACAGGAGATGCCATTCCATTATACCATGATGGTATATATCATATTTTTTCATTGACACCACCCAAAGGAACGACGGTTTATCCAGATCGTCTTAGAACAACTTGGAGTCATACAATATCAAGAGATTTGGTGAACTGGGAAGAAGTACAGACGGCGTTATATCCAGGAGAGGGTGATGAACCTGATGCAGATGGAATATGGACTGGAGCAGCTATTTATGGAGAAGGGAAGTATCATATTTTTTATACGGGATACAACTATCATCTAGATAAAAACAAACAGACTATTTGTCATGCGACAAGTGCAGATGGATTAGAATGGAAGAAGAATCCCAACAATCCAATTATAACACCTATTCTTGAGAAATATGAACCGTTAGATTGGAGAGATCCATACGTCTTTTATAATGAAGAAGAAAAATGCTATTGGATGTTAATTTCTGCCAGACTAAAAGAAGGTCCACCCACAAAAACGGGAAGTATTGTTTTATATAAATCAGAAAATTTAGAAGCATGGGAACATTATGGACCGATTTATACACCATATCACACAAATTGTCCGGAGTGTTGTGAAATGTATAAAGTCGGTGATAATTGGTATTTATCCTATTCGCGGTTTTCGGAGTTTGTTGATACAATTTATCGTGTGTCAAAATCCCCATATGGTCCATGGAGAACACCGAAAATGGATGGAATAGGTGGAAGAAGATTCTACGCTGCTAAATCAATGGTAAACGAAGAAGGTAGAAGATTCTATTTTGCATGGGCTCATGATAGAGCCAATGGAAGTGATGATGGTGATTGGTACTGGGGAGGAGAATTCTGCGTTCCTCATGAGGTTCAAGTAAATGAAAGAGGCGAATTGGATGTAAAGATGCCAAAGGAAATAGTGGACTCCATCAATGAAAGAGTAGAGTGGAAGTATGAACAAATATGGGGAAAAGAATGCCGGTATGGACAAAACTCAATTGTTCTGGATGCCACATCGACGATGAACTATGGGTTCTTTAGTTTTGAAGAAAAGAGTGTGTTGTTTAGCTGCAAGATGAAAGTGGGAGATTGCAGAGATCATTTTGGCCTTCTATTGAAATCCAATCGAAATGCTGCAAGATGTCTTGAGCTGAGAGTAGAACCTAATATGCAGAGAGTTTCCCTTGTAAATTTACCAATGGATGTAGATCCATTTTGGCGGGAATCTACAACAAATGTAGGGTTACCTAAAAATCCGGGTCCGGATGGAATAAGAGTATGTGAAAAGCCATTTTCTGTAAAAGCCGGAGATACGATTAATCTTAAAGTAGTGATTGATCATGATATGGTGGAGATATTTGTTGGAGATAAAGTGGCATTTACCTATCGTGTTTATGAAGATGTGGAATATGAAGTGGGACTGCAGGTGCAAGATGGAATTGTGGAGTACTATGATATAGACATACGAAAATAATATATCATGAAGAGCAGAGTATGTAGAAATACACATCCTGCTCTTTTTTTGCTCAAAAATAAAATTATTCATAAATATTTTAATTTGCATCTTATAATAAGAGAAACATCTTGAAGAATTTAAGGTTGAATGATAGAATTTCATTATATGAAACACAAAACACATAAAGGGCATAAATAGATTTTTTAGAGTTTCTAATAGAAAGGAATATAAAAATGGGCAAAACAGTAAGAAAGGGCATACTTTTTTTGGTGGCATTAGTATGTGTTCTAGGGGGTATGAACACATCCAATCAAGTGGTTTATGCCGCAGAACCCACCATTGATAATGCGGTTATATTTACAGTTCGGGGCAGTGTCGAGAAGGAGACGGGACTGGTACAATATCACATTTATGTAGATGGGATATACAATCAGACATACCAGTCCTTCAATATTACGTATCCCCAGGAATTAAAGATTAATTATCCTTCTTCCTATACAAATACCTGGGCGATTTCTGAAAGCGCAGCAAAAAACACAAAAACGACAACCTTTATTATCAAAACAGGTTCCCGCAGTGCTGCAGATGTAAAGAGTGATTTTGAAAAAATGTATTTTACACTTGTAAATCCACCAGATGGCTTTCCTCCAGAAGGGTCAAAGGTTGCGATTCAAGCATCTTCGACAAAAGTAACAGCCTATCAGGATGGTGACGGGTATATGCATTATTATACCTTTGTACCCAGTACCGAAACGAATTGGCTAAATGCATACAATGCTGCAAAAAAATCCTATATGCAGGATCCCCGTTATCCAGAAGATCCAAGTAAAAGATTACAGGGATACCTTGCTACAATCACCAGTCAGGCAGAGCAAGACAAGGTTTATTATGACATTGCAACCCAATGTGGGTGGTTAGGCGGAACACGTATGCTTTACAAGTCCAATGGGAAACCTATTTGTGATGAGGAGAGCGTTCCTGCAGCAGCTAACCAGCTTAATAATAATTTTATTACCAGTTCAGGAACAGGGTCAGATAAAACATCGACCACATATTGGTATTGGGCGGATGGACCGGAGGCAGGGTCGATTTTTTATGGGAAGGCATGTGCATCCCATTCAGGAACTGGAACTCCAAATCCTCAGACGGAAACAAAGGACAATGTTCCAGAAAACTTTAAGGATTGGATATATTATTCTTTTTGGACAGGTGGTGAGCCCAATAATTCAGATGGCACCAACCGGGATGGTGGCTCTGGCGGAGAGTATGCCCTGCAGTTTGCCTGGAGAGGGGCGAGATGGAATGACTTTAATCATGCAAACCTTGGTGGAAACATTAAAGGATACTATATTGAATACGGCGGTTATGAAGGAAATCCCAAGGCAACCGAGCTTGGAGGATCAGAGGTGACAACCTCCAGCGAGGTAGAGTTGGTTATGCCAGTTTTGGTACAGTATCGTTCTGTGGTTACAGCGGAGGATAAGACTTACGGTTCCATTACAAGCATCGGGAAAAGCCAGGACCGGCTGATTACCTATGAGACACATTTACCTTTTACTGCAGTGCGAAACACATCCGCTGATGTAGAGAATATTTTGGGATATACTTCATACGGTTACAAATTTATAGGAACACAGGAAGATGAAGCTGTGTTGACGACAAATAAAGTAGGGGATGTGTCGGGTTTTCACAGCACAAATACACAAAGAATCATTTTCCTCTATAAACCAAACGAATATCAGCTTACCTTTGACGGGAACTTTGAAGGGGCAAGTGCTGCAAATGTATCACCAGGTTCAAAGACTATAAAATATGATTCGCCATATGGAAGCCTGGCCTCTGTAACAAGACCGGGATATACACATACCGGATGGTATAAAAGTAAGAGCGATGCAGTACAAGGAGAAAATCCGGTGAAAGAGTCGGAGCTTGTCACTGCGTTGGGAAATCAGACCGTATATGCAGGTTGGGTTGAGAATAGTGATTATAACATACACTATGATTTAAACCTTGGCACCGGTACGGGTAATGATTTTCCGGATAAAACCTCTGTATCATGGACACAAGCAGGTTTACTCCCGGAAATAGATCCGGTAAGGGAAGGATACGTTTTCACAGGATGGAATGTAGTGGAAAATGGCACAAAGCAAGGGGTATTACCCGAGGATGCTTATGGGGAGCTGGCTGCTAGCGGAACCGAAGAGGGAATTACTCTTCAGGCACAATGGAGAGATGTCAATTATATTTGGGTGATGTATCATCTTAATGGAGCAGACAATCCTAAGAGTCTCCCAGATGAGCAGTACGAAATTGGCAATCCAGTTGTATCTTTGCCGAAAGCAGCAAGGGCAGGATATACTTTTCAAGGATGGCTGGTTGCAGACAATGGAGCGGGTGTGTCAGGAGGTGTGTACGACGAGACAGACTCTATTAAGTATGAAGACATTGCAGCCCAGGGGGCAAAATACATTGTAGTAGAGGCTCAATGGAGTTCCAATACGTATCGATTATCCTATGATAAAAATGATTTGGAGGAGTCCTCACCTTACGGAGCTCCAGTAGAAGGTTCCATCTGGGAGCAGAACGGATTTGTACCGCCCAGTGGTACAACGAATCCAGAAAGAACTGGATACAAGTTTATGGGGTGGAATACAAAAAAGGATGGAAAAGGACAGACGGCAAATGTAGGAACCTATTTCTCCCAATTAGCAGGAGGAGATGATACGGTTACAGAAATCACTCTTTTTGCACAGTGGCAAAAAGAAAGGGAATATTTCGTTCGTTATGACACAAATGGTGGAATGCCGGCCAGCATACAAGATAAGGAAGAGGTCTATTTAGATACAGATAATTTGCTGCCCACAAAGCAGCCAGATGCACCGACAGGATTTGAATTTGCAGGTTGGAGCGTTATTTATAATGGAACGAAGACAGGGGTGACAGAGGAAGATAAGTTTAAGGCTTTAGTGGAAGATACTAATATCGGTTACATTGTTTTGCAAGCCCAGTATGCACCGAAGAAGAACTACAAGGTAATCTATGATTTAAATGGAACTACTCAAAATGGATATCCCACTCAAAAACCAGAGAGTGGTTCGGCAGTAGAAGGAGAAATTGTATGGACGCAAAAGAATTTACTGCCAAATGCAGACCCTATTTGGAAAGGGCACACTTTCCTTGGATGGAACACAAAGAAGAATGGTTCCGGTATTGCGGCTACACAGGCAGATATTTACGGTGTTCTCACAGGCGGAGAAGATAAGGATTCTATCACCTTGTATGCTCAATGGTCAGAAAATAACGTTTATACGGTACGCTATGAATTAAATGGTGGAACAGGGACAATAGCAAATGTAACATTGAATGATATAGATGGGATGGTTCCAGCAGATGAACGACCTACTTCACCAACAGGCTATGAGTTTGACCGGTGGGTAGTAGCCGACAATGGATATGGCACCAATACGAACGTAACAGTAACGGGTGAAGAAACCTTTTCGGAGCTGGTGTATGGTTTAGGAACAGATGAGGTTCCGTATCGGAATTACATTGTTTTAAAAGCAATGTATAAGGAAATTAAGAATTTTCAGCTGGCTTATAACTGGAATTATGAGGATTCACCTCAAATAGATGTTATCAGTAATGTGGCATGGACCGATTCCGGATTTGTTCCTCATATAGCCACCCAGCCAGGAAAGAATTTATTAGGCTGGACCACAGACAAGGAGGGGAAAGGAAATTACGTTTTAGCATCCTCACAATACAAAACACTTTCAGGGAATCAAGATGCAGAGAGAACAGTGATGCTGTACGCCCAGTGGGAAGATGCTTCTTTCATTGTGAATTATGATTTGAATGGAATTTCACCCCCGGCGGATAACCATAACTATGAATCACGTAAAGTAGGATTTGATGATAAAAAGCTGATTCCACCAAGTATTAAGCGGGTTGGATATGAATTGGCTGGTTGGGTTGTTTCAGAAAATGGAAATCAAACAGGACTTGTCTCAAACGATGATACCTATCGGGTGCTGGCACGCAGCGGAGCAGCCTACATTACACTACAAGCACAATGGATTGAGAAGACGTATAAGGTTTTCTATGATGTAAATGGCGGAGAGCCAAATGAGATTTCGGAAAAAATTGTAAAGTGGACAGAGAGTGAATTGTTGCCGGACATGACTTCGGGAGAGCTGCAAAAGCCTGGCTATACATTTTCAAATTGGAAGCTTTGGAAGATCGATGAAGAGATCATAGAGGATGGTGCTATTATAACAGCAGATACGAAATATAGCACTTTAGCACTTTATGAAGGTATTGATGAAACCAATATTACCCTGCAAGCTCAGTATGTGGAAAAGGAGAATGTAACAATCAACTATGGAGCAAATAGCGTTGCTTCTGATGGTACCACAAAGCAATCACCAGGGGATAGAGGCGGAACGGTAAGTAAGACAGTGGAAAGCGTAGGGCCAGCCTCAGGAGAGCCAAGTGTTGTGGCACAGAAAAATCCAGGGTATGAGTTTGTTGGCTGGTACAGCGCAGATGACACTGCCTTTGAAGATCTTCTGAGTGAAGAAAGAACATTTTCACCAGGGAAGGATTCGGATGGATTAAATGTAGGAGGAAGCTACGTTGCCTTGTTTAAGGAGAGTTCGAATATAGAAATCAGTTATACAACCCATAATTTGAACAGCAAGGATGAAAATCCCGGAGGGGTTGTAAGTGAAACTGGACAAAGCTTAGCACCGGCATCGGGAGAAGCAAGCGGTTCCATTGCGACTGCAAATCCAGGCTATCATTTAGTTGGCTGGTTTAAGATTAATGCAGACTACGGAAAGGAAACACCAATTTCAACAGAGTGTGGGTTTACGCCAACAAAGGAAGAGGGTGTCTATCAGACACAAACGTATGTGGCAGTCTTTGCTGAAAATGAAAAAGTAGTGGCAACCTATCAGGCAACAAGTGGCGGGAAGGTTTCTCGTAAAACAGAAAGCGTATATCCCAATACAGGCAGCTGGAAAGGGTCAATTGCAACAGTTGAGGCCGGATATCAGTTTGCCGGATGGTATTTGGAAGGGGATAAGGAGTTTGCAACAGCTTTGAGCATGGAAGCACATTTTATTCCAGAAAGAAATGAACATGGTCTCAACGCATCAGGAAACTATGTGGCAAGATTTGTAGAAAATAGCCATGTGATGATACACTACATAGCAGCACCTGGCGGAACAATAAGCCGTAGCTTAGATGAAGTGGCACCAGCTACAGGAAAACCATTGGGATCAAAAGCAAAAGCATCAAATGGATATCACTTTATTGGTTGGTATGAGAGCAATTCGGCCATTAGTAAAGAGGAGAGCTTTGTCCCTCAAAAAGAAGCTGGTGTATATGTGAGTAAGACTTATGTTGCGATGTTTGCAGAGGATGTAGCAGTTGAGTCAGGTTATAAAGTAGAACACTATTTGGAAGGGCAAGAAAAACCATACGAGACCGAGATTTTAAAAGGTGTCATAGGTGAGACTGTAACAGCTCTGCCAAAGACCTGTTATCAAGGATATCACTATCAAGAAGGGGCACAAGGTGAGAAGAAGACCGGAATTGTTTCCCCGAGCGAGCCTTTAACCCTTAAGCTATACTATGGTGTGGACAAGTATAGGATTCACTATATTGTAGAAGGAACCATACCAAATGGGGCAATTGGTTCCTTACCAGAAAAAACGAATATTCCTTATGGCACAATGGAAGGAATGGCAGAGGAGCCAACTTTTCCAGGATACACCTTCAGTGGATGGCATACGACGGATTGCAAGGTGAATGCAGATGGAACCTTTGCTATGCCAAACAAAGATGTGACATTTACAGGAAGCTGGATGCCGGACTCACATTCCAGTGTAGTTGATTACAAGGTGGAACATTACCTTGTGAATGAAGGAGGCCAGGCAAGCCTTACGGAGACAGAAAACTTAAAGGGTGATTTTGGAAGCAGGGTCACTGCAGAGCCAAAGGAAGGATATGTAGGATATACCTATCAGCCTGAGGCAGACAACGAGGTGAAAAGCGGTACATTAAACAGCGGTGAGCTGGTAACCTTAAAGCTATATTACGGAATCAATATGCATCAAATTCAATATACGATTGTTGGAGATACACCAGCAGGAGTAACTGAATTACCCTCTGAAAAGCTTGCCCCTTATGGATCAACACAGTTCCTTGCCGATGGTTTGCGTTGCCAAGGATATATCTTTAAGGTATGGAGAAGCTCCGATTGTAGAATAGAAGGTCAAGCCTTTGAAATGCCCGATACGAATGTTACTTTTTTGGGAGCTTGGGTTCAATGTAATGATGGAGAGGCAGATGGAATCAGCTACACCGTCGAGCATTATCTGGAGGGCAGTAGTGAAGCCTATGAAACAGAAATTTTAAACGGAGCAGAGGGAGAGTTCGTAGAAGGAAAACCAAAGAGCTGTTATAAGGGTTATTGCTATAATCCAAGTGATGCTAATACAGTGGAGTCAGGAACCTTATCTTCAGGCGAAAACCTTGTTTTAAAGCTCTTTTATACCGAGGAAAAGCATAAAATCCAGTATGAATTCACTTCTTTGGTACCAGGAGCCATCCTGCCGGGGGAGAAGAATGGAATTAGCATTGGTTCTTTGGAACAAGTGGAAGATGTGCCATCAGTCGCTGGATTCATTTTCAGTGGATGGCATACGACGGATTGTAAAATAAATGAAGATGGCAGCTTTGCTATGCCAAATAGGGATGTTACCTTTACAGGAAGTTGGATATTGGAACAGCAGATGGGTGTGAATCATTATTCGATAGAACATTATCTGGGAGATTCGAAGGAACCTTATGAAATAGAGAAACTTAAAGGATTGAGTGGAACCGTTGCAACGGCAGTGCCAAAGACAGGGTATGTTGGATATACTTATGATGAAACGGCAGCAGACAATAAGGTATCAGGAAGAATTGAAGCAAATGATGGTCTTATTTTAAAGCTATATTATGCTGGGAATCAGCATGAGGTTCGTTATGAAATCATAGGAGATTCACCAAATGGGGCACCACAAGTGCCAAGTACAGTAAAAATCTCCTTTGGAGAATCAGTTCCAGTGGAAAAGGATTTGCTGTATTCAGGATATACCTTTAGTGGTTGGCGTACGACAAATGTAAAGGTGGAAGATGGAGCTTTTGTAATGGGAGATGGGGATGTTGTATTCACAGGGATGTGGACAAAGAATCCGGAAATTCTAACGGTTCAATTTGTAAATTGGAATGGAGATATCCTGAAAACAGAGTATGTACCTAAAGGGTGGAATGCAACCGCTCCTGAGGATCCAACTCGAAGTGGCTACATCTTTAGCGGATGGGATAGAGAATATCGAAACATTACGGAATCTATTACTGTTACGGCACAATACGAAAAAGTGAAGAATGATGAGCCTGATCCAGCTCCAAAACCAGATCCAAAACCAGAACCAGAACCAGAGCCAGGGGACTTGGAGAGTCCCACTGAACCAACAGAGGAAACAATAGATGAACCAGATAAGGTGGTAAATTCAACAGGAAATTCAGCAGAAAATAAAGAGGCTTCTACTCAGTCCACAGCACCGACGGGTGATGGGAATCATACATGGTTATGGACGCTGATTTTCTTCCTTTCCTTCCTCACAATATTACGTGTCCGGAAGAAGAGACAATAGGAAATTATTATCAAAAAAGAACGGTTTTATTTGATAGTAAAATCGAATTATCAATCCGCAGCTCTTTCATTATGGACGTGAAAAACGTAGAAAATCCATGGGTTTGATATGAATTATGCAAGTTCAACAAAGAAATTATTCAAAATGAACATAAAATATTGTTTCAAGAAAATCGAGTTTCTTCTATGATAATATATTGACTTTATATTCACAAAGTGAGATAATGGAACAAATTTCGATAAAATGAAAGTGAGGTACAAGAAATGGCAAAAATCGATTTAAGCCAATATGGCATAAGTGGAGTTACTGAAATCGTTCACAATCCTTCTTTTGATATGTTATTTGAAGAAGAAACAAAACCAAGTTTAGAGGGGTTTGAAAAAGGTCAGGTAAGTGAGCTTGGTGCAGTTAATGTTATGACCGGGATTTATACCGGACGTTCACCTAAGGATAAGTATATCGTTATGGATGAGACTTCAAAAGACACAATCTGGTGGACTTCTGATGAATATAAAAACGATAATAAGCCAGCATCTCAGGAAGCATGGGACACCGTTAAGAAGCTTGCACAAGAACAACTTTCAGGCAAAAGACTTTTCGTTGTTGACTTATTCTGTGGAGCAAACAAAGACACACGTATGTCCATTCGTTTTGTAATGGAAGTTGCATGGCAGGCACATTTTGTTACCAACATGTTTATTAAGCCATCAGCAGAAGAACTTGAAAACTTCGAGCCAGACTTCGTTGTATACAATGCTTCTAAAACAAAGGTAGAAAACTTCAAAGAATTAGGCTTAAATTCTGAGACAGCAGTTATGTTTAACCTCACAAGCCGTGAGCAAGTTATTGTAAATAGCTGGTATGGTGGAGAAATGAAAAAAGGTATGTTCTCAATGATGAACTACTACCTTCCACTGAAAGGAATTGCTTCTATGCACTGCTCAGCAAATACAGATATGAATGGTGAAAATACAGCAATCTTCTTTGGTCTTTCAGGAACAGGAAAAACAACATTATCTACAGATCCTAAGCGTCTTCTTATTGGAGATGATGAGCATGGATGGGATGATGAAGGAGTATTTAACTTTGAAGGCGGATGCTACGCAAAAGTTATTGATCTTGATAAAGATTCTGAGCCAGACATTTACAATGCAATCAAGCGCGACGCTCTTTTAGAAAATGTTACACTTGATGCAAACGGAAAAATTGATTTCAAAGATGGAAGCGTTACAGAGAATACTCGTGTATCTTACCCTATCGATCATATCGAAAAGATTGTACGTCCTGTTTCAGCAGGTCCAGCAGCGAAAGATGTTATCTTCTTATCAGCAGATGCATTTGGCGTGCTTCCTCCGGTATCTATTTTGACACCAGAGCAGACACAATACTACTTCCTATCAGGATTTACAGCAAAGCTTGCTGGTACAGAGCGTGGAATTACAGAGCCTACACCAACTTTTTCTGCTTGCTTTGGACAGGCTTTCTTAGAGCTGCATCCTACAAAATATGCAGAAGAGCTTGTTAAGAAGATGGAAAAGAGTGGAGCAAAGGCTTATCTTGTAAACACAGGATGGAATGGATCAGGAAAACGTATCTCTATTAAAGATACTCGTGGTATCATTGATGCGATTCTTGACGGTTCAATTGCAGATGCACCTACAAAGCAATTGCCAATGTTTAATGTAGAGATTCCTACAGAGCTTCCAGGTGTTGATACAAACATTTTAGATCCTCGCGATACATATGCAAATGCATCTGAGTGGGAAGAAAAAGCAACAGATCTTGCACAACGTTTCGTGAAGAACTTTGCTAAATATGAAGGAAATGAAGCAGGAAAAGCATTAGTTTCTGCAGGTCCTCAATTATAAGATTTTAATTTAGAGATTATAAAAAGAAGAACTAAACTGCAAGCCTTTAAGGTTTCTAGTTTAGTTCTTTTTTTGCGGAGTTTGACAATAGTTCGGCATACCGATATAATAAAAGAAAAGTGACGGGAGAATAATAGAATGAAATTAGATACTTTACTCAACAAAAAGCAGATGTCAAAATATCAATTATCAAAAATTAGTGGTATTCCTAAAACAACGGTGACGGATATTTTCGCAGGTAGAAGTAGCATTGAAAGATGTAGTGCGAAAACAGTATATCAATTGGCAAAGGCACTGGAGTGTTCTATGGAAGAATTAATGCAACTAGAAGAAAATACAAATCATTGTGAGTATTTGGAGTGCGGTCTTCCAGATTTCTTACGAGAGTCTATAGATGCAATGAACGTAGCATGGAACAAGATTGATAATGGGGAGGATTATCTGCATTGGGATGGAGATTTTTGTAATTTACAAACAGATATAAATAATGCAGAGGTAAATGATTTGATTAGTGGGAAGCAGGCGTGGTATCTTCGAGAGAAGTACTTAAGAATGAAAAGAGAGGAAGACATAGAATGAGATTAATAGATTTTACATCACCAGGTATTGTATTACAGGATTTTGCTTCTCTTAAAAACCAAATGATTGATTCAATAAAAAATGGGTATGGAACAGAACTGTCAGACATTCTTGATACATTTGAAGAACAGACTGCGGTAGATCAAGCTGAAATCACAAAAAGATTCTGGGAAATGTTTATTGTAGACGCATTTATTGGAAACTGGGATCGTCACAATGGAAATTGGGGGTTTTTGTACAATACACAAACAGATGAGATGGAGCTGGCGCCAGTTTATGATTGTGGGAGCTGTCTATATCCTCAGGCAGATGATAAAATCATGGAAAGTGTTCTTGATAATATAGAAGAGCAAGAGTATAGGATTTATGAAATACCCACGTCTGCAATAATAGTTGATGGAAAGAAAATTAGATATTTTGATTTCATCTCATCTCTTACAAACCATGATTGTAATAAGGCGTTGGGCAAAATATTGCCACGTATAAATATGAATAGAATCAATAAAATAATCGATGAAACTCCATTTATTAATGATTTACAAAAAAAATTTTTCAAAACAATGTTGAGACTTCGAAAAGAAAAAATCCTTGAGCATTCATTTGAAAAAATCAATTCATTTATATAACAATATGACAATATTAATTTATGAAAATCGGACAATGCAAATACTGTGGAAATATACCGAAATTACTTAGAAAATAGTTCGTTTCCTGGAACACAGGAATTACAGATCTTCAATCCTATGGAATATAAAAAGAAGAACTAAACTGCAAGCCTTTAAGGTTTCTAGTTTAGTTCTTCTTTATCTAACTGAGCTCACCAGTTATAAATTGAGCATTTCCAAACCCAAAGGACCAGTCTGGATCCCCGTTCTCAAGGATGGCAATCAGTAAATTCTTACTGTTAATCCCCAGTTTTTCTTCAAACCCCTGTTGAAGAAGATGATAGAAGTTAATCTTGTCCTCCTGAGCTCTTTTGCGACTGAAAACAGTAATTGCAATTTGCTTACCCTCTTCCCTCTCAAACCCCAAACCGGTATCCAATAAAATCATTTCATTGTTTTCATGTTGTGTAATGATTTGATAGCGGTCTCTTTGAGGCACGTGAAAAGCCTTTACAACACTTTCATGAATGACATCGGCAATAGCCTGTAATTCTTCTGAGCTTTTTCCTTTTACAACATCAATTTTTATGAGTGGCACCTTTCATTCCCCCTTTTCGTTTTTTGTTATTTTAGTATAACATATTCTGCCAGGTTTTAAATTGGCATACTAAACAGCAGAGGAACTTCTTTGTTTTCATAGTGTTTTTTTCATACATTTAACGTAAGCCTTACCTAGATTTTGTTGAAGTATAAGGCATTAAAACATATGATAAACAAGGAAAGAAGGAGGAAAGAAAATGTTAAAACTGGAGAAAATAAAAAAAGGATTTGATAAGAAAACCATTTTGGATGAGATAAGTCTTGACTTCAGGGAAGGTGAAATTGTTACTATTTTAGGACCTTCTGGAAGCGGAAAAACCACAATTTTAAATATTATTCTCGGATTAATTCAAGCGGATGAAGGTAGAATTCTTCTACGGGGAGAGGATGTTACAGATGTTCCAATGGAAAAAAGAGGATTTAATATAGTCTTTCAAGACTATGGGTTATTTCCTCACTTAAATGCGTATAAGAATATTGTCTACGGTTTAAAGAACAATACAGGCCTTTGTAGTGTTGATGAGGTGAATGATTTAATAAAATTATTGGAACTGGAGGAACATTTAGATAAGAGAATTACAGAACTTTCAGGAGGACAAAAACAGCGTGTTGCATTTGCAAGAACTCTTGTGATGAAGCCTCAGGTCTTATTGCTGGACGAACCGCTCAGTGCTCTTGATGGTGTGATTAAGGAGTCTATCAAAGAAAGAATCAAACAGATTGCCCGTGAATTTAAGTTGACAACCATTATCGTTACTCACGATCCGGAAGAAGCGTTGACATTGGCTGACAGGGTGCTGATTATTAATGAGGGAAAGGTGGCAGCATATGCTACACCAGAAGAGCTGATTCATACACCACAGTGTGATTTTGTAAATCAGTTTATATTAAGACAATTGGAGATAAAGCGCCAGAATATCGGTCAGCTATTCACAAATACTCCACTTCTGCAGGTAGGTTAAGATGAAAGGATTAAAGGAAAAGGAATCAAATTTGATTTGGCTGATTATGGCTTTTGCTGCAGGTGTTTTCCTGTTTTATCCTTTGGGAAAGCTTTTGCTTAAGTCTTTTGAAACAGCGGGAGGAATTGGAATTGGGCTGTATCAGGAGGTTTTAGCAGGAAAAAAATTCCTGTTGGTTGCCGGAAACAGTGTGGGCATTGCTGGTGTCAGTGCTCTGCTTACTACAATTCTTGCATTTGTTTGTGCCTATAGTCTTCATTTTAGCAATTTGCCAGGCAGCTTCAAAAAAATCATCAAAAATCTGTGTGTACTTCCAATGCTTTTACCGACTATTACTTATGGATTTGCAATCATATATTCCTTTGGGAAACAAGGTGTATATACACGGCTTTTAGGTAGACAGCTTTTTGACATTTATGGAATCAATGGTTTGATTATTGGCTATATTATTTATACTTTTCCCATTGCCTTTTTGCTATTGACAAATACCATGGCTTACATTGATAAGAAGTTTGTTCTGGTTTCCAGAGTCATGGGAGATAAGGGGATTAAGACGTTTTATGTTGCAGTGTTTCGACCTTTGCTGGGGACTATTGTAACGGCAATTATCCAGTGCTTTTTCTTGAGCTTTACTGATTTTGGAATTCCAGCTTCCGTGGGAGGAAAAGTAAAAACAATTGCCGGCTTGCTCTATGAACAGATGCTTGGAAGTGTTCCCGATTTCGGCAGAGGGGCAGTTATTGCTATTATGATGTTGCTGCCTTCGGTAATCAGTATTCTACTTATCTGGCAGCTTGAAAAAACAAATATATGTTACAACAGTATTGAAAACTCAGAAATACCGAAGGGTGCAATAAGGGATGGAATTCTGGGAATTATGACTACATTAATAGTGAGTGGAATAATGTTGGTACTGCTGGTGATTTTCCTGATTCCATTTATTTCAGGATGGCCTTATGATTTAACATTTACCCTTAAGCACTTTAAGAATGTTTTTGCGGATACGGCTTTGACAGGAGTTTTACGCAATTCTCTTTATGTGAGTTTGGCAACTGCTCTTTTTGGAACGACAATTTCTTTTTTTGCCGCTCTTGTGGCAACAAGAAGTAAAGTGGGAAAGGGCAAGAAAAACTTTTTAGACATCCTTGGGAATGTAACGAATACGATTCCGGGTATGGTAATCGGTATTGCATATATGCTGACTTTTACAGGGACAAGACTTCAAACTACTTTTACCATCATTATAATATGTAATACTCTTCATTTTTTTGCGACACCGTATATGATGATGAAAAACTCATTCTTAAAGTTAAACAGTGGGTTTGAGGCAACTGGAAAGATAATGGGAGACAGCTGGTTTCAGAGCCTCTACCGAATTATTATTCCCAATACTGTAGAAACAATTTTTTCAGTATTAAACTACTATTTTGTGAATTCGATGGTTACAATCAGTGGAATTGTTTTTCTAACAGGTGCAAGAACGATGGTAATGACAACAAAAATAAAGGAATTGCAGCATTTTGCAAAATTTAGTGAGATATTTGTTCTGTCTTTCCTTATTTTTCTTATAAATCTAACAATAAAAGTGATATTCAAAGGAGTGAAAAAATATGAAAAAGTTATTTAGTGGAAGTGTAGTGGTAATGCTTGTAGTTGTATTACTAGCTGGAGCAATGACAGGATGTAAGAAGGATGTATCGGCAAGTGGAGAAAAGGAAGTGGTCTTTTACACGAATGCAGATGATGAAGCAGTGGAAGCAATGGAAAATGCATTAAAGGAAAACGGCTTTGATGGAAAATATTTGATTCAAGTATTTGGAACCAGCGAGTTAGGTGGAAAGCTAATGGCGGAAGGAACGAACATTGAAGCAGATATTATCACAATGAGCTCTTTTTACATTGAAAGTGCACAGGTAGAAAAGAGTATGTTTCAGGATTTAGACTTTGATACGAAAGCTTTGGAAGAATATCCATCTTACTATAGTCCAATTACGGCTCAGGAAGGTGCAATTATTTACAACACAGAAATGCTGGAATCCGAGGGGGTTACAGTACCAAAATCAATTCGGGATTTGGCGAAGCCAGAGTACAAGGATTTAATTTCTGTAACGGATATTACAGGATCTTCTACCGCATGGCTGATGATTCAGGCGCTCATCAATGAATATGGTGAAGCAGATGCAAAGGAAGTATTGCATGGAATCTACGAAAATGCCGGTGCACATATTGAAGAATCAGGGTCTGGTCCGATTAAAAAGGTTCGGACAGGTGAAGTAGTGATTGGATTTGGCTTGCGTCATCAGGCAGTGGCAGATAAGGCAGAGGGAATTCCGATAGATTTTGTAGATCCTACAGAAGGAAATTTCACATTGACAGAATCTGTAGCAATCATAAATAAGGGTGAAAATACGAATCCAGAAGCTATGAAAATGGCAGAATGTATTATCACTAAAGGAAGACCGGCGCTTTTAGAAACATACCCGATTCCGTTATATGAAGGAGAAGCAGCAGACGAGAAGAATACATCTGGAAATCCAAAGACTTTTAAAGAACAGCTTACAGTAGAGCTGTTGAAAGAGCACCAGGCATTTTCGGAAGAATGTAAATAGAGAGAAGGAGAAAATAGAGATGAACAAATATAAATTATTAACCCCGGGTCCATTAACTACAACAGACAGTGTTAAGGAAGCGATGCTTATCGATCATTGTACTTGGGATGATGACTATAAGGAAATTACAACAGAGATTCGGAAAAAGCTCCTGGAGCTGGCTCACGTTAGCGAACCGGAATATACATCAGTGTTAATGCAGGGAAGTGGTACTTTTGGAGTAGAGTCTGTACTTACAAGTGTAATTGGCCATGGAGACAAAGTGCTTATTATTGCGAACGGTGCTTACGGCGAAAGAATGGAAGAGATTGTTATATATGGAAATATTTCTTATACAATCTGCCTTTTTGATGATGATGAGATGATAGATCCCAATAAAATAAATGAAATACTAAGAGCAGATACCGCAATAACCCATGTTGCAATGGTGCACTGTGAAACAACCTCTGGCATTTTAAACGATATCCAATCCATTTCAAAAGTTGCAAAGCGAAGAGGATGCACCTTTATTGTGGATGCTATGTCAAGCTTTGGAGGCATTGATATTGATGTGAAGGAGCTTCAAATAGATTTCCTGATTAGCAGCGCGAATAAGTGTATCCAGGGAGTGCCGGGATTTTCCTTTGTGATTTGTAAAACCAATCTTTTGATGGATGCAAAAGAAAAGGCTCGCAGCCTGTCTTTGGATTTGTACGATCAGTGGAAGGTTCAAAGCCGTGATGGTAAATGGAGATTTACTTCGCCAACTCATGTCGTATTGGCATTTGCCCAGGCATTAAAGGAACTGGAAGAAGAAGGTGGAGTGAAGGCAAGGGAAGAAAGATACCGTAGAAACCAAAGACTTCTGGTAAAGAATTTTGAAGAAATAGGTTTTATTTCATACCTTGGTAAAGAGAGACAAAGTCCCATTATTACTTCATTTATATATCCTAGAAATGCTGCATTCTCATTTCAGGAGATGTACGATTTTATCAAAGAAAGAGGATACGCTATCTATCCTGGAAAAGTCACAAAAGCAGATACATTTCGTATTGGAAACATAGGTGAAATTTACGAAGAGGACATTATAAAGCTCACTGGAATTATGAGTGAGTATATGGACAAAACGAAAGAAAGGGAGAGTGCATAGGATGATTGTTCAGGATACAGAAGCAGTAATATTTGATTGGGCGGGAACGACAATAGATTACGGTTCATTTGCCCCGGTTGCAGCAATTATTGAAGCCTTTGAAGCTTTTCATATCTCACCCACATTGGACGAAGTGCGGGAGCCAATGGGAATGTTAAAGAGAGACCATATCCAAACGATGTTTGAGATGGAAAGGATTAGCGAGTCCTGGCTTCAGTACTATGGAAGAGGCTGGGAAGAACAGGACATAGATGACGTATATAATATAATGGAAGCCAAAACACTGGAAATTCTTCCCCAATATACCGATGTAAAGCCACACGTTCTTGAAGTGATGGATTTCTTAAGGGAAAGAAAAATCAAGGTAGGGTCAACAACGGGATATACGGATATGATGATGGAAATTGTGGTTCCTGTAGCAAGAAGTAAAGGATATGACCCGGATTTTTATGCAACCCCGAACCGTGTAGGGAATATCGGGCGTCCAAATCCTCATATGATTTATGAAAATATGAAGCAGTTAGGAGTTCTGGACAAAACGAAGGTTCTCAAAGTAGGAGATACAAAGGCAGATATTCTGGAAGGAAAAAATGCTGGAGTAAAAACAGTTGGAGTAATAGAGGGAAGCTCTATTATGGGACTGAAGGAAAGTGAATTCAGAGCATTAACGGAAGAAGAAAAACAACACCAGAGAGACAGGGTTCATGCAATTTATGAGATGGTAGGAGCAGACTACATCATAAATGATTTGTCGGAGCTGATTTAATAAAGGATATACTCCCAGCCAGAGATTCCATTTGTTTGAGATTCTTACATATGGTATACTATTTAGAATGAAATTTCTGGGAGGAATCATGAAAAACGAAAAGAAGCAGACAAAAGAAACGGCTGTGGCTCTGATGCTGGATGCGGCCAGAAATGTGACCATAATGGATAATGCCATGAAAAGAAAGGCACAGGAAAGACCTAAGGGCGTTGAGATGTGGGGAAAAACTCTGGGAATCATTGGAACGGGAAGAATAGGACAAGGAGTGGCTAAAAGATGCAACGGCTTCAATATGAAGGTGATTGGCTATGATATCTTTGAGAATGATTCTTTTAAAGAAGAATGTAGTGGAATCTATGTTGATTTGAAAAGCCTGTTACAAGAAGCGGATTTTATTTCCGTTCATTCGCCTCTTACACCTGAAACCGCAAATATGATAAGTACAGAAGAATTTAAACTGATGAAAGAAGATGCAGTCCTGGTTAATACGGCACGAGGTGGAATCATTGATGAGGATGCTCTGTATAAAGCCCTAAAAGATGGTGAAATAAGAGGAGCGGCATTAGATGCAACCTTAGAGGAGCCACCCTATGAAAGCATGCTGATGAAAATGCCAAACTGCATATTGACGCCCCACGCAGGAGCGGCAACGAAGGAAGCTGGAAACAAAATGAGCTATATGGCATCAGAAAATGCTATCGAAGTTTTACAGGGGAATAATTGCAGGTACGAAATATCATAAATTTCTCATCATAATATATTGGTTTTTCCATTGGGTAATTGATATGTCACCGTAAATTGCAGCAAGACAAGAAGTCAGCTCTTCAATTGAGGTGTTTGCAACTTTTAAGTCAAAGGTGATATGCCCATTTAGAAGAAGGATTAACCGATCACAATAGGCCAAGGCAAAGTTCGGGTCATGGATTGCAATCAGACCGATTTTATTTTCTTCCCGAATTAGGCTTTGAACCTTTTCTAACATGGAATGACGATTGTTAAAATCTAAGGCGCTATCGGGTTCGTCCAGCAGCATAATGGGAGTGTTTTGGAGCAAGGTTCTGGCTAAAATCACCATTTGCTTTTGTCCTTCACTTAAACTTGAAAAATCAGTATTTCGGTAAGCAAGCAGACCAAAGCGATTCAGCATCTGGTCTGCTTTTTCTTTATCCCTTGGTGAAGGTGACATAAAGAACCCCAAAGACGCATTGAAACCCATCATTACAACATCCAATACACTCACCCCGTACATAGGACTATGACGCTGTGGTATATAAGAAACTATTCTCGCCCGTTCCTTCTCGTTTCTTGCGAGGAAATCTTCATCACCGTACAAGCAGCTGCCCTGAGCTGGTTTTAGCAGACCACAGATTGTTTTGAGTAAAGTTGTTTTACCAGAGGCATTAAGGCCTAATAACGCACAAAATTCTCCAGCCTCAAAAACGAGATTTGCGTTTTTTAAAATGTTTTTTCTTCCATATCCAGAAGAAAGGTTATTGATTGAAAGTTGCTTGCTCATATGCGTCCCCGCTTTCTTTTACACATAAAATAGATCAGAACAGGTACCCCGACAAAGGTGGTTAGTATACTGATAGGAATCTCCGTTGAATAGATTGAACGGGCAAAACCGTCTGCAGCTATTAGAATCAATGCACCGATTAGAGAAGCGTATAAACAGGTGGAGAACCCCGTACGTCTGAGTGTGAAACGAGCAATATGAGGTGCAACCAAACTAATAAATAGAACAAGTCCTGTAACACTTATGGTGGTAGCTACAATAAGTGTGGAAAAAAGCAATATCATGAAGCGGACGGGTTTTAGCCGAAGACCTAATGTACGTCCCTCATCTTCGTTTAACCCCAGCAGCATTATTTGTCTCCTAAGCAGGATCAAACCGGTATATCCAATTAAAAAGACAGGAAGTATAACAAACAGTTTTTGCAGGGTGACAAAACCGAAGCTGCCCATGGACCAAAATTCAATTGCTGCCAGCTCCTGTTCTGGATCAGCAAAAAATTTAAAAATCATAATAATAGATTCCGATATGGATTTTAATACAATACCAGAAAGAATATAGGTTGAGGTTGCCACATTTCCAGTTATTTTAACGAGAAATAGAACGAGCAGAACTACAAGCAGAGACATGCTAAAGGAGGAGGCGGCCGTCAGTAAAACATTGTATCCTCCCAGGACAATAGCCATCGCAGCGCCAAGATTAGCACCACTGGCTACGCCGATTATTTCTGGTGATGCCAGAGGATTTTTAAAAATGATTTGATACACAGAGCCGGACATACCAAATCCAAGCCCGGCAATAAGTGCCATAAGTATGCGGGGTAAGCGCAATGTGAAAAAGACATTACGTTTGATTGCTGAAATTTCTCCCCCAGTGATTATTGTCCATACGTCAGGAAGAGATAGTGAAAACTTGCCTATCCCAAGGGAAATGATGGAGACCAGAATCAGCAGGACAATGGTTAGAGTAAAAAGGAGGTTTAACTGTGATTTTTTCATAAAAACCTACCTTGCTATTAATGTAGTATCAATGGTGAGATTATAAAATTCCTTGTAAAAATCAGCAGCATTCTGGCGCAAGTCGTCCAAGGAATAAAGCTCCTCATGAAGAACAGACAGCAGCCACTTTACACCTAGTATACCGGAGGGAATGGGAGAATCCCAGGATTCAAAATCATTAGGCATCTGATAAACCCGTTTCGAAGTGATGGCTGAGATATTGGCAAGGTGAGGATCATTCATGATATCCTCTTTACGGTAGGATGCGTTGGAAGGAATAATGAAGAATTCAGGATTCATTTCTAAAATTTGCTCATAGGAAACCTCTGCCCAGCTAGTGCCGTCAATGGCATCACCTACATTTACGCCGCCGGCATCACCGATAATCGAACTTTGGTACATATCCTTAGGGGCTGTCGTTAAATAAGAACTGTTTCCACCCATGTAAACGGAGGGGGTGGTTTGCAGATTTTTTGTGAGATCTTGAATCTCTTTCCATTCCTTGTTGTAATATTCCACCAGATGATTTGCAGCATCTTGTGTACTGGTTGCATCTCCAATGAGTGAAATCATTTCAATGAGCTCTTCATGGCTTTCTGGGTTGACTAGAATAACCGGAATGCCCAAATCAGTCAGTGTGTCTGCACTGTCCTGCAAACGTTTGGGAAGAATAATTAAATCAGGATTCAGGTCGATACAGGCTTCTAAATTAAATTCCTTTGGTGAGCCTACAGCAGGTAAATCCAATAGCTCAGGAGCTGCCAGACGATAGATGGGGCGGATGTCTGCATTAGACTCTACAGCAGTCATTCGATTGGTTAATCCAAGGGCAATACAGGTAGAGGTAGAGATATAATAGCAGTTAACGATTTCTTCCACGTTCTCCCCAATAATAACTTTCCGGTCAGCCTGATCTGTTACGGTTACACCAGTTGATACCTTTTCGGAATGGCTGCAGGCAGAAAGGGCAAGCATAGTGAATACTATGAAGATACTGAGTGCTTGTTTGATTTTCATGACAAAACCTCCTTATACAAAAGATAGAATAGATATATTTATAGTAGGAGTTGTATGTATATTTGTCAAGATGATTGTTTTAAAAGTAAAATATGATTACAAGAAAGATGGATATGTATAGGGCAAGTTCACCAAATAAAAGACAAAAAAACAGTCAAAACAACCAAAAATAATTTGGGAAGCAAAAAAAGGACAAAAGTCCTTTTTTTATTATGGAAAAATAGATAGTATAAATGCATAAGACAAATCGAAAAGGAAGTAATGTATATGAAAACGAAGAGAATTTTTTTAATTGTATTGGACAGTTTTGGAATTGGAAATGCTCCGGATGCGAAAGAGTTTGGAGATGAAGGAAGCAACACCTTAGAGAGTATCTCTACATCAAAAGAGTTCCATGTTCCCAGTATGGATGCTCTTGGACTCCTAAAAATTGATGGAGTTCAGGTAAAAGGAAAAGCAGAAAATATAAAAGGTTCTTACGGCAGAATGACGGAAGCCTCCAGAGGAAAGGATACTACAATTGGTCATTGGGAGATTGGAGGCATTGTATCGAAGAAGCCGCTTCCCGTTTATCCAAATGGATTTCCGAAGGACATTATGGATGAATTTGAGAGACGTACAGGACGTAAAGCAATATGTAATTTGCCTTATTCAGGGACAGAAGTCCTAAAGGATTATGGAAAAGAACAGATGGAGACAGGAGCGTTAATAGTCTATACATCGGCGGATAGTGTATTTCAGATTGCTGCTCATGAGGAGGTTGTTCCATTGGAAGAACTTTATAAGGACTGTGAGATTGCAAGAGAGATATTAAAAGGAGAGCATGGAGTTGGTCGAGTGATTGCAAGACCTTTTGTTGGGAAGGATGGAGCATTTGTAAGGACATCAAACCGCCATGATTTTTCACTTTTACCACCAAAGTTAACTATGCTGGATGTATTGATGGAAAATGGATTGGAAACAAAAGGTGTGGGCAAAATCTCCGATATTTTTGCAAAGAAGGGCATTAGCAGTTCGGTTTCTATTAAAGATAATCGTGATGGAATGATGAAAACTTTAGAGATTCAAAAGGAAGACTTTACAGGACTTTGCTTTATCAATCTGGTAGATTTTGATATGAAATATGGACACAGAAATGACGTAGATGGATATGCAAAAGCAATAACAGAATTTGATACATGGCTGGATAAATTTCTTCATAACATGAATCCGGATGACGTTTTAATGATTACTGCAGACCATGGGTGTGATCCGGGATTTCCAGGGACGGATCATACGAGAGAATGTGTTCCTCTATTAATTACAGGTGAAGAAATCAAAAAAGGAATTTCCCTTGGAACGCGAGACACATTTGCGGATATTGGTGCAAGTGTATTAGATTTGTTTGAATTAGAAGGTGATATAGATGGGGAGAGCTTTATTCCTTTAGTGTCATGAAAAGAAAGATTTGCCAATATCAGATAATATCTATAAAATGATACCATACTTAGCTACATTAATTGTATTAGTGCTTTTCTCAAAGAATTCTCAAGCACCTAGAGCCGAGGGGATTCCATATGATAAAGGAAGCAGATAAAGAAAAGGAGATTGATAATGAGAGAACAAGATATTTTAGCACATGTAGACCATACTTTATTAAAAGCAACTGCCACATGGGAGGAAATACAAAAGATTTGTGAAGAATCTATGGAATATCAAACAGCAAGCATCTGTATTCCGGCTTGCTATATTCGAAGAATCCATGAGAAGTATCAGAACCGGGTAAATATTTGTACTGTTGTAGGGTTTCCACTAGGTTATAGTGTAACCCAATCAAAGATTGCCGAGGTCAGAAAGGCTTTGGAAGATGGAGTAAATGAAATCGACATGGTGATTAATATATCCGATGCAAAAAACCATGATTTTACGAAAATCGAAGAAGAAATATTCTTACTGAAAAAGGAAGTGGGAAATAAGATTTTAAAGGTAATTATTGAGACTTGCTATTTGACAGAGGAGGAAAAAATTGCTTTGTGTAAGGCGGTAACTAATGCAGGTGCAGATTTCATTAAGACAAGCACAGGATTTGGTACCGGTGGTGCTACTATAGAAGATATTAAATTGTTTAAAAAACACATTGGTCCAAGGGTGAAAATTAAGGCAGCAGGGGGAATAAGATCAGTAGAGGATATGGAAATGTTCTTAGAGGAAGGATGCGAAAGACTAGGAACAAGTTCAGCAATTGCATTACTCAAAGGAAATCGTGCAAAGGATTATTAGGAGGACGCTAGATTATGAAATATGCAGAAGAAGGTTTACAATATCATATCGGAGTAAGGAAGGGAGATGTGGGGAAATATGTGATTCTTCCTGGGGATCCTAAAAGGTGTGAGAAAATAGCAAAACATTTTGAAAATCCCCAATTAGTGGCAGATTCAAGAGAGTATGTTACTTACACAGGATATTTAGAGGGAGAAAAGGTTAGTGTGACATCTACAGGCATTGGAGGACCTTCGGCATCGATTGCAATGGAAGAATTGGTGAAAGCCGGAGCAGATACATTTATCCGCGTGGGTACGTGCGGGGGGATGGACTTAGAAGTGAAAAGCGGAGATCTTGTTATTGCCAGCGGAGCAATCCGTATGGAAGGGACTTCCAGAGAATATGCTCCGATTGAGTTCCCTGCTGTTGCAGACATCCAAGTGGTGAATGCTCTGATGGGAGCGGCAAAAAAGTTAGATTTTTCAAACCATGTAGGAGTGGTACAGTGCAAGGATTCATTCTATGGGCAGCATGAGCCAGATAAAATGCCGGTAAACTACGAATTGATGAATAAGTGGAATGCATGGTTAAGATTAGGGTGTAAGGCATCGGAGATGGAATCGGCAGCATTGTTTATTGTGGCAAGTTATTTAAGAGTAAGGATGGGGTCGGTTTTTCTTGTGGTAGCCAATCAGGAAAGAGAAAAGGAAGGGCTGGAAAATCCGGTTGTACACGATACAGAGAAGGCAATTGTAGCAGCAGTTGAGGCAATTCGCACATTGATTAAGCAAGATAAAGAGTAAACGAAAAAAATGCGTTGGTTTTCATACCAATGCATTTTTTATTAACAATTATTAACAACTCACGTGAGCTACTTTGACAATGGTAAAATAGGAGAAAGAAATGGATTTAGTGAGGAGGGAAATGACTATGAGGAGAGGATTGAGTCTAATATTGATTTTATCACTGTCAGCACTGCTCTTTTCAGCCTGTGGAAGAGAGAATAAAAGGATTTATTCCAATGCCAAGGGTGAGATGACAGTGGAAGAGTTTGGTATGAAAGATAAGAAAGAGGCTTATAAGGAAAATGGATTTGTTCTAAAAGAAGAAACATTCCGAAAAGGCAATGATTTGACACCTCGCATAGCGAAAGATGGGTCAGACATAGTGATGCAGTTGGGAAGTGATACCTATCCAGAAGATGAAAGCGCATACGGCATAGAGGAAGATGTCATGAAATTGAAGGTGAGTTTTTCTTTGTCAGAGGAAAGAAAAGGAGAGGTCAAGCTCTTTGTTAAAGATAGTGGAGAGACGGAGTACGTTTCCCGGCATGAATTTGATTTGAGAGGCAGTACGAACTATTTTGAAGGATATGTTCGAATGAATAAGGAGTATAAACTGCCGCTTTACTATGAATTCACAATTGATGAGAAGTTGGTATCTAATGGAGTTTATACAGGTGCAATCGATGAATTAGGAGAGCAGCCAGAGGAGGAAACGACGTATGAAGAAGATAATTAGTGTTCTAATCCTTGTATTTATCTTGCTCCTGACAGGATGCTCTGTATCGAAGACAGGAGCCCAGACAAAGGCAATTGAAGAAGCGCTGAATCAACTTGTAGAGAATCATGAAGTGTTTTGCTATTTCAAATGTGAAGATATAAAGGGACAGATCAAGAAGCAGGAAAAGACCCAGAAAGAAAAAGAGAAGGCTGTGTATACGATTGTAGCGGAGGTGCCGGATTTATCAGAAGTGCCTTTTGAGCAATTAGAAAGTGATTTTTCTTCTTCGGATATATATAGTGGTACTACTTTTGGCTTTGAGAAGGAGTACAAGGAGATAACAAATAAGGGGCTGAAAGAAATTGTATTGAAGGATGAAAATATCAAATGGAAAGAAGAGAAAATTAGATTTCATCTTACTAAGGGAAAGAAGGGCTGGGTGGCTACAGTAGAGAAAAAGGACGGTGAAATGCTTGCAGATGCAGCAAGAAGGGAAATATGGAGTGCTTCAGACCGCTATATGAAGATGGATAAGGAATATCATAAGGTTTATGTAGAAAGTGAGGTTCGCTCACAGCTAGAAGAAGTCTTTAGTGAAATGCAATACCGCATTTCTACAGATATCGAAGAGATAACCCAGAAAGATGATGATGTTTTCCACATAAAACTAACATATTATAATCCTGAAGAAGTATATAAAGGAATCTTGGATAATTTTTATGATGAGTATGCCAAAGAAGGCCGAAATGGTTATAAGTTTATTACAGAAAAAGAATTTACAAGCTATAATCAGGAAAATTTTGAGAAGTATTTTAAAGAATGGAGAAAGGAAAAGCAAGCAAACAAGAAAGATGAGGATAGAGAGTCAGCAGAATTAACAGTGATTTTGGATAAAGAATTAAAGATTGAAATAACAGAAGGGATGGAGGAGCTGCAAAAAGCGGTATTGGATAAGAAGAAGTCTATGGTAGGGCAAACTCTTGCCAAAATTAACGAGGAATTTGTAATCCACGAGCAAGAGCGTCCGGCTACTTCTGTATTATCTGGAGCCAATACAGGAGTGTCCATTTTAGTAAAGAGTTCTCCTGATGTATCAGATAAACATATCGATTTTCAAAATGAGGGTGGTGCTTCTGTGCTAAAGGCCTTTATCCGTTCTGGGGAAGAATTAACCATTTATATACCTGCAGGGAACTATAGGATGATTCAAGGATGGGGTGATCACTGGTACGGAAACGACATTTCTTATGGACCAGAGGGCAACTATAAAACATCTAGTCAGATATTGAATGTGGTTGGTGGCAATTCCTATACACTTACCTTATACGGTGTGTCAGATGGAAATATGCCAACAAAAGGAATCGAATATCCATATTAAGAAATATAGCCCTATAGATGAATTTGGTTTTAGAAAAAATCAACCAGAGATATTCGGGGGATATTGCATCGAAGTTTACGATTACTTTAGGGGATGAGTTTCAAGGCCTTCTAAATAAAGGAGCAAATGTAATTAAAATAATTACAGAAATAGAAAATGAATTATATCCAACCTCTGTACGATTTGGTATAGGAGTAGGCGATATTACGACACGTGTGAATCCCGATATAGCAATTGGAGCGGATGGCCCGGGGTATTATCAAGCGAGAAGAGCGATAGAATATTTGAAAAAGGGTGAAAAGATGAATCAAAGCGGAAAAGCGAATATTCGATTGGCAGCAGATGGTAAAGAGCAAAGTTCTACGGAGTTGATTAATACAATTTTTTCTCTTGTAACAGCTTTAAAAACTTCATGGACAGAAAGACAGAGAGAAATTGTATGGATGATGCTGCAATGTTCATCCAGTCAAGTGAATGTTGCTAAAAAGTTGGGAATACAGCAATCTTCTGTGCAAAAAGGATTGGCGAATGCAAATTATTATACCTATAAAGATGCAATGAACACGGCAGAGAAAGCATTAAGCGAAATAAGGAGAGTCTATGTATAAGGAATATTTGCTCGTTCTAGTATGTGGTCATATTATCGGAGATTTTTATCTTCAATATGGTAATTTTAATTTCAGCAGGGCAATATGCTGCAATTGGACTGGTTCTTACAGCAAAGTCAATTGCCTGGTATGATAAAATAACGAAGGATCCGGAATTTTCAGAATACTATTTGTTGGGGACTTTATTAAGCACATTGGCAGCCATTGTTGTGTCTTTGCCATTTGTGTAGGTGGTAATGTACTATAAAAAGAACAAGATAATCACAGGCAACACTGGAAATCCAATTTATATGTGCTATCCTATATTGAAGCATAAAATAAAATGAAGAGGTGAAGACAGTGTTAAAAGGATGTTTGGTATGTTTGGGGATTGCAGTTCCGGCATATATTCTTGGAAATTTTTTTCCAGTAATAGGCGGTCCGGTATTTGCGATTTTATTGGGAATGTGTATTGGAAGATTGATAAAGGATCAATCAAGTTATGAAAAAGGAATTAAGTTTGTTTCGAAAAAGGTATTACAGCTTGCAGTTATTTTATTGGGATTTGGACTCAATTTGAGAAATATATTAGAGGTGGGAGCTCAGTCAATGCCAGTAATTATTTCGACGATTTCTGTATCCCTTATTGTGTCCTATATTTTGTCAAAGGCATTAAAAATTCCGGCAAAGACAGGAATATTAGTAGGGGTAGGTTCTTCTATTTGTGGTGGTTCTGCGATTGCAGCTACTGCGCCAGTAATTAAGGCAGATGAAGAAGAAATTGCGCAAGCCATTTCCGTTATTTTTCTGTTCAATGTAATTGCAGCCCTTATTTTTCCAACACTTGGAGATATCATGGGTCTTTCCAATGAAGGATTTGGTTTATTTGCAGGAACAGCGGTAAATGATACATCATCTGTTACAGCGGCTGCCAGTGCTTGGGATGGAATGCATGGAAGCAACACCCTGGCAATCGCTACAGTGGTAAAGCTGACAAGAACATTAGCGATTATTCCGATTACCTTTGTGTTGGCAATTGTAGAGGCGAAAAAGAGTAAAGAAAAAAAGAAAATGGGAAATGTTTTCCCAATGTTTATACTTTTCTTTCTCCTAGCTTCGGTAATCACAACGGTATTTCATTTGGATGGAACGATTGTACACGTTCTAAAGACCATGAGTAAGTTCTGTATTATTTTGGCAATGGCAGCAATTGGAATTAATACAGATGTTGTAAAGCTGCTGAAAACTGGCAAGAAGCCTATTTTGTTAGGATTTGTATGTTGGGTGGCAATTGCCTTGGTTAGTATTGCAATACAGATGGCTTTACATCTTAATTAGTATCGGTTAAGGACTTGATCCATTTTTCGATTGTCTGCGCTAATACATATTGTTGTTGCAAGACAGATTTGCCGATTGCAGGAACATCAGGAGCGCTTTCCTTCCTATTAAGGTTATCCTCCAGATACATTTTTAGAAGTTTTATATTACTTTCAATGTTATTCAAATATTCTTGTTGGTTTTTCTCTGGCATACTGTCCAGGTTTACAATAACTGCATTAAAATCCAAAAATATATTGATGGGTTTACAGGAAATTTCAAGCATTAATTTTTCAAATTCTTTTTTGCCGGAAGGGGTCAGGGAGTACACTGCCTTTTCCGGCATTTTTCCGTCTCGTTTAAGACAACTGGTGATATAGCCTTTTTTCTCTAATTGAATCACTTTCTTATAGATAGAAGGTGTGCTTATTTTCACCCATGCATTGCAAGTGCTATAAAGTATAGTAGTATATATTACAAACAATTAAAGGAGGAAAAGATACAATGAAAGGTAAGAACAAAAAAATTGAATTATTGGGAAGTGCACCTATTCCAAAGGCGCTTTTGGCCATGGGAATTCCGACAATGATTGGAATGTTAATGAATGCATTGTATAATCTTGTTGACGCATATTTTGTAGGTGGTCTAGGAGAAAGCCAGATGGGAGCGATAACGGTTGTATATCCTCTGGGACAGGTTATTGTTGGGCTAGGATTGCTATTTGGAAATGGTGCAGCTTCTTACATTTCCAGACTGCTTGGACAAGGAAACAAGGAGAAGGCAAATAAAGTTGTAAGCACCGCTTTATATGGAAGTCTTTTGGTAGGGGGCATTGTAATTGTTCTTTCTGTTATTTTTTTACATCCCATTTTGAAATCTTTGGGAGCCACGGAGAGCATTTTGCCTTATGCAGTAATCTATGGAGGGATTTATATTATTTCTTGTATTTTTAATGTTTTCAATGTTACGATGAATAGCATTGTGACAAGCGAAGGGGCAGCAAAAACCACTATGTGTGCACTGCTAACAGGAGCTTTACTCAATATGGTATTGGATCCAGTGTTTATTTATACATTCGATTTAGGAATTGCTGGGGCAGCTATGGCAACTGCAATTTCACAGATGGTGTCTACCCTTGTATACCTAATCTATATATTTGGAAAGAAAAGCCTATTTCAATTTAAATTTAAAGACTGTGAGTTTTCGAAAGAAAATATGTCAGAGATTTTCAAAATAGGTATTCCAACCCTTGTATTTCAACTTTTGACAAGCTTATCCATTTCCTTAATTAACAATGAGGCAGGAAAGTATAGTGATGGGGTAATTGCAGGGATGGGGGTAGTAACCCGGCTTCTGTCTATGGGAAGTCTGACAGTATTTGGCTTTATTAAAGGATTCCAGCCAATTGCTGGTTATAGCTATGGAGCAAAAAAAATGGAACGCTTAAAACTGGCGATTCGCACATCTGTCATATGGTCAACTGTCTTTTGCGTAGTGCTGGGCGCTCTATTTATTTTAGCAGCAAATCCAATTGTCTCACAGTTTACTACAGGAAATGAGGAAATGATTCGTATTGGAGTAAAATCTTTAAAAATAAGCAGCCTTACCTTTATGCTTTTTGGTTTTTACACAGTATATTCATCATTATTTCTTGCTCTTGGAAAAGGAAAAGAAGGTTTTTTCCTTGGAGCTTGCAGACAAGGAATCTGTTTTGTTCCGATTATTCTTATCCTTCCTCAAATATGGGGGTTAAATGGTGTTCTATATGCACAGGCAATAGCAGACGTACTGTCGGTAATCGTCGCAGCTCTTATGGCGGTCTCTCTTCATAAAAAATTAAATACCATTACTTGCAATTCTTCTTTAAAGTCAGTAGTATAGTAGTAAGAGAAGAAGAGGAGTAACACAATTTAATATGATAAAATTTGAACAGTATAAATTATCAAACGAAGTGTTGGAAGCACTTCGTTTGTTTGGCTATAAAACACCTACCCCAATACAAAATGCAGTGATACCTATTCTGCTGGAAGGGAAAAATGTAGTAGGTAAGGCACAAACAGGAAGTGGGAAAACGGCTGCATTTGCCATACCCATTTGTGAAAGAATTATATGGGATGAAAATGCACCCCAGGCACTAATCCTGGAGCCTACGCGGGAACTGACAGTTCAAGTACAACAAGAGGTGTTTTTACTGGGACGCAGGAAGCGTTTGAAGGTGGCAGATGTATTTGGTGGATTTCCCATTGATAAACAGATACAGACCTTACGACAGAAAACTCATATAGTAGTAGGTACGCCTGGAAGAGTGATGGATCATATCAGAAGAGAGAGCCTGCATTTGAACAAGGTAAAGTACTTGGTAATTGATGAGGCGGATTTGATGCTGGATATGGGGTTTGTCGAAGAGGTCAAAGAAATTTTATCCCGCATCCCAAAGGGATGTCAAATTTCTTTGTTTTCTGCAACGCTGCAGCCCAAAATACAGGAATTGGTAGATGACTATGTAAGAGAAACTACTGTTGTTGAAATGAAAGAGGAAAAGGCTTCTCAGATAGATGAAATAGGATATTATGTGACACAGGATGAGAAGTTTGAAGTATTTATAAAGGTATTGATAGAAGAAAACCCAAAAAGTTGTATTATTTTCTGCGGTACAAGAGAAATGGTAAATGTATTGTTTCAGAAAATGAAACGGAAAAAGATATTTTGTGGAATGATTCACGGAGAGATGGAGCAAAGGGAGCGTTTAAAAACAATGGCAGCCTTTAAACGTGGGGTCTTTCGCTACTTAGTTGCAACAGACGTTGCAGCACGAGGTATTGATTTAGAGGAGATGTCCCACGTTATTAATTATGATTTTCCAACAGGACGCGAAACCTATGTCCATCGGATTGGGAGAACAGGTCGAAATGGAAAAAGTGGAAAGGCTATTAGTTTTATTTGTGATACAGATATACATATGCTGGAAATGATTGAAAGCTATAGAGGTGAGAAAGTGCCCATTAAAGAGATTCCAAATCCAGATGAAGGAAAAGAAAAAGAATTTTGGAGTTCTGTGGGAAAAAAAGACAAGATAAAAGAAGAAAAAGGAGCAAAACTAAATCAGGGAATTCTTCGTCTGACGATTGGAGGAGGAAGAAAGTCTAAAATGAGAGCCGGAGATATTGTGGGTGCAATTTGCAGTATTGAAGGGATAGAGGTTACCGACATCGGAATTATTGATGTGCGGGAGAGTAAGACAAATGTAGAGATTTTAAATGATAAAGGGAAACATGTTTTCGCGACATTGCAGACAAAACCAATCAAAGGTAAAATCAGAAAAATAAAGATGTTAGCAAGATAAGAGTTAAGGGGATATTATGCAGAGACGATTTGATTTAAAAATATTTTATTTGACGACGAACTCTACGATACGTAGATTGTTTTCTGCTTAGGTTGTGCTAAACTTTACTTTGGAGGTGAAGATATGGATTGCGATAAAACAGGTCAATTGATTTTCAGAATTCGAAAAGAAAAAGGACTGACACAAAAGAATATAGCGGATTCTATGAATATTAGTGATAAAACGGTATCCAAATGGGAACGAGGGCTGGGATGTCCAGATGTATCCTTACTTCCGGAACTGGCAAATATACTTGGCATTGACATGGAAACTCTTCTGTCGGGGGACATGGAAGCCGGACAATTCGTAGGAGGCAATATGAAAAACATAAAATTTTATGTGTGCCCTTCCTGTGGGAATTTACTTACATCCACAGGAGAAGCAAACATCTCTTGTTGTGGGAAAAAGATTTCAGAGCTGGAACCAAAAAAAGCAGCTGAAGAAGAAAAATTGACAGTGGAACTGATTGAAAATGATTACTATATTACTTCGAATCATGAGATGACAAAGGAAAATTATATTCCATTTGTTGCACTTTTAAATGGTGATACTTTATTGTTAAAGAAGCAATATCCAGAATGGGGACTACAGGTCCGAATTCCAAGGATTAGTCATGGGAAATTAGTATACTATAGTACCACAAAAGGACTTTTTTACCAAATCGTCTAACAACACCTTGCGCTACTTGCAACCATATGATAGAGTATTTCGAAGAATACAAAAAAAGGAGTTAAGGGAATGGAAAAACAAGTAGTAGAGGTTAAGGTGGCCGATCCGTCCGCAATAGGACTTTTTGGCCTGGCGATGGTGACTTTAGTTGCATCAAGTCAGAAGTTGGGGATTACATCGGAGGTGTCTTATGTTTTACCCGTAGCAATTTTTCTGGGAGGTTTAGCACAGCTATATGCATCTTTTAGCGATTCAAAGCTAAACAATACCTTTGGAAGCACCGCATTTGGAGCATACGGTTTCTTTTGGTTGGTTGTTGCGTCAGACTGGCTGATAAAGTACGGTGTGTTTGGAAAAGAAATGAAGGACGCAATTGATATGAAGCAAATGGGATTTTTATACGTAGGTTATTTGATTTTCACTCTATTCATGACTTACGGAGCGGCAGGAACACATAAGGTGTTGTTTTCAATCTTTGTGTTAATTGACTTTTTGTTTTTAGGACTTAGTATGAGTTCTTTTGAAATCTTACCAGAATTTTCCCATACACTAGCAGCATATTCTGAGTTGTTAATTGCGCTTTTTTCTTTTTATGGATCAGGAGCAGCTGTTTTAAATGCTCATTACAACAAAGTAGTGCTGCCGGTAGGCAAAGCAATTATTCAAAGGGGTTAGAAGATAAAAGAAAGAGTTTGTGGTTTTGGCCTTAAACTCTTTTTTTAGTGGTAAAAATGAGATATAATAGTTTAAAACGCATAAGAGGAGCAGAATGAAATGAGCAAAGTAGACGTAAAAGAAATGCTGGAACATATTCCGGCAGTTGTATTTCGCCTAAGTCATGAAAAAGATAACTGGAAGACATTATATGTTACAAATAACGTGTCGATTTACGGATATGATAGAGAAGATTTTTTGACAGGTAAAGTAAAGTGGTTTGATCTGGTACATCCAGATGATAAAGTGGTGCTGAGTAAAACGATTAGTGATTATGAGACTGCAAATGTCAATGAGTTTAAACTTTACTATCGTCTCATTAAGAAAAATGGAGAATGCATATCAGTTGTTGAATACAACACAGTGAATCGGGATGAAAAAGGAAATGTAGTCACTTACGACACCGCTATTACAAGTGGACTGTATGATACCCTTGATGAAAAGCTTTTAAATAATCATTATAGACAACAAGTTGTTTTAAATGATATATTGCTCACTCTTCATAATTCTGACTTGGATCATGCCCTTCAGATTATTCTGGATCGAACGGGAGAGTATTTGGATACAAGCAGAGCACTGCTGTTTAAAGATGATGAGGAGCATATAACCTGTAAGGTGGTCTATGAATGGACGAATAGTGGCATCAGCTCGGTTATGGACTTGGATTACAATGTGACTTATGAAACAGGTATGCCGGAAATCTATGTTGCATTGCAAACAACAGGATCTTTACTGGTAGATTTTGGAAATATACCGGAAAACTGTAAAGAAGAGTTTGAAGCAGAGGGGTTAATTGCATCTGCAATATTTGCGGTTTATTTAAATGGGGAACACTATGGTTTTGTGTGTTTTGATGACTGTGTGATTGAACGTACATGGGATGAGGATACCGTAAGATTTTTAAACAATATCAGCAATCTTATTTCAACCGTAATCGCAAGACAGCATACAGACGAAGAATTGAATGAGAGTAGAAAAGCAGTAGAACGCATGGCATTTACAGATTATCTTACAAAATTGTCAAACAGATATTACTGTGATGAGCGTTTGAGCTTGGCTATGGAGGGGGCAATCAGGGAGAATAAAACAGGATATTTACTTTTCCTTGATATGGATGATTTCAAGGTGATCAACGATTGCTATGGGCATGAGTATGGTGATGCAATGCTTCAAACCTTTGCGAGCTGGCTGCAGGAAATATTCGAATCTCCCCATGAGGTTTTCCGTTATGGTGGAGACGAGTTTGTTATCATTTTAGACTATGATGTAGAGGTTGATATAGAGGAAATTCTTAAGAAAATACACAAAAGAGCAACGGAACCCTGGACGGCTATGAATAAAGAATTTTATTGTACACTGAGCGTAGGAGTTGCAACTTATCCAGGGGAAAACGTAAGTAGTAAAACAATTTTAAAGCGCGCTGATGTAGCTATGTATGAGGCGAAGAGAAGAGGAAAAAATCAGTATAAGATTTATGAAGAGGCTATGTCTGATTCTACAAAGATGAGATCCGATACCGAAGAGGTCTTAAGACGAGCAATGAAGAATGGATTCTCAGGTATTGAGATTCACTACCAGCCTATAGTAAATCATAAAAATCAAAAGATTGAGGGAGTAGAAGCATTGCTTCGAATTCGAGATCGAGATCAGGAGAAGGTACTTTTGCCAAAAGAATTTTTGGCTTTAGCAGAATACCTGGGACTTATTGTTCCGATAGGAGACCACGTTACGAGAACGGCACTGAATTTGCTTAAAAGGATTAACGAGTCAGGATATCCTGAGTTCAAAATGTGCTTGAATTTCTCAGAGAAACAAATACAACAACGAGATGTTTTGACTCGATTTGAAGAAATTCTGAAAGAAACAAAGGTGAATCCGGCCAATGTAATTGTTTCAATATCCGAAAGTATTGCGCTGCGTATACCTCACAGAATGCATTTAGTATGTAAAGGCTTAAGAGAAATCGGAATAAAAGTAACGATGGATGGTTTTGGAGGTGGAAACGCATCCTTCCTCCAATTGAAGGAGCTTCCAATTGATCAAATTACTACATCCAGGAATTTGATTCAAGATTTATCCAATCCGATATCCAGAGAGTTCTTGGAATTAATTATTAAGCTATGTCATTCAATGGATAAGGAAATCTGTGTGAATGGAATTGAGACAAAAGAGCAGTACGAATTCTGTATGGAAGGAAGCGAAGATAAACTTCAAGGCTTCTATCTTTACAAAGTAATTAATGAAAAAGAGTTGTTAGATATTGTAAATATGCGAGGCTAAAATAGCGAATTGATAGAATTTAAAAAGGAAGGTGCAATGCACCTTCCTTTTTGATGTGCGCGCATGAGTGGTTCTGGAAAGGAACGCTAAACAATTTCTTTAAAATCAACGTGTAGCTCGATATTAGGATGCTTTCTTTTTTTCAAATAGCTGTCCTCGATACGATGGCGTATTACCTCGGCGCCTCCCTCGTTTGGTGAATTGATAATGAGTGAGTATTGGCAAATGCTAGATTTTGTATACACATCATTGCTTCTTAATTTTTTCTGCATAATTGTATGCAGGATATCCATTTCTTCTTTTAAATCTTCTGTAATGATAGAACGTTCATCAGACTCATTAAGGGTTAAAAGTACTAAATAATAACGGCTTCTCGTACGTCTCGCAGAACGAAGATTGATCTGATATATATTTTGAAAAATATCAAAATTGCAGTAAAAACTTCCGGAAACAACCTTTCTGCTTCGAAGGGTTTCATCAAGAGAAGAGAGGGTTTGAAATTGGTTGGGCATACTGCTTAAGATTGCCTCGTATACATCCGCCATAGACTCGGTTATGTCAAGACCATAACTATTATTAAACAGTGCTAAAAGAGAGTAATAATATTCTAATGCGGTCTGTGCTCTACCGAGATTTAAAAGGGTAAAAATCTTCTGTTTATGCAGCGTTTCATCGGTGGAAGGAGAGTAGTCTAAAGCTTTGTTACAAAGCTCTAAAGTCTTTTCGTATTCCTTCTCCTGAGAAAGGTGATAGCATATCAGGTTTACCGTTTTAATAAAGAGGTTGCCATAGTAATTATTACGGAACATAACCCAAGAATGGTGAGAAAACATAGGAAGAAAGTCTCCCTTATAGAGCGCGTTTGCCTTTTCTAAAAGTTCAAATTGTTTTGTTTGATCCGGCTCACGAAAGGCTCTGTGAGCACTTTTTTCAAATTCAAAAATATCTATATAAAGACGGATATCGGGATTCCAGGTGTAGATATTATTATTTTTTGTCAATAATTCCACATCTTCTCCTGGAAAGAAGGGCTGTAACAGCTTCTTTGTACGATGGAGAAGTGTGCGAAGGGCACCTTGTGGATTGTTGCTTTCACCCTCAGGCCAAAGGACATCAATCAACATATCGCTTGTAATATCATTTCCTTTATTGGAAAACAGATAACCAAGTAACAAAAAGCTTGTTAATCCACTTTGTTTTGAAGCTGTCAGTGAGTGGTGTTCGTTTTTTATGCTGAATTCTCCAAACATAGAGATTTTTAGATATTTAGTACTATTGTTTTTCATATTTAGATTCCTCCTAATGATTCTAAAAATAAAAGTATATACATAAATATATACCATTCAGTCATTTTAATCAAATATCTTCACTTACAAAATATATGTAGTTTTATAAAGAAAAAAGAAAAAAAGCAGTAGAAAGGCAAAAAAAAGTCGCGAATCATCAAAAGTTTAATGGCGTGTAACGACTATGTAACGGTTCGGTCATATAATTATATTATGTAATATAGATATAGGTAGCAGTGCGTTTATTATTTAGCAAAGTAGCCGACCTAACAATTCATTTTATAGAGACTATTATAAGGAGGTAGATTCATGAAGAAGGGAAAAAGATTACTTGCGTTATTCCTCGCAGCGGTTCTTTTCTCCAGCTCGAACAATTATCTGTTTCAGGTAATGGCTGAGGAAACGGAAATCGTGGAAGAATCCGGAAACAATCCAGAAGTTGTAAATCCGGAGATTACAGGAAATAATGAGACAGGTGATGAATTAACAGAGGGAGGAGGTACAGAACCCGAAGTAATATCAGAGCCAGAGTCAACGGAACCTACTGAGCCAACAGAACTAACGGAGCCAGCGGAACCAGAGACTTCAACATTTATGATGGGACTAGAAGGAGAGGATGATCCGGAGGAACCAGAAAGTGTAGATGGTGGTGCCAGTGCATTCGCAGCAAAAGTTATTGAAATGCGAGAAGGCGTTGCATACGGAGAAGGTCAAGATAGTATTGAAACTGAAACCGGTAAAAGCTTTACTTACGAAATGCAATATAATTACGTTTCCACAGGTGGATCCGTTGTAGTTGACAATCCATACATTGATATTGATTTTGGAACTGTAAGACCACGTAATATAGGAACAGTGGATGTACCAGCCTATGCAACAGGTGAAGGAATAGAGTGGGAAGAGTTTATTAACAGTAATACACTTCGTATCTATCTGAAAGCACAAAACACAGGATATGCAGCAAGTATAAGAGTTATATTTGATACAGACAATTTCATTACACCAAGTGGAACAGTTGTAGATGGTGATTTGTATAATCCATATCATGTGACACCAAGTTTGCATTACGAACTTATTGGTACTGAACATCACTACGAACCAGAGTTGTATCCGACGGTAACACTAAGTGCGAATGATGCGTGGACGATTGACAAAAATATTGTTGATGACAAAAACGAATTAGTAAAAGAAGCAAATGGACAACTTGGCACAGACAGTTTTACAGCTCAATACGAATTAGCAGTTAAGGGTAATTTTGGAGAAACAGATAATGCTCCGGGCAGAAGAAGCATTACAAGTTATGTGATAGAAGATCAGATAACAGATTATAAAACTGATGGAGAGGTAATTAACATTAAGAATATCCAAATCAGTTCAGGTGCAGGCTTCAGAGCATTAGATCCTAGTGAGTATGAAATTGTAAAAGATGCAAATAATATCATTACAGGAATTAAGTTTTTTACATTTGAAACCTATGCAACAGATGATAACTATATAAAAGCAGGCGAAATGAAGAACACTGTATATAAGTACACAGTGGAATACAAAGCTGATGCTTATGTAGTGGATGGCTCAGAAGATCCGGTATATCATACGGTGAATAATAATGCTACACTTTCCTATACATTAGTAGGAGATGTTGCAGGCGGCAATAGTTCCGCAGCAGCAGTTGTTCTTGGAGGAAATAAGGACAAATATCAAAGGAATGATGTGGAGATAAATAAGTTCATCCAGTTTGGAGAGGATGCTAAGCTTCCTTTGAATACGGTGAACAAAGACAAATATCGAACGGGTGCTGTAAAGTTCAAGCTTACAAACGAAAATGGTATAGCAGCCAGAAAAGCAGATGGACAGCCTTATGGTGATTTAGAGGTGGGTGCTGACGGAAGCATAACGATAAGTGGACTTATTGTTGGTAACACATATCAATTAGAAGAAATTATTGCAGACAATTCATCTTTGAAGCAGCCACCGAGTGAGAAAATTCAATTTAAAGTTCCTGCTCCAGGAGATCCTGTAGTACTTGTGAAGGATGGTGGATATTCTGTAACTGTTTCAGAGGATGAAAAAGGTTTAGACGTTATTAATACAGTAGAAAATACATCAGGTGTTGAATTTGTAAAGAAGGGCATCGGGGCAAGCGGTGGAGAAGCTGTAGCGTTGAAAGGTGTAGTCTTTGCAATAAAAAATGAAGACAATGAAGCAGTTGCAACATCAGATGAAAATGGTAATGTTATTTTCTGGGATGTGGTTCCAGGTACATATGATATATATGAAGTGAGCTTAAATCCAACTGGAAAGCTAGCAGACTATGAAAAGATTGATGCTGGAACAAAAAAAGGTTCGATTGATTACGACAAAGCAAAATTGATTCTTGAGGATTACGTAGTTAAAGGCGGAAAAATAAACAGACCAAGTGGTACCGCAGGTGGCTGGAGTGGAAATGTATACACCAACGTATCGAAAAAGGGATATGTTGAGTTCGTGAAGAAAGACAATAAGGGTCAAGTTATTCAATCTACTTCAGGTACAAAGGGTGTATTTAAGCTATATGGCATTTTGACATCTGCACAGACAGAGGAATTGACGGACGCTGAGCTTGGAAAAATTTCTGTTGAGGAATTTAAAGCTTTGGCAACAAAAAATGGATGGAAAACCATAGATTTAACCTTCGACGCTACAGCAAAGAAGTATAAACCAAGTGGAGCGATTAAAGAAGGAACTTACGTTATTCTTGAAGAACAAGCGCCGGTTGGTTACAAAATCGAAGGAAATGGCTTAAAGAAGGTTGTTGTTGAAAACGGAAAAACAAATAATTTTGAAATGAAAAATACAACATTGCAGCGCGTTCGCTTTGTAAAGAGTGGTGAACACTTCAAAGAAGCTGTAAATGGGTTGACACATTTCAATGGTGTTACCTTTGAAATCTATAAGGCGAATAAGGCAAATCCAGACCTTAAAGACGAAGATAATTTCACGAAAATTGATTCTGCTGTTATTAGTAAAGAAGATGTAAGCGGCAGGGCGATTAGTGATATTGTTTATCTTGAAGAAGGAACATACTACTATAAAGAAACTGTTGGGGATGCAAAAGGTCTATTTAAAACAATAGATGGATTTAAATCATTCACAGTAAACAATCAAGATAGTGAGATAGAAGTATCGGTTAAAAATGAAAGTAATGCTGCTAAAATCAAGATTATTAAGAAAGATGATGCAGACAAAACAACGCCTTTAGGGGGAGCAGGATATAATGTATATCTTTCAACAGATACACAGTTTAGCAAACCTCTCAATGCGAGTTTGTTGGTTACAGATGAAAATGGTGTAGTTGAAACAGGCTTATTAGAAGCAGGTAAAGACTATGTTGTAAGAGAGATGACACCACCACAAGGCTATGAACTAGCAAGTGATACCATAAAGGTGGAGAATCTAACGGTAGATACAACAAGAGAGATTACCTTCTATAATAAGAAGCTTCACAACTTAACGGTTTTAAAGTATAAAATGGGAACCGACACATTGATTGATACAGCGACTTTTACACTGAAAAAAGGAACAGCAAGTGATTCCTTAAAAAAGACAAGTAAGGGAACGTTTGTTAGAGAAAATGTAGTCAATGGTGAAAGTTACACAGTAAAAGAAACAAAAGCGCCTACTGGATACGTAGGATATAAAGAAGAGATTACCTTTGAGATCGGTACAGATAAAAACGATCCTGATGGAAACTGGGAGTTTGATGGTGATACTAATGTGTTGAAGGTCTATAATAAACCGGTATCTTCAGTGGAGATTAGCAAATATCACAATTTTGATGAAGCCGAATATGCTCTATTGACAAATAAAGCTGTAACATTTGCACTTTATGTTAAAGAGGATGGTGAGTATAAGCTTGCTAAGGACATTAACAGTAAAAGTTTAACTGGAAATACAAGTAATGGTAAGATTACCTTTGGCAATCTTGATCCAGACAAGACTTACTACATTAAAGAAACGTTAACCCCTGAGTTGGCTAAATTATATGAATTAGAGTCAATAAAGCTAAAGAGCGAAGGTGGAGAGACAGAAATCGCTCCTAAAGATGGATACTATCCATTCGTAGCTACAAGTGGTAAAAAGATTGAAATTAGTGCGTATAATAAGGCAATAAAGAGTAAGGTAAAGCTTAGAAAAGTAAGTATGCCAAGTAATACAAAATTAGTTGGTGTAAAATTTGTTCTGGAAAAGTACAACACAGAAACAGATAAATTTGAAGCAGTTGAAGAAGGAACAACAAATGGGAATGGTACTATTGAATTCAATGCACTTTTAGAAAAGGGTAGATATCGATTTGTTGAGACGGTACCAAAGGATCACGTAAATGGTGACTCAAGAGGTACATCTACATTTGATGCGAATGGAAAAGAAACAGTTACTTATGATGAATTTGTAATTGACGATAGCAATATTGGGAAAACATTATCGAATTATGTTGGTGACAATAGCATTAAAAACAATAAACGAGGAAAGCTGATTGTTCATAAGGTGGGCCGATATAAGGGACTTGCAGATCAGTTCGTTGATTTCGATTTGAAGGATGTAGAATTTAGTCTTTATGAAGCAGGTGAGTTATCAGCAGCTGAGTTCAAGACAAGGTATCGGGATTCAGATGATACCTTGGTGTTAGTTGATACGTTTATAACAGGCGAAGATGGAAAAGATTCTTTAGACAATATCAAACCAGGAAACTATTACCTAGTAGAGACCAAGGGACATGATGACTTTAAGGTTCTTGAGGATCCAATTCTAATTACGATTGAATCGGGAAAAACCACAGAAAAACAAGTTGTTAATGAACCTGAAAAAGGAATTATATATGTAGAAAAAGTAGATTCTCAATTTAACCTTATTACCAGTAAGGCTGCTCAATTTGAAGTGTATAAAAAGGTTAAGGAATCCGATGGATACGATACAACGATAACAGATGCTGATGGAGAGACGATTTATCTGAAGAAGGACACAAGTGCATCCCCTTCAGCAACGGGAGATGGAAGTATAATTGAAACCTCTTATAGCAGAGATAAAGATGGGAAGTTAGTGAATAATGGTACGTGTGGTATCGGATATACTTTGCCATTAAAGGTTGGAGAGATTTATTACCTGAAGGAAATCAAAGCTCCTGACAACTATGAGATTATTAACGAATGGACAGGACCTATAACGATTGCAGAAGGAAGAAATGATGTTCAAGTAGTTAATCAAGCGAAAGGTGGAACAGGCGGCGGAGAAGGCGAAAACGAAGTCAGACTCCAGGTGAAAAAGATAACGAACCTGCCAGGTGTTGCAGAAGATGGTGGGGACATAAGCAAGGAAGTGCCAGTTGATGGTGTTAAATACTACGTTTACAAGGTATTAGATACAGACGCAGTAGCAAAACTTGCTGATAGAATTACAAATGCAGATTTAACTTCAGACAAATTTACTCTTGTTGCATCCGGATATACAGAAGATGAAGGTGTCTACTCTTCAGTGCTGTTGGAGAAAAACACACAATATATCGTACGTGAAGCAGAAGCAGGTGAGTATGATTCGAAGAGTGAGGGAAGAAACGGAAATGAATTGGTTGATGTAAGTTCTGGTGATGTACGTGTGGGTGATACAACAACAGAAGACAAGAACTGGGCAGTTGTAAATGTAGGTGAACCTAAGGAAGGTACCATCACAGTTTATCCTCAAGAAGGAGATGAAGTTACTTATGTAAATCCTCCTAAGATGGGTGAATTTGCACTGAAGAAAGCAGTAAATGGCATCAGTACAACAAAGAAGTTTAGCTTCAAATTATACCGTCAGGCAAAACCAGAAGGAACGGCTAAACCAGATGATAGTAAATGGGGAAGCGAATATAAGACTTATTCAGTAGGTGTAAACGAGACAATCCTAAGCGGTGAATTATCAACAGATTACATTTACAAGCTCGTTGAAACGGTTCCAGCTGGCTACTACTTTGAGGGAAATGGAACAACAAATGTTTTGGAAAGAGTATTTACTCTTGAAAATGGACAGATTGTTGGTATTGATGCTCAAGGTAAATATCAAAACTTTGACACTGTGTCAGATGCAAAAGCATCACCAATTACTTATACCAACTCAGAAAAAGCAGTATTAAATATTCAGAAATATGGTACGTATATTGGGGAAAACGGGAATTTGATTACGAATCATCCATTAAAGGATGTCGTATTTAAAATCTATACAGATGCAGGTTATACAAACGAAATAGACTATTCAAAGGTAGAGTTTGTCAGCAGTAGAGGAGCAGTAGTTGACGATGGAATTCAAGTAAATAGTACAGGAAAAATATCAATTAAGTTAGAAAAGGGAACTTATTACGTATCTGAGTATAGTGTGGGTGCAGAAAGTAAGAAGCTTGGATTCGTAAATCCAGAAGCGAATACCGTTGTACAAAATAAGACGTTAGAATATGGTCAGACTACGGAGAATACACTTACATTTGATAATGTTTCAACTTACGGAAGATTCAAAGCCTTAAAGATCGATGCTTATACAGAGGATAGGGTTTTGGATGGAGCAACATTTACTCTTGGTACAATGGATAACGATACGTTTAAAGAGTATAAGGTAGATAATAAAGCAATTACCTATACTTCTAAAAACGGAGGAATTGTTGTATCCGGTTTATTACCAGAAGGAAATTACTACCTTAAAGAGACAAAGGCTCCTGGAATAGACAATGAATATTCTGCTGGAGAAGTTTTTGGTCCATTTGTTGTTGAAAAAGGTGAGGTAAAGGATTATTCAACTTCGAATCCAATGAAAAACTGGAAAAACTTCCAAATTAAGGTGATTAAGAAGAGCAGCAAGAAGGATAATGTAGACCAGATATTATTAGACGGCGCAAAATTTGAGCTTTATGATGAACCTGCTACAGAGAATGGTAGAAAAGCTATTGCAGAAGGAGTTACTAAAAATGGTGAGCTTACATTTGATGTATTGTTGAACCTCGAGAGTAGTGATAATACAGAGCGTACTTTCTATATTAAAGAAATTGAAGCACCAAAAGGATACGTAATGCAAGACCGAGAATTTGAGGTTAAGGTTACTGCCGAAGCGATTCAAGAAAGTGGAAAGATTGTTGCAATTGAGAAAGAAATAGAAAACGTTGTTATTCCAACAATTCAACTTAAGAAGGTAGGGGATTTAGAAGGTGATGAAAGCGGATTACAAGATGTTACTTTTACTCTATACGAAGTTGGAGATGATGGCGAAGTAATTACAACGAAATCTGTTTCAAACAAAACTGGTCAAGATGGCGTTGTTAAGTTTAATGCTTTTGATGATAAAGCATTAAAAGGTGGAAAATGGTATGCAGTTAAAGAAACAGCCGTGCCAGCAGAATATAGTAAAAACTTTAACCCAAGCAACGCACCATATTTCTATTTCCAAGCAGAAAATGATAAGACAGTAACGACGTATTATACCAAAGTAAAGGTAGTAGATGGTAAGATTGTTGGAGACGGTGAAGAAAGTACAGCATCAGTTGAAAACAAGAGTGGAACCGTAAGATTATCCGTTATTACAAAGGATGGAAATGCAGCAAGAGATGCAGCAGGAGAAACACTTACAAATCTTACAAGCTCCTGTTATGCAATCCTAAAGAAAGATGCTAATGGTAACTATGTACCATATAACGATAAGAACTTTAAGGACTTAGGAAGTAAAGTGTCAAGTGGATGGTTCCAGGTTGGTGCAAGCGGATTCAATTCTGATTTCCTCCTATATGAAGGAGATTACAAGTTGGTAAAACTCAGCAACGATATGACCGATGCTGAAAAGGCAGGACTTGAAGATGTTTTAGCTGACATCAAAGCTAAAAAGGGAGATTTAACCATATATGGTAAAGCTGCATCAGGGGATACAGTTCTTTTCGAAGCAACTAAAGAATCTGAAGAAGCAATGACATTTACCGTTACAAAAGATGCTATTGAAGATGGAACGAACATCTCAAAGGTATACTACAATGATCCACTAGGCTCTTTAACCGTAACAAAATATGGTTATTATGACCACGACGGAGAAAAGCTAAACAAAGTAGAACTTCCAAATGTTGGATTCACCTTTAAAAAGGGACAAGATTCTATTACCGATACAAAGGGTGACGGAAAAACTGATAATGATGGAATGATTAAGTACGAACTTCTATCTCATGGTGCATATAAGTTGACAGAAACAAGTTTACCTGAGGATAGCAAGTATAAGATGAATCAGGAAGCAGAAGCTGGTATCGACCTAAGTGTAGGAATGAAGGATGATAAAGTAGTTCTTCTAAGCGAGTTGACGACTTCAGAGGATATAACAGCATACTTGGACAGAACACAAGAGGTTTACAATCCATCGATAAAAGGTAAGCTAAGAATTATTAAGACAGATGCTAATGATGCGATTATTCCACTAGCTGGAGACGAACAAATTGTATTTGAGATTTATAAGATTGTTGATGGTAAGCCAGCGGCAAAAGCATCAGGAAAGGTTGTAATCGATAAAGACAACTATAGCGAGAGCAAAGATGGAATTTTCTCAGAACTTTTGGATGAAGGGTCTTACGTTATCAAAGAAACAGAAACAAAAGCAGGATACAAATTACACGAAGGATTCATTCAGGATGCATTAGGCAAGAATCTTGTTGTGGAATTAAAACCTTGCCAAGATGAGAAAACCATCAAAGATAAAAACATCAATACAACTACCGTGAAGAACACAAGGTATGGTGGTTATGATTCAAAACCAGCAATCAACAAGTATGTAGTTGAAGATGGTCAAATATCACTGACAGATCAAGATAACCTACTGAATGATAAAGGTGATGACCTGACAGTAGATTTCGTAATTAATGATTATGCAATAGGAGACAATGATTACGAGCTTAAAGAGTTCACGGTAATTGATGATGGAATTACATTCTATGATGAGCAGAAGATAAAGGGTGGTAATAAAGTTGAGTTCACAGAAGATTCAGATGGAAAGATTAAGGACTTTGTGATTAATTCCGTAACATTAGCAAAAGCGGAAAATCAAGACGGATCTGCTGCAACAGCAACTGTATACTACGCAAAAACCAAGACAGGAGCTGAGTTTGACTGGATTGCAAAAGCGACAAATGTATCTTTAGAAGATGTGTCAACAGTAACCATCGGTGACAATGCGCGGGCAATCAAGATTGTGTATGGCAATACAAAAGAAGGCTTTAAGACAGATGGATACACAATGAATGTTACCTTCATGAATCGTTCAAAATGGAGCAAGGATGAATTAAGTAGTAAAAATCCAATTCTTCGCATTGAAAATACAGCAAAGGTTAACTATCGTGAAATGATCTATAATGCAGTAAGTGAAGCTGGACCTGTTTATCTAAAAGACAAAGTTGATGGAAAAGCGGGTATCGTTAAAGCGGCTACTTCTGGTCAACCATATATTGAGTTTAAAGAGCCGGATAGTAAGCGTGCATTAGCCGAAATTTACACCAGTATAGTTAGTGCAGATAAAGAATTCACGGCAGGCGATTCGATTAATTACAAGATTGATGTAAAGGTGGACAAGGATAGCCCAACCACGTTAGACCAACCTGTTGTAGCGTTCAGAATGCCTTTAGATACTGTACTAATGAAAGACTCGAACAGCAGCAATATAAAGGTGGTAATTCGTGATAAAGACGGAAATATACTCAGCGAACCGAGCGAAAATAGTGTTTATACAGTTACCGAACAAAGTCAGTACAAGGGAGAAGATATTAAAGCGATTTATAATATCGAAAACCTAACGTACCAAGAAAAGACAGGAAGTAGTACAAAGCAATATATTCTTCAGTTTAATGATACAGTTAAAATGAATCCAGGAGACTACATGGAAATCACTTTCACAGGAAAAATTTCTAATGATGAGAAGGCAGTGAATGATTCTTTAATACTGGTAGGATATCTGGGAAGCAATCATACTTTAGTTCCAAGTGGAAGAAATCCGCACGGAACAAGTTTTACATCATCTGAAGGACGTGACTTGCTTGCAAATGATATGATTCATTCAGCAATTAATACAGGAGCAGTTGAGCACTTAAACAGAGCAGTAGCAGCAGGACTTAAGAATAGTAGTAATGTTAAGTATGCAAAATACATCGGGAAATCACAGGAAGAGTTAGATAAGGGACAGAACTATAATTTAACAGTAAGTCCTGGAGACACTATTTACTACAAATTAGTTGCATACAATAACTCGAATACGAAGATGACAAATGTACGCTTACTGGATACATTACCAGTGAAGGGTGATACAATGGTTCTAACTGACGCAGAAAGAGGAACCAACATTGGCAATAAAAAGGTTGAAATTGTTGATGTAATTCTTCCTGAGTTCACAACAAAGGGAGTAAAGGTCGCAAGCCAAAAAGTATATGGTTACGATGCAGCTGCCAAACCAAAAACAACAATGCTGATGAAGACGGAAGATTCTTGGACGACAAACGGATTTGCGGATTACACAAATGACCTAAGTTCACTTGGAGATGCAAGTGCAGTTGGATTTGATATCGTATTTAATGAAGATGCAACGTTTAATCAAGGTGATTCCTACGCTGTCTATATCGGTGTTCAAATACCAGACATTAAGGCAAGTGAGATAGAGGACTATCTTGGAAAGCAGTTACGCAACTCAGTTGCTGGAGCATCCTTTAGAAAAGTTGAAGGCGATGCAGACAAGGAAATTGGTGCAGATAATAGAAGTGAACCGGATCCAGTAACCGCTATGATTGACTTAGGTAATGGTGCAATTACAGGAGTTGTATGGGAAGATGTAGATGGCAATGGTCTTAATGAGGAGGGCATAGATAAGAAAATAGAAAATGCTCAAGTTGACCTATATAAAACTGAGTACTACAAATCTCCAAACGGCAAAGAAACTATAAAAACAGTTACAAAGGTAACCAATGGACTGAACCAAAACTCTATGCCATACATTACAGGTGCAGATGGTAGATATTTGTTTGAAAATCTGGAAGTAAGTAAGCTTAAGGTAACATCAAGCGATAAGTTCTACAGTACGAATCCAGAAGATTACATTGGAAACCGCTATATTACCTATCACATTGAAGTGAGTAAAGTGGATGAAAGTTTGACCGCTACACACAGACAGATCGGTAATAAAAATGGTGAGGCTGCAGATGCTTATGCAAATAATCATCAGAAGACAGACGATTCAGACATAACTTTCGGAGGAGTTTCACCTGAAATACAACTATACTACGAAGACGTAGACAAAAAGGTGGTTGGAGAAACAAGAAAAGATATAGATGCAGGTTATACAGAAGCATATGCTATTGGAGATTACGTATGGATTGACAATAATGCAAACGGACTGCAAGATGCTGGAGAGCCAGGACTGAATGGTGTAAGAGTAAATCTTTACACAGTTGATGAAAAAGGCGAGGTAAGTAAGAAGGCGATTGATTCAACAACAACGACAGGTAATGGTGCATACAAATTTAATAAGCTGTGCAGAGGACAATACGTAGTTGAATTTGATGTTAGTGAATTCTATAGAGATCCTGTAGCAAATACAGAGGATGTAAGCAAATATATCTTTACAACACCGAATGTTGGTGAAGATGATGAAAAGGATTCAGATGCAGAGATAAAAACAAGTAGTGATCAGATAATGAGATCTCATGTGATTGATCTTACTCCAGAGAGATTAAAGGGAGTAACAGAAGATTTATCGATTGATGCAGGACTTGTAGAATACAGTGCTTTAGGCGGATATGCATTTGATGATATGGATTATGATGATCTTCAAAAAGATGATGCAAGATACGTACCATTATTAGGTACAAAGGTAACACTATACGAATTAGATGGTGATAAGATTGGTGCAAAAGTAGCGGAAACTACAGTAGATGAAAAAGGATACTACTTCTTTGACAAACTACAGATGGATAAAGACAGTAAAGACTATACAGTACTTTTCGAAATACCAGATGAGTATAAGCTTGTATCACCAAACAAAGATAGTGATGATGGAGCAGAATTTGCTGGTGCAATTCAGCCTGGTGCAAAAGATTCCAACATTGATTCAGACGCTATTCAAGGAAGTAAGGATAATGAAGCTCGTATCAAACGTATCAATCTTCCAAAGGGTATGACATCGACTACATGGTGCGTGGGTGCAAGAAAGATAAGCACTGTTGGTGACTATGTATGGAATGATGTAAATAAAGATGGATACCAAGATGATGCTGAAACAGGAGTTCAAGACATACCGGTAGTGCTTCAATACAGAGAGAAGCTAGACGCTGACAAGTGGGGCGAATGGAAGACCAAAGCAAGAACAACTACTGATGCAGATGGACACTATGAATTTACCGATGTTGAAAGCAGCTCAGAATACGTAAGAGAGTTCAGAGTAGTATTTGAATTTGAAGAGCGTACAAGAGTAACAAAGCTAAATGCTCAAACAAATGAAGCTGGAGAAGCAGTAACAGCTGAGACAGATTCAGATATGAATACGGAGTATTCTGCAAATGTAATTGATGGAAATAAGGGCGGATACGTTACAAGAGCATTCACACTTGATTATGGACAGACAGATATGACATGGGATGCAGGAATCTTTTACCCGATTTCTGAGATTAGAGGAGTTGCTTGGTTTGACGCAGATTTCAACGGTAAACGTGAAGAAAGCGAAGTTAAGCTACCGAATGTGATTGCAACACTAGAAAGATATCGCATGGGTGCAAGCAAGATGGCAATGACAGCAGCAGAAGATTCGAGTGCAGCAGACTCAATGCTTGATGATGGCAACTGGGAAGAAGTAACTTCAATGAAGACAGGTGCAGACGGAAAATATGAGTTCTTAGGATTAGATGCAGATAATTATAGAATCAAATTTACTTATCCAGAAGGTTATACAGCAACACGATACAACAATGTATTTACTGACGGTGGAGATAAAGTGGATTCAGATGCATCAAAGAGAACAAGCGATACACATGTATTCTACAGTAAGCTCTTCTATCTAGAAGAAGATGATAAGGTTGAAGACATTGATGCAGGTGCTTACGCTCCTAAGAATACTGTTATTCCAGAAGAGAAGACAGTAACGGAATATAATGAAGTGAAAAAGAGCATACCAAACGAAGTTACAAAATATGAACAAGGTGAAAAGACAACACATGTAACAACGAGGACAAATGCCGCATCAAGAAGTGTAGTTAAAACCGGTGATAATTCCAACATATTACTGTGGGTACTTACGTTAGCTACATCAATGGCAATCATTGTTGGAGTAGGAGGAGTAACGAAACAAAGAAAAAAAAGAAAGAGCAAAGACAACAGTTAGAATCCTCTAAATATGATTAACACTCAGAGGTCGAAAACGACCTCTGGGTAAACTTTAAAACAACAAATAAATCGTAGAGGAGGAAATATTATGAAAAGAAGAATTTTATCGCTATTAATAGCAATTTTAATGATAATTGGTCTTTCCGTTGCTCCGACTAAATATGTGGCAAAAGCCGCAGATGGAAAAATGATTACATGGGATATTCAATATGAGGGTGGTAAGAATAACCAAGTATTCAGGGTCGTGAATAACCAAGGAACACCAGTAAGTTGTGTTTTAAAAGAAAAGGCTGTGCCTGTATTGTCTACAGAGGTGTTAAAACCAGGTGAAGAACATGCCTTTATGGTCGAGGACAATGCGAAGAAATACACAATGTATGTGTATGATTCAGAAGATGGAACAGGTACGGTGCTTGAACAATTTACAACTAAGGATACCCATGAGTACGAAGTTTATGCAACGGATCAAGATGGTAATAAATTGGAATTTATTACAGAAGAAACAGGTGCTGATGGAAAATACAAAACGACAAGTTTGATTCAGAGAGGGCATGTGGATCGTAATTCAAATTTCAAGGTTGTACCACCAACTATTATTTTTACCGAGGATGGCAATGGCAATGATATTGAATGGATACTAGATGATGCTGTTGATAAAACTGCTTCCTATGAAACCTTTGAGATGTTTTTTAAATATAAAAAGGCTGACAAAGAAGATCGAAAAATCCGTATTCGCTGCTTGAATGAAAATGGTCACGTAATCATGGAGGATGACAGCTTAAAGGTTTCCTACAACAGTTCTGTAGATTATACGGTTGAAGAAACAATCACACATCCTACGACCGGAAGAACATATAAGCTGGTAGATGATACACAAAAGGGAGTTCATACAGTAAAATATAACGATTATGAGGCGGTATATGATTATACGTATGAATTAGTAAAGACAGATGTAGATAAGGATTATGTAGTTACTGTTCAGTCAGTAGTAGTAGACGAGAATGGTAAAGAAAAAAATGTTGTATTAGGTGTAGATACATTTACCTATAACGATAAGAGTGGAGTGCCGTATATATATACTGTTAAGAATGAGACGCTCAGTGTTAAAAATTATGCAGATGGTACCGTTTCATACTTTAGACTTTATGATGTTGCGGACAAGGTAATTACACATCAGCCAGGTGGCGTAGACAGCTATAAGGTACGGTATGTGGAAGAGGGCAAAGACACTCCGTACACATGGGTCATACAAGGTATTGATGTTGCAACGCAGAAAATCGTGTATACAGAGTCCTTCTTAATACCTGTTGACGGAGAACACACCTTTAGAACAGATGATAAGACATTAGTGACGAGTGCAGAGGGTGTTCAATATGCAATTGATGAAACAGCAGAGAGCATTTATACCCATAAGTTTAATCCAAATGCGGATCGTGTGACGTACATACCTTATCATGAAGCAGGTGCTGATGCTGTGACAAAGTATGATATAAAAGTACAATACGTTAATGTAAGAGGTTTTGAAGTTCTGGAAACACGTACCATCACAGTAAAAGCAAATGAGGGAGATGTGACAATAGATAGTCCCGAAAAACTTAATGTAAAAGGTGATGAAACGAATTACGTAATGTTAAAAGGTGAGGTGCCAAGTAGAATCCATAAATTCTATATGCCTCATAGAACATATTCAGTATTCTACAGAGATGAAAAGGATATGGATAATTTAGATACTACCCGTACAGAGGTTACAGAAGTAATTAATTATGAAGATGTTGTTACAACAGAGACGTATGATGTTGAAAATACGGTTGTACTTCCAGGAGAAGTAGTAGAAGTAGACGGAGGAACAACGGCCATTGATGGTGGAACAACAACAACGGATGCCGTCGCTGCAACACCGGTAGCAACACCACCTACGACTTTGGTGGTGAATCCAAGTGGTGGTGAAACAACATTATTAGACGAAGAGGCAGTACCACTTGCTGAAAACGTACAAGATGTTGAGGATTTAGATGAAGGAGAAGTTCCTTTAGGCGCGTCAGCGGATTATGAAGATAAGGATAAAGACAAAGGCCAGGTAGCTTCCATCGTATCCAATTTACCATTAGTAATTGGAATAGGAGCAGTCATACTAATTATTCTTGCAGCAATCCTATTGCTTTACAAAAAGAAACAAAATGGAACTCCAGAATAGGAGTTGACTTTTAAGACTGCACCAGCCATAATGGTTGGTGCAGTTTTATGTTCGAATTAAGGTGTGCTGGAGAAAGGGATAAGAAATGAAAGTTAAAAATGGAATGATATTGGCACTGGTGTCTTTTATATGGGGGACATCCTTTGTGGCGCAGAGTATGGGAATGGAGTATCTGGAGCCTTTCACCTTTAATGGTGTACGGTGCCTGATTGGGGGCGTTGTACTGATCCCTTGTATATGGTTGATTAATCGACTGACGGGGAATGGTTCCGGGGTAGAGAAGGAGAAGTATAAAAAGAAGGACTTATATATAGGTGGAATTGCCTGCGGGGTGTTGCTTTTTTTAGCCAGCAGCTTACAGCAAATTGGGATTCAATATACCACAGCAGGAAAATCAGGCTTTATTACGGCCTTCTATATCGTTATGGTTCCTGTCTTGGGAATCTTTCTGAAAAAAGCAGTAGGGATTAAGGTATGGCTGGGCGTTGCCCTTGCCCTTTGCGGGTTATATTTCTTATGTATTAATGAAGCACTAACGATAAATAAAGGGGATATTCTTACTCTGGTATGTGCCTTGGTCTTTTCCTTGCATATTATGGTGATCGATTACTTTTCTCCAAAGGTGGAGGGAGTGAAGATGTCTTGTATTCAGTTTTTTGTTGCAGGGGTATTATCTCTTCCATTTATGTTTCTTTTTGAGACACCAAAGCTGTTGAATATGGGATTGAGTATGGGTTCACTTCTCTATGCAGGGGTATTATCCTGTGGAGTAGCCTATACATTACAGATTATTGGACAGAAAAATATGAACCCGGCAATTGCATCTTTAATCTTAAGTATGGAAGCCTGCTTCTCGGTTTTGGCAGGTTGGCTCGTACTAAAGGAAACATTGACAATTCGGGAAGGTTTGGGTTGTATTTTTATGTTTGGAGCGATTTTACTGGCACAGTTCCCAGAACGAAAAGTGGAAAAGGTAGAAGAAAGAGAGGCGACAGATAATGGTTAGAGAAGTTGAAGCAAAAGATAAAGAGTTGTATTTGGAGATGGCTCAAAAATTTTATTCTTCTGAAGCGGTTTTACATTCGATTCCAGTGGAGTATATAGAAGCAACGTGGAGAGAGATTATGCGCTCAAAGGAATACGTTCGCTGCTTTTTTCTGGAAAAGGAAGGGCAAACAGCAGGTTATGGTTTAATGGCATTTTCCTTCTCTCAGGAGGCGGGGGGAAAGGTTGTTTGGCTAGAGGAGCTGTTTATTTTACCGGAGTTTAGAGGACAAGGATTAGGAACAGAGTTCTTTAAATATGTGGAAAATAATGTGGAAGAGACGGTTTCAAGGGTGCGTCTGGAGATTGAGCCAGATAATGTAAGGGCAAAGAAGTTGTATGAATCTCTTGGTTATGAGGGATTACCTTATTTACAGATGGTAAAGGAGTAAGGAAAATCATGAAGTTTGTAATACAAAGAGTAACGAAAAGCAGTGTAACAATAGGTGGAAGTGTAAGAGGCGAAATTGGAAAAGGGCTAATGGTTTTGATTGGCGTAAGTAATGAAGATACGACAGAAATAGCAGATAAAATGATTCGAAAGCTGATCGGTCTTCGTATTTTTGAGGATGAGCAGGGTAAGACGAATTTATCCATAGATCAAGTGGGGGGAAGCCTGCTTTTGATTTCTCAGTTTACGCTATATGCAAATATGAAAAAGGGGAACCGTCCAAGCTTCATTGAGGCTGGAGCGCCGGATATGGCTGCAGAGTTATACGAGTATATTATTGCAAAATGTAAAGAAAGCGTAAAAACTGTGGAACGTGGAGAGTTTGGTGCGGATATGAAAGTGGAGCTGGTAAACGATGGACCGTTTACTATAATATTAGATTCAAAGGAGTTATAAAATGGTAAAGCACGTAGTAATGTGGAGTTTTAAGCCGGAAGTAAAAGAAGAAGATAAGGCCATGAGAAAAGAGGAAATGAAGAAAAATCTTGAGGGATTAGTAGGCGTAGTACCAGGGCTGATTGATGCTCATTACGTAGAGACACCGTTGCCCTCCAGTACCCATGATATGGGCTTGGTGACAACCCATGAATCACCAGAAGCCATAAAAGCGTACGCTAAAAATCCAGACCATGTTAAAGTTGCAGAAACCTATGTACGCCCCTTTGTACACAACAGAAGCTGTCTGGATTACGAAGCATAAAACCCGAAACACAAAATTATAGAATATAAATAATTTAGCAAAAGGACACCCTCAATTGACTCCAACGGCTCGGAGATTGAGGGTGTCCCTTTTGCAAACCAATTATACTGTTAAATTATAGATGTTAACCACGTCTTTTTTGGAGAGAGATACGTACCCTCCAATCTGTCCTTCCCGGCCATTTCCGTAGCAGGCTCTTTGAGCCATTTCATCGATATCTTCAACTTTTCCACCCAGTTCTCCAAGAGAAGAGGGCATTCCAATTTCTTTAAAGAAATAGCGAAGCTGTTTGATTCCTTCTAAGGCAGTTTCTTCTGGATGATTGAAATCCATTTGTACACCAAATACATTAACAGCAAATCTTGCCATACGATTTACATCATGTTTTAGGTTGTAGGTCATTACTGCAGGTAATACTACGGCAAGACCAGCTCCGTGGGTTACGTCATATTGAGCCGACAATTCGTGTTCGATATCATGACTTGCCCAGTCTTGTGTTCTTCCAACGCCGACGGTATTATTATGAGCAACCATACCAGCCCACATAATGTTTGCACGGGCTTCGTAATCCTCTGGATTGCGAATTACCTTAGGACCTTCCTTAATCATAGCAAGGAGAAGTGCTTCGATCATACGATCCGTAACCTCTACGTCCTTTGTGTTCGTAAAATAGCGCTCGCAGAGGTGAGTGATAATATCCGAGATTCCTGCTGCACTTTGATAAGGTGGAAGCGTCATTGTAAGAGCAGGATTTAAAATGGAAAATTTAGGGCGCAGAGCATTTCCGCTGGCACCACGCTTAAACATACCTTCTTCATTTGTGATGACAGAGTCAGGTGAACCCTCACTTCCAGCAGCGGCAATTGTAAGAATGGTTCCAATTGGCAATGCTTCTTTTATGGGTTTGCCCATATAGTAATCCCAGAAATCTCCATCGTATACTGTACCGGCAGCAATGGCCTTTGCGGAATCAATGGTACTGCCGCCGCCAATTGCCAGAACAAAATCCACGTCCTCGCTTCGGCAAAGTTCAATTCCTTTGTAGACCAAAGAGCTGACGGGATTTGGTTTTACTCCACCGAGTTCAATATATTCAATTTTGGATGCATCCAAAGAATTTTTTACACGATCTAAAAGACCGGAACGTACCACACTTCCTCCGCCGTAGTGAAGTAAAACTTTTGATCCTCCAAAACGTTTTACGTATTTTCCGGCATCCCCTTCTTTATCTTTTCCAAAAACAAAATAAGTGGGACTATAAAAAGTAAAATTATCCATAGCTATAAGCTCCTTTCTTTTCTATACCTCTAACTATATGCCCATTAGGAGAAAAGTCAAGTCTAACCTATTTGCATATGGATAAAAAATGATTATAATAGTCACAGAGGTGCAGTGATGATAAAAATAAAGAATGAATTTTTTTCGATAAAAGACATATGGAATTCGGGACAATGCTTTCGAATGCATCCAATAGGCGAGGATAAATACCGTGTAGTGGTTAAAGGAAAATGTCTAGAGATGGAAGAAACGCAAGGAGAAGTAGTGCTTTTTTGTACGAAAGAAGAATTTCAAAATGTATGGGAAGACTATTTTGACTTAAAAGAAGATTACTCCGTTTTTTTTCGGAATGTGAGCAAAGAGGATCGCTATTTACAAAGAGCAGCCTCTTTTGGGAAGGGGATTCGGATTCTAAAGCAAGACCTATGGGAAATGATTATTAGTTTTATTATTTCCACGCAGAATAATATCAAACGAATTCGTAAGTGTATTGATTTGCTTTGTAAGACGTATGGTAAAGAAATTCAAGAAGGAATTTATGCTTTTCCGGAGCCGGAGGAATTAAAGAATGTAACAGAGGAAGAGCTAAGAGGGTTAGGCTTGGGTTATCGTAGTAAGTATATTGTGAAGACAACTCAGCTTATTATAAGACAAGAGGTGTCCTTGGAGGAGATAAAGAGAATGGATTACCAGGAGGCAAAAAAAGAGCTTCAAAAGCTAACTGGTGTTGGAGAAAAGGTAGCAGATTGTGTCTGTCTGTTTGGACTGCATCATTTCGATGCCTTTCCAGTGGATACTCATATCAATCAAGTGCTGGAGAGAGAGTATGGCAACCAATTTCCGTATGAAATATATAAAGGTTATAGAGGGGTTATACAACAGTATATTTTTTACTATGACTTTATGAGAGAAAATCATTAAATAATCATAAACAATGAGGGCCGTTTATTGCGGCCCTTATTCTATCCATGGTAAAATGTGGTGTGGGTGTAGGATGTAATTATAGAAACGAGAGGGCAAAACATTGACGGCATGGAATTATATATTTGGTACTGTACCGAAGGAATATGCAAAAGAGTATCATGAGACAAAGCTAGGAACCAATTTAAAACGTACTTTAGGATTTTCAATTTATATTATAGGTCTTCAGATTTTACTGAATATATTAAATGCGATTAAACCGGATTCAGAAAGCTATTCGGAGTCGGTTGTAAAGTATATTGTTTTGTCTATGGTCTTATTATGTGTAGGAATTATTTACTTAATACTTAGTATTTTGATTCAGAAAAAAGTGATTCAAAATCGTCTCATAGTGAATTCGGTTCCCTATTCACTTTTGTATTTGTATGTGATTATTCAGATGATTTTTCTCTATTTTAATCTTCATAGTGATAATGGATACAACTCCTATATTATTGCAATTATTATAACGGCTTTTTTTATGGTCACTTCGCCATTTGAAAGTATTATGGTGATTTTAGTTTCCTTTGTGGCGGCAATTGCGATGTCTTTAGATGGAAAGGAACGATTCACGGAATTTGTTATGAATACAGATGTGTGGGCGAATGTACTAATTATTACCGCTCTTTGCTGTTATATGTCGGTTATTATTCATCAAATGTATTTGAATAATTTCATGTATGGAGTAAAGCTCCGTGAAAGCAATGAAAAGCTTCAGGATACGGCTCGCACTGATTCTCTTACCGGGGTCTGGAACAGAAGAGGATTTTACAATATTCTAGATCAAGGAAAGGATAAAAAGGAAGTAGAAAGCAATGCATTTGTTATACTTATGTGTGATGTGGATTTTTTTAAGCGATACAATGATCGAAATGGTCACTTGGAAGGAGATGCCTGTCTGATGAAGGTGGCTCAAACTCTGAAAGCTACATTAGAAGAGTATGGCGGTGAGATTTGCAGATACGGTGGCGAGGAGTTTTTGGGTTATTACGAAACGGAAGATGTGGAGAATATTACAGATATAGCGGAAAAATGCAGAGAAAATATAGAAGCAAGAAATATGATGGGAAAACGAACAGAAGAAGATCAAGATGGGGGACCTATTACAATCAGTATTGGTGTTGCTGCTGTTTATAAGGGGGAAGTCATTGATATAGACGAGCTGATTAAGACGGCAGACGGTGCCTTGTATAAAGCGAAGGAGCAAGGCAGAAATCAAGTTGTATTTGAAGGATAAGAAAAACGGAGGCCGGCAGCCTCCGTTTCTTTAATCCTCTGATGGTGAAAATTCATCTTTGCCTACACCGCATAATGGACAGACCCAGTCTTCTGGTAAATCCTCGAAAGCAGTTCCGGCAGCGACTCCATTATCGGTATCTCCCACAGCGGGATCATAAATATAGCCACATACATCACACACATATTTTTTCATAATTTTATCCTCTCTTTCGTTCGTAAGTTAGGCTTTCCATAAGCCATGGAGATTACAGTATTCATAAGCAGCCACAAAAGAATCATCATCACTTAAAATAAAGCTTGCTTTTGGAGCATCGCCTGGTTTCAAGCTCTTGAATTGCCCACCTGCTTTGGTTTCGATATAGATTCCGGTAATATAGTGTTCTTCCAGCATTGGATGTTCGACACTTCCGATAACCACATCTACTTGATTATCCTTTATTGTGACAACAGGAACGTGTTTTTCTTGTGCAGCATCTGTTGTATTTGCAGTAAGTTTTGATGCGGTTACTTCTTCCCCTGAAGAGCTAAATACAGAAAACTCTGTCAGGATATTACCTGTGGATTGTTCTTTATAAAAGTTTCTCATCATGACTACCTCCTTTTATTTTCTATCTTGTGTCCACCATACTATAAACTGATAATTATTTCTACATTTCGAAAAGAATTTTGGAAAAACTTTATAAATATGATATTATTATTTTAGAATCGAGAATGGAGGAGATACAATGCTTTTACTTTGTTATTCAAAATGTACCACATGCAATAAAGCTAAGAAGTGGTTGCAAGAGAATGGAATTCATTATAAGAATAGAGAAATCAAGGAAAACAACCCAAGTGTGGAAGAACTAAAGAAGTGGCATGAGTTAAGTGGATTGCCTCTTAAGAGGTTTTTCAACACAAGTGGTCAGGTTTATAAAGCACTTGGATTAAAAGACAAACTAAAAGAAATGACAGAGGAAGAACAGTATGAACTTCTGGCAACAGACGGGATGCTGGTAAAACGTCCCCTTCTTATTAATGGGAATAAGATTTACATTGGTTTTAAGGAAAAGGAGTGGGAAGAGTTAAGATGAGTTTGTTTGCAGTTTTTTTAATCGGGATTGGCTTATCAATGGATGCATTTGCTGTGTCTGTCTGTAAGGGGCTTGCGCTGGAGAAGTATAAGTGGAGATATTCGACAGTTGCAGGCATTTACTTTGGGATTTTTCAGGCAGCTATGCCTTTGATTGGCTTTTTTTTAGGAGAGCGTTTTAAGGATTATATCAGCGCAATCGATCACTGGATTGCCTTTGTATTATTAGGAATAATAGGGTTAAATATGATAAGAGAGTCTCGAAACAAGGAGGAGAGTTGTCCGATATATCCAAATCAAGACAAGGCTTTTTCACCAAAGGCAATGATTCCTTTGGCTGTGGCAACCAGTATTGATGCTTTAGCCGTTGGTATCACATTTGCCTTTCTTCATGTTCGTATCCTGCCAGCAGTTTTATTGATTGGAGTTACAACATTTACAATTTCCTTTGCCGGTGTTAGAATAGGCAATATATTTGGGAGTCGCTTCAAGAGTAAGGCCGAATTGGCTGGGGGCATCATCCTTATACTTATGGGATTTCGAATACTGATTGAGCATCTTGGAGGAGTTTAGAGTATGGAGTGGAAGAAAGTGCGTATCAAAACAAAGACTACCGCAGAAGATTTAATAAGCGGTGTTTTGTATGAAATGGGAATTACAGGAATAGAAGTAGAAGACAATATTCCATTGTCAGAAGAAGATAAAAAAGCAATGTACATAGATATTCTGCCAGAGGGAAAGACGGATGATGGAACGGCCTTTCTCTCCTTTTATGTGGAGGAAGGAAATGAAGGAGAAGAACTGATTGAAAATGTGTATCAAGAGCTGAACCGACTCAAAGATTTTGCTGATATTGGAGAGGGAAAAATCGAAACCTCCTATACGAAGGAAGAGGACTGGATTAATAATTGGAAAGAATTTTTTCATCAGTTTCGGATAGAGGATCTGCTCATCACACCTTCCTGGGAGACGGGGAAAAAGGAGGAAGCAGGGATTGGCCATGTGGTTGAGATAGATCCGGGAACTGCATTCGGGACAGGAAAGCATGAAACAACAACCCTTGCAATCAAAGGAATTCAAAAGTATGTGAAAGAGTCTATGAAAATATTGGACGTAGGTTGTGGAAGCGGGATTTTAGGGATTGTAGCTTTGAAGTATGGTGCGGCCCATGTGACAATGACAGATTTAGATGAGAAGGCAATTGAGGCTACACCTGTAAATATGGAAAGAAATCACATCACCAGTGATTGTTACGAAGTACTTTTAGGAGATATCATAGAGGAAGAAATCCTGAATGAAAGGGTTAGAAATGAAGGATTTGATTTGGTGACAGCCAATATTATTACTGAGGTTTTACTTCCCTTAACACCAGTGATTGTTTCAACATTGAAAAGGGGTGGAATCTATATTACCAGTGGGATTCTAATAGAAAAGATTCCGTTGATAAAAAAGAAGATAGAAGAAGTGGGATTTGAAATCCTGGAAATCAACGAGATGGGTGAATGGGCATCCATAGTAGGAAGAAAGAAGTAAAGAGAAATGAATCATTTTTTTGTAAAACCTTCCCAGGTTGAGGGAAAAGAAATTAATATTTTTATGCCAGATGTAAAGCATATCGCTCATGTACTTCGTATGAGAGAAGGAGAAGAGCTAAGCGTTAGTGATGAAACGTTTTTTTATTTGTGTCAGATTAAGGAGATTGAAAAGGAAAGAGTTTCATGTGTGATTTTAGAGAAGAAGGAAATTGACACAGAGGCAGGAGCTGAGTTTGTTTTGTTTCAGGGGCTCCCTAAAGGCGATAAAATGGATTTGATTGTACAAAAGGCAGTGGAGTTAGGGGTAGCGAAAATAATTCCCTTAAAAACGAGAAGAGCGGTTGTACGACTGGATGAAAAAAAGGCGAAGAAAAAGCAGAACAGGTGGCAGGAAATTGCAAAGGGAGCTGCAAAGCAATCAAAAAGAGGGTATATACCAGAAGTCTTGGAACCTATGAGTTTCAAGGAGGGGATAAACTACGCCCAAGCATTGGATCGAAATCTAGTGCCTTATGAGGAGGCAACTGATATAGAGGAAACAAAGGAAGTGTTTCGGTCCCTTGTCCGTGGGCAAAAGATCGGAATTTTTATTGGTCCAGAGGGTGGATTTGAGGAAGAAGAAATCGAGATGTTGAAAGAAATTCATGGAGAAGTCATTACTCTTGGAAAAAGAATTTTAAGAACGGAAACGGCAGGGCTTATGGTATTGTCTGTTTTAATGTTTTCCCTGGAAGGAGAGGCGTAGATGAAGGAAATCTATTTTGATAATGCAGCAACAACCATGGTATATGAAGAAGTTGCGGATAAGATGAAGGAAATCATGATTTGTGATTATGGAAATCCTTCTTCTCTGCATCTAAAAGGTATGCAAGGTGAAAAGTATGTAAAAGAAGCGAAGGATATATTAGCAAAACTTTTAAAGGTGAAGGAAAAAGAGATTTTTTTCACATCAGGAGGAACCGAAAGTAATAACTGGGCTCTTATAGGTGGTGCAAGAGGAGGGAAACGCCGAGGTAAACACATTATTACCACAGTGATTGAACATCCAGCAGTCTATAATGTTACTGGCTTCTTAGAAGAGGAAGGCTTTGAAACGACTTATCTTCCAGTTAATGAGCAGGGAGAAGTGGAAATCCAGACGCTAAAAGATGCATTAAGAGAGGATACGATTTTAGTATCGATTATGCAGGTGAATAATGAGATTGGTACGAGGCAGCCGATTGAAGAGCTCGTAAAGGTTGTAAAAAATTTCAATCCACAGATTTTGTTTCATGTTGATGGAATTCAAGGGTTTGGGAAAGAAGTTTTTTATCCTGGGAAAACCGGAGTGGATTTGTATTCCATTAGTGGTCACAAATTTCATGGACCAAAGGGAGTGGGACTCCTATACATAAAAGAAAAGACGAAGATGATGCCACTTGTTTTTGGAGGTGGACAGCAAAAAGGAATGCGTTCTGGAACTGAGAATGTACCGGGGATTGCAGGACTTGCTGAGGCGGCAAAAATCAGTTATGATAATCACGATGAAAAAGAGGCGTATTTAAGAGAACTGCGAGATTACTTTGTCGAAGAAGTTCGTAAAATAGAAGGTGTAACAATACATGGAGAGCTTGCGAAGATGCGGGCGCCCCATATTGTAAGTGTAGGAGTGGAAGGAATAAAAAGCGAAGTGCTTTTACATGCTTTAGAGGAGAAGCACATCTATGTGTCATCAGGGTCGGCATGTGCGTCGAATCATCCAAGTATCAGCGGGGTTTTAAAAGGGATACAGGCTCCCAAGGAGTATTTAGATACCACTGTCCGCTTTAGTTTTTCGAGATTTAATACAAAGAGTGAGATTGACTGTGCTCTGGAGACACTATATAATATTGTTCCAATGTTTAGGAAATACAGGAGAAGATAAAATGACATTTCAAACGTTTTTATTAAAATATGGAGAAATTGGAATCAAGGGAAAAAACAGATATTTATTCGAGGATGCTTTGGTGCGGCAGATCAAGTATTCTTTAAAGGGAGTAGAGGGTAAATTCAATGTTTACAAATCACAGGCGAGAATATACGTGGATTGTTTAAGTGAATATGATTATGAGGATGTAGTCGAGCATTTAAAGCGTGTTTTCGGTCTCGTAGGAATCTGCCCCGTGGTACGCCTGGAAGATGAAGGCTTTGATCGTTTAAAAGAAGAAGTCGTTGCTTACATGAAGGAAATGTATGGAGAGAAGGACTTTACCTTTAAAATAGAGGCAAGAAGAGCGAAGAAATCTTATCCGAAAAATTCCATGGAGATTAATTGCGATTTAGGGGAGGCAGTTCTTGAAAATTTGAAAGGGTCTTCCGTAGATGTGCATAAGCCAGAAGTATTGGTGAATGTAGAAGTACGAAATGAAATTTATATTTATTCCCAAATTATACCGGGACCTGGGGGAATGCCTGTGGGTACCAATGGCGGAGCAATGCTTCTTCTTTCGGGAGGAATTGACAGCCCTGTGGCAGGATATATGATTTCCAAACGAGGTGTAAAGCTCCATGCTACTTATTTTCATGCACCACCGTATACCAGTGAAAGAGCAAAGCAAAAGGTAGTGGATCTTGCCAAAATTGTTGCAAGATACTCAGGACCTATTGAGCTTAATGTTGTGAACTTTACAGATATTCAGCTTTATATTTATGATAAATGTCCTCATGATGAGCTGACAATTATTATGCGAAGATATATGATGAAGATTGCAGAACATTTTGCCTTAGAGTCAGGATGCCTGGGGCTTATTACGGGAGAAAGTATTGGTCAGGTGGCAAGTCAGACTATGCAGTCTTTAGCTGCGACGAATGAAGTATGTACATTGCCGGTTTATCGACCGGTTATTGGATTTGATAAACAGGAAATTGTTGATATCGCAGAGAAAATTGACACTTATGAGACTTCAATTTTACCTTTTGAGGATTGCTGTACTATTTTTGTGGCGAAACATCCTGTTACAAAACCAAGTGTTAAGAGAATAAAGAAATCAGAAGAAAATCTGCAAGACAAAATAGAAGAGCTTATGAAAGAAGCAATTGAAAGTACCGAGAAAATCACAGTACGGGCATTTTAAAAAAAGGGAAGTGCTGAGCACTTCCCTTTTAACTAATCAATAATGTATGGACTTAATACTTTTAAAACATTTTCTGCATCATCATCTGCATGAATGTTTAAGTTGATTGGTTTTGATAAATCTAAACTGAAGATACCCATAATCGATTTTGCATCAATTACGTATCTGCCAGAAACTAAATCAAAGTCATAGTCAAACTTTGTAATATCATTTACAAATGATTTAACCTTATCAATAGAGTTTAAAGAAATCTGTACTGTTTTCATCGGTAAATCCTCCTTTAGTTTTATTTACTATAATCTTAAGAGGATAAAAGGAAAATGTCAAGATAAAGAGGAGATTTATGTCAAGAAAAGTTGCAATGCATAATCTTGGGTGCAAGGTGAATGCTTATGAAACTCAGGCAATGACTGAGTTATTAAAAGAAAATGGATATGAGATGGTTCCTTTTAAACCGGGAGCAGATATTTATATTATTAATACCTGCAGTGTGACAAACATTGCGGATCGTAAATCGAGACAGATGCTTCACAAGGCAAGGAAGCTGAATCCGGCGGCGATTGTGGTGGCTTGCGGGTGCTATGTGGAAACCAGTGAAGGGGAAAGAGATCCTGTTATTGATATTGCGATTGGAAATAACAGAAAAAAAGATTTGATTTCCATTCTGGAAGAATATGACCAAAGTAAGGAAGTAATTCTAGAAGAAGTGATTGATATTAATCATACGAATGAGTATGAAGAGCTGGAATTGAATACCGCCTCAGACCACACAAGGGCGTATATAAAGGTGCAGGATGGTTGTAATCAATTCTGCAGTTACTGTATTATCCCTTATGCCAGGGGAAGAGTGAGAAGCCGAAGCATGGAAAATGTTGTCTTAGAAGTAGAGAGACTGGTAAACCAAGGTTATAAGGAAGTTGTTTTAACGGGTATTCATTTGAGCTCTTATGGCATTGATCTGGATACGGATTTGCTGGCTCTTATTAAGAGCATCAATCAGATAGAAGGCTTGTATAGAATCCGATTGGGTTCCTTGGAACCAAGAATAATCACAGAAGAGTTTGTTAGGGAATTATCTGAAATGGATAAGTTCTGTCCGCATTTTCACTTATCTTTACAAAGTGGCTGCAATGAAACATTAAAACGTATGAATCGAAAATACACAACAGAGGAATATGAGGCTTCGTGCAGTCTGATTCGACAGTATTTTGAACATCCGGCGTTAACCACGGATATTATTGTTGGTTTTCCGGGAGAGACCAAAGAGGAGTTTGAAGCATCCAGGGAATTTGTTGAGAGAATACATTTCTACGAGACTCATATATTTAAATATTCCAAAAGACAAGGGACGAAAGCGGCAAATATGGAGAACCAGGTTTCGGATCAGGAAAAAGCAAGAAGAAGTGAAATTTTGTTGGAGTTGAATCGATTGAGGCAAAGAGAGTTTGAAGACGAGTTAATCGGGAAGACAAAAGAAATTTTGATTGAAGAGGTTGTGGAGACAAAAAAAGGCTCTTATCAAGTGGGATATACGAAAGAATATGTAAAAATTCAAATTAGAAATGAAGATAATCAAAGGAACGTAATGAAAAATGTACCCATTGTTAGTTATTCACAAATTTCACATTGAATTTTTGGGAAATTTAGAGTAGAATAGGATAGAAGTATAAATAAAGGACGTGAATCAATGAAAGATATTAGTAACACACAATTTTTTCAAGTTGGAAGTGACTCCAAAATACAAGCATATGAAATTCTGGATCAGGTATACCAGGCTTTAAGCGAAAAAGGCTACAACCCGGTAAACCAGATTGTGGGATATATTATGTCTGGAGATCCAACTTATATTACCAGCCATAATGGAGCGAGAAGCTTGATTATGAAGGTGGAAAGAGATGACTTGGTAGAAGAAATGCTGAAAACCTATATCAAGTCCAATGGATGGAATAAATAGATGAGGATTCTTGGACTGGATTACGGAACAAAAACAGTCGGAGTGGCCTTATCGGATCCTTTAGGCATTACTGCCCAGGCAGTAGAAACCATTTCAAGAAAAGATGAAAATAAGCTAAGGAAAACCTGTGCAAGGATTGAAGCTCTTATTGAAGAATATGGTGTGGAAAAAATTGTACTTGGATTGCCGAAGCATATGAATAATGATATTGGTGATCGGGCGATAAAATCTATGGAGTTTGGGGAGATGCTAACCAGGCGGACCGGCCTTGAGGTCGTGATGTGGGATGAGCGTCTTACCACAAAGGAAGCGAATCGGACTCTGATGGAGAGTAAAGTTAGAAGAGAGAACCGCAAAAAGTATGTAGATCAGATTGCGGCTGTTTTTATATTGCAAGGATATTTAGACTCTTTACCAAAAGCATAGAAGGGAGTTTTTTGCGTGGAAAAAATTGAATTTGTAATCCCGGATACATTGGAAAGTGAAGAATTTTATGTTTTAGAGCAAACGAAGATTAATGAGGTGACATACTTACTTGTTGCAGATTCGGAAGACGGAGAGGGTGTCTGTCTAATTCTTAAGGATTCATCAAAAGAAGAAGAGTTAGAAGCACTTTATGAAGAAGTTGAAGACGAAGAAGAGTTAAACGCAGTACTGAAGGTGTTTGAAGAACTCTTGGAAGATGTGTCGATTGAAAGGTAGGGAATCTATGTCTATTAATCAGGAAACATTTAAAACATTACTGAAAGAAAAAGGTTTAAAGATAACACAACAGAGATTAATTGTCTTGGAAGTGTTGGCTAGTCAGAAAGATAAGCATTTATCGGCTGAGGATATTTATGAATTGGTAAGAGAAGATTATCCGGATATTGGACTGGCAACGATTTATCGTACTGTTCAACTATTGTATGAAATGAAGCTGGTAGACCGAATTAGTCTTGATGACGGATATACAAGATATGAAATTGCCCAGACCAGTTTAGAAGAAGGCGTACATCATCACCATCACCTCATATGTAAGGAGTGTGGGAAGGTAACACCTTTTAAGGATGATCGACTGGATTCGTTAGAGGATTTCATTGAAGAGGAGACAGGATTTCACGTTCTGGATCATGAATTAAAATTTTACGGTGTATGTAAAGAGTGCCGTTCAAAATAAGAAAATGGAGGTATTAAATTGAAAAAAGAATACAAAGGAAAGGTCCGAATTATTCCACTCGGGGGATTGGAAAAAATCGGAATGAATATTACTGCCTTTGAATATGAAGACAGTATTATTGTGGTGGATTGCGGTTTGTCATTTCCAGAAGACGGAATGCTGGGAATTGATTTGGTAATCCCAGATGTTACGTATCTGAAAGATAACATCGAAAAAGTGAAAGGGTTTATTATTACCCATGGCCATGAGGATCATATCGGAGCCTTGGCGTATGTGTTAAGAGAAATCAATATTCCGATTTATACAACGAAGTTAACGATGGGAATTATTGAAAAGAAGCTAACAGAGCATAATCTGCTGCGCAGTACAAGAAGAAAGGTCGTGCGTCACGGACAATCGATTAATCTCGGAAAGTTTCGGATCGAGTTTATTAAAACGAATCACAGTATTCAGGATGCATCGGCTTTGGCCATATATTCGCCAGCAGGAATCATTGTTCATACAGGAGACTTTAAGGTGGATTATACTCCAGTTTTTGGAGATTCTATTGATTTACAAAGATTTGCTGAAATTGGAAAGAAAGGTGTTCTTGCTCTTTTATCAGACAGTACAAATGCTGAGCGGCCGGGATTTACTCAGTCGGAGAAAACAGTAGGAATTGCTTTTGATCATATGTTTGCAGAACACGCAAACTCGAGAATTATTGTTGCGACTTTTGCATCCAATGTGGATCGTGTACAGCAGATTATTAATTCGGCCATTAAGTACGATCGAAAAGTAGTAGTTGAAGGAAGAAGTATGGTGAACATTATTGATGTTGCAGGAGAACTGGGATACCTGGATGTTCCAGACAAAACATTAATTAGTGTAGACCAGCTTAAAAATTATCCCCCAGAAAAAACTGTTATTATTACAACCGGAAGTCAGGGAGAGTCTATGGCAGCTCTTTCCAGAATGGCAGCGGATATTCACAAAAAAGTGACAATAATGCCAGGAGATACTGTTATATTTAGCTCCTCTCCGATTCCAGGAAATGAGAAATCGGTATCGAAGGTAGTAAATGAATTGTATGAAAAGGGTGCTAATGTAATTGTACAAGAGGCTCATGTATCAGGACATGCTTGTCAGGAAGAGTTGAAGCTTATTTATTCTCTGGTACATCCCAAATATGCAGTGCCGGTACACGGTGAATACAGACATTTAAGAGCGAATTTGAATATTGCACAGTCTCTTGGAATACCAAAGGAGAATACATTTATTCTTCAATCAGGAGATGTTTTAGAGCTTTGTGAAGAAAGCGCAAAGGTCGTGGATCATGTACCAACAGGAGAAATTCTGGTAGATGGGCTAGGTGTAGGAGATGTAGGAAATATTGTTCTGCGGGATCGTCAACATTTGGCAGAAGATGGAATTATGATTGTGGTACTTACTTTAGAACGGGGCAGTAATCAGCTTATGGCAGGACCGGATATTGTTTCAAGAGGTTTTGTCTATGTACGAGAATCAGAAGGGTTGATGGAAGAGGCAAGAAAGGTTTTAACAAAGGCCGTAGAAGATTGCCTGGCTCATCAGAAAAATGCGGATTGGAGTAAAATAAAATTAGTAATCCGTGATACAATGAATGATTTCATTTGGAAGAGAACGAAGAGAAGACCAATGATTTTACCGATTATTATGGACGTTTAATAAAGACAGGAGAAGGGGCGGGTAATTCGCTCCTTTTCATTTCGTTTCAGGGAGGAAATAATGGATACGAGTCGACTTTCGGTTTACTTGCAATCTTTAGAAGAAGAGAATAAAGGAATTTTAGGGGAGCTGGAAAAGGAAGCAATTCAAGGATATGTGCCGATTATTAAAAAGGAAACCCAATCCTTTTTAAGAACAATCCTTCAAATTCACAGTCCTCAAAATATATTAGAAATCGGTACGGCAATTGGTTTTTCTGCCGTATATATGGGGACTTATACAGGAAAAGAGACACAAATCACCACAATCGAAAATTATGCAAAAAGAATTCCTATTGCAAGAAATAACATTCAAAGAGCTGAAATGGAAAACAAAATAACCTTAATTGAAGGGGATGCAAAAGATGTGATTGAAGGTCTGGAAGAGACTTATGATTTCATTTTTCTGGATGGAGCGAAGGGTCAATATATCTACTATCTTCCTGTGCTGCTGAGACTGTTGAGAGAAGGAGGAATTCTTTTGACAGATAATGTTTTGCAGGAGGGAGATATTCTGGAATCAAGATATGGGATTAAGAGAAGGGATCGAACGATTCATGGTAGAATGAGAGAGTACTTGTATGCAATTAAACATCATAAGAGTTTAACAACATCGATTTTACCTTTGGGAGATGGGGTTGCCCTAAGTATAAAAAACGAGGAGAAATAAAATGAGAAAAAAACCGGAATTATTAGTGCCAGCAAGTAGCCTTGAGGTACTGAAAACCGCAGTCGTATTTGGTGCAGATGCAGTTTATATAGGTGGAGAAGCTTTTGGTCTTCGGGCAAAAGCAAAGAACTTCTCTACAGAGGATATGAGAGCAGGTATCGACTTTGCTCATGAAAGAGATGTTAAGGTGTATGTTACAGCCAATATATTGGCTCATAACGAGGATTTAGAAGGTGTAAGGGAGTATTTCACTCTGCTGAAGGATATGGGTCCAGACGCTCTTATTATCGCCGATCCTGCTATTTTTCAGATTGCAAAGGAGATATGCCCGGAAATTGAAATTCACATAAGCACACAGGCGAATAACACCAATTATGGTACGTATCTTTTTTGGTGGAATCTGGGAGCGAAACGAGTGGTAAGTGCAAGAGAGCTTTCTTTAAAGGAGATTAAAGAAATTCGTGAAAAAATTCCTGAGGAAATGGAGATTGAGAGTTTCATGCATGGGGCGATGTGCATCAGTTATTCTGGCAGATGTCTTTTGAGCAACTATTTTACAGGAAGAGATGCAAACAGGGGAGCCTGTACGCATCCTTGCCGTTGGAAGTATTCGGTAGTGGAAGAGACAAGACCGGGAGAATATATGCCGGTCTATGAAAATGAAAGAGGTACCTATATTTTCAACTCCAAGGATCTTTGTATGATTGAACACATTCCGGAAATGGTGGAAGCCGGTATCGACAGTTTCAAAATTGAAGGCAGGATGAAAACAGCTCTTTATGTGGCAACGGTTGCAAGAACTTATCGGAAGGCTATTGATGATTATTTTGAGAATCCGAAAAAGTACGAAGAAAATATGCCATGGTATCTGGAGCAAATCTCGAATTGTACTTATCGTCAGTTTACCACGGGATTTTATTTTGGAAAGCCAGATGAATCCACGCAGATTTATGATAGCAATACGTATGTGAAAGAATATACGTATCTTGGTATGATTAAAGAAGTAAAAGATGGACTTTATCGGATTGAGCAGAAGAATAAATTTAGTGTAGGGGAAGAGATTGAGATTATGAAGCCAAACGGGGAGAACCCATTGGTGACTGTGAAGCGTATTCTTGATGAGGATGGAAATGAGCAAGAAAGTGCACCGCATCCGAAGCAGGTTTTGTATGTGGAATTAAGTGGTGAGGCTGAAGTTTTTGATATTTTGAGAAAGCAAGAATAGATATATTTTGGAGAAAATCATATTTTAAGTGAGAGATAAGGAGCTATCGTCAATTGGTGAGGGCTCCTTTTTGGGTGTATATTGTGGGCTCCAGATCGGGGGGGATTCAGAAGTAAAAGTTCGATAATGAATTTAATGCAAATTGTGTTAAAAAGGCTCGACTATGATATAATATCTATATTATGCTGAGAGAGAGGAATGTTATGAATAAAACGTTGAAAAAAATTATTTTGGCAACACTGTTTCTTTTTTTGTGTTTGCCTATTTTTTCTGGGAATAAGTTAAGTGTTGTACAAGCGGCGGAATTAACAACAATTGATGTATCTTGGAGCAATGAAGAATTGAACAAGGCAGCAATGGAATCAGGAGGAAAATTTAGTGTTGTTAACACAGTAAACTCAGAGGTGAGCATAAGTGTAATTACACTTAATTCGGGTGATATATGTGTGACTGGCGCATGTCATTCGTATAATGCAGATAACCCTTTAAGCAGACGCTTTGTTATTCCAGATTCTTACAATGGTTCAGTAATACTTAAAAATGTCAATATATATAGACCACAATGGGGTAGTCCACTGAAGTTGGAGCAAGGGGCGAAGCTAACACTTTTTTTGGCGGGAGAAAACTTTATTGAAGGAAACACCTACGCTGGAATTCATGTTCCCAGTGGAGCAACCTTAACGATTGAGGATGATTCGTCGATGGAGGGGATCGGAACCCTACAAACAGAAAGTGCTTCCGGCGCTGGAATTGGCGGGAATCCTGGCAGTGAAGATTGCGGAACGGTCGTTGTTAATGGTGGACGGCTTTTAGCTACTTCTACAGGAGAAGCCGCTGGAATTGGTGGATATTATGAGGGTTCCGGGGGTGATGTTACTGTAAATGGAGGATATGTTACTGCCATTGTTAAAGAGGGCTCAGGTGCGGGAATCGGTGGAGGAAGTCGAGGAAATGGTGGAAGTCTTATTATAAATGGTGGGTTTATTTCCGCAGGCGCGATTAGAGGATTTGATGTAGGAGCAGGAGAGCATGAATACAATGGTGGTACCCTTACTATAACCGGCGGGAGCTTCTTTGCTGTAAATGGAAAACTTCCAGTAGGTGAAAATACAAATGATGGGAAGGGAAACCGTGTTTATCCTGTTACGGTGCCAAACGTGCACGAGCAATATGGAACAGATTTGCGGACTGGCACAGCGTTTTCAATTGGGGACTATCGAGCGGCAACGGTAGCATCCGAATCGGATCAGTATGGGCTGCCTACCGACATGAGTGCATGTGTTTGGTTGCCACAAGGACATTATTCTGAGATTGCTATAGGGGATTACCACTCTGGATTTATTTTTGTTCCAGGTGCAGCAGCGAAGATGAGATGGAGTGGATATTCTATTAATGATGAAACAGTTGGCTATGGTAAGGTGGAATCTACGATACAAGGTGCATTCATAACAAAAGGTGTTAAGGGAGATACAATAACTGTAGCTGCGAATCCAGAAGAAAACTGCATTTATGTAAGGGATAGCTTAAAAATCATTTCAGAGAGTAATCCAGACGGTATTGCATTAACCGCCACCCAGACGCCGGGAGAATATACGTTTGTAATGCCTGGAGAAGAGGTTGCCGTCTCGGCATCGTTTATTGCCAAGGCAGTATCCAACGTAACAGTTGATAAGAGTGAACACAGAAGCTCTGGAGGAACAAGCAAACTTAACATTAGCGGAACAGGCCTTACTTATGGTGTGAGCGCAGCAGTTTTTCTAGAGGGAAATGCTATACCAATTACATCGATGTTAGGTAGTGATACATCCCAAACCGCCACCTATACTTTTCCGGCCAATGTGACAGGTGCTGATCAGACCTATACAATAAAAGTTTCTGTGGATGGAGGTACAACCTATCTCGATACTCCGACTGCAGAAGTAACGGTACATAGTGCTGCTGCGCCTGCGTTTATTGTGGATTTACCAGAATCCATTACGACGAAGGCTACGGATTCTCAGATTACCCTTTCTGTTGCGGCAGAAGGTGACTATGAACTGAACTATCAATGGTACAAGAACGGAGAGCCTGTAGCGGGAGCAACAGAGAATCATTTGGTGTTACCGAAAGGGGAGGAGGGCAGTTCTTACTATGTGGTAGTAACAGACTCTGTGACGAGTCTTTCTGTTCAGAGTAGGACCTGCTTGATTGCCAAGACCGTATCCAGCGTAACAGTTGATAAGAGTGAACACAGAAGCTCTGGAGGAACAAGTAAGCTTAGCATTTGTGGAACAGGTCTTGCTTATGGTGTGAGTGCAGCAGTCTTTCTAGAGGGAAATGCCACACCAATTACATCGATGTTAGGTGGTGATACATCCCAAACCGCCACCTATACTTTTCCGGCCAATGTGACAGCTGCTGATCAGATTTATACAATAAAAGTTTCTGTGGATGGAGGTACAACCTATCTCGATACTCCGACTGCAGAAGTGACGGTACATAGCGCTGTTTCACCTACGCTTATTGTGGATTTGCCAGAATCAATTACGACAAAGGCTACGGATTCTCAGATTACCCTTTCAGTTGTGGCAGAAGGTGACTATGCACTGAACTATCAATGGTACAAGAACGGAGCGCCTGTAGAGGGAGCAACAGAGAATCGTTTGGTTTTGCCGAAAGGAGAGGAGGGCAGTTCTTACTATGTGGTAGTAACAGACTCTGTGACGAGTCTTTCTGTTCAGAGTAAGACCTGCGCTGTACAGTGGGAAAAGGAAAAAGAAGAAAATGCAGACTCAAAGTCAAATAAGGAAGCAAAAGGAAATCCAAAAACAGGAGATAATAGCAATCTTAAAACAGGAGATAATAGCAATCCAAGAACAGGAGACAGTAGAAATTCTACTATAGGGCTATTGATTTTTCTGCTCTGTGTTACTTTGATTGTGTGGGTAATGATTATTAAGAGAAAAACTTTAAAATAACGAATACAAAAAATGATTACCAGATGTTCGCATAATTAATTATACCCCAAAAATCGCTCAGACCTCATGGCCTGGGCGATTTTTATGAATTTTTATGCGACTCCTGCATGATCCATAGGAACGTCATGATGTGCTGCAGTTCTATCGGCAGGCTTTTTATAATTTTTGAATACCAGGCTTCCTACAAAACCAGCCAAAAGACCGCCGAGAACAGCCAAGCCAATAGCTATTAATACTTTAACCGGAGGGTTGAAAGCAAAGGGAGCTAAAAGGCCAGGGATTGGAGAAGCTGTACCTGGTGCATTGTTAATAATTCCAAGACCAGCTGCCGCCATACCAGAAAGTCCGCCGCCAAAGAAATTGGAAGCATAAATTGGAATTGGATTGGATGTAATAATATCCGCTTGTGTTAAAGGCTCAAGCATGACTGCAAGGGTATTGCTCTTATCTCCAAGCTTTAAACGATGGAAAATCATACCATTTGTAAAGGAACCACCGACACAGGCAATTGCTGCAATTCCCATAGCAAGGCCATCCAGACCAAGCATGGCTGTAAGAGCCATTGAACTAAGGGGAGAGGTACAAATCATCTTCATGATACCTCCTAATAATAATCCCATTACAAGAGGAGATTGTTCCGTTGCTGCAGTAATCGTTGTACCAATTTGGGCAAGGACCACATCCACACCTGGATTTACAAAGATAACAATTAAACGGGCAATTGGTGCGATTAGTAAAGCGCCGCCAATAATATCCAGGCCTGTTGGTAGCTTTTTCTCAATCAGAGGTGCTAAAAATCCTACGACGTATCCTGCAATAAATCCAGGCAAAATGCCATAGCCCCCAACTGCAACACCTGCAACAACGGCCAATACGGGATTTGCCCCCATAGAAATGGGAACTAAGATTGCAGCTGCGACACCACCCAAACTGCCGCTGGTTGCGCCTAGTTCCTGAAAGAATTTGATTCCCAGCAAATCACCAGAAATATATTTATGCACCGCTTCAACAAGAAAAGTTGCAACGGCAGCATTTGCCATACCACTCATGGCCAGCTGGCCTTTCGGCATTTTTAAGCTGAAAAGTGAAAATGCAGAAAGTGCCAATAGTAACAAACCTACTCCAGATACGATAGTTAACATAAAACTACTCCTTTCGACATACCAATGTTATGTAGTACATCATATATCCGGAGTTTCAAAAAGTTTCAAAAAACTACAAAACAAGACGGGAATAATTAAAAATTTTGGCAATAAAGCACTAAAGAATTGATGAAGTTCCTGATTTTCACATTCCCTCTTGTAGTACTTATTCCTTTGATAAAGTCCATTTCCTTTCGAATCTGTTCAAAGCTAAAGAGGGTACTGGCATATTCAATAAAATATTCATTGGAATAATCCTCAAGGCCCAAATGAGCTAAATTAATCATGCCATTTGTAGCAGCTCTTCGGATTCGCTGCTCCATAGATTTGGGAGAATCACTTAAAATTTTACAGACCTCGTTTAAAGGAATTTCCCCAAGAGTAAGATTGTTTTTTAATAGGTAGTAGACAATTTCCTGAATATCTTTGCTTCCAACGTCACCAAAAATTCCTAATTTTTGCAAAATCCCTTTTAAGTAATCGGAAATTTCGGTATCTTGATTCTCGCGTGTAACGGGAGCGGAGATATTAATGCCGGAATCAAAGAGCCCCTTCATTTTTTTATAGGTATCCATAATCGTAATGTTTTTACCGATATTTTGAATCACCGCCTCTACTTCAACTGCATTGATCGGTTTTTGAATGAAAAACTCAATACCTTGTTCATACGCCTTGGCAATCATATCCTTAGAAGAAACTTGAGAAAGCATAATAATAGAAGGAGAAAGACGTTCCTCTTTCATTTTTTTGATAAAAGTAATACCGTCCATTTCAGGCATTAATAAATCCACGAAGACGATGTCAGGATCTATTTCACGAATATCTTCGAGAGCATCTACAGGAGAAACACTGGTCCCAACAACACTCCCTAACTTCCTGCTGATAATAATCTGTTTCAGCAAAAATAATACATTTTTATCATCATCTAACAAATAAAATTTCATTTAAACAACCTCCCCAACATCTAAAGAAACAAAAAATTCGGTTCCATTGGAATCACTTTTTACTTTGATTTCTCCTTTGAAATCTTTTTCAATCATATCTTGGACGAGAGACAGACCCAGTCCACGATTCACTTCCCCAGTTGCATAATTTATCTTTGTAGAAAATCCCGGCAGGAAAATAGCATCAATAGTGTCTGCCGGAATACCAATTCCATCATCAGAAACACGAAAGGTATAAAAGCCATTTTCCATGTGCTCTTCAACATGCATTGTGACGATTTTTCCAGGTGCAGCCTCCAGGGCATTAACCAGCAGATTCCGAAAGACGGAAAGAAGAAGATAATGTTTACTTGTATAGAAATTTTCTTCTATATTTAAAGTCACAATAAGCTCTTTGTTAAGCTCATCAGCGAAGGTCTTAACACTGTCCTTGATAAGAAACAGGATGTCTTTAATATACATGCCATCAGCCTCTTCTTCTGTCTTCAACACGACGGAAAGACCACGTAATATCAATAAATATTCCTTTTTGATTTCATGGATATCTTTGCTTACACTAAGAGCCATGGCAGCAAGTTTATTATCTTTGTCTGTGGTTTTTAAGGTTTCATAAAGCTGGTAAGAAGTTGACATGGTATGTTCGATGAGTTCCGTGTTTTTTTTGAGCCAAACCAGCTCCTCATTCAGCCGGGCAATAAAAATTAAAATTCGCTTATATCTATCCTCATGTTCTTGTTTTAACAAAAGAATTTTATAATATTCGATTAGCTTTAAAACAGAGATTGATACAAAGGTCCGCAAAAAAGCGACAAATAAAATACCTAAATGTGTTTCACGATTAAACATGTTACTTCCCATACGGATTAAAAGCTCTATACTGTTTGCTCCATAATCAATAAAAATGATAGGTAGAAAAGCAAAAAGAGAGGGAGCTTTCCGTTCTTTTTGCAGCCGGTGAAACAGAACAAAAAGAATTCCGTAGGTGAGGTAAAAGAATATTTCCGGGACATAAGCCCAACAGGAAAAAGCATCTTGGCTATAAAAGACAAGATGAACGATTATGCGCAGAAAAAACAGGCCTATTCCGGTTAATGCAAAGAGTAAAAAATTGTAAAGTGGCTGCATGGTATAAATAAAAATAAGAATTAAAATGACAGAGACAGAGATCTGGAAATCACTGTCAAAAAAGCGCATACTAATGAGCCCGCTAAATATAGACAATAATGCTAATAAAAAGGTCTTTTTGAGTTTACTATTCATTGCGATTGAATCCCCCCTAGTCTATATATACTATATTTAAAGTGGTTTCGCAAAGCTTTTTATTATTGACAGTGAAAAATAAGTGAGCTATGATGATAAAACTTATCTGAGAGAACAATTCTTTGGTGTTTCACCAATTATCCCAACAAATAAAAAAAGAAAGAAGGTGTGCTATGGCATTTGGCAAAGTGCTTTCTGCTTGTATTGATGGAATGCAGGTTCATTTAGTGCAGGTGGAGGTAGATATTAGCAATGGGCTTCCGCTATTTGAAATCATTGGTTGCCTTTCATCAGAGGTAAAGGAAGCGACCAAAAGAGTACGTACTGCGCTGCGAAATACGGGCATATATATGCCGGCAAAGCATGTGGTAGCAAACTTGTCACCAGGAACAATACGTAAAAGAGGGAGTTCCTTTGATCTTCCTGTTGCCATTGGAATTTTACAGGCTATGGAGCAGGTGAAGAAAGAAGAGAAAACCCTTTATGCAGGGGAATTAAGTTTGGATGGTAAAGTGAATGGAATCCCAGGAATTTTATCCATTGTAATGGAAGGAAAAAAGAAGGGTATCAAGAAGTATGTTATTCCAAGTGAAAATTATCGTGAGGCGGCACTGGTAAAAGGTGTCGAGATAGTGCCTGTTGAATTTTTATCTGAGATTATTATGGAAAATACCCCCCGATTGAAGACTGGAAGAGAAAGGAAAATCAAAGGAAATACGCGAAAATCCACGGTTGATTTCGGGGAGATAAAGGGACAGGAGGGGGCGAAACGGGCAATGGAAATTGCAGTAAGTGGTGGTCACAATATTTTAATGATTGGACCGCCGGGAAGCGGAAAAACCCTGATTTCCAGAGGAGTTCCGGGGATACTTCCACCTATGAATCAGGAGGAAATGCTAGAGGTGACAAAGATTTATAGTCTTGCAAAACTAATTAATCCAATGGCACCTCTTATTCAGGAGCGTCCTTTCCGAAAAGTGCATCATAATGTGACAAAAGCGGGGCTGATTGGGGGAGGAATGACTCCTAGCCCGGGAGAAATTACGCTATCCCATAAAGGCGTACTTTTTCTTGATGAATTATCTGAGTTTAAAAGGGGAGTATTAGAAGCTCTGCGAGAACCAATGGATGACCGGTCAATTAGCATTTTAAGAAGACAGACAGTGTATCATTTTCCGGCTGAATTCATTCTTGTGGGAGCATGTAATCCTTGCCCCTGCGGGTATTATCCAGATGTAGAGAGATGCAGTTGTAATGCTTATGAAAGAGAGCAATATCAGGCCAGAATTTCCAAGCCTCTTTTGGATCGCATTGATTTGTGTATTGAGACACCGAAAATCACTTTTGAAGAAATTCAATCGGAAAAACAGGCAGAGAGTTCAAAAGACATACAAGAGCGTGTAGTAAAAACAAGAAAAATTCAGGAGAGACGGTTTGAGAAGGAAAACATAGGAGTAAATGGAGAAATGAATATCAGTCAAATCAAAAAATATATCAACCTTCAGCCTGAAGATAAACCCTTAATGGAAAAAGCTTTTTTGCGACTGGGATTAACAGCTCGGAGTTATCATAAAGTCTTAAAGGTGGCTCGGACGATTGCAGATATGGAGGGACAAAAAGAAGTTGAATCCAGACATCTTAAAGAAGCCTTGGGATACCGCATCAGGTAGGAAAGGAGAAGTCAGTGTTATGAGTGAAGAATATGAAATCTGGCTTGCGGGAATTCGTCATTTAGGTGGAAAAAAGAAAAAACTGTTAAGGGAAAAATTGGGCTCTGCCCGAGAAGTATATAATATAGAAGAAACACAAATTGAGAAGGTTCCTTTTTTAACTGAAAATGAAAAAGAAGTATTAAAAATCGAGAAAAAGAGAGATATAAAAAGGATTAATGAAGAGATGAATGAAAAGGAAATTAATTTCCTTCCCTACTATAGTAAGAACTATCCCAAGAAGCTAAAAGAAATCTATAGTCCTCCCTATGCCCTTTATTATAAAGGGAGTTTGGATTTAGAGGCTGTATCTGTTGGGATTGTAGGAAGCAGAGCACCAACTCCTTATGGAGAGGGTGTGGCGCTAGAAGTGGCAGAGGCACTAGGAAAAGCAGGGGTGACAATTGTAAGCGGAATGGCAAGGGGAATTGACAGCATTGCTCATAGGGGAGCATTGAATGCAGGTGGATTGACCTATGGAATCCTGGGGTGTGGAGTCGATATTTGTTATCCCAGAGAACACAGAGGAATCTATTCGGACTTAATAAAATGTGGTGGAGTTCTATCGGAGTACCCACCTAATACGAAACCCTTCAAAAGCCATTTTCCGGCGCGAAATCGGATTATCAGTGGACTCTGCGATTCTGTTTTTGTAGTGGAAGCCCGTAAGAGGAGCGGCTCCCTTATTACGGCGGATATGGCATTGGAACAAGGGAGAGAGGTATATGCTTTGCCGGGACCAATTACAAGTCCTTTAAGTGAGGGGTGTAATAACCTGATTCAAGAAGGTGCAAATATCTTTTTGTCCGTAGAAAAACTCATGGAAGAAATGAAGATAAATGGTAAAATTTCAGATGGAAATAGTAAACAAAATAAAAAAACACTTGAAAGGACGGAATTTTTGTTGTATAGTTGTCTCGATTTCTTTCCCAAAAATCTCGAAGAATTAGTAAAAGTGACGAAGTTGGATATTGGAGAGGTTTTAAAGGGGTTGATTGAACTCGAATTAGAGGGAATTGTAAAAGAGATATCGAAGAATTATTATGTGAAGATTAAAGAAATATAAATGTACTTGAGAGGAGTTTTTAAATGGCACGTTATTTAGTAATCGTAGAATCACCAACAAAGGTTAAGACGATTAAAAAATTTTTGGGGAGTAACTATGTAGTTACCGCATCCAATGGACACGTTCGGGATTTGCCGAAAAGTCAGCTGGGTGTTGATGTAGAGAATGATTATGAACCCAAATATATTACAATCAGAGGGAAAGGAGAATTGTTGGCGAAGCTTCGAAAGGAAGCAAAAAAAGCGGACAAGATATTTCTCGCAACTGACCCTGACCGGGAAGGAGAAGCAATTTCCTGGCACCTGACAAAGGCTTTAAAAATTGAAGATAAAGATGTATATCGAATTAGCTTTAATGAGATTACCAAAAATGCCGTAAAAGCATCTCTTAAGAATCCGAGAGCTCTTGATATGAATTTGGTAGATGCCCAACAGGCAAGAAGAGTTTTAGACCGAGTGGTGGGATATAAAATCAGTCCCCTTTTGTGGGCAAAGGTGAAAAGAGGATTGAGTGCAGGTCGTGTTCAGTCTGTTACCCTTCGCATTATCGCAGACCGGGAAGAGGAAATAAATAGTTTTATACCGGAAGAGTATTGGTCTCTGGATGTTAATTTAAAAGTAGAAAAAGAAAAAAAACTGTTGAATGCAAAGTACTACGGTAAAGGAAGCAAAAAAGCAGTGATTCGCTCCAAAGAGGAGTTGGATGAGATTCTAAAAGAAATAGGCAGGAAGAAATTTCTTGTAGAGGAAGTGAAAACCTCCGAACGTATTAAAAGAGCACCACTTCCATTTACAACCTCTACCTTACAACAGGAGGCAGCAAAGGCATTAAATTTTGCAACTGCAAAAACAATGCGGGTTGCACAGCAGCTCTATGAAGGTATTGATATTAAAGGGAATGGAACCGTGGGTTTGATTACCTATCTTCGTACCGATTCAACGAGAGTATCAGAGGAAGCCGATCAGAGCGTAAGAGATTACATTGCGGCTCAGTATGGTAAAGAATACGTAACAGATGAAGATAAAAACAAAAGCAAGAAGAAAAACATACAAGATGCTCATGAGGCGATACGTCCATCAGACGTAGCGCGCTCTCCAATTGCAGTAAAAGAATCTTTATCAAGAGATCAGTTTCGTTTGTATCAGCTGATTTGGAGAAGATTTGTTGCAAGCCGTATGGAACCTACAAAATATGAAACAAAGTCTGTGCGTATTGGAGCGGGCGAACACAAATTTACTGCTTCAAGTTCGAAAATTGTTTTCGAAGGATTTAAGTCTGTTTATCAGGAAGCAGAGGAGGAAAAGGAAATTTCCAATGTGGTGGTAAATCATATTTCAAAGGATTCAAAACTTACAAAAGAAGACTTTGAAACGGAGCAGCATTTTACATCACCACCGGCACATTATACAGAAGCTTCTTTGGTTAAGACTTTGGAAGAATTGGGGATTGGACGTCCCAGTACTTATGCTCCGACAATTTCGACGATAATTGCCAGACGGTATGTAACCAAGGAAAAAAAGAATATTTATCTCACAGAAATTGGAGAAGTAGTAAATGGGATTATGAAACATTCTTTTCCATCGATTGTTGATGTGAATTTTACGGCTAACATGGAAAGTCTTCTGGACGGTGTAGAGGAAGGAAAAGTACGTTGGAAAACAATTATTGAAAACTTCTATCCGGATTTAGATGCCTCTGTAAAAACAGCAGAAGAAGAGCTGGAAGAAGTGAAAATTGAAGATGAGGTTACGGAAGAAGTCTGCGAACTTTGCGGAAAAAATCTAGTGATTAAATACGGTCCTCACGGTAAATTTCTGGCGTGTCCAGGATTTCCTGAGTGTAGAAATACGAAACCTTATCTGGAGAAAATTGGTGTTCCATGCCCGATTTGTGGAAAAGAAGTGGTAATTCGAAAAACCAAAAAGGGAAGGAAATATTTTGGGTGTGAAGACAATCCAGAGTGTGAATTTATGTCATGGCAGAAGCCATCTACAACAAAATGTGATGTATGTGGAAGCTATATGGTAGAAAAGGGAAATAAACTCATGTGCACAAATAAACAATGTGGACATATTCTGACTAAAACGCAATAATTATAAATATTTTGTAAATTAAATTGAATGTTAAGTAATTGTATGATAATATACATTCATGAGATGGAGGAACAAAGATGAGTGTGCAATTATTAGACAAAACCAGGAAAATAAACAAATTATTACACAATAACAATTCCAGCAAAGTCGTATTTAATGATATCTGTAAGGTGCTGACAGAGATACTTCATTCTAATGTTTTAGTTGTCAGTAAAAAGGGAAAAGTTCTGGGGATTAGTCAGTCTGAACTTGTACCAACCATCGATGAGTTCATCGGAAGCGACGTAGGAAGTTATATTGATGAGCTTCTGAATGAAAGATTGTTAAGCGTGCTATCCACAAAAGAAAATGTGAATTTGGAAACTCTTGGATTTAGTTCTGATTTGATAGCAGGTTATTTCGCAATTATTACACCAATTAATATTGCAGGAGAACGCTTAGGGACTCTCTTCCTGTATAAGAAAGATCAAACCTATACAATTGATGATATTATATTAAGTGAGTATGGAACCACCGTCGTCGGTCTTGAAATGCTTCGTTCAGTGAATGAAGAGAGCGCAGAAGAGGATCGAAAAGAACATATTGTTCAATCAGCAATTAGTACACTTTCTTATTCAGAACTGGAAGCGATTATCCATATATTTGATGAACTAAAGGGTACAGAAGGAATTCTGGTAGCAAGTAAAATCGCAGATCGGGTTGGAATTACAAGGTCTGTTATTGTGAATGCGCTTCGAAAGTTTGAAAGTGCAGGTGTGATTGAATCCCGGTCTTCAGGAATGAAGGGAACGTATATAAAGGTTATGAACGATCACGCATTTGTGGAGCTGGAAAAAATTAAGGCAGATCGAAGATAGTCAAAGATTTAGGGGATTGCTATTTACAGCAACGCCCCTTTTTTAAAGGAGTTGATTTGATGTTTGAAGGACAGCCGGTGGATTTAAGGATGACGGAAATGATCCTGGAAGAGGGATTTTTTGACGACACTACATACCATGGTGAAGTCTATAGCTATGATGAAAAAAAAGAAGTGATGTATATTGAAGTGAAAGAGGTATTGCCATTATTTTCCCTGGATGCCGTTTACGAGTGCAGCGTTGTAAATGATGAAGGTCAAATACAAGTTTGTGAAGGGGAAATTGAAGAGCGGTTTTGGAGTAAAGACAAAAATTTTATTCTGTTTTTAGTACAAAAAGGGTTTTACAAAAATTGTTGACAAAATATGGAGAGAGTGCTATTTTATATCTATGGGATTTAGCACTCTCTTTTTGTGAGTGCTAACAAAAAGTAAAAGGAGGAATTAATAATGAGATTAGAACCATTAAATGACAGAGTGATTTTAAAAGCTCTTATGGCAGAAGAGACTACAAAATCAGGAATTGTACTTCCAGGTCAGGAAAAGGAAAAACAACAACAGGCAGAGGTAGTTGCTGTAGGACCAGGCGGAATGGTTGACGGCAAGGAAGTAAAGATGCAGGTACAGGTAGGAGAAAAGGTTATTTATTCGAAGTATGCTGGAACAACAGTAGAGTTAGATGATGAAGAATATACTATTGTAAGACAAGACGACATTCTTGCAATAATAAAATAATAATTGATAAGTTGGAGGTAAAGAATCATGGCAAAAGAAATTAAACATGCAGCAGAGGCAAGAGCTGCTTTAGAAGCTGGGGTTAACACCCTTGCAGACACCGTACGTGTTACATTGGGACCAAAAGGAAGAAACGTTGTGCTGGATAAGTCATTTGGTGCACCTCTTATTACAAATGATGGTGTAACAATTGCAAAAGAAATTGAGTTAGAGGATGCATTTGAAAACATGGGAGCTCAGTTGATTAAAGAAGTTGCGTCAAAGACAAATGATGTGGCTGGAGACGGAACAACTACAGCAACTGTTTTAGCTCAGGCAATGGTTCATGATGGAATGAAGAACTTAGCTGCAGGAGCAAATCCAATTATCCTGAGAAAAGGAATGAAGAAAGCAACAGATGTAGCAGTAGATGCAATCGAAAAAATGTCCAGCAAAATCAATTCTAAGGATCAAATTGCAAATGTAGCAGCAATTTCTGCTGGAGATTTAGAAGTTGGTGAAATGGTAGCAGATGCAATGGATAAGGTTTCCAACGATGGTGTTATTACAATCGAAGAATCCAAAACAATGCATACAGAGTTAGATTTAGTTGAAGGTATGCAGTTTGACAGAGGATACGTATCTGCATACATGGCAACCGATATGGACAAGATGGAAGCGAACTTAGAAGAGCCATACATCTTAATTACAGATAAAAAGATTTCTAATATTCAGGAGATTCTTCCATTACTAGAGCAAATTGTTCAATCTGGTTCCAGACTTTTAATTATTGCAGAAGATATTGAGGGAGAAGCTCTTACGACATTGATTGTGAATAAATTACGTGGAACATTTAATGTTGTTGCTGTTAAAGCACCTGGATATGGAGACAGAAGAAAAGAAATGCTTCAAGACATTGCAATTCTTACAGGTGGACAGGTTATTTCTGATGAATTGGGAATGGACTTAAAAGAAACAACAATTGAGCAATTAGGTAGAGCGAAATCAGTAAAAGTTCAAAAAGAAAATACGGTTATTGTTGATGGTGTTGGAGATAAGAGTGCAATTGAAGATCGTGTTGCTCAGATTAAAAAACAAATTGAAGAGACTACATCAGATTTTGACAAAGAAAAACTTCAGGAAAGACTTGCAAAACTTGCAGGTGGAGTTGCCGTTATCCGTGTAGGAGCAGCAACAGAAACTGAAATGAAAGAAGCAAAGCTTCGTATGGAAGATGCTCTTAATGCAACAAGAGCAGCAGTAGAAGAAGGAATTATTGCAGGTGGTGGTTCAGCATATATTCATGCAGCGAAGGAAGTTGAAAAATTCGCAGAAGAATTAGAAGGAGACCAAAAGACCGGAGCAAAAGTTGTACTGAAAGCATTAGAAGCTCCTCTTTTCCACATTGCTGCAAATGCAGGACTGAAAGGCGAAGTTATTATTAACAAAGTGAAAGAATCAGAAGTGGGAATTGGCTTTGATGCCCTTACTGAGCAGTATGTAGATATGGTAAAAGAAGGTATTTTAGATCCAGCAAAAGTAACAAGAAGTGCATTACAAAATGCAACCAGTGTTGCATCTACCTTGTTAACCACAGAATCTGTTGTAGCGGATATAAAAGAAAACGAACCTATGATGGCACCTCCAGGAGGCGGAATGGGTATGATGTAATACCCATTGACAAATCAAAAAAAATTTTGTATGATAGCGTTTAAAACATATGAGATTTGAATTTGAAAGTGAGGAACTGTAATGGGAAAGATTATAGGAGAAGGCATTACCTTTGATGACGTTTTATTGGTGCCGGCATATTCTCAGGTTATTCCAAACCAAGTGAATTTAGCCACACAATTAACGAAGAAAATTAAACTGAACATACCAATGATGAGTGCGGGAATGGATACCGTAACCGAGCATAGAATGGCAATTGCCATGGCTAGGCAAGGTGGAATTGGTATTATCCATAAAAATATGGATATTGAGTCTCAGGCAGATGAAGTAGATAAGGTAAAGAGGTCTGAAAATGGTGTTATCACCGATCCCTTCTTTCTTTCGCCAGAGCATACTTTAGAAGATGCCAATAACCTGATGGCAAAGTTTCGTATTTCAGGAGTACCGATAACAGAAGGAAAAAAGCTTGTCGGCATTATTACAAATCGTGATTTGAAATTTGAAGAAGATTTTACTAAGAAGATCAAAGAGAGTATGACATCGGAAGGGTTGATTACTGCTCAGGAAGGAATTACTTTAAACGAAGCCAAGAAGATTCTGGCAAAGGCAAGAAAAGAAAAACTTCCAATAGTAGATAAGGATTTCAACTTAAAAGGTCTTATTACAATTAAGGATATTGAAAAGCAAATCAAATACCCTCTTTCAGCTAAAGATGAGCAAGGGCGACTTCTTTGCGGAGCTGCGGTAGGGATTACAGCAAACATTATGGATCGGGTGAAGGCTTTAGTGGAAGCAAAAGTAGATGTAGTTGTTCTGGATTCTGCCCATGGTCATTCAGATAATGTAATTAAAACTGTAAAGATGATAAAAGAAACATATCCGGAATTACAGGTTGTTGCTGGAAATGTTGCAACAAAAGCAGGTACCGAAGCTCTTATTAAAGCGGGAGCTGATGCTGTTAAAGTTGGAATTGGACCAGGTTCGATTTGTACAACACGTATTGTGGCAGGAATTGGTGTTCCTCAGGTTACTGCCGTTATGAATGCATACGAAATTGCAGATAAATACGGAGTGCCAGTTATTGCCGACGGAGGAATTAAGTACTCTGGAGATATGACGAAGGCAATTGCAGCCGGAGCCAATGTTTGTATGATGGGAAGTATTTTTGCAGGATGCGATGAAAGTCCAGGAACCTTTGAATTATATCAAGGTAGAAAATACAAGGTATACAGAGGTATGGGTTCAATCGCAGCAATGGAAAACGGCAGTAAAGACCGTTATTTCCAATCGGATGCAAAGAAACTGGTACCAGAAGGTGTGGAAGGCCGTGTTGCTTATAAGGGTTCTGTAGAGGATACTGTATTCCAACTGATAGGTGGTTTAAGAGCTGGTATGGGATATTGTGGTACAGCCACAGTAGAAGAATTGAAAAAGAATGGTGAATTTACAAAAATATCAGCAGCATCTTTAAAAGAAAGTCATCCTCATGATATTCATATAACAAAGGAAGCACCAAACTATACGGTGGATGAATAAAATTATTGCCCCTCACAGAAATGTGAGGGGTCTTTTTATGAAAAAATCAAAAAAATTAAGATTGTCACAAGAGGATGTCTAAATTTTAACGAAATAGAGGCTCTGTTGAACACAAAAACGAAAAAATGGCGGAGAAATCACATTAAGACAAAAAAAGTATGGAGTAAAGAGTAATGACTTGAAAAAAATCGAATAAAAACGTATTATATAGATATTAAATATAGTTATTGTTTGTGTCTATAAGAGAGAAGGAGGGTAACATGGCTGTATTAGAAAAAATAGTAAGTGTAGTAAATGGATTTTTGTGGGATTATTTGTTGATTTTCTTACTGGTAGGAACTGGTATCTGGTTTACATTTAATCTGAAATTCATTCAGGTAAGAAAGTTTACGGAAGGTTTTAAACGTACTTTTGGTGGTATGTTTAAGAAGCAAGGTGACGCTGGGAAAGATGGAATGAGCTCTTTTCAGGCCTTGGCAACAGCAATTGCAGCACAGGTAGGTACTGGAAATATTGCAGGTGCCGCAACAGCGATTGCAGTGGGTGGTCCAGGTGCGATTTTTTGGATGTGGATTAGTGCATTTTTTGGAATGGCAACGATTTATGCGGAAGCAACAATGGCTCAGAAGTATAAAAATGTTGACCAGGAGGGAAATGTTACAGGTGGACCAGTTTTCTACATTAAGGCAGCATTCAAAGGCGGAATTGGTAAGGTATTGGCAGCAATTTTTGCGGTATTAATCATTTTTGCACTAGGATTTATGGGAAATGCAGTACAGTCTAATTCAATTGGCGCGGCTTTTGAGACAGCTTTTGGTATTAGTCCAGTTATTATTGGTATTGTTGTTGCAGTCCTGGCTTTTATTGTATTTGCAGGTGGAATAAAGAGAATCGCGAAAGTAACAGAGCTTTTGGTGCCAATAATGGCGTTGTTCTACATCCTGGGCTGCTTGATTGTTATCATCGCTAATATTACAAATCTGCCACACGTTTTTTATGCTATCGTAGTAGGGGCATTTAAACCAGCGTCAATTGCTGGAGGTGTAGCAGGTGCTACCATTAAGATGGCAGTGCAAAAGGGTGTTGCCAGAGGATTGTTTTCTAATGAAGCTGGTATGGGTTCTACACCACATGCTCATGCGATTGCAAAGGTGAAGCACCCTGCAGAGCAAGGATACGTAGCTATGATGGGCGTATTTATTGATACATTTGTTGTTTTGAACTTAACAGCTTTCGTAATTATTATTACAGGAGTCTTGACTCCAGATGGCAGCTTAACAGGAACGGCATTATCTCAAGCAGCATTCTCATCAGTGTTCGGAAAAATGGGTGAAGTGTTCTTGGCGATTTGTTTGTTTTTCTTCGCGTTTTCCACGATTATCGGATGGTATTTCTTTGGAGAGGCAAATGTGAAGTACCTTTTTGGAGTAAAGGCGGTTAAGGTTTATGCTTTCCTTGTATGTGCGTGTATCGTAGTTGGATCAGCACTTAAGGTAGATCTTGTTTGGAATATGGCAGATTGCTTTAATGGTTTGATGGTTATACCAAACTTACTAGGTCTATTAGCCCTAACAGGAATGGTTAAAAAAATAGATAAGGAATCAAATTCTTTACCGAAGCTATAAAAAATAAGAATGAATAATGAAAGACAGGATTCGAAAAAAAGGAATCCTGTCTTTTTTCATAAAATATTCTAGATTTCCACATAAATATTACATGGACTAAGGGCAAATTAAAGGGTATTATGAGGGGGAACAAATAAATGGAGGTGGCAAACCTATGACGAAAGAACAGATGATAGAAAAATTTGAAGAAATGTATGGTAGTGGAGGCGATATAAAGGTTTATTTTGCTCCTGGAAGAGTCAATCTAATCGGTGAGCATACAGATTATAATGGCGGACACGTATTTCCATGTGCACTCACTCTGGGAACTTACGGAGCAATCCGTAAACGAGAAGATAAAACAATACAGTTTTATTCTTTAAACATACCCAATAAAGGTGTTATAAAAGTAGATTTAGAGAATATAGCACCGAGTGAAGCGGATGGATGGACGGATTATCCCAAGGGAGTATTTTGGACCTACCAAGAGAGAGGTTACAAAATTGACCAGGGAATGGATGTGTTAATCTATGGAGATATACCGAATGGATCAGGCTTATCATCTTCTGCATCTTTAGAGGTGCTTATGGGACTGATTATTCGTGATTCTTACGGATTTGCAGATGTTTCCATGGTGGATGTGGCCTTGATTGGACAGTACTCAGAGAATAATTTTAACAAGATGAATTGTGGAATTATGGATCAGTTTGCTTCAGCAATGGGAAAAAAAGATCATGCCATTTTTTTAGATACGAATACTTTAGAGTATGAGTATGCTCCTGTTAATCTGCCAGATGAAAAAATTGTTATTACAAATAGCAAGGTGAAACATTCCTTGGTGGATTCTGCATACAATGACAGAAGAAGTGACTGTGAAAAGGCTGTGGAGGAATTGCAAAAAGCAGTGAAAATAAAGTCTTTAGGTGAACTATCGATTGAAGAGTTTGAAAAAGTGAAATCAGTCATTACAGATGATACCGTAAGGAAAAGAGCAAAACACGCAGTATATGAAAACCAAAGAACGATTCAGGCAGAAGAGGCTTTGAAAAAGGGAGAAATCGCAAAGTTTGGCAAATTAATGTATGAGTCTCATGAGTCTCTTCGAAAGGATTACGAAGTGTCTGCTGAGGAGATTGATTATCTGGTTGACTTATCAAAAGACTTATCAGGAGTAATAGGATCACGAATTACTGGTGGTGGTTTTGGTGGATGTACCGTGAGTATTGTAAAAAATGACACAGTAGATACATTTATTCAAGAAATTGGTGCAAAATATAAAGAACGGTTTGGACTTGAGGCAGAGTTTTACGTTGTTGATATTGGAGACGGAGCGAGACAATTATGGTAAGCAGAAAAATTGATAAGCTGGTTGAATATGGAATTCAAAGTGGATTAACTCCAAAAAACGAAGCAATCTATACAAGAAATTTACTTCTGGATCTTCTTCAAGAGGATTTTTATGAAGAAACAGAGGGTGAGGCTGGGACGGATTCCGATTTGAATTTAGAATATATCTTAAAAGAGCTCTTAGATGAGGCAGTTGAAAAGGGGATTATAGAAGATACTATTACTCAGCGGGATTTATTTGATACAAAACTTATGAATACATTGCTTCCAAGGCCAAATCAAGTAATTGAAAAATTCTGGAATCAGTATCAGATTGCACCGAAGGAAGCAACCGATTACTATTATCAATTCAGTCAGGACAGCGATTATATTCGGAGATATCGTGTGTCGAAGGATTTGAAATGGAAAGTAAATACGGAGTATGGTGAAATTGATATAACCATTAATCTTTCAAAACCAGAGAAGGATCCAAAGGCAATTGCAGCTGCAAAAAAGGCAACAGTGAATACGTATCCAAAGTGCTTGCTTTGTATGGAAAATGAAGGGTATGCGGGAAGAATTGACCACCCGGCAAGAGAGAATCATCGTGTTATTCCGTTACAAATGAACTCCTCATTATGGGGGCTTCAATATTCTCCTTATGTGTATTATAATGAACACTGTATTGTTTTTAATGGCAAGCATCAGCCAATGAAAATTGAAAGAGATACTTTTGTAAAGCTCTTGGACTTTGTCAAACAGTTTCCCCACTACTTCCTGGGTTCAAATGCGGATCTTCCCATTGTAGGAGGCTCTATTTTGAGCCATGATCACTTTCAGGGAGGTCATTACGAGTTTGCTATGGCAAAAGCACCAATCAGCAGGAAAGTGGAAATAGAGGGTTATGAAGACGTATCAGCAGGTATTGTAAAATGGCCCCTGTCTGTTCTGCGTATTTCAAGTAAAAATCCAGAGCGTCTTATTGAGATGGCAAATCATGTTTTGGAGACATGGATAGAATATAAAGATGAAGAGGCTTTTATCTTTCCCTATACGAAAGAAGAACGCCACAATACAATTACTCCCATTGCAAGGTATGTGAATGATGCTTATGAGCTGGATTTGGTTTTACGTAATAATATTACCACAGAGGAAAGTCCCTTGGGAGTCTATCATCCCAGAAATAAATATCATCACATTAAGAAGGAAAACATTGGGCTCATCGAGGTTATGGGACTTGCGGTATTGCCATCCAGATTAAAAACAGAGATGGAACTTTTGGAAGGATATATTCTGGAAGGAAAAAGCATAGAAGAAATGCGTGAAAATAAAATTTTAGAAAAACATGCAGATTGGGTAAGTGAATTTCTGCCAAACTATGATACAATAACGAAAGATAACATTTCAGAAATATTACAAGAAGAAATTGGACAAGTATTTAAAGGTGTACTTGAGGACGCAGGGGTATTTAAGCAAAACAAAGAAGGAGAGACTGCTTTTCTTCGGTTTATCGCAGAGTTGTAGAGGAGTGAAGTATGATTACATTAAAGAATCAGCATGGTTTAGAAGTAACATTAAGTGAATTTGGAGGAACTTTGGTTAATCTATTAGTACCGGATGGAAATGGAAAGAAGATTGATGTGGTGCTAGGATACGATAGTGATGCAGAGTATGAAAAAGGAGGCACCTTTTTCGGTGCCATTGTAGGAAGAGTTGCAAATAGAATTGCAGGTGGAAAATTTTCATTGAATCAGAAAGAGTATACGCTTGACCAAAACGATCATGAAAATAACCTTCACAGTGGTATGAATTTTTACAGTAAAAGAAAATGGAACGTAAAAGAAGCAGATGAAAATCGAGTTACTTTTACTTTGTTTAGTCCAGATAAAGACCAAGGATATCCAGGAAATGTAGAAATATCAGTTACTTATGAGTTGACACCGGAGAATGAACTTTTGATTTCCTATGGCGCAGCCCCAGATGAGGATACGTTAATAAACATGACAAACCATAGCTATTTCAATCTTTCCGGGCATGATGGGGGAAGTGTATTAGAACAAAAGGTGTGGATTGATGCAGATGGTTTTACACCAACGAATGAAGATCTGATTCCAACAGGAGAAATCAGAAGTGTAGAGAATACGCCAATGGATTTCCGTAAAGAGAAGAAAATCGGGAAAGAGATTAATGAAGATTACGAACCGCTGAATATTGCTGGCGGCTATGATCATAACTGGGTATTAAACGGAAGTGGATACCGTAAGGTGGCATATCTTTATGCCGAGGATACAAATGTAAAAATGGAAGTGTATACAGATCTTCCAGGAATGCAGTTCTATACAGGGAACTTTATTGAGAAGGAAAATGGGAAAAATGGTGCAGTCTACAAAAAGCGTCATGGATTATGCTTTGAGACTCAGTATTTCCCTGATGCAGTGAATCAAGAAGCTTTTCAGTCACCAATCACAAAGAAAGGTGCTACCTATCAGACGAAGACGGGATATAAATTTTACTTTTAATGACAAATATGAAAAAAAACAAACCGAAGCAAACAAAAAAAGATTCTATGCAAGCCCTAATTAAAGTAGGGCTTTGTTTGCTTTGTGTATTAATGCTCTTTTTATTCATCTATCAAAGAATGAAAACGGAAAGAGAAGAAGAAGCAAAGGAAATTGATGCATCGAAACCAGCAATGACTGTTGCCCTATTGGATGTAAACCCGTACTCAAGACCAGGTATTGAGGTGACCGAAATTAAAAATGTTGTGATTCATTATACGGCAAATCCAGGGTCTACAGCTATGAATAATCGTGACTATTTTCAAGGCTTGAAAGACACTCATACAACCCAGGCAAGCAGTAATTTTGTGGTGGGATTAGAAGGAGAGATTGTTCAATGTGTTCCGACTTGGGAGGTTGCTTACGCATCAAACGACCGTAATATAGACAGTGTTTCCATTGAATTTTGTCATCCGGATGAAACGGGAAAACCGAAGGAAGCAACTTATGATTCATTGGTTCAGCTCTGTGGGTGGCTTTGTAGAAAATTTGATTTGACAGCAGAGGAAATCATTCGACATTATGACGTAACTGGAAAAAATTGTCCGAAGTATTTTGTGGAAGATGAAAAGGCATTTGTGGATTTTAAGACCGACGTCCAAAATGCAATTAACCGGGGAGGCACAGATGAATAATATTGTGATTGTGGGATTTATGGGAGCTGGGAAATCGACCATTGCAAGAAGGCTGGGAAAGGTACTTAAGCAACCGGTTTTGGATATGGATCGAGAGATTGTAAAGGCAGAAGGTATGGAGATTAACGAAATCTTCGCCAAGAAGGGGGAAGAATATTTTCGGAATCTGGAAACGAATTATCTAATCTCCCTAAAAGAGAAAGAAAATTGTATTATTTCCACAGGTGGTGGAACGATTATCAAAGAGGAAAACAGGAGACTGCTAAAAGAGATTGGAGTTGTTGTTTTACTTCAGGCATCTCTTGCAACCACGTATAAAAGAGTGGCCAACAATGACAGACGCCCTCTTGTTAATAGTCAAACCAATAAGAAAAAGTATTTAATCAATCTGTTCAATTCCCGTAAGGATCTATATAATGAGATTGCAGACATAAAAATAAGGATTAATCACAAAACAGTTAATATGATTGGTGATGAAATCATAAAGAAAGTGGAAAGGTTAAACAAATGCTAGAAAAATTCTATCCGAATGAATATCGAAATTCTGTTTATAATATTAATTTTGAGGAGTTTTATCGAAAAGGATATCGAGGGGTAATCTTTGACATTGATAATACTCTGGTGCCCCATGGTGCACCTGCAACAGAGGAGGTAAAGGTTTTCTTTGCAAAGCTAAAAGAAATAGGTTTTTCGGCATGTCTTCTCTCGAATAATAAGGAACCAAGAGTTGCTTCCTTTAATGAGGAAATCAAAGTAAATGCTATATGGGATGGAAAAAAACCCAGAAAAGACAACTACATAAAGGCAATGAGTCTCATGGGAACGAATCGTCAAACGACTCTGTTTGTAGGGGATCAGCTCTTTACAGATGTATGGGGAGCAAAGCGGATTGGGATTTATAATATTTTAACCAAACCCATCCACCCGAAAGAAGAGATTCAAATAGTGCTTAAGAGATATCTGGAAAGAATTGTTTTGCGTTCGTATCAGAAGAATAAATTGAAAAAAGGTTGAAAAAAAGCCAGGAGTATTATAGAATTGTAAGGTAAAAGCAATGATTAAGGAGGAATTTATGGTATCAGCAGGGGATTTTAAAAACGGATTAACTGTAAATATTGAAGGCACCGTCTATCAAATAATGGATTTTCAGCATGTAAAGCCTGGAAAGGGCGCTGCTTTTGTACGTACTAAGTTAAAAGATATTATCAATGGAGGAGTCGTGGAGAAGACATTCAGACCTTCTGAAAAATTTGACACAGCTCATATTGAAAGACAAGAAATGCAGTATCTTTATTCAGATGGAGATTTATTCCACTTTATGGATACAGAGAGCTACGAGCAGATTGCAGTAAACCAGGATACAGTTGGAGACTCATTGAAGTTTGTAAAGGAAAATGAGAATGTAAAGGTAATTTCTTACCAGGGCAGTGTATTCTCAATAGAGCCACCAATCACAGTAGAACTTGCAATTATTGAAACAGAACCAGGATTTAAAGGTGATACAGCACAAGGTGCGACAAAGCCTGCTATTGTAGAAACAGGAGCTCAGGTTATGGTGCCATTGTTTGTTGAACAAGGTGATATGTTAAAAATTGATACGAGAACAGGTGAATATCTGTCAAGAGCATAAAGAAAGAAAAACCTTGCAAATTCTGCAAGGTTTTTTTATAATAATAAGACCGTAATATTCATTTCTTTACTCCATAAGAATGCTGCCGAAAGGATAAGCATGAGTTCAATTGAATTAGAAGAAGTAAAGGACAGGATTATTTTTCAACTGATTAATCCTCATCGCAATCAGGAGCTATTAAGAGATACTCCTCATATCTTATATTTGGATCTGGCTATTGTTTTTTGTGTGTATTATGAACAAAGAGCTATGATTATCAAAGAAAATTTATCCCATTTATGGAAACTGAATACAGAAACCCTTTACCGTATCGCAAGGGAAAATACTGAAAGATTACTGCCATCAGATTTTACATCCATTGAAGAAGTTCTTACGAGACTGACCGGCTGTGAAATGAAACCAGAAGAAGAAATTATGTATATTTTAAGCAATAAGCAAGGCATTTGGGGAGCGGCATCTATTCTGTATCAAGGTGAGCTGAAAGAAATTGGGAAGACATTGGAAGAAGATTATTATGTTTTGCCCAGCAGTATTCATGAGGTGATTATTGTGCCGAAATCAAAGGCAATATCCAGAGAGGATTTGGATGCTATGATACAGGAGATAAACGAGACACAGGTAGGAGAGCAGGAAGTACTTTCGAATCACGCATATTATTACAATCGAGAGAAAGAGGAGTTGATGAGCTAGAAAGAAAATTGCCATGTCTTTTGTTTTGATGCAAAAGGCATGGCAGCATAATTCTGAATTTGGAATTGTTTCCAATTTCTGCTATAATGCTTATTAGAGGAAAACCGAGAAAGGATTACAGAGAAGATGAAAGCAACGATGAAGGACGTAGCAGCACTGGCAGAAGTGGGCGTTGGTACTGTTTCAAGAGTCATAAATGGTGTTAAAGTTAAAGATAAAACCTATGAGAAAGTAATGAGAGCAATTGAAGAGTTGGATTACAAGCCAGATGAGTATGCAAGAGGATTGAAAACGAATCGAAGCAATACGATTGCTTTAATACTTCCTACAATTTGGCATCCTTTTTTCGCCGAATTTGCTTACCACATAGAAGAAAGATTAAGCCGTAAAGGATACAGACTTTTTTTATGTAATGCCGACGGAAGTGCAGAAAAGGAAAATGAATACATTGAGATGGTGAAACAAAGTAAGGTGGATGGAATAATTGGTATTACGTATTCGGACATTGATAAGTACATCTCCTCGGACTTACCCTTTGTAAGTATTGACCGGCATTTTTCCGAACAAATTTCTTATGTTACAGCGGACAACTATTTGGGTGGACAGATTGCAGCCCAGGAATTGATTGATCGAGGTTGTAGAAATTTATGTTATATAGGAGGTGTGTCTCCTTTTCCAAACGAAACAAATAACAGAAAAGCAGGGTATTATAATGTATGCAAGGAAAATGGTATTCCAGTCAAAGTACTGGATATGGTAGAACCAATACAAGAATTGGAACAGCAGCTGGAACCCTTTTTAAAAAACAATCCGGAAATAGATGGGATATTTTCTGTGAACGACTTTATGGCATTGGATGTTATTGGCGTCATGAAGAAATTGGGACGTAAGGCTCCGGATGACTATCAAATTATTGGATTTGATGGAGTTAAGTTATCAAAAGAACGAGACTATTTAATCTCTACAATTGTACAGCCGATAGAAGAGATGGCGAGAGCGTCAGTGGATACAATGATGGCAATGATTTTAAAGAAAGAGGAGCCAAAAAGAGTTGTGATACCTGTTTCTTTTTATCAGGGGGAAACAACCAAAGAAAAAAATCGTTAACAGACGATTTTTTTTTGAAATCATATTGACAGAAAATGAATAAAATGATATCTTGGAATTAGGAAATGAAACGTTTCCAATTTTTAATAAAAATAAATGGAAACGTTTCAAAAAAAGAAGGAGGAGCGAAATGAAAAAGAGAAGCAGAATGATTGCTGCAGTTGCCGCGGTTCTAATGGGAATCATGACAGGTTGTGGTGGAGAAAAGAAGGAAGAAGTTAGTGGAAATCCTGGAGAAATCAAGGTATGGGTTCATTTTTCAGATGAGACCCCAGAGGGAAAAGCGTGGCAGGAAATAGTAGATAACTTCAATGAAGAGTACGAAGGAACTTATAAGGCAGTAACGGAATACATTCCACGCAGTGGTAGTGGCGGTGGCTATGAGGACAAGGTCAATGCAGCCATCACAACGAACAGTTTACCAGATGTGATTACTTTAGATGGACCAAACACAGCAGCTTATGCACATTCAGGAGTTATTGCACCATTGGATGAGTATCTGGAAGATGCAGATATGGATGATGTTTTAGACAGTATTATTCAGCAAGGAACATACGATGGAAAAATGTATGCCTTTGGATTTTCAGAGTCAAATGTTGGTGTGTATTATAATAAAGCAATGTTTAAAGAGGCTGGTATCGAAGAAGATCAGCTGCCAACATTGGAAGACCCATGGACATGGAGCGAATTCCAGAGTGTATGTAAGACTATTACAGAGAAATATCAGACTCCTGCAATTAATATGCAGCTGGCTTCCGGTGATGAGATGCTCACCTATGGCTATACGCCTTTTCTTTGGTCGAACGGTGGAAATGTGGTAAATGAAGACGGAACGAAAGCGGAAGGATATTTCAATGATGAAAAGACAGTAGAAGCACTTCAATTTATACAAGATTTGGTAAAGAACGGTTATACAACAATTAGTCCAATTGAAAAAGGTTTCGAGACTGGAAAATACGCCATGCTTTTAAGTGGATCATGGACAATGGCTGATCTGGAGGAAAACTACACAGATATCGAATATGGAATTCTTCCTTATCCAGTATCAGATACAACGAAGGAACTTGTATCTCCAACAGGAAGCTGGCAGTTGGCGATGACAACAAAGACTGAGGAAAAGGACGCCTCCTCAGAGTTTATTAAATATGCTACAAATACAGAGTCTAGCAAAATTATTAGTTTAGGAAATAGTGTATTGCCAATTCGTAACTCCACAATTGAGTTGATAAAAGATGAAGTATCAGATGGAATGAGAGTACTGATGGAGCAGAATCAAATGTCCGGGCATGCAAGACCGGTTGTAGTTGCGTATCCTCAGGTTTCGCGTGCATTCCAGCAAGCGGTACAAGACATTAGTTACTTTGAAGAAAATCCAGACATACAAAAAGTTGTGGATGCCAGAGCGACAGAGATGCAGCAAGCAATTGATAATTCATTGAAATAGTGCTTTGTGAGGGTGCTTCATTTTTAGGAAGTACCCTCTTTTACGAAGGGGGCGTACCTTATGTTTAAGAATAAAAAGGTTAAAGAAAATATAATTGGATATGGTTTTTTGGCACCGGCGTTGACACTGTTAATTATTTTTTTAGTAATACCGGTGTGTATGGTCATCTATTATGCATTTACAGACTACTATTTGTTGACACCTGAGGCAAGACAGTTTATTGGTCTTGAAAATTTCAAACGTCTATTTGCAGATCCGATTTTTATTAAAAGTATATGGAATACGGTTAAATTTGTTGTTTGGATCATTCCGGTACAGTTAGGAGCTGCCTTGGGAATGGCATTGATTGTCAATAAACAGCGCAAAGGAAATATGTTTTTTAAAGTGGCATTTTTTGCACCTGTTGTTATGTCCTTGGTTGTCATATCTATTTTGTGGCTTTACCTGTTAAATCCCAATGAAGGTCTAATCAATACCTTACTTGAGAAGGTTGGTATTGCATCACAGCCCTTTCTTACCAGTCCGAAGCAAGCAATGTATACGATTGTATTTGTCTCTGCCTGGCAAGGAGCGGGGTATCAAATGCTCCTGTTTTTAGGAGGTATGCAAAACATTCCAGGGGATGTTTACGAAGCGGCAGAAATCGATGGATTTACGAAATTTGAACAGTTTTGGTATATCACAATGCCCTTGTTAAAGCCTACCGTTATATTTGTTTTGCTTACAACGTTGATATCTGCCTTTAAATTGATTGTACAGCCAATGGTAATGACACAAGGTGGACCAATGAACTCAACGATGACTATGGTTTACTACATATATCAAACAGGATTTACGGATCGTTTGGGTGGTTATTCCAGCTCGATTGCTTTAATCTTTACCACAATGATAGGACTGATTACGATTGTTCAGAGAAAACTAGTGAAGGAGGATAAGGAAGTATGAGAAAGAAAATAAGGCCTCTGCGGATTTTTGAATATATACTTTTGATTCTATTAGCAGGAGTATTTATTTTTCCAATGTTATGGATGGTTGTATCTTCTATGAAGCCGGAAGCGGATGTATATTTAAATTTGTCTTCTTTGAAAGCATTTTTGCCAAGTTTCAATCCTTCTGAATGGTTTACGACATATAAGGAAGTCATTAAAAGGTTTAGTATTGGCACGTACTTAATCAATAGTATTATCTATGGTTTAACATTTTCATTTGGATCAATTATTGTGAATGCCTTGGCCGGTTTTGCTTTTGCAAAGGTAAACTTTGTAGGGAAAAAGATTATTTTTGGTATTTTACTGGCGCTTTTGATTATTCCGGTTGAGGTGGTCTTGATTCCTCAGTTCACTATTGTGAATTCTCTGGGATTGGTTAATAAAAGGTTGGCAGTTATATTGCCGGCAATGGCGAGTGCCTTTAACATCTATTTGTTTCGAAATTTCTTTATTGCGATACCAGAAGAAATTATTGAATCGGCGAAATTGGATGGAGCCGGAATTATACGGATTTTTTTCCGCATTATGTTACCGATGTCGAAACCGGCAGTTGCAACAGTAGGTGTTCTTTCTTTTATCGCAAGCTGGAATGATTATCTGTGGCCACTGATGGTATTAACAGATCGAAGTAAATTTTCTATGCAAGTAGCGATTACAACAATTAATACAACACAGCCGGTATATATTAACCAAGTAATGGCTGTTCTGACAATATCGACAATTCCTCTTATCATTGTTTATATTGTTGCACAAAAATATATCCTTCAGGGTCTAGGGGGCTCTGGAACGGGAATTAAGTAGGAGGAGTAATGACACAGAAGCTTATAAAAGCAAATCAGTATATAGAAAAAGAAGCAGCGGGAGTGAATCAGGAATATCGTAATAAATTTCATTTGATGGCTCCCATTGGATGGATCAATGACCCAAATGGATTTATCTATTTTCGGGGAGAGTACCATTTGTTTTACCAATACTATCCATATGATAGCGTTTGGGGACCAATGTACTGGGGACATGCAAAAAGTAAAGACTTAATGCACTGGGAGCATTTACCTGTGGCTTTGGCCCCAGGAGATTCTTATGATCGGGACGGGTGTTTTTCAGGAAGTGCCATTGAAAAGGATGGAAAACTGTATCTTTTGTATACAGGACACAACGTAGATGGAGAGAAAACCCGACAAGTACAGTGTCTGGCTGTTTCAGAAGATGGAGTAAACTTTGAGAAATATTCAAAAAATCCCGTTATTGATGAGAAACATTTGGAAGGAATCGCAGAATGTGAAGACTTTAGAGATCCAAAAGTTTTTCGAAAAGGAAACTTTTTCTATACCGTTGTTGCAGCAAAGACAGTCGACAGTCGAGGACAAATATTGCTATTTCAGTCAAAGGATTTAGTGGAATGGAAGTTCTATTCGGTTTTACTGGAAGGTGAAAAGAAACAAGGGATTATGTGGGAGTGTCCGGATTTGTTTCATTTGGATGGAAAGGATGTTTTGATTATGTCCCCAATACAAATGGAAGAGGAGGGATTGTCTTATAAAAATACAAGTTCAACAGTTGCTTTTATTGGAGAAGTAGATTGGGAGTCAGGGAGGTTTTGTACAGAAAACTATCATGAAATTGATTTTGGATTAGATTTCTATGCTCCTCAAACCTGTGAAAACAGTGTAGGTGAGAGGGTGATGGTGGCCTGGATGCAAATGTGGAATCGCCGTATGCCAACCAATGAATTAGGTCATGGATGGGCAGGTTCGATGACATTTCCAAGAAGGTTGTCGATTGTAGATAATCAGTTGTGTCAAAGACCGGCAACCTCTATCTATCAGGCAATTAAAATAGAGCATCAAATTAAGGACAAAGAAATGGTTAATCAGACCTTAGAGCTTAAGGATGAAGTGTGTAACCAGCATTATATGTCCTTGGAAATGGAAATGAGTAATCACACCAAGATAAACGTTCAATATGCTAAGGGATTAAACGAAGCAATTATTTTTTGTTATGATGTTGAGAAGGAACTATTCACTTTGTCAAGGGAAAGAGCTGGCCATGAAATTTCAGGAGCCGAAAAAGAATTGTTAACCCAAAGAAGTGTAGTTCTTCATGGAAATAAATTAAAGCTGGAGATCTTAAGAGATACCTCTTCAATTGAGGTGTTTCTAGACGGCGGGAAAGCTATGACTGTTACCTTTTTCGAGATTGAAAAGGGACGTGATTTTTCTCTCTCAGTGGAAGGAAGCTTAAAATTAACTTTGGAAAGCGGAAAAATAAATCAATAGATAACATTAATGAGCCATTTCATTTACCAAGAAATCCTGGTAAAGAGATGGCTTTTTATATATATCGCAAAAATATATACATAAAATGAAAAGATACCTTGACAGGCGAGGTATCTCGTGATAAGTTTATTTTAGAAGAAAGCAGGAAAGGAGATTGGAAATATGTCAATGACATCTGATATGTTGCGGGGACATACGGAAACAATTATATTAGCTCATCTTATGGAGCATGATAGTTATGGTTATCAGATTAATAAAGATATCCTGGAAAAAACCAATGGTATATATGAGCTAAAAGAAGCCACGCTTTATTCAGCATTTCGAAGATTGGAACAGATGGGTAATATCACCTCTTACTGGGGAAATGAAGGAAGCGGCGCCAGACGGCGATATTATGCCATAACTGAAGAGGGTAAAGAAGCGTATAAGAACCAGATAAGTGAATGGGAAAAAACGAAAAAAATTATTGATGAGTTGATAAAGTAGGAGGGAAAAAATGGTTGATGAATTAAGAAAATATATTGACAATTTGTTTGCTGATGCACCAAAAACACGGGCATCATATGAGTTAAAAGAAGAGTTGATGGCAAACTCGATGGAGAGATACTTTGACTTGGTGGAAGATAAGGTGGCAGAAAAAGATGCCTTTGACATTGTGATTCATTCAATTGGAGATGTGGAGCAGCTTTTTGCTCCAGAAGAATTGGGAAGAGAAATCCCTCAAAAGGATGAGGAGGTAATCAAAAAACTTGCACTCTATAGAGCAATTGCAGTTGGACTTTATATCCTGGGCGTTGTATTTGCTATCGCAGTAGATGAATTTACGTCCTTTGACAGCGTAGGGATAATGGGAATGCTATTGTTTGCGGCCGTTGCGACAAGTATTTTAGTTTACGTTGGAGCAGCTTATCCAAAATATAAAAGAGCAGATGACACAATGGTGGAAGAATTTAAAGAGTGGAACAGTAATGGGAAAAAGAAAAAGTCTGTTCAAAATTCAGTCAACACTATTATATGGATGGTTGTGTTGGTTCTCTATTTTGTAATTAGCTTTGCAACGATGGCTTGGCATATTACTTGGGTTATGTTTTTGATTGGAATATGTGCACAGGCAATTGTAAATCTATTGTTTCAGTTAAATGATAAATAGTCACGCAAAAAGGAGTAGCGAATAATGAAAAATATAATGAAGGGTTTAATTATCCTTTTTTCGGTCCTTTTGCTGGGATTAATAGGAATAATGACTTATGCATTGGTTCGGGGAACGGAGCAATTACCGGTTATCGGCGAAGCGTCGAATTATTTTACGGAAACAAAACTAATTAATACACAGCAAATTGCAATGAAAGATATTCAAAACATTGAAATTACGAATCGTAACTGTGATGTCTTCTTTCAATCAGGGGACACAAATGAGATGGTAATTAAAGAGTATGTTGGAAATAAAGCAATACAAAAGCCATTTGTAAATGTAGAAGAAAATAGTGATACACTGCGAATCAAAGCAAACGACGAGAGAGGAAGAACGTGGTTTGTCTTTGGCAATAACTACCGCTATTTTGAAATATATCTGCCACAGGATTACAGTGGAGCAATGGACATTAAGGCGAGCAGTGGTGATATTTTCGGAGAAAATGATTTAAAGCTGGCTGATTTCACCTTAAATGCAACGAGTGGATATGTTGAACTCCAAAGTGTAAAAGCGAAAAACATATTTATTAAAACCAGTAGCGGTGACGTAGACGCAGTGTATTTGGAAGGTGCAATCGAAATTTCCACCCAAAGTGGTTACGTGGAATTAGTAGAATGTGTCGGAGATACCCAGATTGCAACCAGCAGCGGTGATGTCACAGTGAAGAACCAGACAGGAAATTTTGAAGTGGGGACTTCCAGTGGATATGTAGAGGTGCAAGAGATTATTGGTGATACCTTAATTGCAACCAGCTCCGGGGATGTAGATATTAGTAAAATTGCGGGGAATCTTGACATTAGTACTACAAGTGGTTACGTAGAGGCGGGACAGATTGAAGGTGGCAGCAAAGTAGAAACCTCTTCAGGTGATGTGGATTTAAAATTCACAGATTTAACAGATAGTCTATCGATTAAGACGACAAGTGGTTACGTATCCTGTATACTACCAGAAGATATTAACTTTCAGTTCCAGGCAAATACCACCAGTGGAGAAATCATGACGGATTTTGACGACACTCTTAGCTTTGACCGGAAAGCAGAGAGGGCAACCGGTGTTGTGGGAACGAAGGAGAATCCGGACATAGAAGTACAAGTGAATACCAGCAGCGGTGATATTGATTTTATGTGGAGATGAAATAAGAGCCAAGAGGCATAAATTTCCTACGAAATATATGCCTCTTGGCTTTATACGTCTACAGTTTTAAAGTAAGAAAATACGGAGACAATATAGCAGAAAAGTAAAAATCCTAAAATGATTAAAACGCTGACTATGTTTACTGGGAGTAGATTGGCATACATTAATTTTTCCAAAGCGTGTATGGAAAAGTAACTGGAAAAACTCATTAGGATGAAGGGAAATAGGTAGGTAAATGTTTGTTCCTTTGCAATGGATAGCCGTAGAGCTTTTCCGTTGATGCCCATTTTCTTCAATACACCATAACGTTCGCGCTCTTCTAATCCATCTTCGTAGTTTTTCATGAATAGAACGCTTCCGCTTGCCTGAATGAAAACAATGAACATGAATATACATAAGGAATACAGGATTTTTACCCACTCGGTCTCTTTGTTATCAGGGTCGATGGTAACTCTCCCGGTAAAAGTATCTTCTTGATCACTTATAATAGATTCCAGCTCATCATTGGAAGCTGCAAAATTGTAAATATCAGAAATACGGTAGTTATAAGTATAATACTGCTGTCCTTGGTCTAAGAGTTTTTGGTAGTCTTGATCATTTACCATAAAAAATTCTGTTATTTCCTGCAAATAGCCCATGTATGGGATGGAGGTCTCATCAATTTGTGTATAACTCTCATCATTTATTTCAACCTTTATATCCGAAAGATCCGTAATAAGAGAGAGGAGATGGAGTTGACTAACAGCAATAACCTCTTTATCCTTGGGTTCTTTTAGCGAAAATTCTTGACGACTCTCCTTGGCAAGAGCTTTTAAGTTGCTATAGGAGAGTACGCCTTTATTATCTGAAAGAAATAAAAGAGGGGTAGTAGATTTCACTACAATATCATTATCCTTTTCAATTAAACTATCAATCTCATCCTCTAAATCAGAACGCACACTAAATACTTGGTAAGTATAGGTATTTCGGAAATGCATAATGTTGTCATATCGGGTCTTCATGGAAAAACCGGTTGCCAGTGCGGTTACGGCAGAGAGCATGAGGACACTTACAATCGCATAGGTACGATAGTTTCTCTGCATTCGGAAAATCATATTGTTAATCCAGAGTACACGTTGATTCTTATACAAAAACAATTTCTGCTTCGCAAGCTTCTGAAAAATAAGAGGGACAAGTCCGCCTAAAATAAAGTATGTTCCAAAAACTACTAATATAACAGCAAGGAGCAGGTTGGATATGACTTCTATACCACCGTCCTTCGTTGCAAAATAGAATCCCACACCCAATAACACAATCCCTAAGATGGTCTTGGAAATTAGGGAAAAAGAATTCTGTTTAACGAACTCGTTTTTCCGATTTGTGTTTACTAAATCTAAAACATTGCTTCTTACAATACTAATATATCCACTTAGGATAAAGAACAGATAGATAACAAGATAGATTAGGAGTGTAAGCAAAATGGGTTTCGGTATAAACTGGAAGTTTAGTTCAATGCTGATATCAGAAAGTCTTAAAAGGATCATTTGAAAGAGCTGTGTTGTCATAATTCCAAATACAATACCGATTCCGGTCGTTAAAATTCCGGTTATGAAGCATTCAATCATATACAGTTGTCCGATTTTCTGGTTCGTCAATCCCATAAAAACGAAAATACCAATTTCCTTTTTTCTTTTTTTAAGGAAAACGTTGGTAGAGTACCAAACGAAGAAAAACATAAAACATATTAAAATTACAGAGATTACATTTACAAGCACATCCAATTGGTTCTGGTTCTGCTCCCCTAATACTGCGAGGGAATCGGAAAATCTCAAATACTGAAAATTCAGTAGAATGGAGATGGAGAATGCCTGGGATAGAATCAATGCAAGATAGTTTTTGAACTGTTTCCGAAAGTTCTGAAATGCTAGTTTCCATAAACTCACGAGAAATCACCTCCTATGGAGGACTGTGTATTCACAATACGGTCAAAGAAGTCTTTTCGATCAGTTCCCTGGCTAAGCTTGCACTGGATGAGTCCATCTTTCAAGATGAATACATCTTTTGCATAAGAGGCACAGTAAGAGTCATGGGTCACCATAAGAATCGTAGCTTTTTTCTGTTCATTAACGCTTTGAAGGCATTGCATTAAGTCTTTACTTGATTTGGAATCCAAGGCTCCAGTTGGCTCATCAGCGAATATGATTTCTGGATCGGTAATAAGAGCTCTGCATGTTGCCCCGCGCTGCTTTTGCCCACCGGAAAGCTGATAGGGATATTTGTCCAAATGAGAGGATAATCCAAACATTTCCGCCAATTCTCCCGTTTTTTGGAGACAGGTTTTACCAGAGGCTCCATTTAAAGAGAGGGGCAGGGCAATGTTATCCCTTAGAGTAAGTGTATCAAGAAGATTATAATCTTGAAATACAAAACCAATTTTATCTCTTCGCAGCTTAGACATTTCTTTGTTTTTCATTTTTGTAATATCTTTTCCATCTAAAAGAACGGTACCTTTTGTAGGCTTGTCGATAGAAGACAGGATATTTAGCAGCGTGGTTTTGCCGGAACCGCTGGGTCCCATAATGCTTATGAAATCATGTTGATACACCGTAAGATCGATTCCTTTTAGCACCGGGGTTTGAAACCCTTTTAATCCGTAGCTTTTTATTAAGTGCTTAATTTCGATTACTTTTTTATTCGTCATTTTTAATTCCTCCTTACGATTACAATTATAGAATGAATCGAAGAAAGAATCCTTTCATTCATCTTACAAAACTTCTTGGTATCTTACATTTTTGTAAGATTAGTGAAGAAAGAATTCCCGGTTATCCTCAAAGCGGATTGTGAAACGTGTGTATTTGGTATAGACGCTTTCTACGAATATTTCATGCCCTAATTTGTCAATGATTATTTTGGCCATATAAAGTCCCATACCGGTAGATTCGTATTTGCCGTTATGGTAATTGCTGCCGGTAAATCCTTTCTCGAATACACGCCCTATATCATGTGATTTAATGCCTTCTCCATTGTCTTGGATATGTAGAGAAATGATTCCATCGGAAGAAGTCTCACTCCATATTTTTATAACGGGACTCTCATTTCCCTGATATTTCAGTGCATTACTAAGAAGCTGATCTAAAACATAGGTAAGCCAAGCGGCATCTGTATAGACGGTTTCGTTGTCGCTATTAATATCCAGTTCGAATTTTTTTCGAATCAAAAAGAAGCGATTATTCTTTATGGAAGCATTCACGCAGCTTAAAAGAGGAGTAGGACTGATTGTAAGATCAAGAAGGCTGCTTTGAATCTTTGTACCCAGTAAGGCTGTATTCAAAGAACGTGTGATTTTCTCTAACTGTTCTCTTAGGGCTGATTTTTGAAAGGAATCCTCGATCTGCTCCGTTAAAAGCAGAGACGCAGACAAAGGAGTCTTTATCTCGTGACACCATTTTGTGAAGTAGTCTTGCAAATCACACAGTTTATCATATTCTTCCTGAAGCTCCAGATTTAGTATTTCGATATCATGAAGAGCAATGTCCTTATTCTCGAATGCATTCATTTCAGAAGTGATGATAGTTTCTTTTGTTAGTAAATCTGTAATATGTTGTTCTCTTTTACGAAACTGATAGTATTCAATGCAAAAAAATATGAATAATATGAGAAAAAGCAGTATATTCAGATAAAGGAGATATTGCTTCCTTACAGTTGGAAGCAGAAATAAAAAGTAGAGGTTGAAAGAAAGAATTGTAAGGAAAATCAGGAATAGATATTTGAAGTATTTTTTGAAATAGGTCATTTTATGAAATATCCTTGTCCTTTCTTGGTTTGTATAAAATCATTTTTATAGTAATGGGCAATTTTTGTACGTAAACGTGAGATAAGGGTGGTTAAGGTACTGTCAGAGACAAACTCATCGGTGCTCCAAAGCTGATCCATTAGTTCCTCTCTGGTAACGACTTCTCCTTTATGCTCAATCAAATAGATAAGGATTCGCGTTTCTGATTTTGTCAGTTCGATTTTCCTATCCTGAAAGGTAAGGTCATGGGTTCCATAGTCGAAGAAAAGGTTTGTATCAAGAGAGAGAGTTTTCTTGATCCGATATTCGTATGTTCTTCTTAAAATGGCATCAATTTTTGCCCTTAGCAGTTCGAGATTAAATGGTTTTTCTACGTAATCATCTCCGCCTTGTGTAATGGCCATTATTTTATCCCTGTCATCATTTCGGCTGCTGATAAAAAGAATAGGAACTTTGGAAAACTCTCGGATTTTTTTGCACCAATAGTAGCCATCAAAGTAGGGGAGTCCGATATCCATCAGAACAACATGAGGATGAGGTTTATGAAATTCGGTGGTGATATCTTGAAGATCAACAGGTTCTGTGACTGCATACCCCCATTTGCACAAGTAGTTTCTTAATTCATTTTTCAGTACGTCATCATCCTCAACAAGCATGATGGTAATATTTTCATTCATATGTAAGACCTCGTATTATTTTTCGTTAATTAGAGTATAAGTGTCCGAATTATAAAATGCAAAATAAAAATGAAATCACATTGACAAATGATTTCTCCGATTATATCGTATGAGTAGTGGGGAAAAGGAGGAGACGGATGATTTATCGAACAGATTATAATTCACCAATTGGTATAATGACCTTGGCATCGGATGAAGAGAATCTAATTGGTTTGTGGCTAAAAGGACAGAAGTATCACGGGGAAGAGATTTTTGACGAGATGATTGAAAAGGAAGATATCCTTGTTTTTGCGAAAACAAAGGAATGGCTGAAGAACTATTTTGATGGAAAGAAGCCGGATATAAAATTATTACCTCTTGCGCCAATCGGAAGTGAGTTTCGTAAGGAGGTCTGGGAAATCCTGTGTGAGATTCCCTATGGAGAAACGATTACTTATAAAGAAATTGCCAGAAAGATGGCAGAGAAAATGGGGAAACCTACGATGTCTGCTCAGGCAGTTGGAGGAGCAGTGGGACATAATCCAATATCGGTTATCATTCCCTGCCACAGAGTGATAGGGACAGATGGAAGCTTGACGGGGTATGCAGGTGGAATTGAGAAGAAGAGACACTTATTGGAACATGAGGAGGGGACAGATAGCAATTAACAAAGCGTTATAAAGAGATGATGGATAATCTAATCAGATAAGAAAGTATAGGATAGAGCTTGCAGATGCAGGCTCTATTTTTTCTTAAGAAAATCTTCAGAAAGATGACAAAAAAATCTTTCGTTTTCCCTTCTATACTGAGAAACAGTAAGGAGAGAGAACATATGGAAGAAATTATCAAGGTTAAAAACTTATCAAAGCTCTATAAGGTTGGAGATGAGATTGTAAAGGCTTTATATGAGGTAAATTTCTCTATCGAGAAAGGTGAATTCTGTGCGATTGTGGGTACCTCAGGTTCTGGTAAATCAACTCTTCTTAATCTGCTGGCTGGCTTAGAACCTCCTACAAAGGGTGAGGTGATTATAAATAAAGAGCACATTGAAGGCAGAACAGAGGAAGAGCTGGTGAGTTTTCGAAGAGAGAATGTAGGCTTTATATTCCAGTCCTTTCATTTGATGAGTACCTTAAATGCCGTGGAGAATATAGCATTCCCCCTAAGCTTCATGGGAGTGTCCAAAAAGGAGCGTATGAAAAGAGCAGAAGAAATGCTTCGGCTCGTAAAGCTTACAAAACATGAAAAGCACATTCCAACCCAAATGTCTGGCGGACAGCAGCAAAGAATAGGGGTTGCAAGAGCATTGGTTGTAAATCCTAAGATTATATTTGCAGATGAGCCTACAGGGAATTTAGATTCTCAGACTTCAAAAGAGATTATGGAATTAATGCAGCGTGTTGTCCGGGAGAATAAGAAAACACTTATTATGGTAACCCATGATGAAGAGCTTGCAAATTATGCAGACCGGGTATTTCACATACGTGATGGACGGATTATTAAAATAATAGATCATAGGAGAAAAGAGGGAAACTAAATGAGAAGGATGAAAAGTATACTAGCAGGAATAATGGTTCTACTGTGTTTTGTAGGAGGCGCATTTCCCATGACGGCTTTTGCAGCAGCTGGACTTAGCTTAAGTGTTGTGGAGGAAAGAACACCTGAGGTGGTTTCGGGTGAGGCAATTCAAATTGGATTAAAAGTAAAAAATGAAACGGAAAATATAGTAGAAAATATAGAGGTACACCCGGATTTGGGAATGGATGGTTCCCAGTGGCCATTTGCCACAGAGTTTCAGGAATATAAAGAAGTGATAAAAAGCTTAAATCCAGGGGAGGAAGCGGTTGTATCCTTCAATTTGACAGGGAAAAACAATATTGAAAACAAAAGATATAATGTGGTTTTTGTAGCAGAAGCAAAAGACATGGAAGTAAGCCAGCGCCTTATCTATGTAAACGGAAAGGTACCAGAGCCCATTGAAGAACCTCAGCCTCAGGAAGAACCAGAAGGAGAGAGTGAAGGAGAGCCAGAAGAAGGGATGGGAGAAATGCCTATGGTTAGTAATGGGGAGCCTGTGTACAGCGGCAGTGGTTCTACTGGAAATAAGGCGGTGCCAAGAGTCATTGTCACCGGATTTCGTACGGAACCGGCAGAAGTGAGGACAGGAGCTAATTTTACTTTATTTGTTCAGTTAAAAAACACTTCGAAAACAACAACAGTTTCCAATATGCTTTTTGATTTTAATGCATCCTCAGAAGGCAAGGAAGAAAATGTAGCACCTGCATTTCTGCCTACATCGGGCAGCAGTTCGGTCTATATTGACAGTATAGGAGCGGGAGGTGCAGGAGAAGTTAGTATTAACTTAAATGCGAAAGCAGATTTGGTAAATAAGCCATACGGTCTGGGTCTAAAAATGGTTTATGAAGATGGAAGTGGAAATCAAATAGAAGGCAATTCTGAATTGGCTTTGTCTGTCAGGCAAAGCCCACGATTTGAACTTTCCGATTTTGACATTGCGCCAGATGAAATTACGGTTGGTGAAGAAAGCAATGTCATGTGTAATCTCTATAATCTCGGACGTATTAAGCTTTATAATGTAAAGGCCAGTTTTACCGGCGCAGCCATTGAAAAGGAAGAAATCTTTCTGGGGCACGTGGAATCCGGTGCGACCGCAAGTATTGATGTGATGCTAAAAGGAACGAAAGCAGCACCAAAAGGGGATGCAATTACGATGACGGTATCCTATGAGGATGAAGCAGGCAATCAGCAAACCATGACAAAAGAAATGACAATAAAGATTGAGAAAGGTGAAGACACAACAGTGTCTGAAATGGATGTTCCACAGAAAGAAAAAAGTGGAATTCCAATTGTACCAATCGTAGCAGGGATTGTTATTCTGGGAGTTTTTGTAACAATTATTTTAAAAGTAAAAAAGAAAAAGGGCAACGGAAAAGACCAAATAGAGGAGGAGTTATTGGATGCACTTGAGGGATATTCTGAAGATTAGTTTGGACAATTTAAGAAAAAGACGCCTTCGCACATTTTTAACAGTTTTAGGCGTTGTCATTGGAACAGCCTCAATTGTAACCATGATTTCCTTGGGTTTAGGATTACAGCAATCCATGCTTCAGGAGGTGGAAGAGTCGGGAGGACTAAAGACGATTACGGTATCTGGCGCTGAAGCGGGTGAGAGCTATTTTTATTCTGGAAATGCTGGTGAACAGGAGGATGTAGAGAAATACGTTACAGACAGTACTTTGGCGAAACTAAAAGAAATAGAACATATCAGCAGTATAAATCCTCAATACCAAATGACGGCAGTGGCACTGAAAGGAAATTACGAGGCCTATATACAATTATATGCTTCGACAAAGGAAGGCCTTGAAAATAAAAATCTAAAGCTTGGATATGGAAAAATGCCCACGCCAGGAGGCAGTCGGTTAGAGCTGGTTTATGGCAATGCAGTTTTGGCAGATTTTTTGGAAAAGGGAACGAATAAGGGGTATTGGGAAACGGGAGAAATTCCCAATATTGATTTAACAAAAGACTCTGTGTTTCTTATTCTGGATACTGATAATTATTTTAAAAGCCTTGAAAAATCCCAGAACGCAGAAACAGTTGATGAAGCCACAAAGGTGAAAACTGTAAACAAACAGGTGGTAAAGGCAAGTGGAGTAATGGAAGGTGGAATCGAAGCGTATTCGATGAATTCTTATTATGTGTACTGTGACATTGATGCTTTGAGAAAGGTGCTGAAAAAGGAGTTTCAAGGAAATGTGATTCCGGGACAGCCAACAACAAAATCGGGAAAAGCATATCGGGATTTTTGTTACACATCAGCAGAGGTTGTCGTAGATGACATAGAGAATGTGGATCAAGTGATAAATGAAATAAAGAATATGGGATTCAATGTTCAAACGAACCAAGATTATCTGGACAGCATGAAAAAGCAATTCTTTATGATACAAGCAGCACTTGGTGGAATCGGTGCAGTGTCCTTGTTTGTCGCAGCAATCGGAATTGCAAATACGATGATGATGTCCATCTATGAAAGAACGAAAGAAATAGGAGTCATGAAAGTATTGGGATGCAGTTTAAAGAGTATTCGCAGGATGTTTCTGTTAGAAGCGGCAAGTATCGGATTATTTGGAGGCGTTATTGGATGTACTCTCAGTTTTATTTTATCTGGCATTATTAATTTTCTGGTTGCCCAGGGAGGGGCAGCAATGGGGTTGAGCAGAGACATTTCGTATATCCCGATTTGGTTAGCTCTGGCAGCAATATTTTTTGCAGTTATTGTAGGTGTTTTGGCAGGAATGCTGCCGGCTTCACGAGGGATGAAGCTAAGTCCACTGGCAGCAATACGGGGAGATTAGTGGAAAATTCTTTCGAAAAGTGTATAATGAAAAAGTGCAATTTGAGAAAGGAATATAAATAAAATGGAATTAAGTGAGAAAATACAACTGTTACGAAAACAAAAAGGATGGACGCAGGAAGAACTTGCAGAAGCGTTGTTTGTGTCTCGTACGGCTGTTTCAAAATGGGAATCCGGCAGAGGACTTCCAAGTATAGAATCGTTAAAGGCAATTGCAAAACTTTTTGCAGTATCCATTGATGAGCTGCTTTCCGGAGAAGAAATAATCTCTCTTGCAGAGTCAGAGCAGAAAGAAAAAACCGGTGCGATGGGCAATCTGTTCTTTGGTTTATTGGATTGCATTACGGTGTTACTAATATTTCTGCCGTTTTTTGGGCAGCAGGAAGGGGAGAGAGTCAGAATGGTCTCCCTTTTCACGCTTCAGGATACAAAAGACTATGTGCAGATTATTTATTGCATCGCAATTGTCATAACCGTTCTATTCGGTATTGTAGAGCTGGCGTTACAAAATATTAAAAATCGAATCTGGGAGAAGTACAGAGGGATAATCAGTCTTGCACTGAATACATTTTTGCTTCTGTTTTCCATTGTAGCACGTCATCCTTATCCCGGATCATTTTTACTTAGTTTGTTGATAATCAAGGGGATATTACTTATAAAGTGGCAATGATACGGAAAGTATCACCCATGTGAAAGAGCGTTTCTAGCGCTCTTTTTTTCTTTTGTGCTATGTTTAAAAAAAACAAAGGAGAAATAGAAATTATGAAAATGAAAAGAAAGTTAATGCAAGCAAGTCTGTTAGGAGTACTATTTATTTTGTTCACAATAATCATGAAAACGATTGATGTAAGGGCAATTGGTCCGAAAGGGTCTTCCGTAGGTTTTGCGACACTTAATCAATATGTTTTTCAACTGTTTGGTGTAAATCTGATGTGGTATCACATAACGGATTGGCTTGGAATAGTAGCCCTTATTACAGCCTTCGGGTTTGCATGCCTGGGTACTGTTCAGCTTATAAAAAGAAGAGGGATTGGAAAGGTAGATAAAGATATTATTGCACTGGGAATCTTCTATGGTGCTGTGATTGGTGTATACATTTTCTTTGAAAAGTGGATTGTAAATTATAGGCCTATCTTAATGAATGGACATTTAGAGGCATCTTATCCTTCCTCACATACGATGATTGTTTTTTGTATCATGAGCACTGCAAAGATGCAGTTTCATATCAGAGTAAAGAATAAAAAGGTGAGAAAAATATTAGAAATCCTAGCCATAGCACTCATTTTGATTACAATTATTGGACGTCTTATTTCTGGAGTTCATTGGTTTACCGATATTTTAGGAGGAGTATTGCTAAGCCTATTTCTTTGCAAGCTATATTCGGCAACTATTCGGCCTAGAAAAACACTTTTGGAGTAGACGATTTGAGCAGAAGGCTGGAATATTAGCGCAGTGTAAGTTTTGTCTTGATAATCCATTTTCACCTCTATATAATGCTGTTATATAACAGTGTTATATAGAGGTGGTTTTTATGCCCGAAGAGTCGAAAACTTTGGAAAAGATTCACCAATATGCCGCAGAAGAGTTTTTGGAAAAAGGTTTTATGGGAGCATCTCTCCGGAATATTGTACAAAGAGCAGGAGTAACAACAGGAGCTTTTTACGGTTATTATAAAAGCAAAGAAGAGCTATTTGATGCACTGGTGGGTGAGCCGGCAGATTATATGTTGAATATGTTTGGAAAAGTGATAACAGAGTTTGCCAATCTTCCCAAAGAAGAACAACCCTCTCATATGGGAGAAACAGGGAATCAATATATGTTTGATATGCTTGACTATGCGTATGATTATAAGGATGCGTTTCGATTAATCCTCGGTGCAGCAGCCGGTACAAAATATGAAGATTATGTGCACCGAACCGTTGAGATGGAGATTGAGGCAACACATCGTTTTATGGATGTGTTAGAAGAGTTGGGACAGAGCGTAAAAAGGATGGATCCTTATTTTGAACATATGCTTGTAAGTGGGATGTTTTCCTCCTTTTTTGAGATTATTATACATGATATTCCAAAAGAGCGAGCCATCAAATGTATCGAGGAGCTGCATGATTTCTATACAGCAGGATGGTCGAAAACCATCGGGATTTAGGGCTATAATTTATAGCCCAATATTTAAGAGCATGAGTTAGCATTTGCTAACGAAAGAGAAATAAAATAGCAGGAGGTATCACATTGAAACAACAATCAAACTTTTCAAAACTTATGAGCTATGGGGGAGGACATAGGTATCTCACCTATATCTCATGGATTTTCTCAGCACTCAGTGCAATTTTGGGATTAGTGCCTTTTTGGTATATCTGGAAAATCATCAGAGAAGTATTGGAAACAGCACCCGATTTCAAGAATGCGACGAATCTTACACACAATGGATGGATGGCGGTTCTTTTCGCGATTTTGTCAGTTGTTATCTATATCATGGGATTATTGTGTTCTCACTTAGCAGCCTTTCGCGTTGCCACAAATATCCGCCTGCGACTAACGAGACACATCACAACACTGCCCCTAGGTAGAATTGAAACCTTAGGAAGTGGGCACCTACGTAGAATCATCACACAAACCAGTGGGGCGACGGAAACTTACCTTGCCCATCAGCTTCCGGATAAAGCAAAAGCATATGGAATGATTGCCGGCCTTTTGACTCTCTTGTTTGTATTTGACTGGCGTCTCGGTCTCTTGAGTTTTTTCCCTGTTATATGTGGATTTCTTGTAATGATGAAGATGGCTGGAAAAAGTATGCAGGAAAAGATTTCAGAATATCAGGGAGCACTAAATGATATGTCGAATGAGGCAGTAGAATACGTAAGAGGTGTTCCGATTGTAAAGACATTTGGGCAAACCGTTTTTTCTTTTAAGCGTTTTAAGGATTCCATTGATCGCTATAGTAAATGGGCAATTGCCTACACAAAGGAACTACGCATTCCAATGATGCTTTATACCTTAGGGGTGAATAGTGTATTTATCTTTTTAATTATTGGAGGTTTTGTGCTTTCTGGAAAGACGCCTGAGAATACGTTCTTGCTGAACCTGATTTTTTATATTATTATAACACCTATTATTTCGGTGGTTTTATCAAAAATGATGCATCAAAGTGAAAATGAAATGATTGTGTAGGACTCCATAAAACGTATCGAGTCGGTATTAGAAATGGAGCCCTTAGTTTCTACCAACACAGCACGGCCAAAGGATGCATCTGTAGAGCTTTCGAATGTTACTTTTAGCTACGATGGAAATAAGAACGCATTAGAAAACATATCCCTCCATGTGAAACCGGGAGAAACCATTGCATTTGTAGGTCCATCTGGAGGAGGCAAATCAACTCTCGCTAGTATTATATCCAGATTCTTCGATCCCCAAGAGGGCACTGTACGAATTGGAGGAGCAGATGTAAAAGATATTCCGAAGGAAGAACTTATGAACACGGTATCTTTCGTTTTTCAAAATTCGAGATTAATAAAAGGTACGATTCTGGAAAATATCCGCCTTGGAAATCCAGCGGCAAAGAAAGAGGAAGTACAAAATGCTCTTAAGGCCGCACAATGTATGGATATTATTGAAAAATTCCCTAAAGGATTAGAGACGAGGATTGGAACGGAAGGAATCTATCTCTCCGGTGGAGAACAACAAAGACTTGCAATTGCAAGAGCAATTTTAAAGAATTCTCCGATTATTGTAATGGATGAAGCTATCGCATTTGCAGATCCTGATAATGAAAACTTGATTCAAGAAGCATTCTCCCAGCTTGCAAAGGGCCGCACAGTTATTATGATTGCGCATCGCTTATCTACGGTAAGGCATGCAGATTGCATCTATGTGCTAAAGGAAGGTGAAATCAAGGAAAAAGGCTCCTTTGATGACTTAAATGCAATGAAAGGAATTTTCAGTAATATGTGGAATGACTATCAAAAATCAGCAGAATGGAAGGTGAATGCCATATGATTAAGAAACTTCAAAGAAGATTTGCCCTCTCAAAAAAGGGTGCAAAGGATACAATAATAGGAAGTATTGAATGTGCATTACAAAACATTGCGCTGATGTTTCCGGCAGGACTTTTATATATGTTAATTACAGATCTCATGGAGAATACCCTTAGAGAGCGTGCTTATTTTTATGTAGGTGGATGCATATTAAGTATTATTTTAATTTTAGTTACGACATGGTTCCAATATAACGGAACTTACCTGGCGACTTATTTGGAAACAGGGAAACGCCGTATCTCTATTGCAGAGAAATTACGGAAAATACCCCTGTCCTTCTTCGGGAAAAAAGATTTGTCCGATTTGACATCTGCTATCATGAATGATTGCGCAGTGTTGGAAACGAGCCAATCCCATTTTGTGTGTCCTTTGGTTGGATCTATTCTATCAACGGTTCTAATCGCGATTTCGTTATTTTTCCTTGAGTGGAGAATGGCAATTGCAGCCCTGTGGGTGCTTCCAATATCTTTTGGTATTGTAGGATTTTCCACTGGTATGCATAAGTTTCTTGGACGAAAGGCTATGGCTGCAAAGATGGCTGCAGAAGATGGAATTCAAGAATGTATTGAGACGATGAATGATTTGCGATCCAATAATGCAGAAGAAAAGGTTTTAAAGGAGCTGGAGAAAAAAATCAGAAATTTTAGATTACCCGATTCAAAAAGGTGTCGAAGCTTTAACAAATGAAGGATATGACATTGTTTTTTCAGATGTTTCTTTTTCTTATGACGACGGAGAGACCGTGCTTTCGGATGTATCTTTTACGGCGAAGCAGGGAGAGGTTACGGCTCTTGTGGGGCCTTCCGGAGGTGGGAAGACTACTGCCTCAAGACTTGCCGCTAGGTTCTGGGATATTCAGAAAGGAACCATTACCGTTGGAGGAATGGACATCTCGAAGATTGATCCGGAAACCTTGATGTCTCTTTATTCCATTGTATTCCAGGATGTAACACTTTTTAATAATACGATATTAGAAAATATTCGTATAGGGAATCCAAACGCGACAGATAAAGAGGTAAAGGAAGCAGCCAGACTTGCAAATGTAGATGAGTTCGCCGAGAAGCTTCCGGATAAGTGGAACAGCCAGATTGGAGAAAATGGTTGTGAACTTTCCGGTGGAGAACGTCAGAGAATATCCATTGCAAGAGCATTTCTAAAGCAAGCCCCCATTATTTTACTGGATGAGGCTACGGCATCTCTGGACGTAGAAAACGAGACTTTAATCCAATCAGCACTTTCCAGATTGATTCAGGATAAAACGGTTTTGGTAATTGCACATCGTATGCGAACAATTTCAGGTGCAGGCAAAATCGTTGTTTTAAAAGAGGGACAGGTAGTAGAAGAAGGAACGCCAGTAGAATTAGAAAAGAAAAATGGAATATTTGCCCATATGTCCAGACTGCAAAGAGAGAGTTCGGCTTGGGTGTTGGAATAGGAGCGTTTTTACGCTCTTATTCTTTTTTGGATTGCATATATGGATGAAAAGTGAGAAGATAGGAGTAATTTACAGATATTATAGGAGATACATGAAATGGATAAATATAAAGTTTTAAAACAATATTTCGGTTTTGATACCTTCCGGGAAGGTCAAGAGACACTAATCGACAGTATTCTTTCCGGCAAGGATACAATGGGAATACAAAGCACAGGACATGGAAAATCCATATGTTTTCAGGTTCCGGCAATGCTTATGAATGGAATTACTCTTGTTATTTCTCCGTTAATCTCACTGATGAAGGATCAGGTCTCGGCACTGAATCAAGCCGGAATTCACGCAGCGTTTCTAAATAGTTCTTTAACAGAAAATCAGTATTACAAGGCGCTTTCTTATGCAAAAGAAGGTCGCTATCCCATTATATATGTAGCCCCGGAGCGGCTGATGACAGCCGGGTTTCTGGATTTTGCACTGAATACTGAAATTGCCATGGTGGCGGTTGATGAAGCTCATTGTGTCTCACAGTGGGGGCAGGATTTCCGCCCCAGTTATTTGAAGATCGTAGATTTTATCAAACAGTTACCAAAGCGGCCGGTTGTCAGTGCATTTACAGCTACGGCAACGAAAGAGGTAAGAGAAGATATTATCGATATTTTGATGCTGCAGGAACCCACGGTTGTCACAACGGGCTATGATCGACCCAATTTGTATCTGGGAGTACAGGCGCCAAAAGACAAATACAGTATGGTTAAGAATTTCGTTGAAACCCATCCGAACCAATGTGGTATTGTATACTGTCTGACGCGGAAATTGGTAGAAGAAATTTGCGACCGTCTTGGGGATGACGGATTTTCGGTTACTCGTTATCACGCAGGGTTAAATGACTTGGAGCGTAAGGAAAATCAAGAGGACTTCATCTATGATCGAAAGCAGATTATGGTGGCAACCAATGCCTTTGGAATGGGAATTGACAAGGCAGATGTACGGTATGTTATCCATTATAATATGCCAAAGAATGTGGAGTCCTACTATCAGGAGGTAGGGCGCTGCTCAAGAGATGGTGAGCCGGGAGAATGTATCTTGTTGTATAGTGGACAGGATGTGGTCACCAATCAATTCTTTATTAATAACAATCAGGACAACCAGGAATTAGATGATATCACAAGAGAAATTGTGATGGAACGGGATCGTGAGCGGCTCCGAAAAATGACGTTCTATTGTTTTACCAACGAATGCCTGCGAGACTATATTCTTCGCTATTTTGGGGAATACCAGTCGAATTATTGTGGAAATTGCTCCAGCTGTTTGACTCAGTTTGAGACGATAGATATTACAGAAGAAGCCAAAATATTGATTGGCTGTGTGCAGTCCAGCCGCCAACGGTACGGTGTAAATGTGATTATCGATACAGTACATGGAGCGAATACCGCAAAAATTCGGCAATACCGTATGAATGAGAATCCTTTTTATGGCCAGCTGGCGAAGATACCGACACATAAATTGCGTCAGATGATGAACTATTTGCTGCTCAATGATTATCTTGCAATCACAGATGATGAATACAGTATTGTAAAACTGACGGAGACATCAAATGCAGTGGGAGAGCAGGAAGAAGCACTTGTTATGAAGATGGCAAAAGAACAAGAACGGGAACCGAAGGTATCGAAGAAGAAAAAGAAACGTAATTCTGCCGGCATTATTCTGTCTGAGGTTGAAGAGGCTGTGTTTGAGAAATTACGCGGTCTGCGAAGGAAAATCGCCAATGAAGAAGGGGTGCCTCCTTACATGGTGTTTTCGGATAAGACATTGACTTTGATGAGCCGGATGCTTCCAAAAACGAAGCAGGAGATGCTCACAATTAGTGGTGTGGGAGAATTTAAGTTTGAGAAGTATGGAGAAAGATTTTTGGAGGTATTAAAATAGTATGGGGAAATTAAGGATAGGCTGTCATTTATCTTCTGGAAAAGGGTTCCTTCATATGGGAGAGGATGCTGTGAAAATAGGGGCAAATACGTTTCAGTTTTTTACAAGAAATCCAAGAGGAAGTAAGGCAAAAGCAATTGACGAAGAGGATATAAAAAAATATAGAGCATATGCTAAAAAGCATGACATAGAGAAGATACTTGCTCACGCACCTTATACGCTTAATCCTGCTTCGGCAGACGAAAAGGTACGGGATTTCGCATATATGACCATAAAAGATGACTTGATGAGGATGGAATACCTTCCGGGAAACTGCTACAACTTTCATCCCGGTTCCTACACAAAGGCCACGAAAGAAGAGGGTATCGACAAGATTATCCGTCTTTTAAATAATGTCTTATATAAGGAACTACAAACAACTGTATTGCTGGAAACGATGTCCGGAAAGGGCACGGAAATCGGACGTACTTTCGAGGAGCTGGCAGAAATCATCGAGGGTGTGAGGTTAAAAGAGCACATAGGTGTCTGCCTGGATACGTGTCATATCTATGATGGTGGCTATGATATTAAAAATCATTTGGAAGATGTGATACAAGAGTTTGATAATATCGTTGGATTGGATAAGTTAAAAGCAATCCATTTAAATGACAGTAAAAATCCTTTTTCCAGTCATAAGGATCGACATGAAAAGCTGGGAGAAGGATCCCTCGGTATCGAAACATTTCGACATATCATTAATCATCCGAAGCTTCAAGGGATTCCATGCTATTTAGAGACACCAAATGAACTGGAGGGCTATCAAGAAGAAATCGCCAAGTTAAAAGGAATGTGGTATATTAGCTAGAGAAACGAAAAAGGAGATTAAAAAGATGATATGTCCAAGATGCGGAAGTAACCATATTACCTCTCAGGTAATTACAGAAACGACAAGTAATGAAAAAGTGAAGGGATTTGGTTGGATAAAGGCTTGCATTGGCTTTTTGCTTTTTAGCCTCCCGGGAGTCTTATGCGGACTTTGTGGTATGGGAAAAGGCAGAAGAAGCACGAAAACAAGTTCTAAGGTGGAGTATACATGTCAAAATTGCGGCAATCGATTTTAAAAACACTAAGAATTATTGGAAATCACAGTGGATGCCATCAACTGCCGGAAAGAAGCTTTTTCTATAAAGGAAAACAATTCCCCGTTTGTGCCAGATGTACAGGAGTAGCCATTGGACAGATGGTGGCAGTGATAGCAGGAGTATTCCTCCGTATCCCACTTGCCCTTTCACTAAGTCTATTAGGTATTATGGGCATCGACTGGGGAATACAGGAATTAAAGATAAAGAAATCCACAAATATACGCCGACTCATCACCGGAGCCTTAGGTGGCTTTGGAGTAGTAGGCGTATACTTTGCTATGTTTCGTTTTCTTATCGGAAAATTTCACAAATATTTTTCACAATAATGGAGTAATCCAGAGGATGCATCTCATGGCCGGCACCATCTAAGGTTAAGAGTTTGGCTCCGGGAATTGTTTTTGCCAGCATCTCACCATGAACATAGGGAATTACAATGTCTTTTGTTCCATGAATAACGAGGCATGGACAAGAGATTTCGCTGATACGAAGAAGCGCATCACCAGTTGCCGGTACAAAAGAATGATTGAGTCTGCTTGCATAGTTAGTGGCGCGACGGACATCCACATAAATCATTTTGCGAATATGGTCGATATCATGAGGAAGATCACTTTGATTCGTCATTTTCCATTGACTAAGAGCAAATTCAACGAGTTCGTCTGTGTCCGTTGGAGATTCTTTCATAGAGAGCTCTTCAAAAAACTGTGTCACCTCTGGTGAGGAGCCGGGGAGCCTGTCGGCGCCTTCGGCAAAATACATGGATGCTAAAAGGATAATTCCGGAAACTCTGTCGGGATGGCGAAGTGCGGCGATTTGTGTAATCACAGAACCGAGAGACATTCCCATAATAGTAGCCTTCGAAATTCCATATCCATCTAAAATCTTTATGGCATCATCTGCCATATCTTCCAAAGTATAATCAGGTTTTCCTACTGGATAACAGGTAGAAGCACCTGTATCCCGGTTATCATATCGTATGACAAAGAATCCATTTTCTGCTAATAATTCACAAAAGGGAACTTCCCACCATACCATAGAGCTTGCAGAGCCCATGATTAAAAGGATGGCAGGGTCTTCTGGTTTACCGAAGCTTTCTGTACAGAGCTTTATGTTGTTGAATTCAATTGTTTTCATTTTATTCCTCCATTAATAAGTTTATTTAATTGGCAGCATCTTTTCTAAGTTTCGATTCTTTGTCTAATTGCTTTAAAGCTTTTTTAGATCCCCGGTCTAAATCACGTCGCTTCTTTCTTTCTGAGAAATCTTCAAACAGGCTTTCAAAATCATAATCAGGGGGATATAGTTGATCCCGGCTTTCTAAAAGAGTTACTTTTTTAAGAGGCATTTCTAAGAACCCATGATTCATATAGACTCTTGCAATATGTGAATCTACCATATCATAAAAGAGTCCCCAGTCTTTCTGCTCGCTTATTTTAATACGGTCTCCCTTTTTAAGGAGAATCTCTGTTTTCAGGGGGCTTGTCTTCTCCTGAATCTTTTGAAATTCAAGTTTTTCTGTGGAGTAGGAGTTACTGTCTAAAAGGTTTTTTGCATTCTTCAGAACATCTCTTTGTATCCCCATTCTCTTTGCCACGCTGATGGCACCGCTTTCCCCGGTTTCTCCAAGGAGGAGCTTATATTTTGGTAACAGTGTATCGTGGTCAAAGTCCATTGCAGCAGTTTCGCAGTCTGCGTGCTTTCTGGCATACTCTTTGATTTCACCGTAATGTGTTGTGACCAGGATTAAAGACCCCTTTTGATAGAGAGAATCCAAGATGGAAATTCCAAGAGCAGCCCCTTCTTTTGGATCTGTTCCACTTCCAAGCTCATCCAATAGAACCAGAGTATTTCGTCCGGCACTATTTAAAATAGATGAGATATTACTCATATGGGCAGAGAAGGTACTGAGAGAGTTTTCCATACTTTGATTATCGCCAATATCAATCAATATATCATCAAAGATACAGATGTTTGTTTTTTCCTTGCAAGGAATTAGTAAGCCAAACATGGTCATTAAAGTTACAAGGCCTAATGTTTTAAGTGTGACGGTTTTCCCGCCGGCATTTGCTCCGGTAATTGCAAGGAGCCGGAAATCATTCCCAAGCTTTAGCGTAAGGGGAACAGCATTGGAATCAAGTAGTGGGTGAACAACTTGATCCAGATAAACGAATTCTTCTTTGTTCACCTGAGGTCTCTTCCCGCCAATTGAAATACTGTACCGTGCTCTGGCGAATATAATATCAATCTCGGATAAAATCTCCATAGATGCTTTGATCTCGTCGAGCTGTTCCGAGATTAATCCGGTTAGGTTCGCAAGAATCTGATACACAATCAGTTCTTCTTCTCCCTTTTTTATTTGAAGCTCAGCGTTCATTTTTGAAACGCTTGAAGGCTCCATAAATGTCGTGATTCCTTTTCCGGAGGTTTCGATTATATTTCCGGAAAAATGATTTTTAAACTCCGTCTTTATGGGAATGGTATAGTGTCCATTTTTTAAGGAAATAATAGGATCCTGTACAATAGACGAGTTGTTCCGCAAAAACTTCTGCAGTGTCTTTTGTATGGAAGCCTCTAAATCCTGAATCGATTTTCGTATCTTCGATAAAGGTTTGGAGCATTCGTTCCTTATTTGACGTCCTTGTATGGAACGGTATATTTCATCCTCTACCTCCTGAAACTCTTGTAAGCTAAGAGCGTATGAGAGGAGTATAGGAGCCTCGAAGGAATGCTTTGTAAAGAAGGTCTTCATCTGCCGAAATCCTCTTAAAAAATCGGCATACTCCAGAAGCTCTTCAACTTCTAAGATACTTCCTTTCATAATACGTGTTGTCAAATATTGTATTTGTCCAACACCGAGAAATGGAACCTGCTTCCCTGCATTTAATAATGTGACAGCCTCACTGGTTTCTGTCAAACGTTTTTGAACCGTATTTAAATGTGTGGAAGGTTCTTTTGTGTTCATAAGTTCTTTTCCCATATCGCTAATAGTAAGAGAAAGAAGCAAGTCTTTTATTTTGCTAAATTCTACTGCGTTTTGTATATCTTTATTCATGTTGTATCCTTTCGGTAAGAATACCTGTCGATTTTGAAAATAAATGATTCGAAAGTATAAAATTGGATATAAAAAAAGATAGCAGTACCCCACTATCCACAGAAACAATCGATTGATATAGACAGGTATCTAAAAGCACGACAAATAAACCTTGACTCCACAATGCTTACTCATCATCTATAAAGTTGCTTTAGTTAGATACCAAAAACACTCACCAAAATACCTCGTTTGTTCTTTCGTCATTTATTTTCTAACTCAGTGTATACCAATTTTGAATGAAAAGCAAGGGGATTCTCATTCTTTTGGAGAATAGGATAGATAGTAGAAGGCAGCTACAAATACAGAACCACCAACGATATTCCCAAGAAAAACAGGTAGGAAGTTCTGAATAAATGCAAGCCAGCTATAGTGTCCCTCCATAATCGCTGCAGATACTAAAAAGATATTGGCAACGCAATGCTGAAAACCAATGACAACAAAGGACATAACAGGAAACCAGATTGCTAGGATTTTTGCCCCGCCGGATTTGGCGCCATAGGAGAGCCACAGTGACAGACCAACGAACCAGTTGCATCCAATACCGGATAAGAAGCATTGAAGGAAGGTAGCATCCAGCTTATGGTGACAGAGACTCAATAGTTTTTCCAAATAAATTCCCTGACTGGTTAAACCTAATAAATGTCCGAAAAAGAGTGCAACAAAAAGAGCACCAAGGGCATTGGCAAGTGTGATAGTAGTTAGATTAAGAATCCAATCTTTTAAAGTGATTTTTCTCTCAAATAATGAGGAGGAAACAACCATCATGTTTCCAGTTACGAGTTCACCTCCAGCCAGCAGTATTATAATAAGGCCTATCGGAAAAATTGCAGAGCCAATCAGATGGCCTATTCCTTCCCAAGCTCCGCTGAATACAGCTGCGATACGAAGGTATGCAAGATACCCGAGAGATATCATTGCACCACCGATAAAACCTAATATGAGCTTTGAGAGAAGTGTTTTATGAACTTTTTTTACACCCATAGAGGTACAAATTTTTAGAGTATTTTCTGAACTATTCAAAGTAAGTTTTTCCTTTCGATTCATTTGCGGTTTTATTATACTGCAATAGGAACAAAACGGGTAGCGATAACTAACTATCGATAAATATTATCGAAATGAAATAATGGGTCGTTTATGACATAAAAATAGTCATTCATGACATAACCCGCCCAATTAAAAGAAAGCTCTTTTATAATCAATTTAGCCTTAAAAGAGACAAACCGCACAATGAAAGGAGGAAAGAATAAGAATCGTGATGACAAAAAAAGCAAAATATGTAATTATATAAAGAGTATATATTTTGAGAGAAAGTAGGGATTAAGAGTGAAAGTTGCTATATGTGATCATGATAATCAGGCGGCAGGAAAATATCGAAAGTGGCTGGAGGAAATTGCAGAAGAACATGATGTTCCAATTCAAGTGACGATATATCAAAAAGAGAGCGCATTACTTTTTGATTGGGAAGATGAACCTAAAAGAGCGGATCTTTTGTATATGGAAACTTCTATGCCTGAGGGTAATGGAATTGATACTGCAAAAAAGTTGAGAAAAGCTGGCTATAAAAATGAGATTATCTTCTATACAAATAGCGACAAGTATGTTTTTGAGGCATTTGACGTAAATGCATTTCATTACATATTAAAAGATAGAACAGAAAAAGAAAAGTCAGAGGAGATTTTTCTTAAATTCTATAACAGATACAAAGAAATGGGCAAGGAATATATATCTGTAAACTGCGCAGGAGAAAACAGAAATATAGATATAGAGGATATCAAATATTTTAAGGTTGATTTAAGAGTAATCACTGTCTACTACAAAAAGAGTGATAGTTTTGAGTTTTATTCGACTTTGGGAAAGATAGAAAATATGATTGGTGCCTATGGGTTTATAAAAATCCATCGATCTGTATTGGTAAATGTAGCATATGTGAAGACGTTTACCTCGTCAGAAGTCACCTTAAAAGACGGAACTGAATTGCCTGTGAGCAGGCAAGGTGTAAAACAGCTTCGTGAAGTCTTTGCTAACAGGACAGTATGAAAGGAGTAAAAGCATATGTCAAGAATTAATATGATTGGTATTTTAGTACTGATTTTTGCAATACTCCTAAATATTGGAATTCGAATTTTTCTGAATAAGAAGAAAAAGGAAATGGATGGATTAAGTGATGAGATTCAAAAGGGGAAGAGTCATTCGAATCACAGGATTCATTTGAAAAGTATTATAATTATATTTTTCATTGGAATCAGTTTTTTACATGGAGATAAAGCACGTGCTGGTGATGTGGATGTGGATGTCTATAGTAAAGTGCCGGCTTTTAGTATTTCGTATTACTCACAAGATGGGGAAGAGATTGACCCGGAAAACTGGGATTATATTAGAGATTATAATTATTATACAGAGATATCGGTAGAAGACTGTTGCTATCATGCTGGCTTCGAAACAGAGCTGGAGGCGCCGGAAGGAATGATATTTCATCTTACAGAGGCGGAATATGACAAAGATAATATAGAAGTTTACTGTTCCGAAGATGGCAAGAAGGTATCTATTAAATTTCAAAGCTTATGTACATGGCTGGATGGACCCTTTTCCATGAGATTTTTAACAACTTGTCAAGAGAGTGAAGATGGAGCAGCCATGCTTATAGGTGAGAAGATTGCTAACGCAGGCAGAAACGGTGAAGAGAGCCGGCCAGTGCTGTATACGAATGTGATACTGCAGCGTTGCCAGGGAATCGTCAGAGAAGATTGTTTTGTTTTAATACCTAAAATGTATGAAACAAAGCAAGTGTTTACAGGATTATATTATTATGTTGAAAATCCGAAAAATGAAGCAGAAGAGGTTAAGAAGCTGGAGCTGAATCAAAAGGGAGATATTGGTTCAAAACAGTCAGACGACCTGTTTTTAACTGGATACTTTTTTTATCTGCAAAACAAGGTAGAGCATGAGCCCTACTGGGATTTGGAAGTAAAAATAAAGATACCGGATGGTTTAGAGGCGGGAGAAAAGACGAAGAGCAGAGTAACTGTGATTGGACGAGACAGATATCTGATTTTTAACAAAGAAAATTATGTGCCGACAAATGAAAGTGTGTCAAAAATGAGTTCACCCTTAGCAGATTCTATTACGGCATATGGAAGTATGGGTGAAGAGAGAGACTGGCTGGGATATCAAAAGGGCAGTTGTGTTTTTGGCGCTGACTTGGATTTGCATTTAGCAGAGAAAGCCAGCCCTAACAAGACGTACAATTTACTGATTCAAATCAGTTATACAAATTTTGAGGGAAGACAGACTCAAGCAGAGCAGAGTTATTCGATTCAAACAGAGAATTTTCAGATAAAAGAGCCGGATAAAGAGAAGCCAGAGAAGGATACTCCTAAAACGGATATTCCTACAAAAGATACAACACAGGAGAATGAATCACCAAAGGCAAACATTCCCCAGGAGGTATTGGAAGAGAGTGTCCCTGAAGAAAAAAGTGAGAACAAAGAAAGTTTGGAAACGAAGTTACCTCAAGTAGAGACAGGTGCAAGGGGTTCGTCTCAGCAAATAGAAGAACCTCAGACAACTGTGCAGTCACAGCCGGTTGAGGCGGTGAGAACGACTTCCCAAGCTGAAAACAGAGTCCGTGTGCCGGGTGAGGAGATACCACAGGCAAAAGAGGCGGATGTAACAACGGAACAGGAAGAAGAGGAGAAACCATTTTTGAAACATCTATATGTTGTGACGTTTCTCTCATCTGCCGCAGTACTTGCGTCATGTGGCGTGGAAGTATTTCGAATGGTTAGATTAATAAAATGGTTTAATCAAAAGAAAAAGAGAAATCTAAGGAAAATGCTGAAATAAAGAGTATATAAAGGAGAATAAGCATGTATAAGTATGAGGAAGAACAGATCATGAAGATCCCAATGCTGATGTTTAGAGATTATGCAAATCCTCCAACGACAAATGAATTGTGTCAGAATCTTGGAATGAGCAAGACGACACTAAGAGAAGGATTTAAACGACTGTACGGAACAACGATATATAATTATTACAGAAAAGAAAAGCTATCAAATGCAAAAATGATGTTGGAAAAAAGCGGTATGACAATATCAGACGTTTCGTTGCATTGTGGATATAGAAGTTTGAGCCATTTCAGCTCTATGTTTAAAGAGGAGTTTGGAATTACGCCGTTGAGATATAGAAAAAATTACTTTGCAACGATGAAATATGAAGAGGGAGAGTAAATTTAAGCCATAGAATGAGAAGTAGACAATTGTTGAAGAGATTCAACAGTTGTCTACTTCTTTATTAACTTAAGGTGCACCAGGATGGCTCTTTTCTTATCATCTACAATCTTCATAGCAATTCGCGTATAGAGACCTAGTTTTTTTGATAATAGTTTCCGGGCATCCTTGAAAAACGCGTGTTCTTCAATCAAAGAGGTGTTAGTTCTTTTTGCAAATACCAGACTGTTGTTAATGAAGAAATACATAAGTGCATTTTTATTTCCCGTTTTTTGTACATACTTATTTGCATATTTAATACCAGTTTCGTTCGTGGCATCAAAAAGAAGCTGGCCAAATTTGAAAGTGCTTTTGAGATCAGAAATACATTTTAAAATCTTTTCTTCTGTAAAATATTGAAAAACACCAGAGACAACGATGAGGGTAGGAAGAGAAGTGTCGATTTGCGCTGTCCATTGTAAAGAGAACAAATCACCGCCGATCAAAAAATCATTTTTAGTTTCACCTAAGACAGAATGTCTTGCTGCTATGACATCCGGTAAGTCAACCTCATAGAAGAGTGCCTTACTTGTATTGAGCCGATAATAGGCCGTTTCGAGTCCAGCTCCAAGATAGACGATGTTACAGAGTTCGTGTTTATCAATAAAGGTTTTTACAATTTGATCCATGTTATAATATCTGGCAACAGAAGCCATCATGGAATATTCAGAGGAATTTTTGCGAATACTATTATCGGGAATGTACTTCTCTAGTTCCAATGCTTTCGCATCATAAAAGTATTCCGGATAGTTCTTTGATACAAAAATGCGAGCTTCTAAGGGAATAAATAATGTATCAGCAACACCATGTAATTTTCTCATAGTTTATCTCCAATCCAATGTTTGTTAGTCACAGCTTACTTGACAATAAGATTTTAACATGTAAATCAAAAAAATTCCAGAATACTTTTGTTGACGTGAACGTTTTCTGAAAGTACAATTGTACAGGGTGAGCAGACAAGGAAAGAAGGAGTAAAACAGTCTATATGAAAAAGAAGAAAATCCAGGAGCCATACGTACCAGATACGTTAAAGTTGTTGAAAGGAACGAAGGATACGCTATGGGATGCATCACTTTCGGACCAGGCAATAGAAGAAAGTTTTTTTGAAGATTTAAACAATGAGGAAGAGGACTATAAGAATATTGTGATAAGCCAGTCAATGTTTGAAGGATGCAGTTTTCACAAGTGCGGCTTTGAAAATGCTGAATTTAGTAACGTTTTATTCTCGAGATGCGATTTTTCTGGCTGTAACCTGAATAATATATACATGAGTAAAGTTCGTTTTGCTAATTGCAAGGGATTGGGTACGCTGTTTACCAACGGAGTATTCAAAGATGTGCGTATGGAAAGCAGCAATTTTGCTATGGCCAATTTTGATTATTCGAAATTTGAATATGTAGCATTTTCAGAATGCAATCTGTCAGACAGCAATTTAGCATACAGTAGATTTAACAAAAACATCAAGAATTCTCCTTCCTCTATAGGGAGTGAGATGAATTGATTTACTTGCCTGTCGGCAATGAAAAAGTTTTTGACTGAAATCTGATTTTGGAAATATCTTGGCGTAGCTACCATAAACTATTACAAAAAATAATACAAAAACGACATCAGAACACTTGTTCTGATGTCGTTTTTGTGATATAATAAACTCAGTAGAAAAGATGAAGGAGTTGATAAAATGAAGAAATTGGATAATAATTCACATTCAGTATTTCTGCTCTATTATCATCTGATTATGGTCATCAAATATCGCCATCCAGTGATTGATACGGATATTTCCAATCGTGCCAGAGAGATTTTTTCTTATATTGCACCAAATTATGGAATCACGTTGGAAGAATGGAACTATGATAAAGACCATGTTCATGTGATGTTCCGTGCACAGCCAAAAACGGAACTCAGTAAATTTATCAATGCATATAAAAGTGCCAGTAGCCGGTTGATTAAAAAGGAATATCCCGAAGTACGAAAGAAATTATGGAAAGAAGCTTTTTGGAGCAAGAGCTTTTGTCTCCTTAGTACCGGTGGTGCACCCGTTGAAACCATTCGGAGTTATATTGAAAGCCAGGGTAGGAAAGATGAAGCAAGAAAAGAGAGAGAACAAAGCAATCAAAGTTCGCCTATACCCAAATAAAGAGCAGGAAGAACAATTAAAGAAAACCTTTGGATGCTGTCGTTTCTTGTATAATCAGATGCTGGCAGATAAGATTGAGGAATATAAAAAGAATCAAAAGATGTTAAAGAACACTCCGGCATCTTATAAGAGGGAGTATTCATGGTTAAAGGAAGTAGACTCCCTTGCATTAGCAAATGTACAACGTCACCTGGAAAAGGCATATCAGAATTTCTTCAAACAACCAAAAGTGGGATTCCCAAACTTCAAATCCAAACATCACAGTAAGGCAAGTTATACTACTAATCTTGTCAATGGCAATATCCGAATCGAAAAGCATAGATTAAAACTTCCAAAAATTTCATCCATCCGAATGATTCTCCATCGAGAGATTCCAAGCAATTATCAGCTGAAATCCGTAACCATAAGTCGGGAACCCTCCGGGAAGTACTATGCCAGTCTTTTGTTTTCTTATGAAAGCCAAGTAAGAGAAGGAAAAGAAAGAGCAGAAAATATCTTGGGGATTGAT
>NZ_JAMXOD010000049.1 GCF_024721305.1 Aequitasia blattaphilus | reverse complement strand
TTTGTATGTAGGAAAAGATTGTGATTAATATATGCAGTTCCATTCGGAGAATCTACTCGAATCTTTACAATTGCTTTGTTGCATGCCGGCAGATTGTCACTTCCTGCATGTCTTGCTCTTTCAAAACTTTCTACCAAAAAGTCATACTCTCCTTCTGGTAATAGGACATAATCGTCATCCTTTGTAATCTCATCTTCCCATCCTAATTCTCTTTCATTTACTTGGCTCATTCTTATTTTCCTCCTTAATTAAACGGTGTATTATATGTGGCTCTTAGATCCTGAATCATCTTGTAAACTTGCTTCCATGCCCCTACCAGAACTCCATTTACAAAGTCTTCGGGGTAATTTTGAATTGGAGTATCTATCGGAAAGTATCCCCGCTGTGCAACGACCTTTTGAATCTCCTCTTCGGACACCAGGCCACCTTCCATTAAATCACGTAGATTTTTCGGAATAGACTTCGGTAACTGAAATGCTACCGGCGTTGCACTTTTCTCTTCTTCCGGAGGATACACTATTGTTTCATCAGCATCCTTTGGAATTGTATTAAAGTCCAGGCTTTCTTGTTTGGGTTTCTCTTCTTCCGGTTCTTTTACCGGTTTTGTTTCTTCTTTTGGCTTTGTATCCGGAGTATTCGCCACCGGTACTTCTACGGAAGTCTCTTGTACTGGCACATTTTCAAAGATAAAAGCAATTTCTTTGTAGTCCATATCCAGTTCTTCCGGAAGATTGTGCCGGTTCTTTGCATCCCATGCAGGGTGATGGGTGGTGTACATCACACGTTTTCCACCTTGCCCCTTAAACTTTGTACCTTTATCATCTGTTGCAACCACAAGGGTCTTATAATTACAGAACAGCACCATGTCTGCCCACTCTTTTAAAAGAGAAGCTGTTTTTGCTGTTGTTTTATTTCCTAACTTCAATTCATACCGGTCATAAGCTCCCATTTCATCCGGCTGCTCAAACTTTGTCAGTTTTGCATGGGCTGTTACAACCACATTGATCCCAATCTCGATTAAGTCACTGAGAAGGTTCAAAAGTTTTCCGAATTTCTCTTCCAACTGAATATAGCCTTCTCCATATCCAAACTTGGTTATGCTATCCTTATTTCCTCGGTCACATACATACTGAATTACAAGACGCTCTGTCCAGTCCGCAGTATCGATGACTAAAGTCTGACACGGCTTATTTTGCTTTACCCACTCAATCTGCTGTAGAAGCATTTCCAGGCTACTGGGTGTTTCCAGCCTTTGCAGGTCCATGTTATTCGTACTTCCTTCTGTATCAATGAATAATGGTTTTGGAAACTGGGAAGCCAATGTTGACTTCCCAATTCCTTCTGGCCCATAAATAACCACTTTTTGTGCTTTCGCGATTTTTCCACTAATGATCTTCATTAAAACTCTCCTTCCTTCCAGGATGTTTTAGCAGGCACTTCAGGCGCGTCTTCCGACTCCTGTCCTTGGACATATCCGTCTTCAATGATGATGGAACATTCCTCCCCGGTGCTGACTCTTGTCGCAATCACCTGAAGACCTTCTCCTTCTAACCACTTCCCAAATTCATTCAAAGTATCTACATCCATCTGCTCTAACTTATCCATAAGAACGAATCCACACTTCGGATTAAGCTTTCTGACGATTGCCGTAGAAACCATAAGGCGCTCGGATCCGGACATGTTATCCCATTTCTGCCCTTTGTATATTAACTCTCCTTCCTTTACAGACAGCTCTGGAAGAGGCAAATCCGCCTGATTAAGAAGGGTTGTTTTTTTATCTCTGACGGCCTTTAATTCCGCAGTGAGTTTTTGATATTTATCCTCATAATCCTGTGCATCCTCTTCAGCTTTATCTTTATCAAGGTTTGCCCGGACTTTCACATTGATTGCTTCAATATCCTCAATGTTCTTTTCAAGTTCGGCAGTAGATTGATCTTGAAGATCCTGGATATCCATGTTTGCGATTTCAAGATCTCCTTTAAATTGGTTAAGCTTTTGGCTTGCCTCCTGAAGCTTCTGCGTCAGTTCCTCAACAATTTCTTTCTGACGTTCTACAGCCTCGTTAAGTTGTGCTGCATGATTCCTCTTTTGCTGATTTTCACCATTCTTTGCAAGGATCTCCTGTTGCTGTCTGATCAGCTCCGACGCTGAAATGGGATCCTTCGGTGCATCCGGATAATAAGGCTGCTCTTTTGCAAACTTCTTTTTTTGATCTGCGATCTGTCCCGTTGTAAGTCTCTTTTGGTAAATTTCTTTTTCTTCTGTTTCAAACTCCGCTACCTGGTCTCCCAGACCAATGATCTGTAAAAGGGTCTGCGCCTTTTCTTTTCCGGAAGCTTCCATAAACCTCGGGAGATCTAATGCTAACTTTTCTACGAATTCATTTAATAGTAATTGTCCACCTTTTTCACCTTTAGGATCCGTGACTTTAAGGGTGCTGTTCTTCCCTTTTCTCTCAACTACAAGACCATTACTCATTACTATATGTAGATTGGGAGGAATTACAGACCCATTTCTTGTAGCATCTGATGGTGCAAATGCGTCACCGCCTAATGCCCAGGCAATAGCATCAATCACAGATGTCTTTCCCTGCTGATTTTTTCCACCAATCACCGTCAAACCATTTTTAGTCGGCTCGATCTTGACCGCTTTAATACGTTTTACATTTTCAATCTCAAGCTTATTAATCTTGATATTCTCCATTACTCCTGTCCTCCCCTGCTCATGAACTCTTCAAAGAACTTATTTATTGCATCCTGTGCACTGGCATTCTTCTCGAAAACAGTGCTCTGTCCATCAGACATCATACCTTGATGTTTTTTCGCATTTTCCATAATCGTCTCAAGGAGCTGATCAGCCGCCTTCTCACCCACCATTTTCGTAACCGTCTCTCTTAATGAGATTACAACCATCTCTAACTCTGCTGAAAGAGTAAGGATATCTCCTGCTATTATGCATTTACCTTTTTCAGTATTAATCATTTGACTTTTTCCTCATTTCTCCCTTATACTAAGGGTGTAATTGTTAGTCCCTCTTGCTTGCCGGCTGGGGACTTTTTTATGTGTAAAAACTCTTTTACTCCGGATACATCTTTGGGAGTAAACACTAATATAAACTCGTCTTTTGTTGTTCCTCGAAATTCTGTTACTTGGTTCATCTCTCACCGTCCCGTACGTAAACGTTTAACCCAGCGTGTCTGTGAGTTACTAATTTGTTTTCATCCATTTTCACTAAGATTCTCATGATTTCGTCCATATCCTCACCCAAACCAAAATAATTTACCGCATCATTAATTGCGTCATAAGCATTGTGTATACCATCACATCTAAACGTAAATTCGCGTGTTCCACCTGTAGTAATACCTATTTCAAAATGTTTCATAACTTCTCCTT
>NZ_JAMXOD010000047.1 GCF_024721305.1 Aequitasia blattaphilus | reverse complement strand
GCTTAAGATATGGTCTGTAACCTCTACGGTTGCATGGGCAGTAGGAGTAGTTGAAGTTCTTGCCTTGAGCTTTTTCATGTAATAGGTTAAAATGGGTGCAGCGAGGAATTTAAAATCGCTGCACCTTATTTATTAGGAGAATACGTATGTTTGCAGCAGAGAGACAAAGCAGAATTATTGAAATATTAAAAGAAAAAGGAAGCGTTCAAGTAGATGAATTGGCAGAACTTATGCAGGTAAGTCCCATGACGATTCGAAGAGATCTGGTCAAGCTTCAAAATGACGGCCATGTGGAGCGGTGTCACGGCGGAGCCATAGCCCGGGAAGAAACTGCCTATGCAGATAAAAGAACTTCCCATAAGCAGGAGAAAAAAAAGCTGGCCGCCCTATGTAAGCAATTTGTGGCTCCTGGAGATACTATATTTTTAGATGCCGGAACCACTACTCTTGAAATTGCCAAACAGATTAAGGATATAGAAAATATTATGGTAGTGACCACTGACATTGAAATCAGCCGTTATCTTATACAGAGCGATGTGGATTTGATGCTGTGTGGTGGAATGGTTCAGAAGTCCACTGGAAGTGTATTAGGTCCTTATGCAACACAGATGATTATGGATTTTAAATTTGACATAGGATTTTTTGGAGCGGCTATAATCAGTGGAACCGGAGAGGTTATGACCCCTACCGTGGAGAAGGCATTCTTAAAAAGGGAAACGGTAAAGCGTTGTGAAAAGTCTTATCTTGTTGTGGATGAATCTAAGTTTCAAAAGCAGGGAATGATTAAAATCAATGAATTAAAGGATTTCTCAGCAATTATAACGAACTACCCATTTCAAGATGAAAAGGGAGAGGTTCGTATCATTTCACCTTAACAAGAATATAATCCAAATGAGGAAAAGAAAAAATGGTTGGAAATAAAAGAGGAAAACGATTAGCAAAATATGAACCTAGCTACGTAGTATTTGATTTAGAGACAACGGGAATTAATTCCAATACGGACCGGATTGTGGAAGTGGCAGGAATCAAAGTGGTAGGAGGCAAAGTAGAGGATACTTTTTCTACCCTTGTAAATCCAGAAAGATCCATTCCCAAAAGAGCAACAATGGTAAATGGGATTACGGATGAGATGGTTGCAGGGGCTCCGAAAATAAATCACGCCCTGGATGAATTTTTATCCTTTAGCGAAAATCATATTTTGGTAGGACATAATATACATACCTTCGATATGAAGTTTATTTATAATGCTACAGAGGAATTATATGGGGGAGTAATTGATAATGATTACATAGATACTCTTTACTTATCCAGAAAAGTCTTGCCACAGCTTAGGCACCATAAGCTGGTGGATCTTTCCGCTTACTTTCATATTTCCAGTGAAGGGGCTCACCGGGCCTTGAATGATTGCTGGATGAATCAGAAATGTTATGAGGAATTAGGGAAGCTGCAAAGTAATATAACAGTAGAAATATGCCCCAAATGCGGTGGTGAATTAATGAAACGAAATGGAAAGTTTGGAGAGTTTTTTGGGTGTGGAAATTATCCGGAATGCAGATATACAAGAAATATCTAGTAATTGTTCGGTAGGGGAAGGCAGGAGATAAATGTGAAAAAATTAGGGATTCGTAAAAGAATAAAAATAATGCAAAGGGCTTTACAACTGGAGTTAAGAGAACATAAAAGTTCTTTTATGGTTTATATGACTCTCCGCATTCTTGTAATTGTTATGATGGTTCTACAGATTTTTAATAAGAATTATGAAAATGTATTCTTATGTGTGCTGACACTCCTTTTGCTGGTGGTACCAAGCCTCGTTCAGGTAAGCTTTAAAATTGAGCTTCCCAAAGGGTTAGAAATCACGATGCTGATTTTTATATTTGCGGCGGAAATATTGGGAGAAATCAGTTCTTATTATATTAAATTTCCACTATGGGATACGGTGTTACATACGATAAATGGATTTTTAATGGCGGCCATTGGATTTGCTATGGCAGACATATTAAATAACAGTAAAAAGATGAAATTTGAGCTTTCACCAGCGTTCTTAGCCATAGTCGCCTTTTGCTTTTCAATGACAATTGGAGTGATTTGGGAATTCTTTGAATTTGCCATGGATCGCCTTTTTGTCTTAGACATGCAAAAGGATTATGTAATTAATCAGATTACAACCGTTACGCTGGATCCTACAAGAACCAATACCCCAGTTGTAATTGACAACATAAAAGAAGTTTTGATAAATGGCGAAAATCTTGGCCTTGGAGGATATCTGGATATTGGTCTTTATGATACAATGATTGATTTGATTGTCAATTTTATTGGAGCGGTAATATTTAGTTTTATTGGATATTTTTATGTGAAAAACAGAGGAAAAGGAAGGGCTAAGATTGCAAAGGGATTTATCCCCAGATTAAAGGAAGAGGATCGGGATTTCCTGGGACAAGCAATCGAAGAAGAGATCAATGGAACTAAAACAGATGAAATACCTGGTGACGGCAGTGGAAGCCAGGAGCCTGAATAAGGCAGCCGAACTTTTATATACGACTCAGCCCAATATAAGTAAAGTAATCCAGAAGCTGGAAACGGAGCTAAAGCATGATGTGTTAAGGAGAAGCTCAAAGGGAATTAGCCTGACACCCTTCGGGGAAAAGGTATTTACCTATGCAAAGCATATGCTTAAGGATGCGGAGATGATTGAAAAAAATGGAGAGTCAGCTTCCTATCAGAATCTGAAAATCGGTTCTTACCCAAGTAATATGATTGCAAGAAATCTGGCGGATTTCTATAATGAGGTAGACAATGAGAAGCTTCATATTGAATTTCAGGAAGGCGCAGCGGAGGAAGTCATTCATTGGGTGGAGAATGGAAATACCAATATTGGCATTGTATATATTGCAAAAAAGCAGGAAAAGGCATTGAAGCAGTTTTTAAAGGTACACGATTTGGAGTTCCATATTCTAAAAGAATGTGAGCTCTGCATCTATGCTGGTCCCAATCATCCTTATTACAACCGGAAAAGCGTGGACTTTGAAGAATTAAAGAACCTGAAATTCGCCTAGGCGAATAAGGATTATTTCAGCATGGAAGAGTACATAGAAAGCTTTAGCCTTGGAGCAATTAAGACGGATCAGCTGAAACATATGGTACATACAAACAGTGATCATTGTATGCTGGATATGATTCTATATACGGACATCGTAAGTTTGGGGCTGGATTTTATGAAAGCCAGCTATCGGCAGTATGATATTCGGACAATAAAGATTAATAACTGTGAGCAGTGCTTATTGGTAGGATATATACTCAGAGCAAAGGAAAAACTGGAAGAGTACGAAGAAAAATATATAAAGTCTTTACGACAACTTTTTCAATAGGTATATCCTTGTTATAACAAATCGTTATAGCAGGGATATGTTTTTTTGGTATTGGTAAGCTGACGCTAACCTATGATATAATGCCCGTGGAAAAGGAAATTGGAGGAAAAGAAAAATGAAAAAGGAGAAATCGATTTAATCTATGGAAAGAATATGATTGACGCAGAAGCAATCAATAAATACAAGGATAGTGATACCATTGAAACTGCACTTTCGGAAGCGACATCTACAAGACAGCTGGTATTGAACTCAACGAATGAGATTTTAACAAAAACATCAAGAATTCTCCTTCCTCTATAGGGAGTGAGATGAATTGATTTACTTGCCTGTCGGCAATGAAAA
>NZ_JAMXOD010000046.1 GCF_024721305.1 Aequitasia blattaphilus | reverse complement strand
AAATGGATAAGATATATGATGTAATCATTCTAGGTGCAGGTCCCGCAGGTTTAGCGGCGGGACTCTACGCCGGAAGAAGCAGGTTGTCAACTTTGATTATTGAAAAGGGACAAGATGGCGGTCAAATCGCAATTACAGATGAGATTGAGAACTATCCTGGTCAAAGAGTAGAAGGTGAATCTGGTGCTTCTCTTGTTGAGAGAATGGCACAGCAGGCTGAAAAGTTTGGCTGTGAGAGAGTATCAGCGACTATTACAGAGGTAGAATTACTTGGGGAAGTAAAAGTGATAAAGACCACAAAGGAAGAGTACCGGGGAAAAAATGTTATTATCGCAACGGGAGCTCATTCCAGACCGATTGGCTGCAAAGGGGAGGCAGACTATGTAGGAAAAGGAGTGTCTTACTGTGCTACTTGTGATGCCAACTTCTTTGAAGACTTTGAAGTATACGTAGTTGGTGGAGGAGACTCTGCAGTAGAAGAAGCTCTTTACCTTTCAAAGTTTGCAAGAAAGGTTACGATTATTCATAGAAGAAATGAACTTCGCGCTGCAAAATCGATTCAGGAGAAAGCATTTGCAAATCCAAAGGTAGAGGTACTTTGGGATAGCGTAGTAGAAGAGATCTTTGGGGAAGATATCTTGCAAGGTATGGCAGTAAAGAATGTGAAAACTGGTGAAATCACGAAGATTGAAGCAGATGAAGAAGATGGTATGTTTGGTTTGTTTGGTTTTATAGGAACAATTCCCAACTCAGAGCTGTTTAAAGGAGTAATAGACATGGATGAGAGGGGATATATTATAGGAGATGAAGATATGCACACAAACGTGGATGGGGTTTACGTTGCAGGAGATGTGCGAATCAAGAGTCTTAGACAAGTAGTAACAGCAGCAGCAGACGGAGCAATTGCAGCAATTCAGATTGAAAGAAAGATAACAGGCTACGTATAAGAGGAGGACTGCAAGATGGTAGAATTAGATAAGAATACTTTTGAAGAAGAAGTATTAAAAGAAGAAGGATATGTATTTGTAGACTTTTACGGAGATGGCTGTGTACCGTGTCAGGCATTGATGCCAAAGGTACATGAGTTTGCCGAAACATATGGAGATAAGCTTAAGTTTACAGCATTGAACACAACAAAGGCAAGAAGACTTGCCATAGCCCAGAAGGTACTGGGACTACCTGTTATGGCTGTCTATAAAGATGGTGAAAAGGTAGAAGAGCTGGTGAAGGATGATTGTACACCAGAGAGCATAGAAGAGATGATTAAGAAATATATTTAGTCATAGAGAGAAAAAAAGAAAGGAGAGTAATTATGGCTATTTTAAAAGACAAAAAAGTTATAATTATCGGAGACCGTGATGGTATACCGGGACCAGCAATTGCAGAGTGTGCAAAAACAGCTGGAGCAGAAGTGGTATTCTCATCAACGGAGTGCTTTGTTTGAACGAGCGCAGGAGCAATGGATCTAGAGAACCAAAAGAGAGTAAAGGAGTTTGCTGATGAATACGGCCCAGAGAACTTGGTAGTATTACTTGGCGCTGCTGAAGGAGAAGCTGCAGGACTTGCAGCAGAAACCGTAACAGCAGGAGACCCTACTTTTGCAGGTCCATTGACAGGAGTCCAGCTTGGACTTCGTGTATATCACTGTTGTGAACCAGAAATCAAGGAAGAGTTTGATGAAGGGGTTTACGATGAGCAAATCAGTATGATGGAAATGGTTTTAGACGTTGACGATATTGTGAACGAAATGTCAGATATTCGCAACGAATTTACAAAATATTAAATTGAGCATATTCACTGAGGCACTTCCGATACAGGAAAAAATTTCCGAGGGAGTGCCTCGTCCCTCTATATAAGGAAAGGAGATTTAGAAATGAACAGTGTTGTAAAAGGAGCCAGCTACGTGCTGGTACATACTCCAGACATGGTATTGCATAACGGTACTACACAAACAACAGAAAGAATCGTGAATCCAGATTCCGAATATTTAAAAGAAGTACCAAAGCACCTAAGAAGCTTTGAGGATGCCGTAAGCTATTGGCCCAATCAAACCTATATAGGCAATGCTCATCCAGATGACTTGGGAGCAGTAGAGATGCCTTGGTACGATAAGAAAAAAGAAGGAGCAGACCGCTTTGGTAAATTTGGGGAAATTATGCCACAGGAAGAGTTCTTGCTTTTGGTACAAGCCAGTGACATGTTTGAAGTGGTACGCTTAGAGAAATCTTTCGTAGCGGCACATAAAGATGCTTTTGCAAAGAATCCAATTATTTCAGAGGACATATCTCAACGTATCCACGAGGGCGTAGAGCTTTCCGAAATTGAGCACTTTGTAAAGGATGAAGAAGGGGAAGGTCTGTACCATGACGGAAAGTTAATCGGGTGTGTAAAGAGAGCCCATGACATTGATACGAATCTTTCTGCCCATGTAATGCATGAGAATCTCATGAGTAAAGCATCCAGTGTACTTGCATTACTTTATGCAATCAAGAACGCTGGAATTCAAAAAGAAGATGTGGAACACGTTATTGACTGTGCTGAGGAAGCATGCGGAGATATGAACCAAAGAGGTGGAGGAAACTTCGCGAAAGCAGCAGCGGAAGTAGCAGGACTTGTGAATGCAACAGGTTCAGATATCCGAGGTTTTTGTGCAGCTCCTACTCATGCAATGATTGAAGCAGCAGCTATGGTAAAATCCGGAGCCTATAAAACCGTTGTCGTAACCAGTGGTGGATGTACTGCGAAATTAGGAATGAACGGAAAAGATCATTTGAAAAAAGGACTTCCAATTTTAGAGGATTGTCTTGGTGGATTTGCAGTTGTAGTAACAGAAAACGATGGAGTGAATCCAGAAATTAACTTGGACATGCTTGGACGCCATACAGTAGGAACAGGATCGTCACCTCAGGCTGTTATGACAGGTCTGGTAACATCAGGACTGGATAAGCATGGCTTAAAGATTTTAGATATTGATAAGTATTCTCCAGAGATGCAGAATCCAGATATTACCGTTCCAGCAGGAGCCGGAGATGTACCTTTGGCAAACTACAAGATGATAGGAGCCTTAGCAGCAAAACGTGGGGAGATGACACCGAAAGACTTACCAGGATTCGTAAAAGAACATGGCTTAGTCGGCTGGGCACCTACACAAGGGCACATACCATCAGGAGTGCCATACATTGGATTTGCAAGAGAAGATATGATAAGTGGAAAGATTAAAACCGCAATGATTATTGGTAAGGGAAGTCTATTCCTTGGCCGTATGACAAATCTTTTTGATGGAGTCTCTTTTGTAATGCAGGTAAATGAGGGAGAGAAAGAAGAGCAAGGAGTATCGAAAGAGGAAGTAAAGAAACTGGTTGCAGAAGCCTTCAGAGGATTTGCAGAGAGCCTAAACAAAGAAGCGTAAAAAAGGAGTGGACAAAAATGGCAGAGAATGTAAATAAATTAATCGCCTCCACATTTTTAGAAATCGCAGAAGGTTTAGAGACGGGTAGTTTTGGAAGTAAGCCAAAGATAGCCTTGACAGGTCTTGGAAGCGAGTTAGGTGAAGAGAACGCGTTAGAAGGGGCTGTAAGGGCAGCGAGAAGTGGAGTAGAGGTATACTTTATCGGAACCTTGAAAGCAGAAGGAGTGAAAACCATAGAAGTGGCATGTGAAGAAGAAGGCCACAGGAAGATGGAAGAGCTTTTAGACAAGGGAGAAGTGGATGCAGCAGTGACCATGCACTTTCCATTCCCGATTGGAGTATCAACGGTAGGAAGAGTAAAAACACCGGCATTAGGAAGAGATATGTATCTTGCTACGACAACAGGAACCTCTAGCGCAGATCGTATCGAAGGTATGATAAAAAATGCACTGTATGGAATTATTACCGCGAAGGCGTGTGGGGTAGAGAAGCCAAGTGTAGGAATCCTAAATGTAGATGGAGCAAGACAGACAGAAATCGCCTTAAAGCAGTTACAGGAGAAAGGCTACGACATCACTTTTGCAGAGTCAAAAAGAGCAGATGGTGGATGCATCATGCGTGGAAACGACGTACTGATGGGAGCAGCAGATGTAATGGTATGTGATTCCTTATCAGGAAATGTCCTGGTAAAAATGCTTTCCTCCTTTACAACAGGTGGAAATTTTGAAGCCAGTGGAGATGGATATGGACCAGGAATCGGAGAAGGCTATGAGAAGCAGGTGATGATTATCTCAAGAGCCAGTGGAGCCCCGGTGATTGAAGGAGCCATTAAGTATGCAGCTGAGCTGGTAAGAGGAGGCTTGTTTGCAGTATCGAAAGAGGAGTTTGCCCAAGCAAAGAAGGCAGGCCTTGAAGAGATACTAAAGGCAAGAAAAGCCCAAAGTGAAGGAGCGAAAGAGGAGACAGAAGAAGTAAAGGCACCATCGAAAGAGGTGGTAACAAGTACGATTTCTGGAATCGAGATTATGGACTTAGAGGATGGAGTTCAGGCGCTTTGGAAGGAAGGTATTTATGCAGAAAGCGGAATGGGTTGTACCGGACCAATTATCTTAGTAAATGAAGAAAGAACTGAGAAAGCGATGGAAGAACTTCGTAAAGCAGGATATATTCAATAGT
>NZ_JAMXOD010000045.1 GCF_024721305.1 Aequitasia blattaphilus | reverse complement strand
ACATCAATTCTTTGCATAGACATCCACTACCTCGGTGTTACTGCCATCAAAGATGGTGATATGCTCTTTGTGGTTTATCAATACTCCATGCTCATGAGCCAGCTTCACAAGCCTCTCAAACTCTATCTTAAAATATTCTGCGTCATACTTTTGTTTCGATAATGCCATTTATCATCATCCTTTCTGTTGTTCGTAATATTCAATTATGCTATAATATCCTTGTTCTCTACTTAGATGGGTGAAAACCTGGAGACGGAGATTTGTAGTAGTACAAACTTTCATAGCTTTATTAATTAGCATCTGCACTTTATGTGAAGAAAGAGAGGTTGCCATGAACGAGAGATTAGAAACCATTCAAACAACTGCGACTAATTACGAAGAACCAAAATCTACTACCCGTCTCTCTCCCATCTAAGTAGAGAACCTCTTTTATTGGCGGGAGTTCGATTCTCTCATCCCCGCTTGTAATTCTATTATTCGCATCTGCGCCTGAGCTTCCAGTAATCGGTTGTTCGACTTCTCAAATTGTTCTTTATCTAATTCAAATCCAACAAATAGATATCCTAACTCGTCACAAGCTATAAGGCTGCTTGCGGAGCCAACGTGAGTATCCAAAATTCTGTCTCCTGGTTTTCCGTAAGTATTTAGGATCCAGCGATATAAATTCACTGGCTTTTGAGTTGGGTGTATCCTTTTCTCATTTAACCTTTTGTTACCTTGTTGGATATGTCCCTCTTCGATGCTCTTGCCTTGCATCATTCCGTTCCACATGTATCTAAACATCCGCACGCTATCGTGTTTACTACAATAAGCGATTTCACAATCAGAAAACGAACTAGATCCATTTACTTTGTCCCAGATGATACGACCGGGACCAAGAACAACATCATAATAGTTTATTCCCCAGATGATTTGATGTTTTGATACTCTTTGTAATTCATCGAAATATTCTTGGCCCGGGACGTCCCACTTATCAATCACCCCATATTTGACACGCTTGATGTTTGTCGTACTTTCGCTTCGTCCATAATACTTCCTTCTGTTCGGTCCATTAAAGTACGGTGGATCCGTAATGGCCAGGTCAAAATAGTTATCTGGAAACTTTCGCATTCCGGTCATGCAATCCATGTTGTACAATCTATTCAGCTCTAACACTTATTTTCCTCCTTAAATTCTCGTAGTAGTTTTGGGGTTTAGTTATTATCCAAGCATTTTCCAATTTTCTCAAATAATCCGGACTCTTCCATTTTCGTCAACAGGCTTTCATGCCTTGGACATTCAACCGTAATATTACAATCTTCTTTCTTTGCATACCGGCATTTGTCGTTTTTTAAGCATTTCCAACATATACATCGTGAAACATTGCATATATCGCACTTCGTCTGCATATTCTTCCTCCTAATTCTCGTTTTGCCAAATTCTTCCGACATACTCCAATTATTTGTTCTGAGCCTTAACAATTCTTAACAGGTTTTGGGCAATAAAAAACCAACTACCTGATATTGATAGTTGGTTGATTTTTCTATTACTTATTTTCATTAATTTTTCTTTCAATCATTTTTACATCCTCTGGTTCCAATAAACATACATCTTTGTTTCCAGGATATTTTTGTGAGTTTTTCAAGTCTCCACTTGTAATATTGTATTGAAAAAGTGGCATCTCTGTCTCTACTTCTATTATGACAATGTTTGTATGATTTTCTTGAGTTTTTCTATGTTCTTCTGTCCAAATATCAAAGTCTTTTCCTGAAAATTTTGATACCTTTTGAACAACTCTACCCTTAAACCAAAAGCGCTTGTATATCTTGTATGGAAATGGAATATCTTTATTATCCTTGCTTCCTCCAGTCAAATAAAAATAAACTGTATCTCCCTCTTTTACATCCTTTCCTCCATTTTCAAAACTCCATTCTACTTTCTTTGGATCAAGAAACACGATACCAAGTAGATTTGAATTACTAGGGTTAGCTCGTACCATCCATGAATTTTTCATAGTAATACCTCTCTTTTATTTTTTCTCATTATATCATGACCAACTATCAATATTCAATTGTCAAAGTACATTATTTCCTTCTCTTTGCCTTACCCATTGTCGTAATTAGCTGTGCCACTGCAACACCCGTCTTCGTAAGCTCCTTATCCGTTGACCTGAGATTACTTTGATTTAACCTTACATGAGTTGCCCTGTCTATCATGGCCAGATTGTCAATCTCATAATTCGTCGGATCACCGTCAAGAAAAATAATAACTTTCCCTTTTGGTATCATCCCATTATGGCTTTCCCACTCTATTAAATGCTTGGCTCTCCACTTATTCGGTTCTGCGACTTTAATTTCATAATATCCGTCTCTTGATACTCTTTCACTGCCGACTCTTTTGTGATTCTTAGGCACATTACCCTTCTTAAACATTGTTCCCTTACATCTCTCGTAAGTAGCTGGAGACATCTTCTTACCTTTGTTGTGTGCTGCTTGTCCTTTCACGAAATATCCTGTCCTGCCAGTAGAAAGTCCAAATCTCTTATATGCAGAGGATAATGCCTTTATATTAATATTCGTGCCAAATTTAGCATTAAACATCTCTGTAATCTCATCACGACTTCTCCCTGGGACAATCTCAGCCAAATAGTCTTTTTCTTCCTGGGTATATTTATGCTGCTTACCATTGCTCAAGTTTCTTCACCCTTTCTCTAAGAGCTTTGTTCTCTTCTCGTATTCACTTATCAGTCGTACCAAGCATTGGCAATTCAACTCTGTCGCCCTGCCCATATTCATCCAGGTGCTTTTTAGCTTGTAATGCCAGGGAGCCATTGTCTATCACAGTTTTTGCAATTTTCTGCATTGCATCTCCACGCATTATCTCTCTTTCCAACTCTTCACCAGTCAGTGAGTCGTCATTCAACCGCTCCATCTGCTCAAATAAATGGTTATTCAAGTCCGTTAATGTATTTTTAATTCCCATCACACTTTCTCCTTTTATCCTCTTACCGTCTCATAAATACCCTTCTTCTCGTTATAAGCGATCGGTACCGGTGCTCCACATTCCACACAAGGAATATCAAACATGATCTCTGTCGTATTGGTTCGGTACTTTGCCTGTTTTCCACATTCACAGTTTGCATAGAGGGTTTTTACATCCGTAATCTCTGTATACTCTCCACAGCCACAGATAAAAGTATCTGTCGGTGTTTTAGCACAGTATGTTTTGGCAGCTCCACAATGCTTGCACTGGATGTGCAGGAATCCGCCATACTTAGATGTTGGATAATGATTCACAGCCGGCATCTGTTCTGGATATTCGTCACTCATTACCTTAAGTACCTGGTTATTTACATCCTCGCAAACTTTAGTTTCTAGACCCGCTTCTTCCTCATCACCGCAAATCAACTGTAGTATATATTTATCAAATAACTCCTCGCATATATTTTCATCTGCCTTTAAAGTAAATCGTCTATTCTTTGTTGCAATAATTAAGCTCATTTCTTTTCTCCTCCACTATTTTTTATATGTTTGTCGGTTCTTTCCAGTTCATTCACCAAAGATAGCAATAATTCCCTGCAATACTCTGAGCCGTACTTCTTGTCTATGACTTTTGTTTCTTCCACCAGCGCATCCCACTCAATCTGAGTTAATGTACGTCCGGCATATTGCTTGAACAGAGCATAATACTCCGTGAAGAAACTTTGTGCTGCTGTTATATTTAAAATCATATCAGTCCCCTAACTTATTGATCCGGATATAGATCCCCGGTACCTCTGCCCAGAACTTTTCTGTAATCTCTCTGGCAACCAATGCATCATCTTTCCAAAATCCTACTTCTGTCATACAATCCTTCAGGAGCTTTTGCAGGTTATCCGTATCCGGCTTTGTAATCCGGTAGGATCCATTTGTATGTTTCCCTTTTGGAAAACACCACTTTGTCACCAACTCCACACCATGGTCTATTTTCCCCTCCGGAACATACTTGGACAAATGCGCCTGAAGTTTTATCCTGGCTGTTTTTAATTTTTCAGGTTCATAAAAAACTGGCTTTCCATTTTTAACAGCTACCTGTTTTTCCTGATGTGTAATTGTTGGTGGGATCATTGTCATAAAAAATTCAATCTGCTCCATTCACTTTACTCCTTTAAATCGTTAAATTGACGTATCATTTTTTTCTTTAGTCATTGTCAGCGGGTTAGTAGGCGTCGTGCGTAAGCTGTCGCACGACTACTTACCCCGCAATGACCTACGTGTCAGTGTCACCAAATATATATACGTAGTATATATATTGACTGACACCCTAAACTGACACCCCTCTTTACCTGTCAGTCAGTCAAAAAAACATGAGAACTGACACTGACACCTGTCAGTCAAAAAACAGAAAAACTGACACTGACACCCTAAACTGACACCTATTTTTTGTAAACATTTCCGTTTCTTATCTCGAATCCTTCGTGTTCTTTTACTCGGTTTTTGACTGCATTTTTTGATAAAGTGAAGTATTCTTCCAGAGCAATTACTGTCACATCACCATCAATTTTGAGTGCTTCATACGCTAATTCAAGAGAACGTTTTCGTTCGTTTTTCTTTTCTTCCGGATCTTTTCTTTTGGATGCTGCCTTTTTCCATTGAGGTGTTTCATCTTCCGGAC
>NZ_JAMXOD010000044.1 GCF_024721305.1 Aequitasia blattaphilus | reverse complement strand
GGCTTCCGTAACTTTGAACGATTTCGCAACCGAATATTACATTGTGACTAAGATTTAATCACATTTGGTGGTAGGTTTTATTTGTGTATCTAAAAATAGGCATATGCCCATGAAACATTAAAAACGGCTCTATGCCTGAGCCAGAGCAGGATGCGTTAGCATCCCACCCCAACACTTGACATAGAGCCTTCATCTAAAAAATAGTCCCATATAAAAAAGCGGCATACCGCCGCTTTTTATATTCTATTTCACTGCCTCTTCAAAATCGTTTCGCATCATCTCCACAACTTTGTTTTCTTTATCTGCTAACGGCTTAAGCTCGCCTAAAACCTTATCCTTTTCTCTATGGATTAACCACATTCTAATAGCAAACAATCCCGCTAAAGAGAAGATAGTGATCAAAGTCTCTACTGCTGATAAATGCTTAACTACCATCTGTCTGGCTAATGAAAATACTAAAACCTCTACAGCAATGGTTAAAGAGTGCTTAACCAACATTTTCACTAGTTCGATCCCAATTATCAAACTAAAGCATGTAGACAGAAATAATGCAAAATCCCCCTCTATATTTTGACTTTTTGCAAGCACTGGTACTTGTATAGCCAGTTTTATGCCTAGTATCATAATGGCGACCACGATAATAAGGGATATTAATACTTCTAGTATATAAGATAAACGAAAGAGTATTTCTTGGGTTTTTTGTCTCATAAGACCTCCAATCTACAAATACTCGGCTACAGTTATACATAGCCGAGTATTTTCAATTTTGGCGGAAATTAGATTTAACTTTTGAGTAATATTATTTAATAAAACTGACATGTGGAATTATTTCCGCATACGCTTTCTCTTTCTTTTCATTGAAGATTACCTTGTTTTTTTCAAATAAGTTACCTCCATGAGTATCGATTGAGACAATTAACGGTCCAAACTCCTTTACCCGGCAAGTCCATAATGTTTCCGGCATTCCTAAGTCCATCCAATTTTGATCTTCAATTTCTTCAACAGTCTCCGCAGCAACAACAGCACAACCGGCAGGAAAAACACAGTGCAGGGCTTTAAATTTCTCACAGCCTTCCATTGTTCCTTTACCCATACCTCCTTTTCCAACAATTAGTTTCACTCCAGTTTCTTCGATAAACTCTTTTTCGAATTTTTCCATACGCATACTGGTTGTTGGACCTACAGATACCATTTCATACTTTCCTTCTTGATCCTTTATAGGACGAACGATAGGACCTGCATGAAAGATTGCTCCACCATCAAGATCTACCGGTAACTCACGTCCCGCTTCAATTAGACGGCGGTGAGCCACATCTCGACAAGTCGTTATATGTCCGTTTAAATAAATAATATCTCCTATTTTAATGTCTTCTAAATCCTCTGCCTTAATCGGCGTTGTAAGTATTTTCTTTGCCATTATAGTTCTACCTCCTTATGAGAAGTGATTGTATAGTTCAAATCTTTATCAAAGATAATATGTCCCTTACGGTGAGACCAGCATCCCACATTAACGGCGACTCCGATAGTTGACGGGTGTCTGGCAGTATTTTCAATATTAACACCCATCACCGAATAGTTTCCTGACATACCCTGAGGCCCTAGTCCGATCGAGTTAATGCCGTCTTCCAAAAGCTGTTCCATCTTGGCAGCGTTGGCGTTTTCATTATGTGTTCCCAAAGGTCTAAACAGAGCCTTCTTAGAAAGTAATGCCGCTGTTTCAACCGAAGTAGCAACCCCAACTCCTACCAGAAGCGGTGGACAAGCATTAAGTCCATAAGTGGTCATTACTTCCAAAACGAATTCTGTCACACCCTCATATCCGGCACCGGGCATCAATACCATGGCTTTCCCAGGAAGACTGCAGCCACCGCCCGCCATATAAGTGTCGATTTCACAGGTGTCACTATCTGGTACGATTTCCCAAAAGACTGTCGGTGTTCCCTTACCAACGTTTTTACCGGTATTATATTCATCAAAGGTCTCCACGCTATTATGGCGAAGAGGCGACTCTACCGTTGCTTCAATAACCGCTTCTTTCAGAAGTGCCTCTACTTCGCCGATTAGGGGAAACTTGCTGCCGCACTTCACCCAAAATTGAAGCACTCCGGTATCCTGACAGCATGGACGATCTAGTTTTTTTGCTAATGTCTGATTTTCAAACATTGTATCATAAATCGTGGTTGCTAATTCACTGGTTTCTTTGCTGCGTAATTCTTCTAATTTCGCATATACATCATCAGGTAAAATTTTGCCGGTGTATGAAACAAACTTTGCCATCACATCCGTCATCTTCGCCACTGCTTGTTGTTTTTTCATCTTTAAATATCCTCCTTTTAATTGTGGGACATGTTTGTAATGCAAACGTGTCCCCGTTCCTTACTTACGGGTAAAATGGGAAAAATATCGGTAACAATACTAAACTTACGATGGTGGATACAATAATTAGAGGTAATCCGGATTTTACGTAATCCATGAATTTGTACCCGCCGGGTCCCAGTACCATCGTATTTGCCGGCATACCAATCGGTGTTGCATATGCACAAGAACCACCGATAACCGTTGCCATTACAACAGCCCTGGGATCCGCCCCCATACCAGCTGCTATCGAAATACTAATCGGTACAAGTAAAGCTGTGGTTGCCGTATTGGACATAAAGTTTGTCATCACACAAGCCAGTAAAAACACAGCTACTAATAATACAAACGGTGAAGCATTCTGACCAATAGCACCAATTACTACTTCCGCAATCTTTTCGCCGGCCCCTGTTACTTCTAACGCTTTAGCGAGTGCTAGAGTTCCGCCGAACAGGAAGATCGTTTGCATATCGATAGCATTATAAGCTTGTTTTTCCGTAATAACCTTTGTAAGCACTAATATCAAAGCGCCGATACATCCTGAAATACTGAGGCTAATACCAATCTTATCCTCAAATACCATCGCTAAAATTGTAAGCACCAGGACAATAAACGCCAGATTTTGTTTCCACTTTGGTACGTGAGAATAGTCTACATTATGGTCAAAAGCACCTTCTACTTCTACGCTCGGTCCAGATGGTAGTAACTTGTAGCCAATGGTTGCGTAAAACACAATTCCGACAATGAGCATTGGTAAACCTACCTTAGCATATTCGAAAAAGCCAAAACTAAGTCCCATCTCCTGAAGCGCCGCTTGACCAATCAGGTTCCCAGGTGCACCAATGAGTGACAAGTTTCCACCCATGGCGGCAGCAAATACTAGCGGAAGTAAAAGCCGCGATCTGGAAAATCCTGATTTTGCCGCAATACCGATTACTACGGGGATAAGAACTGCTGATGTACCGGTATTTGATAAAAGACCCGACATTGTTCCTACTACCACCATGATGACAACAATTAATTGACGCTCGGTCTTTGCATATTTGGTTACCAAGCCGCCAATCTTATTAGCCATGCCAGTCTCAAATAAAGCCCCGCCAACAATAAACATCGCTACAAATAAGATTACATTTGAGTTGATAAAGCCACCAAATGCTTCCGGTACAGTTAATACTTTCGTTAGTACCAAAGCAATACAGACAATCATCGAAGTTACTGCCAGAGGGATTTTCTCCCACACGAACATTACGATGGCAAAAGCCAATAAAAGTAATGTAATAACCATTGGATCCATATCTCTTCCTCCTTTTATCGTTGATATTTGATATTGTATCCATTTCTTAATATAACAATAACTTTTTTCTGTGATTTAGTCAATGAAGCTTTTTACCGAAAAAAGAGGTCGGTTTTTAGTAATAATAAACAAACCAGTAGATTTCTCTACTGGTCAGCGTAATGGGTTAACATGTCTTCCATGCTTCGAATAATATGATGGTACATCAGCTCTTTTGCTTCAGCCTTTTTCCCTTTTAAAATCGCCGAGAGAATATCTTTATGTTCCTTCATCGACTTCTCTGCGTAATCTTCCTCTGCATCCGTCTGGCTAAGAGAAAGACCATTCCACAGCTGGCTTAAGATGCCCTTCATCTTCTCGTTGTCAGCAGCTTCCCAGATTGCCATGTGAAAGCTTTCATTCTGCCTGCTATAGTTACTGTAGTCCTGTTTTTCAATAGACTCCTTAGCTTCCTGATAAATATGCTTTAGCTCACTATGGTCGTGATCCGGCAGAGCCGCTCTGGCTGCCGCCTCGCTTTCTAAAAGAGCTCTCGTCTCGAAGTGATCTTTAATAGTCTTTTCATTCATACCCTGGACAACAGCTCCTTTATTAGGACGCAATTTTATATATCCTTCGCTGGCAAGAATCTGAAAGGCCTCCCGTACCGGCATACTAGATACACCAATACGCTCCGCCATTCCGTTAATGGTAATCTCCTGACCTTCTTCTAACTCTCTTGATAATATCGCTTTTCTTAGTACCGATGCCACTTGTTCTCTTGCTGGTAACAATTTAACTTTCCCTATATTAAACATGTTCACTCCTTTTTATATATTCAGTTAGATAATATTCATAGTAAGCGCCAACACTCTTATTTATTGGATCTTCCTCTTCTTTGTTAAGTGATACCATGATATTGCTAATTAGTTTCATGCTATATCTCTTATCTCCACAATTACGAAGAGCAAAATACAAATAACCTTTAAAGACATTATCATACATTGCCTCTAAATAGGGATTATTAAGTAACTCAATCAACCGCTTATGAAATGTTACCTCATGTTCACCAAAAGCAGAAAGGATAGATGCTTTCTTTAAATCAAACTGCTGCTCTTTAACAAACTCCTTAAAGTCCTCCTTATCTCGCAAACTATTTAATAGGAGAAGCATATTTCCCTTCACAAAAGAAAAAATGCTAATTAGCTGTCTTTTATTTGGAAAGATTATTTTATTGTGTCTGTTCGGCATACGCACAACAAACCCTTCTTTTTCTAATGTCTGCAAGGCCTCTCTCACTGGCATTCTGGATACCTCTAGCATCTGGGCTAAACCCTCTTGAGTCAGTTCTTCACCATTTTTTAAGTGCCCGGCAATAATTTCTTCTCTTAGAGCGGTGACAATATGGTCCTTGGCTGATTTTGTTTTTATTTTCTTCATAATTGCACTCCTGGTACTAGATATTGTATCCATTTATACAATTGTTGTCAACCTTAATTCATCTTGAGTGTTATTAACTTATGATAATGTCACCTTAGGATTCTCTTGAGAAAATGTCACTTT
>NZ_JAMXOD010000043.1 GCF_024721305.1 Aequitasia blattaphilus | reverse complement strand
AAGGCTTTGAATCTTACATTGAACGGTTCAAAAAGGGACTTGCCATTGAGCAATCGGCTATTGATCATTTCAGAAAATAAGAAAAGAGGAGTAATATCATTTGAGTTTCCTATGATATTACTCCTTTGTTTTATAAATCTCTTTCTAAGAATAAAATATGTTGAACTGCACCTTGATAATCAGGATGCCGTTTCAGAATATTTTCTAACAATTCTCTCGCAGTCTCTTGATTCCCCAGTCCAATTTCACCTAATGCCATGAGATACTCACAATAGGAGACTTTGTTTTCTTTTAAATCCTCCTGATAGACATTTAAGTCTGGAAGTGAAACAGCAAAGAAGTCGTAGTGAACTTCATCAAAAATATGTTTTTGCCCAAAGGATTTAAGGGAAGAGAAACATTTCCGAGACAATTTATTGTCACCAAGCTCTTTATAAGCGAGTCCCTGGTATAAAATTGGGTCGGAGGGCTGATCATTATAATAAAGCATAAGGTTTGGCTTGTCAGAACCCTTAGAAGCTTCCACAAAAAATTCCTTTGCTTTGCCGGTCTCACCAAGTGCCTGATAGCATTTGCCAATATAGTAAAAGGCAATATTATCCGGGACATTTGGAAGCTTTCCTTCGCCTAAATTTTCTGGATACGTCAGGGTGGAAGTAAGGAATTTGATTGCCTCTGAGTATTGTTTATCCTTCATCTTAAGAAGAGCTAATTCAGTAAGAGCGTAACGATATTGAGCAGTAACCTTACCTTCGCCTCCTTCCCATGGATGGAAAATATGATGAGATAAAGCATCCAAAGCTTTTTCGTAATTACCAGTTAAATTGAAGAGCTTAATGTATTCCAGATATAGAACATCTCTTTCTTGTACCAGCTCCATGTGAGTCTCTAAGTATTCCAGGCGATTCTTAGGAGGGGTATTATTCTTTGCTTTTAATTGATCATACTCCAAAAGGAAACGAGGATAATCCGGTTCTAACAGATAAGCTTTTTCCATGGCTTTCAGGGCTTTTGTCTTATCCTTTAATTTATTATAGTAAGCAATGGATAGGTTGCGGTAGGCCATAGCCAGAGTTTGGTCTAAAGAGATTGCAGTTTCCCAATGGCTCATGGCAAGAGCATATTGCTTTTTGTCATAGAGAAGATTGCCAAGATAATAGTAGGCATAGGCTCCACTTTCGTTGATACGGGTTGCACCATTGAAAATATTGATTTCAATCAGCTTATTTGGAAAACATAAATCTGGATTTTGCATTTCTCCATTCATGAAACAATTTTTTGCCATATCATTTTCTCCCAATAGTGAATAAATGTAGCCCTTATAGTAAGAAACCAGTGGAGAGATATCTCCGGCCAAATCAAGGATAGAAAGCGCATCCTCATAGAGACCTGCTTCCATATAGAGGGTGGAAAGCTCCAGGTAATTGTGGGCATTGTCTCTCATTGAATTGGTAAAGGACTCCATGGCGGCGTCTCTTTTGCCTTTTTCGTATAGGAGTCCCATATACAATGGGTCGATTTTAATACTTTCTGCTAAGAAGCTGGAATCTTCTGCGTTTAAAATTCTCTTAATCCCAAGAGTAAGGGTACGGGTTTTCATATTATGCCAATTACGCAAAAGGGATTCTTTTAGGAAATCAAGAGCCCTCTGATAGTCCTTCTTTTTACAGGACAATAATGCTAAGTGATAGTATCCGCTTCCTTGTGTCTCATAGCTCCAAGTTGATTTGTAGAAAGAATCAAAGGCTTTCTCATCTTCCCCCAGATAGCTTTCAACCAGTCCGAGATTGAAATAGCATTCGCCATAATAGGGGTTGGGATTTTTCCAAGTCTGCTTTTCAATTGCTTTTTCAAAATGAGCTTTTGCCTCTTGGAAATGTCCTCTTCGAAGAAGAAGCATGCCATAACCGTTGTTAAGGCGCATATCGGAAGGATCTCGTTTCAAACCTTCTAAGTAATAGTCTGCCGGTTCACTGGTGGCATGACGGTATTGTTCTAAATGCTGTGCTCCAAGAAAAAGTTCTTCTGTTGTTTTTAAGTCTTCAGGAGCAGGAAGTGGGTCAGCAGGAGAGGGAGTAGGTTCTAACTCCTCTTTTTCAAAGGTAAATGAGAGTAAATCCTCTTGATCCTTTGTACGGGCAATGATTTGGTAACCTTCCGGATCCCCATGAGAAACAGGAAAGTCCTTTTCAATGTAGCTGCAGGGCGTTGTATGAAAGCTTTGTTCAAAACAGATATCCCCATCCTTATCAATTACAAGCAGAGAAATATCTTCATAGCTTCCAGAGGTATAGAATAAAATTTTGCCAATACCATCTTGTATTTCAAAGTTAATCATTGCATCCTTTGTGGCATTTTTGACCCTACCTACACCCTTATAAGGCATAAAGTATTGTACGAAGGTTTTTTCTTCCTGAGGTTTTAACCAAGTGAAATCTGGCTGATTATCCGTATATACACCAGTCATCAATTCAATATAGGGGCCATCTTCATCTGTTAGATTGCGGTCCCAGGCTTTTCCAAAGTCTGTATTTCCCCATGTCCATTGTTTTTTTCCCGGGGATATATGGTGATCTGCAACGTGGAGCAGACCGGCATTTTCCTTTGCATCATAGTTTCCGATAAAGTCGTAATCCGAGTGTGCCGCCATATAGGAGGTGGGAACAGGGACATTTTTATACATTGAAATATCCACACCCTCAGAATAATCGTATTTGTAATACTCACCCGTTGCAATTGGGAAGGTGGAAACGGCCCTTTTTCCATGATCCATTACAGCATGTACATCTGGTGGAAACACAGAATAGGTGTGGTCATTTACAGGCACTGCTGGGTTTGCCCACCAGAGAAAGGTTTGCCAAAGGCGAAACATTTGATGATCAAAATCTTGTAAGACCACTTCTTCCGCTGAATGCTGATAATGCAGAAGAATATTTAGCAGATTACAAATAAGAATTTCGTAACATTTTTACTGTGGAGGCTGTATACGCGGCCTCCACAAATTAATAATAAGAGTAATGGGGGTATATAGCATGAAAGAACAATACGTTTTAGAATTGCAGCATATACGGAAAGAATACCCAGGTGTTATCGCTTTGAAAGATGTAACCTTGAATGTAAAAAAAGGTGAAATCTTAGCTCTGATTGGAGAAAACGGTGCAGGAAAATCAACTTTGATTAAAACTTGTTCCGGAGCAGTAATTCCAACTTCGGGTAAGATAGTAGTAAATGGTAAAGAATTTGAAAGTATGACACCACAGCTAGCCGCTGAGAACGGAATCGCAATTATTTATCAGGAGTTTAATAACGTTGCTGAGCTATCGGCAGCAGAGAACCTGTTTCTTGGAAGACCAATTAAAAAGGGATTCATTATTGATAAAAAAGCAATGGAAAGAGAAGCAGAAAAAGCTTTTCAACAATTAAATATTAAAATTAATCCAAAGACACTGATGAAAAACTTAACGGTAGGATATCAGCAGATGGTAGAAATTGCAAAAGCAATACAGCAAAATGCAAAAATTCTGATTATGGATGAGCCTTCCGCACCTCTTACAAGTGCAGAAGTAGAAAGTATGTTTGCAGTAGTTGAGTTATTGAGAGAACAAGGTGTATCGATTATCTATATTTCTCACCGTTTGGAAGAGATTTATCGATTATCAGACCGAATCGTAGTTTTAAGAGATGGAGAGTATATTGATACTCTGATTACAAAAAATAGCCACGTAGATGAATTGATTCAATTAATGGTTGGTCGAGAGCTGACTGAGACTTATCCTCCAAGAGGAGACTGCATCAATCCAAATGAAGTGGTATTAGAAGTTGATAAACTTAGTGGGAACGGCGACAAAGACATTAGTCTTAAAATACATAAAGGTGAGATTCTTGGACTGGGAGGACTGGTAGGAGCAGGACGAACAGAGCTTGCAGAAATGATATTTGGATCGGCAAAGAAAGAGTCTGGAACAATTAAATTTAAGGGGAATGAAATCAATCCCAAAGACCCAAGAGAAGCAATAGATATTGGGATTGCACTTGTACCAGAAGATCGAAAGCGGCATGGAGCTCTTTTGGGGTCATCCATAAAGAATAATATTAATATGCCAATTTATGAAAGAATCTCTAAGTTCAGCGTAATAAACTCAAAAGAAGAGATGAGGGTCGCAGAAAAATACAGAGAAGATTTGGCAATTAAAACACCGACGCTTCAGCAGCTGGTTAAAAACCTAAGTGGTGGAAATCAGCAAAAGGTTATTTTGGGAAGATGGCTTGCGGCAAACTCAGAACTGGTGATATTGGATGAGCCAACAAGAGGTATTGACGTAGGTGCAAAGTATGAGATTTACAAGCTGATGAATGAGCTGGTAGAAAAAGAGGGGAAGACAATTTTATTAATTTCCTCTGAAATGGAAGAATTGATGGGAATGTCTGACCGCATTATCGTATTGGCGGAGGGCAAAATGACAGGTGAACTTCAAAAGAATGAATTCAGTCAGAACACAATTATGGCATTTGCATCGGCAATAGAGGAGGTAAAAGAGGATGAAAAGTAAAGCATTAAATCAAATAAAGGATAAGGCGATTTGGGCAGTATTAGTTGTACTATTTATTGGTTTTTCAATAGGCAATAGTAATTTCCTGGCACCAACGAACCTCATTACCGTCGTAAGACAGGTTTCTATGTACGGAATCGCCTCCATAGGAATGACTTTCGTCATCTTAATAGCAGGTATTGACCTGTCTACAGGTTCGATTATTACGTTGGTCAATATAGTCTGTGCGTATATTATGGTCAATATGGGACTGGGAATAGGACCGGCAATTATTTTGTCATTGGTATTAGCTACGATTATCGGCGTGTTAAACGGTTTCATGGTTTCAACCATAGGAATTCCGGCACTGATTGCCACATTTGCAACGCAGACAATCTTTGAGGGGGCGGCTTATCTAATTTCAGGCGGAACTCCGATCTTTGGATTTGATCAGAAGTTTAAGGTTTTCGGTCAAGGATACGTTGGACCAATTCCAGTACCGGTTATTATCATGATTATCTGTTTTGCAGTGGGAAGCTTTATCCTTAACAAAACCTATTTTGGACGTTATTTCTATGCAGTTGGCGGAAATGAAGAAGCAGCAAGATTATCAGGAATTCGTGTGGGAAGAGTCAAATATTTAATCTATGCTTTATCCGGTTTCTTTGCAGGTTTAGCAGGGATTGTGCTCTTATCCAGAACAAACTCTGGACAGCCTACCGCTGGAAAGGGATATGAGTTTGATGTTATCACATGTGTTGTTCTAGGTGGCGTATCAGTAAGCGGTGGATATGGAAAATTCTCGAATGTAATTGCAGGCGTTATGATTATTGGTGTACTTACCAATGGAATGGTTCTTATGAATATCAGTTCTTATACTCAAATGATTGTAAAGGGTATTATTCTTGCGCTGGCAGTTGGGTTTGATTGTCTGCAAAAAAAGAGACAAACAACCTAAATATGTAGTATAATAATCCCGGTGAATCCAATTTGCTGGGATTTATACGAATAAACGTTGACAGAGGTGATAATATGTTAGTAAACAACAATCATTTAAATGAAAGGCTTACGAGAAAGAGCCAACAAATATATCATTTTATCAGAAAGCACGGTTCGGTATCGAAACAAGATATTGTAATCGGTCTTAAGCTAAGCCTGCCAACGGTTACCCAGAACCTTCAATATCTAACGGACATGGAGCTGGTAGATACATCAAAGAAGATATTAAATACAGGCGGGCGTAATGCTACAGCCTATACATACATAAGAAGTACAAGAATGGCAATCGGTGTCTACCTGACGTCCAATCATATCAGTGTGGTTGCTGTCGATTTATCCGGAAATGTTGTGGATATGGAAAAGGTACAGATTAAGTTTGATTTAGCTGATGAAGACTATCTAAAGAGAATTGGCGAGCTGGTTGAGCTGGTAAAGGTAAGAACCGATATAAAGGACGAATCATTACTAGGAGTTGGGATAGCAGTGCAGAGTCTTGTCTCCTCAGATGGAGAGACTATTCGCTATGGAATTGCTCTTGATTTTGCAAAGACGACAAGAAAAGAAATTGCAAAATATATCCCCTATAAGAATCGGCTTTTTCATGATCCAGAGATGGCCTGTTATGCCGAGGTGTGGATCGATAGAAGTATTCAAAACGCTTTTTACATCAGTTTAAGTAATAGTGTTGGTGGTGCGGTTGTAGTGGATAATAATATCTATAGAGGCAACTCGCTAAAAGGCGGAGAAATTGGACATATGCTTGCAGTTCGGGAAAATGGAGAAAAATGCTATTGTGGTAAGTATGGGTGTTTTGATACGGTTTGCCGCGCAACTAAGCTGGATGAATATACCAATGGAAATTTAGATGCATTTTTTGTGAAATTGAGAAGTGGTGATAAAATTGCACAAGAAAAATGGGATGCATATCTTTATGAACTGTCTCTTGCGATCCATAATATACGGATGCTTTTTGATGGAAAAGTAATCTTAGGAGGATATGTAGGAGCTTATATAGGTGATTATATTGATCAGCTTTGTGAACTGGTGGACGCCAGAACTCCATTTGAAGATGATAAAGCCAAAGACTATTTGATGCCATGTAAATATAAAGTAGAAGCAACAGCTGCCGGTGCAGCAATGAATTATATTGATGATTTTTTCGATGAGATTTAACAAAAACATCAAGAATTCTCCTTCCTCTATAGGGAGTGAGATGAATTGATTTACTTGCCTGTCGGCAATGAAAA
>NZ_JAMXOD010000042.1 GCF_024721305.1 Aequitasia blattaphilus | reverse complement strand
TTAATAATTATAGTTTGTTCGACTTTTTCTGTCCACGCTAATATACTAGCACCAAAAAACGAAAGCCACTACCGTCTAAAGTGCGGTTCTGTGCTTACAAATCTGAATTATAGGTGTATTTTTCGACTCAAGCTATTTTCTTATTAAATCGTTTTGTCGGTAATACCATCCACATAAGAACTGCGAATAGTGCAATCCCTATCAATATATAATCACTTTCCTTGACGGCTTTCGCTAGCCAGTATGACGGAAGCACCGAAAAAATATACTGCGCTTTTTCGTTTATGAAAAAAGGTGCTAAAGCTCCAAGCGTAAACAGCATTGTAAACTTGCCCACCGCCATTCCCTCAACTTTATTTGCGGAAAACGCTACAATTAGCAAAGCTGAGCAAACACCTTGCACCGTGCTTACGATTGCCAATCCAATTAACATTGCCGTATTCATGCTTACATGGTGGAAAAGTGCAAACACAATGACGCTCATAACCATTGAGATAATTCCTGTTAGACCAAACCGCGATAATAAATATCCTGTTTTCCCCAATGGCGTTACTGCCAAATAGGATATTAGCCGCTCATCAGCTTCCTCTAAAACCACCATTGCGATAACAAAATTATACATTGACGGTGTGAGCATAACTAAAAATAAATCCAGTAATCCGTAGTATGGTGATATGATGTGTTCTATAGCCAGATAGTTAATAAGCTGCATTTCGACTAAGGGAATACCAAACCGAAACAGTAGTCCCACCAAAACCGGCACAAATGCAATAACCAAGAGCATAGGGTCTTTTTTCATCTGCCGGAGCATTTGGGAATAACTCAGTAAAATTGCTTTCATAGCTTTACACCCCCAAGCCTTTTCCACATTTTCTCCGTTGAACCATAAGCAAGAACAAGTAAGAGCGTAAATACAAGTGCAAGGATAGCTATATCATAACCGGCACCGTGCGTACTCCCTGTAATTAAGGCCATGCTACTACTCAGCGGATAAAATCGCAAAATATCTGCCGGATAAAATAGATAAATAAGCGGCGGCACAAAGCATATAATTTCTACAGGTACGGTTGCCATCAGATACCCATTCAAGCTACTTATTCTCGTGGCTACAATCAGTCCCAACAGTGTAAAAATGCCCGAAGTTAAGGCGACAGAAAGCAAGAGCATTGGGATATTATTGCTATCCGCCACTACTGCCAGCACCAAAGAAACCAACACGGATATAACGGCGAGTGAAAGCACTTTAGATAAAATATATTCTATTGTCGTTACAGGGGATACAGCCAGTGCGTTTAATACCCGCTCACTCTTTTCCAATAGCACAATCGCACCCATAAAGAACAGCCCAAGAGCCGCCGGGTCGGAATATATCATCACACTTGCAGCCTTTTCTCGCCATGCTTCGGGAAAAACCAATAGCAACATAATATAGACGACTGAAAAAGTCACATAAAGAAAGTAGAAGCCATACTTTATTTGAAATCGCATATCCCCAAGCAGGAGCTTTATAAACCTCATTTTAGCGTCCTCCCGGTAATTTCAATGAAAATGTCATTCAACGTAGGTTCGCTGCTGTGAATAGACTGTATGCGATTGCTTTTCAGCAATTCTATCAATCTGTTGTCCGCCGATGTCTGTGCCAATGGACATTCGCCGGTATGCTCTGTACCATCATGGAATGTGTACTTTACGGTTGCCGCCCCTTTCCGCATTATCAAATTGTGGGGTGTATCCAAGGCTTTAACGTGACCGTCAACTATGAAGGCAACCCGATCACAAAGCTCGGTAGCATCCTGCATATTGTGCGTTGTGAGCAGAATGGTCTTTCCGTGTTTCTTTTCGTCCAATATCAAATCTTTCATTATGCGACTGTTGGTAGGGTCAAGGCCGCTTGTCGGTTCGTCAAGGAATAAAATATCGGGGTCATGTAATAGGGCTTTAATAAAATTTAGCCTTGATCGCATTCCTTTGGAGTAGTCCGACACCTTTTTATCACCGTCGTTTTGAAGCCTCACGCGCTCTAAGAGGGTATCAATGTTTCGGGGCGGCTTTGTATATAGAGAGGCAAAGAATTGTAGGTTTTGGCGTGCGGTCAATTTTTCATATAAGGTCGAATATTCAAAATCAACACCAATGCTTTCATAGAAAGATTGCTTATGCGTTTTGCATTCAACGCCATTAAGTATTGCGCTTCCGTTATAAGTTGTTATTAAGCCGGTCAATATTTTTTGGAGCGTTGTTTTGCCTGCCCCGGACGGGCCGAGGAATCCGAATATTTCGCCCTTTGCTACATGAAAACTCATGTTTTCGATAAATGGTTTATTTGTATAGCTGAAGTCTAGCTTTTCAACAGTTATCATAAATACCTCCCGTATTGACTGGACAAGTCTTTTTGGTCAAATAAAAAGCAAATTTTTTACTTTCCCTGTATTAGCTGTATAACAAGCCCCTTAATTGTCAGCTTTAATGCTTCATCAAAATATTTCTCGCCCACTTCACGTTTGTATACCATAGCGATAAAAAGATTTCGCAATGCCGTTGAAAGCGCATCAATATTATCATTGCCCGGCAAAGAAAGTATGTTCATCACATCTTTAACAAGATCGCTATCGTGCCCAAAATGCTTCTGCATAATTTCTTGTGGGAGCTTGCGATACAACAATTCTATTTCGCCGGTCGTCAAGAGCTTTAGAACACCGGAATCGTCTGCGGCCTTATAATACCGATAAAGAATGTTGGTCAATCCATCAACTGACACTTTTCCTTGAAGTCCATACACTTCATCCAAAAGCTGTTTTTCAAGCATATCGTGCTGGTCTTGCAACACTTCAAACAGTAACATTTCTTTTGTCTTGTAGAATAAATAAAAAGTTCCTTTTGGGATTTTAACTCGCCCAATCAAATCATCAACCGTTGTGCGCTTCACGCCGTAATTCAGCAGACAATATGTCGCCTCTTCTTTAAGCCTCTTTTTGATATAGGAACGTTCATCATCAGAATATGTTTTTGGCATATATGCACCTCTTTTTGACTAAGTTATTCTTCATAGTCAAAATAGCACTTTTCCATTATTTTGTCAATATATTTGCTGAAAAATTATGGATTGCGATATAAAAATCATATATGAACTGTAAAATTTTGCAGCATTTTTCTTCAATATTTAGTAGCAAAATTGACATTTGAGGGATTACCTAAGTACAAGGACAAAGTAACGTAGCAAGCACAGCAAGTGAGTACCCACTTGCGGATTTTTGCATTTTCAGGCCCCGTTGCCCCAAAATACAAAAATGCTTGTTGGGATATCCCAAACCCTTATAAGAGCGGAGGAACGAAATGCCAAACCGAAAAAGGAATATTCAGATGAAATTCTATGTGACAGAGGAAGAAAAACAGATGATTGAGGAAAAGATGAAACTCTTGCCGACACAGCGGTATGGTGCTTATCTTCGGAAAATGGCAATTGATGGATATATCATTTATACCGACACCGCCGATATGAAATCTTTTACTTTGGAACTGCAAGGTATCGGCCGAAACATCAATCAGATTGCAAAGAAACTAAATGCTGGTGCACCTGCTTATGATTCGGATTTAGAGGAAATAAAAGAAAGGCTTGAACAGATATGGCAATTACAAAGACACATCCTATCAAGTCTACGCTGAAAAAAGCAATTGACTATATCTGCAATGCTGAAAAAACAGATGATAAACTTTTGGTATCTTCCTTTGGCTGTTCCGCTGAAACCGCCGATATTGAGTTTGCATGGACACGCCGACATTCCATAGATAAGGGGATAAATCTCGGTCGCCATTTGATACAAGCATTTGAGCCGGGAGAAGTTACCCCAGAGCAAGCCCATGAAATCGGGATGCAACTTGCAAAAGAAGTATTGGGTGGCAAATATGAGTTCGCACTTACTACCCATATAGATAAAGGACACGTCCATAACCATCTGATTTTTAATGCGGTCAGCTTTACAGATTATAAGCACTATCATTCCAACAAGCGGAGTTATCATTACATCCGCCGTGTGAGCGACAGACTTTGTAAAGAGCATGGACTTTCAGTTATTGTTCCCGGTCAGACGAAAGGAAAGAGTTATGCGGAGCATAAATCCGCCATTGACCAGCTAATACCTATATCCTCCGACTTTGAAGAGTTACTTCTCCGCCTGCAGCACGAGGGATACGAAATTAAGCGTGGGAAATACATATCTTGCCGTGCCTCCGGTCAGGAGCGATTCACACGTCTAAAAACTTTGGGTGTTGATTATACAGAGGAAACGATCATCTCCAGAATTGCTGGAAGTCCACGTCCATCCAAAATACCAAAGAAAGATGATAAACGGATTAACCTGCTCATTGATATTCAGAATAACATCAAGGCACAGGAGAGTGCTGGCTTTGCTCATTGGGCGAAAATCAATAACTTAAAGCAAGCAGCCAAGACAATGAATTTTCTCACAGAGCATGGCATTACCAGCTATGAAGAATTAGAAGAAAAGGCAGCGGTCATATCTGCTACCAGTGATAAATTACTTGATTCAATTAAGCATACAGAAAACCAAATAGCTGATTTGTCACTCCTTATGAAACACGCTGCTACATACCGAAAGCTCAAACCAATTTATAATAGTTACCGCAAATCCTCTGATAAAGAAAAATTTCTGCGAGGGCATGAGAGTGATATTATTCTCTTTGAAGCAGCGGTCAAAGCATTAAAGGAAATGAATACTGAAACACTTTCCTCTGCTGAAAAGATGAAAGCAGAGTTCGAAACCCTTGCCGCTGATAAGAAAAAGTTCTATTCCGAATACAAAACTGCCCGCCAAGAAACAAAAGAATATGCCACTATCAAGAAGAATGTAGACAACCTGTTATCTGTTCCCAAAGAGCCGGAACGGGAGTAACAAAACGAAAGATGAATTTACTGCAGGTTGATTTTGGTGTAAAATATTTTGTAGAGCCAGACGCATAGACGCAGAGCCGATAACGCCAATAGGTAGTTATCGGTTTTTTGTGTTTTATAACAGAATACTGATAAGTGCTGGGCGCAGCTCCTTTTTTTAGCTAAAATAAAATGGAAGCTCAAATATTTATCATTTATTTACGAGGGAGAAACATCTATGGCAGTTGTATTTTCGTATGGTCTGATATTGGCAATCAGCATATTCATTGGCTTTGTATTTACAATCATCGGTTTGTTTCTGGGACATATCATTTTATTCGATAGCATTTTCCTTGCGGCAATCAGATATGGGATGTGCACCCAGCAATCTGCATCGTGATAGCGATTGTTCTGTTTAGGTTGCTATTCCGTCTGCAAAACACGAAAGTTGGTTTTTGGATTATCGGAATATTACTTTCTGCATTGTGGGCATTTGTATTCGGTTTTTTGGCTTACATATTTTCGTCCGAAGATATGACCTGGTTCTATGTGGTGATGGGGCTCGGTTTTACTATCATGATAGGACTGCACCTAAAAGCAAGGGACAGCTAAGACCTGCACTGTGGAAACGTGCATAACTGGTCATTCCATCGATGGAAAACAGCATTCACAGACTATGGAAAAGCTGTTAGCTTTACACAGCCTGCAAACACAGTTTCCCACAATGCCATAAACGCGACCAGTTATGCACATTACCACAATGCCTACCACTGATACAGAAAACCATCTTTCCCATCCGTTGATAAGATGATATAATTGCTTGTAGAAATAGATGTTAGCAAATTGGAATTTGTGGAGGTATTTTATGTTTAATGAAATATGCATATATGAGGCAAAACTGACCAAGTTAGATGAAATTGAAGAACTGATGAGGGAAGTAGCGGAATTTTACTTGGAGCAAGATGGTGTTATTGATGTACACTATATAAAACGAACTCACCGACAAAAAGATTTCAATGCAGTTAAAGAGGGAGAATTACCTGTTCGTCTTACAAGAAATGTAGGTAAGGTAACATATGTCTTGTATTGGGTGCTGGAAAATGAAGAAGTTCATGCAAGAGTTGGAAAACTTGGTATAGAAAAATTCTATAAACGTTGGAATAGGTGTTTAACCACAATGCCCAAAATAATTTTGGGTGAGAATATTGTTTGATTTACAAATTCCAGTTTGTCGAATTAAAGAACAACAAATAAAGGGAGCATACCCACTGGATGTTTAGTCCATTGGATATGCTCCCATTTCTCATGTAATAAAAGTGTTCAAATCAGACCTTTCAGCATGGTTTCAGTTGAATGGATATACAAGGGGGAAAAGGTATTGCCTATCGTTTTTACAGTCAATATAAGTGAGATTCGCCCTTGTTTTCAACCCTTTTCACGGCTCTATTTGTCGCCTTGCTCAAATACTTTGGACAGGAAAGCAATTCTGCCCTGAAACTCTGCTTACAGTCATGCACGCATCGTCGGCATATTCGGTTATATTGCCGCCTGCCATTTTCGCCTAAGAAAAATGTCCATTCTCGTTTCCATGATTTGCTCCTGCTCATAGGCCATGCTCCGGTTCGCTCTTGTCAGGTTTCTTCACAATCGGCGGTTTACGTTCAGAGCGTTCTCGCTTTGCCTCTGTCAGTTGCTCTCGAATGGATGGTTTTTCCTTTGGTCCGTTGTTGATGATACCGTCAATCATGCCATAATCATCTTCCATAGCCATTTCTGCATTTTTCAGATGATTTTCCGGCTGCAAAAACTCTGGCACTTGTGCAAATCCAAAACTATCACAGTAATGGGCGGTATGCTGCCCGTGCTGATGGATGACAACCACATCTGACACAGACAGAGAATGTCCCTTGAAATCCTGTGGATGGTCGATATTAAAACGAGCATAGATATTTTCCGGATTTTCATTGGGATGCATGACGCCTGAATACACTTTGTCATAATTCTGTATATCTACTGTGTGCCCCTGCTCACGGAGGCGGTCAAGGGACTCAAAAGCATAATCCCGTCTATCTGGAATATCCTTTAGCTGATAAATATCATAGGTTCTTGCATCTTCATTGATAATCGCAAAGGCTCTTGTGCCATTGCCCATGATATGATACAAGCCATCGTCCGAACTATGATGAAGCCCATACCCAACCGCCTCCATCTGTGCTTTCGTCATATCTGTTAAGGAAAAACTGCCTCGTGGGGTAGTAACTTTTTCACCTGTCATAAAATTATCTGGAGCAAGTGGCTCCTGTGCCTGCTCTAGCATTCCATCCCCTGAAAGCTCTATATCATCTGGTGCCGATATTACCCGGTATTCCTTGGGGATGTTTTCCCTGTTGCCGTCATAGTGCTCATAAAAATTGTCTACGCTGTCCCGAACATAACCCTTGTCGGTAAATATACCGATTTCATCCAAGGCGATATCCCGCCCATATGCTTCATAGTCGATGTGGTTTTTTAGATGTTCAGGAACTTCCATAGCGCCGTATTCCTCAATATACATCCGACCCAAGTCGTCATGGTCTTGAATATCAGAATAAATCTCGTATTTATCCAGATTGTCGGCAAGGTTAATCAGGTCTTTGACACTGTGAGCATAATCGCTAATCGGGATAAGCGTCTCAAACCGCATATAGTCAAAGCGGTCCATATCATCAATCTTGTTTGCAAGATAATTAAGTTCGTCCAGATTTTCATATTCGCTGAGAATATCGTTTAGACCGTCAACATAGCAATCGTAGTCGGTGATAAACCATTCTTCATATTCCCTGCCAATGCCGATACGCTCAAAAACCTTTTGCAGTTCGTCATAGGTGGTGGGAAATTTCACCCACTCTCCTACAAGAGCGCCCTCGTTATATTTGCCGAGATTTGTAATATATGCCTCAAAGGGGCAATCATGGTCATAATTCATCGAAGCACCTCCTTATCGTGCCGCCCCACGTTTTGGGGATTGTTTTTTCGGTTCAAATTCCAGCTTGAAATTAACGTACTTGCCGCCTGTATCGTCCATAATCACCGTAGCGTCATAGGTAGAATCTTTCTTTTCGGAGTACATTCCCTTGACTTTGATACACCCCTTTTTTAGAATGTCAGCGGCCATCTTTTTGGTCAGCTCCTTTTTGCGGGAGAGCCAGAAGCGGTCATTTTTCCAGAGAACAAAACCGCAGCCACGGTTTCCGCAGTAAAAGTTCTTCTTGCCCTCATATACCTGCTCACCGCAGCGAGGACACACGCCCACCGGCTCCTTTTGGGGAGCGAACAGCTTTTGTCCCTTTATAGGAAAGTCCGTGACTTTCCTATAAAGTAAAAAATAGTGCCCTTGAGATTAAGGACACTAAAAGAAACGATGTATATTTTAG
>NZ_JAMXOD010000041.1 GCF_024721305.1 Aequitasia blattaphilus | reverse complement strand
TGTCCAAATGTGTAAAGGGGAGTGGCAACTACCAAAAACAGAAACGACGAGTTGCCCTTTGCCATGAGAAAACAAAGAATCAAAGAAAAGACTATCAACATAAGTTGAGTCTGGAACTGGCAAGGGAATATGATGTAGTCTGTGTAGAAGACTTAAACATGAAAAGCATGAGTAGGAGCCTCCATCTGGGAAAAGGGGTGATGGATAATGGATTTGGGAACTTCTGTAATCTCTTGGAATATAAACTGAGAGACAGGGGAAAGAAGCTCTTAAAAATCAATCGCTATTATCCTTCCAGTAAAACCTGTAGTAAATGCGGAAAAATAAAGAGGGAACTTTCCTTAGCAGAGAGAAGCTATCGATGTGAATGTGGGAATCAGTTAGACAGAGATGTAAATGCTGCAATCAATATCCGGGAAGAAGGAAAAAGAATGCTAAGTGCATGACTGTACGAAAATAAAAGAATACAAACCGTAGGGCATACGGGGATAGCCTGCAGATACTTATTCCATTAGGAATATTGAACAGGAAGCCCCCACTTCAGAATGATAGCATTCAAGTGGTGGGAGCATGTCACAGAGTTTTTGGCAGTTTTTTACACAAATGCATGTGCCGGTATTCTTATGGACTGGGTGAAAGACAAATTTCGGCAAGACAAGAAAGTGATATTAGATGATATGCTGCTAATCTGTAAGGTATCTATGCCCCAGGTGATGCTTGCAAGAGTCGAGAAACATACTTAGTCACATAAGGAGAGTCGTCTCTTGAGCAGCACCTGGAATCCTGGTACCCAGATTATTTCTTTTCTTCTTCGCGAGCCATAAACTCACCGCCAAGTGTTACGTAGCTATCGGTATCATAGTACTCAGACTGGGTAGGCAAGTCTTTGTTTTCCAGCTTCTGATTGACGATCATCTGCACAATATAGTAGATGACAGAAAATGTAGGAACACCAATCAGCATTCCAGCAAATCCAAATAATCCTCCTCCTAATAAAATAGAAAAGATTACCCAGAAAGCAGGAAGACCTGTGGAATTTCCCAGAATCTTAGGACCAATAATATTTCCATCGATTTGCTGCAGCACAATAATGAAAAGGATAAAGTACAGCCCCATCTTAGGATCTTGCAGGATAATTAAGAAGGCACTTGGAACTGCACCGATAAAGGGTCCAAAGAATGGAATGATATTCGTTACACCAATAATGACACTAACCAGCATGGCATAAGGAAAATTAAATAAACTGGTTACAGCAAAACAAATCACTCCAATAATTGCAGAATCGATGATTTTGCCAATAATAAACCCGCCAAAAATCTCATTGCTTTTCTTGGTAATAAGCAAAATTTTATTTGCAGTCAAAGGTTTGGTAAAAGCGTAGAGTGCTTTCTTAGACTGGGCAATAAATGTTTCTTTACTAAAGAGAAGATAGATGGAGATAATCACACCAATCATAACATTGAGCACAGTATTAATCGCAACAATTACACCCTCTGTTAATCCACTCATCACAATATTTGTCTGTTTTAGTAAATCAGATACCAGCCATTGCTCAAAGGCTTCGGTAGCTTGAGTAACTAAATTCTTAAGCATAAGATTGGTGGTAGTATCCTTTAATTCTATTGTATTCAACTTATCAAGCAACAAATTAATTTCACCTGGCATAGAAATTATTAAGTTTCTTATACTTCGATAAAGTTCTGGCAATACCATGTTGCACAGTCCGTATATCAGGAGTGCAGCTATAATGAGAGAGATAAAGATAGAAGCACCTCGAATAAGATTCTGTGCTTTTTCTTTCTTCTTGACCTTCTTTAACTGATCTTTAGATATCTTCAATAGTATGTTTTCAATTACTTTCATCATAGGATTCAGCAAGTAAGCAAATACAATACCATAAAGAATCGGTGACAATATTTTTATGACTTTTAATAATACTCCCGACAAACTTGTTAGCCTTAAAAGTGCAAAATACAAGATAATACTGATTGCAATTACAAAAAAGTAAATTTTAACAGTATTCCAGGTTTGTTTAAACTTGTTTGATTCCTTATTGACAAATCGTGGTTTTTTATCAGTATATACACTCTCAGGAGATTCTTTTTTATTTTCCATATTGGGCTTCACTTTTATTCCTTCCAATTATTTGATTTAGCACCATTTACCATTATAAAGAAAAGATGCTATTATTTCAACACAAGGATAATGTTTAGTTGCTAAACAATATTGACATACAAATCACAAAGTGGTATATTGACTAAGGATGGGAGGGATGCAGATGCAATGCGATGTCATCCATAAATTTATTTGTGTTATGGACGCAATGAATAGAGAACGAAAAACGCCAAAAAATTATGGCACTGGAGACATTCTTTACGAGGCTGAGGTAAAAATGTTAGAAGCGATTTGCTTACAACCTGGAATCAATGCAACCACTCTTGCAACCCAAATGGATGTAACAAGAGGTGCGATAACTCAGATGATGACCCGGTTGGAGACAAAGGGATATATAAAGCACTACCATAAAGGATGTAATAAAAAGGAAAAATACTATAAGCTAACCAATCATGGAGAAAAGATAAGGGAGGCATATAATGAACACCATAAACATGCAAATGAAAAGGTGTGTGAATATCTTTCCGGTTTGGATCCAGAGACAAGAAAAATAATTATTCGGTTTTTAGACCAAATAGAGAACCTACCAATAACGGAGTTTGAATGTGGTGGTGCCTGCCATCATGAAACAGGAGAAAACAAGGAGAAATAGGATGCTGGAGCTAAAAGATATATGCTATGAAGTTTATGATGAGGTATTAGATGGTGACAAGGAAATATTAAATCATGTGAACCTAACAGTGAAGGACAATGATTTTATGGTGATTACCGGACCAAATGGCGGTGGAAAATCAACGATTGCAAAGATGATTATGGGGATTATCCAACCGACAAAGGGAAAAATATTGTTTAATGGAGAAGACATTACGAACCTAAGCATCACAGAGCGTGCGAAGCTGGGAATAGGATTCGCATTTCAACAACCTGTGCGCTTTAAAGGACTGTTTGTATTTGACCTTCTTAAATTTGCAGCAGGAAGAGAGCTGAGTGTAGATGAGGCGTGTGTTTATCTTTCAGAGGTGGGACTCTGCGCCAAGGATTACGTAGACAGGGAAGTGAATGGCAGTCTGTCTGGTGGAGAACTTAAAAGAATTGAGATTGCAATGCTTATGGCAAGAAAGTCGTCACTTTCTGTTTTCGATGAACCAGAGGCGGGCATTGACTTGTGGAGCTTCAAAAATCTGGTGGAAGTATTTCAAAATCTAAGAAAAGAAACGTCAGGAAGCATTTTGATTATTTCACATCAGGAGAGAATTTTAGAAATAGCAGATACCATAGCCATTATATCAAATGGAGAGATTCGGGAGGTTGGCAGCAGGGATGAGATGCTTCCAAAGCTTATGGAGGATTCTATGGAATGCACCTGTTTAAAAAGGAGAGGTGAGAAGCATGAGTAATATAATTGATCAAGTGGCGGATAAAGTACTGGAAATTGTCTCGGGTTTAAAAGAAACACCAAAGGGAGCCTTTAATATAAGGGTGAATGGAAAAGGCGTAAAGAAATCCAGCAGCAAGAATATACAAATTGTATCAAAAAAAGATAAAGAGGGAATCGATATTATTGTTGCACCGGGAACAAAAGGTGAAACCGTACATATTCCAGTGGTATTGGATCATAGTGGAACGCAGGAACTGGTGTATAACGACTTTTATATCGGAGAAGGAAGCGATGTGTTAATTGTAGCAGGATGTGGAATTCATAATGATGGTTCCCATTTAACACAACATGATGGAATTCATAGCTTCTATCTTGATGAAAATGCAAGTGTAAAATACGTAGAAAAGCACTATGGAGAAGGAACAGGAGATGGTAAAAATGTCTTGAATCCTATCACAAATGTACATTTAAAAAAGGGAGCCTTTATGGAATTGGAAACCGTTCAGATTGAAGGAGTAGATTCAACGGACCGAGAGACGAATGCAACATTGGCAGAAGATTCTAAACTAGTCGTAAAAGAAAAGCTACTAACCAATGGAAAGCAGGAAGCTATCACAAGATTTAATGTAGATTTGGATGGAGAAAACTCTAGTGCCAATGTAATGAGCAGATCTGTTGCCAAGGGAGATTCCAAACAGTATTTCTATTCTGTAATTAATGGCAATAATAAATGTGCAGGTCATTCTGAATGTGATGCAATCATCATGGATAATGGTTTTGTAAAAGCAGTCCCTGATGTGACGGCAAACCATGTGGATGCTTCTCTTATTCATGAAGCGGCAATTGGAAAAATTGCAGGAGAACAGCTGATTAAATTGGAATCATTAGGTTTAAGTGAAGAAGAGGCTGAAGCAAGAATTGTAGAAGGATTTTTACGATAAACTAAAGTGATATGCAAAAAGTCGTTGTAAAAAGTGTGGTTATAACACAAAAAGTCGTTGTAAAAAGCGTGTATTAAAAGCGAAAACTCGTTGTAGTTTTCGCTTTTTAGTGTTATTATTGGGTTATCAAAGAGAATGGGGTGATTATATGTATCGCACAGCATTAGAACAATTAGAGAAATGGAAAAATAAAAAAGAGAAAAAACCCCTCATTATACGTGGAGCCAGACAAGTGGGTAAAACGTGGTTGATGAAGGCATTTGGAGAGAGTGCTTATAAGCAGTATGTCTATATAAATTTTGATAATAATCAGCAGATGCAGGAACTTTTTTCAGAAGACTTGAATGTGGAACGTTTGGTGACAGGGTTAGAAATATACTCTGGCCATAAGATTAATCCAGTGGAAACACTTCTCATTTTTGATGAAGTTCAGGAGGTCCCAAATGCATTGACGTCACTAAAGTATTTCAATGAAAACGCACCTCAATATCAAATTATTTGTGCTGCTTCTCTACTAGGGGTTGCCTTACACCAAGGAACTTCTTTTCCTGTTGGGAAAGTGGAATTTTTGGATTTGTATCCGCTATCCTTTGGGGAATTTATGTTGGCAATGGGAAAAAATCAATTTGTTGATCTGCTTAGACAAAGAGATTTCTCAATGGTGACAATCTTTAAACAAGAATATATTGATTTACTAAAGTATTATTACTATGTGGGAGGTATGCCGGAGGCTGTGTTGAATTTTTCGAAAAAGAGAGATTTTAATGAGGTGCGTGAAATTCAGCAAAGGATACTTATGGCGTATGAGCAAGATTTTTCAAAACATGCTCCACTGGAAATTGTTCCGAAGATACGCATGCTTTGGAATAGCATTCCTGCACAATTGGCGAAAGAGAATAAAAAATTTATCTATGGATTAGTTAAAGAAGGGGCACGAGCCAAAGAATATGAGATGGCGATACTTTGGTTGATTGATTGTGGGCTTGTACACAAGGTACATCGGGTAACCACTCCTCATTTGCCCCTGAAAGCATATGAAGATTTAAAAGCCTTTAAGTTGTTTGTAGCTGATGTAGGTTTACTTTCCTGCATGATTTGTCTGAATAAGAAGACATTGCTTGAGGGAAATGAACTATTTTCCGAATTTAAAGGAGCGCTTACAGAGCAATACGTTTTACAACAACTAAAGACAAAAGCAGATATCGGAACATACTATTGGACCAATAATCGAGGAAATGCAGAAATTGATTTTTTGCTAGATGATGGGGATAATATCATTCCATTGGAAGTAAAAGCGGAAGTTAATTTGCAGGCAAAGAGCCTGAAAACATATCGGGATAAATTCAATCCACCTATTTCTATAAGAGCCTCAATGGCGGACTATAAGAAAGAGGAAGGGATGATAAATGTACCTTTATATGGGCTGGAGATAATTTGATCTCCAGCATTATAAATCCGCAAGATTACTCCACTTGGGTATATCCATATGAGTCATAGTAATTTCATAGATATTCTTCGTATTCCCACTACGCATTGTATCTAAAATAGCTTGATGCTCTTTACAAGCCTCCTCCATACGCCGCTCATGAGAAAGAGAAAGGGCAGCAAGTCTCTTCATACGATATAGAAATCCGCCATAAACTGTTGTAAATTGGTTGTTCTCTAAATAATCTATAATTTCAGTATGAAACTGAAAGTCATATTTACAAAAGTCCTCAATCGATCTAGAGGAATTCATAATCTCACGCATCTTTTCCAGACAAAAACTTAGATTTTCAAATACAGTTTTGCTTCTTTCACTTTGATAGTCCTTGGCAATCTCCACGGTACAGAAACATTCAAGTGCAGAGCGAACTTGAAAGGTTTCAATGACATCTTGCTTTGTAAGCTGATGAAGCTGAAAGCCTTTGCTGGGAATAATATCAATATAACCTTCCTGTACAAGGTGATGAATTGCATCACGGAAAGGGGTTCTGGATATGCCGATTTCTTTTGCCAGCTTGGTTTCCGAATAAATCTCCCCATAATTTAATTTGTTGTGAACAATCATATTTTTCAGGTGTTCATAAGCCTGTTCGCTCAATGAAATCATATATAAATCTCTCTTTCCTAAGTGTAAAGCCATCATACAACATTTAGGCCCCAGGGGTCAATATGAACAAGAAATACGGGTCCTGACTGGGATTGTAGGAATTGTTAAGAAAATATCGATAAATATTTGTCAATTTAGAGAAAGTGCACAAAAATAAGACGAATTATCTGGCGAAAAGAGAGAAAAAAATTTTGAGGATTGACCGGTATACCGGTATGCAGTAAGATAAATCTAAGAAAAATAAACAGAAGGAACCATCAAAATAAAGAAAATGAAAAGGAGAAAAGATATGAAAGTAGGATTTATTGGACTTGGAATCATGGGAAGACCTATGGCAAAGAACTTACGAAAGGCTGGAGTAGAACTTATTGTCTCTGATTTAAATCAGGAAGCAGTAAACGAAGTGGTGGCAGCAGGAGGAAAGGCTGGATCTTATGCAGAGATTGGAAGTCAATGCAAGGTGATATTTACAATTGTTCCAAACGGAGACATTGTCAAAGAAATCTTGTTTGGAGCAGAGGGAGTCGCTTCTACCATAACAGCAGGAAGCATTGTTTGTGACATGAGTTCAGTGACACCGGTTGAGTCAAAGGAGTGCTTTGATAAGCTCAAAGAAATGGGAGTAGGGTTCGTAGATGCTCCTGTGTCTGGTGGAGAGCCAGGAGCAATCAATGGGACTTTGGCTATTATGGCAGGAGGAAAAGAAGAGGACTTTGAAGCTTTAAAAAAATACTTCGATATTTTAGGGTCTTCGGCACTATTAATTGGAGAGTCTGGAAGCGGAAGCGTTACAAAGCTTGCAAATCAGGTGATTGTAAACAATACAATTGCAGTGGTTTCGGAAGCATTTGTCTTGGCAGCAAAGGCAGGAGCAGACCCGGTTAAGGTGTATGAGGCGATTCGCGGAGGATTGGCGGGAAGTGCAGTCTTAGATGCAAAAATCCCACTCATTGTAAAACGCAACTTTCAACCAGGAGGTCCGATCCGTATTAATCACAAGGATATTAAAAATGTTGTTAATACAGCACATAGCATTGATGTTCCGATTCCTTACACAGCTCAGCTATTTGAGATCTTACAAACGATGAAAATACATGGACATATGGAAGATGATCACGGTGGAATCATTCAATACTTTGAGAAGCTGGCAGATGTAGAGGTAAAGGAGAAGGAGTAATGGCAATAAGTGCAGAGATTTTAAACCAATATAAAAAAATTGATACAGAGTATATTGATGAGCTTTTAAAAGAAGAAATCAGAATGAATGAGAAAAAGATTGTGGTGTTGGATGATGATCCTACTGGAGTTCAAACGGTTCATGATATATCTGTGTTTACGAACTGGAAAAAGGAAAGCATCAAAAAAGCTTTTATGGAAGAGCAGAAATTGTTTTACATTATGACGAATTCAAGAGGTATGACGGCAGAGCAAACAACAAAAACTCATCAGGAAATTGCTCAGGTGGTGGAAGAAGTAGCGAAAGAAATGGGTCAGGAATACATTTTTATCAGTCGAAGTGACTCCACACTTAGAGGACATTATCCATTGGAAACAGAGCTTTTAAAAAAGCAATATGAAGAATATACAGGGAAGCCTGTTGACGGAGAAATTTTATGCCCATTTTTTAAGGAAGGAGGACGCTTTACCATTGAGAATATCCATTATGTAAAATATGGAGACGAGCTGGTTCCGGCAAACGAAACGGAGTTCGCAAAAGATAAAACCTTCGGTTATCAAGGAGCTACTATGCCAGAATATGTGGAGGAAAAGACCCAAGGAAGATTTCGGAAAGAGGAAGTAGTTTGCATCACTCTTGAGGATATTCATGATGGGAACATTGATAAGATTGAAGGGCAGCTGATGGCGGTTTCAGAATTTCAAAAGGTTGTTGTGAATGCTGTGGATTATGAGGATATAAAAGTATTCTGTGTGGCACTGTATCGGGCAATGGCAAAGGGGAAGACCTTCCTGTTCCGCACCGCAGCAGCCATTGTAAAAGTAATGGGAGGAATTTCAGACCAACCTCTTCTCACAAGAGAGCAGATGGTTGTAAAAGAAAGTAAAAATGGTGGAATCATTGTAGTAGGTTCTCACACAGAGAAAACAACGAAGCAAGTAGAACATTTAAGAGAGCTAAAAGATCTGGTATTTATCGAACTGGATGCAACACTGGTAAAAAATGATGAGGCATTTAAGGAAGAAGTGGAACGCTGCCTGAAACTGGAAGAGGAGTGTATTCAGACAGGAAAAACCGTATGCTGCTATACCAGCCGCCGCCAGATTACTGCAGATACAGGAGATAAGGAAGACGAATTACTGCTTTCTGTAAAGATATCTGATGCAGTGCAATCTTTGGTAGGCAGGCTGCAGGTGGAGCCAAGTTTTATTATCGCCAAGGGTGGAATTACCTCCAGTGATGTTGGAACAAAAGCTTTAAGAGTAGAACAAGCCAATGTGCTAGGTCAAATTAAGCCTGGAATTCCAGTATGGCAGACAGGAAAGGAAAGTAAGTTTCCAACAATTCCATATGTGATTTTCCCGGGAAATGTAGGAGATGATACGACACTAAAGGAAGCAGTTGAAGTGTTTATGTAAAGGAAGGAAGAGAGGATGAGTTTATGGTTAACGGACTGAGTGGAGAGAGAATGTTATTAGGTCTTGCAATAGGAATTGTGGTAT
>NZ_JAMXOD010000040.1 GCF_024721305.1 Aequitasia blattaphilus | reverse complement strand
AGTCCGTGCAATTTTCACCATTTACCTCTTCATTAAATACTTTTAGTTGATAGTCCCCAACTTCCATATCTGCTGGAATTGTGAATTCTGCCGTTCCCGAAGCATCCCCACCACTCAAATCTACTGGCCGTCCATAAAATAAGATATTCCCACTTGTCTTATCACAAATTATCAGGGAAACGCTTCTGCTCCCTCCACCTCTGGCACCATTGTATTGAAAACTCACGGTATCACCTGGATAAGCGGCAATATTGGTCGTAGTTGTTGAAAGTGACAGATTCGTATTATCCTCCACCGTCATCTTAATGGCACTCGATGGTGTTTGTACCGTCTCCAAAGATGTGCTCCCTACCGGCTCCGATTTCATGCCCTCTCCCTTGGCATCAGATGTGAAGAGAACAGATGGCAGATTTAAATAGAAAGCGGGGCGCGGGGCGAAAATGTAGTCGACCTCAAGGTTGTACGTAGAAGCGCCGCCGGGACTGCCGACGTAGGCCTCAGGCGTAAACGCAGAATAGGGCGAACGCAGCCAAAAAGTGAGGTCATATGAACGCACGGTACTGTTTCCAACAGTCCTCCATTCATCCAGTGAAAGTGGCCAAAATTTCTGGTTAGTTGGGGTCGCTCCCTTTATTCCGTCCAGTGTTGCTCTTGTTTGAATCATGCCAGGTTCAAGACCTGTTCCAATGGGTAAGGCATTCATTGTGCTCTGTAAAGTACTACCCTCATATGTATTCACCATGTTCATTGGGTTAAACTCATTAAAACCAAAATCATGGTTCTTACTCCATAAGGTAAGCTGTGTATCTCCACCCGACTTTACACCATTGCTGCTGTCTCCAATCACCCACCACTCATGTCCGCCAAAGCCGATTACCGTTTCGTTGATAGTATAGGAAATCCCACTGCTTGTCACTGGTTCTATTCCTACTGCTGCTTGTGTTGTTTCTGCAAAAGTATCGCTCATACATACTCCCGCAATCATTGCCGTTGCCATTAACAGCGTCAACACTCTTTTTTTGACTGTTCTTATCATTCCTGCTCCTCCATTCTATACGTGCTCTAGACTTAACAATTATAGTAGGAATACCCCATCGAAAACAAGTAACTTGCACGAATGACCACTTTTTCTGCACGAAATGACAAAAATCGCCCCTAAATACCATAGAACAGAATACGGAGACTGTGGTAAAATATGAGTAAGGAGGTTTCCAAATGAACATACTAATCTGTGACGACTTACAATTGGATGCTGCCCAGCTTAACAATCTGTTGCAAGCTTCTGGCTTTCAAGTACATATCCATTCGTTTCTCTCTGCCAATGATGCACTGAACTTCATCCGTAACGGCGCCGTAGTCGATTGCTGTTTTCTGGATATAGTCATGCCGGAAATGGATGGTATTTCTCTTGCATCTGCCCTGCGGAAAGAGGGCTATACCGGAAAAATTGTGTTTCTGTCCTCCTCCAAGGATTATGGCCCTGAAACTTATACCGTGGATGCTTTTTCCTATCTGCTAAAGCCACCCAGTATAGAAAACATCAGTACTCTGCTGAAAAGGCTGGAACAAAACAAAGATTCTGATGATCAGGCGTCAATTACGGTTCAGTCAGGAAAGACAACAAAGATACTTTTGTATCGTAATATTTCCTATATAGAGGTGATGCTACATAAGGTTTATTTTCGCATGACCGATGGCAGCGAGGTTTGTATGAACGCTACCTTTTCTCAGGTTGCCACCCAGCTGCTTAGTGATTCCAGGTTCATTCAATGCCACCGCTCCTACGTGGTCAATATGCAGGATATTGCTGAAATTTCCGAGCGTGAAATTATCACCCATAATGGTAATCAGATACCCATTCCTCGAAGTTATAAGAATACGCGAAGCAAATTTTATCAATGGAAATTCGGAGGTGAAAAATAATGAATGTACAGCCCATTTATTTTGTAATCAATTATATGATTCTTTTCCTCAATATTTTAAATGGTATTTTTTGCTTCGGTGCAAAGCAGAAGCGCCAGCTTCCTATGCTCTTATCTGGCACTGCACTTTTAATTTTCAACTTGGTTGTCTATCTCCACCCTGCCACGGCTGCTATTTTTGAGCACATCCCTGTTTCTGTGTTATGGTTTGTGTTTTTTTATGCTTTCAGCAACGGACACTTTTTTGCCAAGTCCTTTATCTTCTTCGGGATATTTTATATCACCTTGTATCTCTATGTAATGGCATCTTTTCTTGCAGAAAGCTTTTATCCATATGAGAGTAACGGTTACTTTTACCTTCTCTTTTCCGTGACATTTGTGCTCTTTCTTATCTGTGGCACATTATCCTGGCGCTATGGCCGAAAAATCTGCAACAAGCTCTTTCTATACGTCCACACTGCAGAATGGACTGTTTATATGGTTCTCACAATACTGATGCTGATTGTATTGGGCTATGCCTACTTTTCACAGGGAATTATCTGGCATCCGGTTTCTCTTCAGTCAAATCCCTATTTTCTTCTTTTGCCCACTGTGATGTTTGGATGCTTTGCACTGATTATAACCGCCATTTTAAGCACCCATGAAAAAGCCCGGTATAAATACGATGCAGAGTTTGCTCAAAGTATTATATCCACCGGACGGGATCACTACCAGAAAATGGATGAAATGTATGAGCGCCTTCGCGTTTTACGCCATGACTACAAATATCATCTCAACGCCATCCAAAAAATGATTCAGGCAGGTGATAATACGGGAGCAAAGGAATATCTCACCGATATTGAACAGAAATTATCTGGCTATGAGCTGCAAAATTTTTGCACCAACCATGTCATCAATGCTCTCATAGCCGAATACTCCCAACGGTGTAAAAAATTGAATATACAGTTTGAAGTGAAAATGAATATACCGAAAGAGCTCGGTGTTCCCGACTATGAATTGTGTATTATCCTCGGTAACCTTTTAGAAAATGCCGTAAACGCCTGTGAAAAACTGCCTCGACAATCCACCATTTGGCTGGAAACACAAAACACACGAAACCAGCTTCTCTTTATGGTAAAGAATCACTTTGACGGCAACATTTCCCACGAAGGTGGAATCCCCTACAGCAAAAGAGCAAACGGCGGATTAGGTTTGAGAAGTGTAACAGAGGTGATTGCCGAACATGGCGGAGATTTGTTTTTTGAATGGGATAACACCTGCTTTACCGCTTATGTGGGGCTAAAGCTTTCACAAAAAAAACCAGGAACATAAAGTTCCTGGCTTTTTAAGGCGCAGACGAGATTTGAACTCGTGAATCAAGGTGTTGCAGACCTATGCCTTACCACTTGGCTACTGCGCCTCGTTATGAGCACTTAGCGATTGTTCTTTAATCGCTTACGTGGGATACATGTCACAACACTTAGCGATTGTTCTTTAATCCCTTACGTGCAATGACTCCTACGGGAATCGAACCCGTGTTACCGCCGTGAAAGGGCGATGTCTTAACCTCTTGACCAAGGAGCCATAAGCTGTGTCACTATCAATAAGCAACTTTGATATAATATCATGGTTCCAAAGGAAATGCAAGCCTTTTTCATCATTTTCCATTGACTTTTTCGGGCTTTTTCGCTATCGTTGATTCTATACGAGAAATAGGAGAAAAAACATGAAATCAGTTGTTATAGCAGAAAAGCCTTCCGTTGCCAGAGACATTGCAAGAGTACTTCATTGCAGCAAAAAATTGCCTGGTGCATTCGAAGGAAATACTTACATTGTCACTTGGGCTCTCGGTCATCTTGTAACTCTTGCTGATCCCGAAAAATATGACACAAAATATAAAACCTGGAAGATGGAAGATTTACCGATGCTCCCGAAAAAATGGGAATTAGTTGTAATCCCCCAAACCTCAAAACAATATAGCCTGGTCAAGAACCAGCTTTTCCGAAAAGATGTAAAAGACATTATTATCGCAACCGATGCCGGACGGGAAGGAGAGCTTGTTGCCCGTTGGATTTTGGAGAAGTCCAATTGTAAAAAGAATATCAAACGTCTTTGGATTTCCTCGGTAACTGATAAAGCTATTCGTGAAGGCTTTTCCCACTTAAAAGATGGAAAGGAATACGAAAATCTTTATCATGCAGCGACTGGCCGTGCAAAATCGGATTGGCTTGTTGGTATCAATGCAACCAGAGCCCTTACCTGTAAATATAATGCCCAGCTCTCCTGCGGAAGAGTACAAACCCCTACCCTTGCCATGATTATGAAGCGGGAAGAAGAGATACGAAGCTTTAAACCACAGGATTATTTTGGTCTCACCTGCTCCGGAAAGCAGGTTGATTTCACTTGGCGAAACCGCAAAAATAAAAGCTATCGTTCCTTTAGCAAGGAATACCTGGATGCACTTTCAAAGGACCTAAAGGGAAATACCCTTAAAATCACAGATGTAACCACCTCCTTAAAAAAGAGCTTTGCTCCAGGACTATACGATTTAACTACGTTACAAAGAGATGCCAATTCAAGATTTGGCTTCTCTCCAAAGGAAACCTTAAATATTGCTCAACGCTTGTACGAAAACCATAAAGTATTGACCTATCCAAGAACGGATTCTAAATATCTTGGAAAAGATATTATCTCTACATTACCAGACCGTTTGAAGGCTTCTGGTGGCGGTTCCTACAAACCTCTTGTCAGCAATATATTAAGAAATGGTATTAAAACCAATTCTTCCTTTATAAATGATGGCAAGGTGAGTGATCATCATGCAATTATACCTACAGAGGAATTTGTCAATCTAAGCAATATGACTCAGGAAGAAAAGAAAGTATACGACCTAGTCTTACGCCGCTTCCTAAGCGTCTTTTATCCACCATATGAGTATGAGCAAAGACAGATTACTGCCACGTTTAAAGAAGAAGAATTTGTGGCAAAAGGAAAACTGGTAAAAAGCGAAGGATGGAAAAGTGTTTACTCTTATCAAGAAGATTCCATAGAGGAAGACTCCTTAAAAGAGCAGACTCTGCCTGACCTAAAAAAGGGTGAAGAAATTCTCATTGCAAAAGTTGTAATCAACAGCAAAAAGACCACTCCTCCTCCTCGTTTCACAGAAGGTACCCTCATTGCTGCCATGGAAAATCCACTCCAGTTTATGGAGGGCGACCAAACTCAGAAAAATACTTTACGGGAAACTGGTGGTCTTGGTACAGTAGCAACCCGTGCTGACATTATCGAAAAGCTTTTCTCCAGCTTCCTTATGGAAAAAAAGGGAAAAGAAATCCATATCACCTCCAAGGGCAAGCAATTATTAGAGCTGGTTCCAAAGGATTTAAAGAGTCCCGAATTAACTGCAAACTGGGAAATGGAGCTTACGAATATTGGGAAGGGAAAAAAGAAAGAAAAGCCCTTTATTGATGGTATTGAATCTTACACAAAAGAGCTGATTCAAGAAATCAAAAGAGCTGATGGAAAATTCAAGCATGACAATCTAACCAATACACCTTGCCCTCGCTGTGGCAAGAAGATGCTGTCTGTAAATGGGAAAAACGCAAGGATGCTGGTTTGCCAGGACAGAGAATGTGGCTATCGGGAAACCATTGCAAAAATCACCAATGCCCGGTGTCCAAATTGTCATAAAAAAATGGAATTAATTAAAAAAGGAGATTCCGAAACCTTCGTTTGCTCCTGCGGACATAAAGAAAAATTAGAAGCATTTAAGACTCGTCGGGAAAAAGAAGGTGCCGGTGTTACGAAAAAGGATGTACAAAAATATTTAAAGACTCAAAAGACCGAGGAATCTTCCACCTCATTAGGAGATATGCTGAAAAATTTAAAATTGTAATATTGACAAAGACACACTTACTCTCTATACTAAGTGACAGGGAATGAGGTTCTCCCTTAGTTTTAACTAAAACCGCTATTTTTAGCTGATGACTTCTGCCAATTGCGCAGAAACCATCAGCTTTTTTATTTTAGGAGGAAATATTATGTTATTCAGTCTTGCTGCAATTTTACTGTTTGGAATGTTTATGGGATGGCTTTGTATGAAAATGCAGCTTCCCAGTCTGCTTGGAATGCTATTTACCGGTATTCTTTTGGGACCCTACGTTTTTAATCTCATTGACCCATCCATCCTTTCTATTTCTGCTGAGCTCAGAAGAATTGCCTTAATTATCATTCTAATCCGAGCCGGTCTTTCCCTTAATTTAAATGATTTAAAGAAAGTTGGGAGACCTGCTCTGCTGATGTGCTTTCTTCCGGCTTGTTTTGAGATTCTTGGAATGGTGGTGCTGGCACCACGTCTCCTGGGTATCAGCATTCTGGACGCTGCCATCATGGGTGCTGTAGTCGGTGCTGTTTCACCTGCAGTTATCGTTCCTAAAATGTTAAAACTTATGGAAGAGGGCTATGGAAAGGCTCATAGTATCCCTCAATTAATTTTAGCCGGAGCCTCCGTGGATGATGTCTTTGTCATTGTTCTTTTCACTGCTTTTACTGGATTAGCACAAGGAGAATCCCTTTCTCTAAAAAGTTTCCTTAATATCCCTCTCTCCATTGGAATTGGAATTGCCCTTGGAGCATTCGTCGGGTTCATACTAATCGGCCTTTTTACACGCTTTCACATCAGAGACACTGTCAAAGTAATCATATTACTTTGCGTATCCTTTCTTTTTGTTACTCTTGAGGACACTCTTGCAAATGTAATTCCATTTGCTTCTTTAATTGCCGTTATGGTATTGGGAATCGTAGCACAGAAAAAAAGAGCTCCTTTGGCAGTGCGCCTGTCCTCCAAGTTTAATAAGTTATGGGTAGCATCTGAAATCCTTCTTTTTGTTTTAGTCGGTGCAACCGTTGATATTAACTATGCCTTTTCTGCCGGATTCATGCCTTTCCTTCTAATTCTGGGGGTTCTTATTTTTCGAATGCTTGGTGTATACCTCTGCCTAATCAAGACAGAGCTTACAAAAAAGGAGCGAATCTTCTGTATGATTGCTTACACACCAAAAGCCACTGTACAGGCTGCTATTGGCGGAATCCCCCTTTCTATGGGACTTCCCTCTGGAAATATTATTTTAACCGTTGCCGTTATTGCTATACTGTTAACTGCACCATTAGGCGCTTTTTCCATTGACATTAGCTATCGAAAGCTTTTAAACAATACTTCTGCAAACTGTTGACACGGACACTCTGTTGTGATAAAGTCATTTTAACCGTTGAAGAAGAATAGTATCTGTGAAAAGTTTCCTTCTCAGAGAGCTGCATATGGTGGGATTGCAGCAGGAATATCACAGTGAATGGACTTTCGGAGGTTATTTTTGATGAGTGGATGGAAACATCAAGCCGGGTGGTACCGCAGGAGTAATTACTCTTGTCCCTGCAGTTAATACAGCAAGGATACAGGGTGATTTTTTATTACCTAAAACCCCTTGCAAAACCGTGCAAAATGAAAGGAAGAAGATGATGAACAAGAATGAAATTCCCTACAAAATCTATTTAGAAGAAAGTGAATTACCAAAGCAATGGTATAATATCCGTTCTGATATGAAGAATAAACCAGCACCACTTCTAAATCCTGCCACCTTAAAACCAATGACAAAAGAAGAGTTAGGTGTTGTGTTCTGCGACGAACTGGTTAAGCAGGAATTAGATGATACGACTGCCTTTATTGATATTCCAGAAGAGATCACAAGCTTTTATAAAATGTACCGCCCAGCACCTTTGGTTCGTGCATACTTCTTAGAGGAAAAGCTTCAAACACCGGCAAAGATTTACTATAAATTTGAAGGAAATAACACCAGCGGAAGCCACAAACTTAATTCTGCAATTGCACAGGCTTACTATGCGAAAAAGCAGGGATTAAAAGGTGTTACCACTGAAACCGGAGCCGGTCAATGGGGTACTGCTCTTTCCATGGCATGTTCCTACTTTGACCTTGATTGCCAAGTATATATGGTCAAAGTATCTTATGAGCAAAAACCTTTCCGCCGTGAAGTCATGAAAACATATGGGGCAAGTGTCACTCCTTCTCCTTCTGAATTTACTGAAGTTGGACGTAAAATTTTAGCAGAACATCCCGGTACAGGCGGAAGCCTTGGCTGTGCAATTTCCGAGGCAGTCGAAGTGGCTCTCGGAAAAGATGGTTACAAGTATGTACTTGGAAGCGTGCTCAATCAAGTTCTTTTGCATCAGTCTATTATCGGGCTGGAAGCAAAGGCGGCAATGGATAAATACGATATTCGCCCAGATATTATTATCGGATGCGCAGGCGGCGGTTCCAATCTAGGTGGCTTAATGGCGCCTTTTATACGTGAGAAGCTAAGAGGCGAAAAAGATTATCAATTCATAGCAATTGAACCTGCGTCTTGTCCTTCCATCACGCGGGGTGTCTATGCCTATGATTTCTGTGATACTGGGAAAGTATGTCCTTTGTCAAAAATGTATACCCTTGGAAGTGGATTTATGCCTTCTCCAAACCATGCTGGTGGATTACGATACCATGGCATGAACAGTGTTCTTTCACAGCTATTTGAAGATAAACTAATTGAAGCAAGATCCGTTGGACAGACCGAAGTATTTGAAGCTGCCGAATTATTTGCCAGAGTGGAAGGTACCCTTCCTGCACCGGAAAGTGCCCATGCAATTAAAGGAGCTATCGATGAAGCTCTCAAATGCAAAGAAACAGGCGAAGAAAAAACCATTCTATTTGGTCTTACCGGTACCGGATATTTTGATATGAAAGCTTATGAGAAATTCCATAATGGCGAAATGACCGACTATGTTCCCAGTGATGAGGAACTCTCTCAAAGCTTTAACAGCATTATTGGCTATAATAATCCAAATCTAAAATAATATTTTCAAAGAGTTTATGGAGTTGTCTGGAACTAGGCAACTCCGTAAACTACCGCTCTCAATGGAAAAGTTCTCCAGTTTTATCGTCAGCTACTCCACTTTTTTGTCGTCTTTCTTATTTTTTCTGTAAACTCTCTTTTTATTGCTTCCTATTGCTTCCAGCAGCCCTTCCTTAACCATGTTATTAAGAATTGCCCTTGTTCGCGCTACACTTAACCCAAGAACTTCAGATATATCGCTTGTTTTCAACAACTCTTTTTCTTTTAAATATAAAATTATTTTTTCTTGATTTTCCTTTGTTTTAGCGCGTTTCTTTTTATCACCTGTTTTTATCGCTTGTTTTCTATCGCTTGTTTTTATCGCTTGTTTTTCTTTAAACGAAAGTGTCAAAATTGTTCGATTCGGTCCATATTCTTCCTTAATCACCGGAACCTCCCATCCTTCTTGCTCCCCTGTGGAATAAATATCCGGTACTCCACTTCCTGCTCTTTCTCCCACATTAATCATATTAAACATTTTCATTAATGCTTTATTACGTGGATCAGATATGCCACCTCGTAACATCTGATCCTTACCGGTACGAACATCTCCTGGGTTTTCCATAATGATACAATCTCGTTCCTTTTTTATTACAATACCACAACGACCATAGTAGTCTGCATTAATCAAGCAATTTGCCAATGCTTCTCTAATTGCCTTGTGCACCGGAGTATCATCAATTCTATTCCCTCCTTCTATTTTAAATGGAACCTTTAAGTCCTTACTCAACTTATTATACACACGAAAATAAAATGGCTCTATACTAAATGTTGGGGTGGATGATTTATAAAATCATCTGCGCCAGCATTTTCTTTATAAAAAATGCACTTATAACACAAAACTGCTAAAATGTTGTTG
>NZ_JAMXOD010000004.1 GCF_024721305.1 Aequitasia blattaphilus | reverse complement strand
AAAGCCACTTAAGGCTTTTACGAGGGTGGAATGCAAATAAGGTGTCAAAGACCCGATTTTCCCTTTACTCATCAAATCCACCTCTCAAACTTTTTCTTTATTCTATCACAAAAAAATGAGATAGGCAAACAAAAGTTCGAAAAAAGCATTGACAAACATTTGTTCTTTTGATATTCTAATACCAGAACAAATGTTTGATATATTGATGTCGGGGGAATTTACAATGAAAAGTAAAAAGAGAAAAAGAGAAATGTATATTAAGAAATTTACGGCGGTGGTTATATCTCTTGCCTTAGTTGGTACTTTAAACATAGTTTATGGCAGTCAAATTACTGCAAAAGGCTCTGAAAATGCCTTGAAAAAATATTATAAGAGTGTAGAAATTGAGGCGGGCGATACCTTGTGGGATTTAGCTCAAAAGCATAAAGGTGATGCTGATATTAGAGATTATATAAATGAGATTAAGCAATTAAATCAACTTGATTCTGATACAATACATTATGAAAATTACTTGACCGTATCTTATTACGGAGAATAAATGCTATGATACAGTGTTCGCACTGATCATATATACAACTCACCCTGGGACAATGCTTATCACATTGTCCCAATTCAAATTCTTAAGTATATCTTCATAATTTTTTATAAGGATTCTTCACTATATAACCACATAATGGTAAACAATAGCAGAAAAGTAATCAGTGAAGAAATCGGAGGAAAATGATGAGTGGAGAAGATAAAAAAGGACTTTATAAGATTGCGATAACTTTAATAGTTTTAATGGTAATACTAATTATATGTAATTTTTTTCAATAAATAGAGATTGAACGAAAAGTTTATGTAATATGATAGATAAACAAATAAAAACTCCCGATAATTTTCGTATCGTGAGTTTTTATTTGTTAAAACGCTTTTATTGCACTATAATATATATGATTGATTAAAATTAAACGGGGGAAGTAAAATATGGAAAATATTTTTAAGAGTGGTACAAAACACAGTAAATTTTGTTGGGAGAATTTAGGTGATATCAAAGAAGGCAGAGGTGAGTTAGGGGAGGATATGCCAGTGCTGGTCTATCGCCTTATGCAATATACGATGCTCGATGCTTTGTCGAAGGATTTAGGAGAGGAGCAGGCCAATATTTATTTTCGCAAGGCAGGTCATTTAGCAGGGGTTGAATTTGCAAAGAATACATTGGATTTAAATGTTGATTTTGATGCCTTTGTAGCCGACCTTCAGAAAGCGCTTGAGGATTTAAAGATTGGAATATTAAGAATGGAAGCATATGACAAAGAAACAGGGGATTTGATTTTAACAGTTGGTGAGGACTTAGATTGTAGTGGAATACCTGTATCGAATGAAAATGTATGTACTTATGATGAAGGATTTATTTCGGGGATTCTTTATGCATATACAAATAAGAAATATGAAGTTAAAGAAGTTGATTGTTGGGCTAATGGAGATCGGGTTTGCCGTTTTACCGGTGCAATTCAAGAATAAATATTTGGTTGAGAAGAGGTAATAAAATGGTAAATGATACAGATATTCTTTTTGAATATTTGAAGAACTTAATGTATAACCCTAAAGAAGCCCATTTGGATTTAGCAGAATTGGGAGAGGATTTCCAACATTTAGGGCAAGGACTGTTGTATTTCGGAGAGTGTATAAATGAGCAACGGGATTTTGCAAACGCTTTGGCAAAAGGGAATTTGAGTCTGGAACCTCCTTCTCGTGAGAATGAGTTGGCGGCACCTCTTAAAGCCCTTCAGGCATCCTTGCGTCATATTACGTGGCAGTCTCAACAAGTGGCCAAAGGGGATTATGGTCAAAAAATAAATTTTATGGGTGAGTTTGCAGAAGCATTTAACACAATGATTCAGCAGTTAGATCACCGGCAGAAAGAATTAGTTGCTAAAATCGAAGAAAGCCAAAGAAAAACTGCAGCGTTGGAACAAAATAATAAATTATTAGAAGCCATGGGTGCTGGGTTGCCAGATTGGATTATTGTGGTCAATAATAAAACAAAAGAGTATATGCATTATAATCAGTCAGCCCTTTTGGCTATGGACAGCGATAAAATCGTTGAATTAGAGGTTGAAAAATTGATTCTTGATTATCTTGCACAGGAGAATCCAAATTATCACAATAAGCAGTTAAGCATAGTAAATAGCAGGACTGGAAAACGATATTTAGAGATCAATACATACAATATCCAATGGGATGAGGAGAAAGCAACTACTTTTGTTTTCTCTGATGTAAGTAAAGAGCTTGCAGAGAAAGAGCAGTTGGAAAATTATGCCTATTTTGATGAGCTTACACGATTGGATAATCGACATCGCGGTATGATGATATATCAGCAGTGGCTCGCAGAAAGAAGAGAATTTTGCCTCTGCTTTATTGATTTGGATAATTTGAAATATATTAATGATACTTTTGGTCATAATGAAGGAGATTATTACATCATTACTGCAGCTAAATTATTAAGTGGTTTGGCCAGCAAATATTCGGAGGTATTAGTTTGCCGTCTGGGTGGAGATGAATTTATGCTTTTAATTGATGAAAAGGATCCAACACTGATTGAAACGCAGCTAATCAATTTGCGAAAGAAGCTTGGGAGTAAAACACGAAATAAATCATCTAAATATCCATTCAGTTTAAGTTTTGGTATTGTTAAAATTAAAAAAAATGAAAAACGTGATGCATCAGAACTTTTAAGACTTGCAGACGAACGAATGTATCTTTACAAGCGTGCAAATAAAAATATGAAATAGAAGAAAAACCGCTTAATATAGGGCGGTTTTTAAATAGATATTAATGGCCAAAGGGGGCTTTATAAATGAAAAAGAAATCAAAGTTGGATAAAGAACTTGATAAAATAGTAAAAAAACGCAAAAAAGAAAAGGGCGTTCCTTTTGGTTTGAAAAAATATGTTTTGAACTTATATAAAAAGTTTGTGAAGACAAGTACTTTATATAAAATAATCATTATTACGGTTGTATTATATTTTATGATTGTGATATTACAAGCTATTAGATATGGTAAAATACCACAACTTTAGGAATAATACAAAGGGGGCAATTTGATGGGAATATTACAACGTGATTATATGGGTGAATCATACGAAAAGAAACAAGCAAGTAAAAAGTATTGGCAAAAAAAAAGACCGCTTAAGAAACGAATTATTTGCATTATATGGAAAGCAAAGTAAAAGCATCTTGGATAGATATAAAATCAGAAGAATAGAGAATGAACTTCGTAAAATGTCACAAAATCAACCGTCTTAAAATGACGGTTTTAAAGGGTATTGTATTGGGAAAGACATATCTGCAGAATACAATCTATACTACAAATACAGATTTTACCAATAGACATACGTATAAAAAGGTGATAAAATAGAATTACCATGTGATTAGGAGGTTTTATATATGGCAGATAAAAACAAAACATATCATGAAGAAATTGATATTAAAAACACATTACGGCTTCGAGAGGTTCTTTCTAGTTTGCCACCATTTGCAAAGGATTACTTTCGGGCAATTGAGCCAACCACATCATCTAATACAAGAATTAATTATGCATATGATATCCGGGTGTTCTTTCGTTTCTTAACAGAGGTTAATCCAGTCTATCGAAACTATGAATTGAATCAATTTAAATATACAGATTTAGATCGTATTGAGGCTGTCGATATTGAAGAATATATGGAATATCTTAAAGTTTATACCGACGATAAACAAGATTTACAGACGAATAAGGAACGTGGTCTGGCAAGGAAAATGTCCTCTTTACGTTCTTTTTACGCTTATTATTTCAAACGTGAAATGATAAAAACAAATCCAACTGTTCTGGTAGATATGCCAAAACTACATGAAAAAGCCATTATTCGTTTGGATGCAGATGAGGTGGTTGAGCTTTTGGACTTTGTAGAAAGTGCTGGATCCAAATTGTCGGGACAAGCGCTTAATTATTATGAAAAAACAAAAGAACGTGATTTGGCTATTCTAATTCTGTTATTGGGAACAGGTATTCGTGTCTCAGAATGTGTTGGATTAAATATTAAAGATGTTGATTTTAAAAATAATGGAATTACCGTAACAAGAAAAGGTGGAAACCAGATGGTTGTCTACTTTGGTGAGGAGGTTGAAAAGGCTCTTTTGAACTATATAAATGGGCAGAGAAAGCATACTACTCCTCTTCCTGGCCATGACGATGCTCTGTTTTTATCAACCAGAAAAAGTAGAATGGGTGTCCAGGCTATTGAAAATATGGTGAAGAAATATGCCAGACAAGCAACACCAAATAAAAAAATAACGCCCCATAAGCTAAGAAGCACCTATGGAACTGCGTTATACAAGGAAACAGGAGATATTTACCTGGTTGCTGATGTTTTAGGTCATAAAGACATAAATACCACGAGAAAGCATTATGCAGCCCTTGACGACGAAAGGCGCCGCCGGGCTGCATCTGCTGTAAAACTTAGAGAGTAGGGTTAATTCTTCCTGCTCTTTTCTTTTTTATATAATAGTGTGGCGATAACTAAATATACAACTCCAAATAGAAGCCAGAAAATATTTACACCGGTATTCAGTGCATACTGGCTTCCTGAAGAATTCAGTATGTAAGCACTACTAAAGTGTATAATAAGCAATAGAATGTTCAAAATAAGTAGAATCACGCCCATCAAAATACAATGAGGCAATCGTTTGTAATTACCAGAATATTTTTTGCCCATATACCCCGCCAGAATATAAACGGCATTCTTTAAGATTAAAATTACAAATGTTGTATGATAAACTGCTATAGCATCCACACCCAAAATTGCAAACAAAGAAACGATATTGATAATGGTAGAAAGCATTGCAATAGCCCCCACAATTAAAAATAAATTACTAATCATATAAAGAATTTTCTCTTCTTTCGGTATTTTATACCCTCTCTTCTCTTCTACAAGCTGATCACAATATTCGGTCTCACTTTTTCCTAAATACTGTTTAAGAGATACTCCTTGTTCTTGTGCCATTAGTGCATCTTGTGTTAATTTTGCCCTTAAAGATGAGAAATCTTCCTCGGAAAAAGAAAAACGATCAATATACTTTAGCATTTTTTCCAGAGTTTCCTGATCTTTTTTGTTTGTTAATTCACTCATTAAAATCCCCCCATTTTTTTATTTACACTAATATAATACCGTTTTATCTTCTCTATGTCTAGCAATCTGCTGAGAAAATGTTATACTGATAAAGGATTTGTTTTAAGGAGGTTTTTATGAAGTTACAAGAATTATTAAGTCATACCAGAAAAGCAGTTGATGAATATCAGATGATACAGGAGGGTGATCACATTGCAGTAGGCATCTCAGGAGGCAAAGATTCCCTTACATTGCTGTATGCGCTCCATGGATTAAAACGCTTTTATCCAAAGAAGTTTGAGCTCAGTGCCATCACAGTTGATTTAGGATATAAGGATACTGACTTTACAGAAGTCAGTAAATTGTGTGAGGAAATGAATATTCCATATAGAATCGTAAAATCAGATATTGCCAAAATTCTTTTTGAGGATCGAAAGGAAAAGAATCCTTGCTCTCTTTGTGCAAAAATGCGGAAAGGTGCTTTGAACCAAGCAATTAAAGAAATGGGGTGTAATAAAATAGCTTACGCTCATCATAAAGATGATATTATAGAGACCATGTTACTATCCCTTCTATATGAGGGTAGATTTTATTCATTCTCACCCATGACCTATTTAGATCGAATGGATTTAACTGTAATTCGTCCAATTATGTTTGTAGAAGAGTCTGACGTAATTGGTTTTAAAAATAAATATGATTTACCAGTTGTAAAAAGCCGCTGTCCTGTTGATGGGTATACAAAACGTGAATACGCGAAAAACCTGGTAAAAGAGTTAAATAAAGAAAATCCAGGAGCAAAACAAAGAATGTTTACAGCTATTTTAAATGGAGATATTAAAGGCTGGCCACAACGTGTTATTCGGACACGATGACAAAGAAACAGCACACACCTATAAAGGTATGTGCTGTTTTTTATAATGATTTATCCTTACAATTTTCTTTTGCATCAATTAAGTATTTGATTGCATCAACGGTACCATTTATACCAAGTGCTGAGCTGTTTAAACATGCATGATAGCTTTCTGCAGCACCCCATTTTTTATTGGTATAATAGTTGTAATAGCTTGCTCGCTTTTTATCAGTTTTATGAATCATTTCTTTTGCTTTACCTTCGGTCAGGTTATAAATACGAGCAATACGCTTTGTTCTGGCTTCAATTGAAGCATGGATATAAACACTGAGAAGGTTTTCATTATCGGCTAAAGCATAATCTGCACATCGGCCAACTAAAATACAAGGCTCTTCTGCAGCCATTTTCTTAATTGCATCAAACTGTGCAAGGAAAATTTTATAATTAATAGGCATATCAGAATATGCAGTTGAATACCCTAAAGAATAAGTATCCATCACTAAGGAATATAAAAAGCTGCTGGTAGGTTTTTCGTCATGAGTTTCGAATAGCTCTTCCGCAATTCCGCTTTCTTTTGCAGCGCGATCAAGCATCTCTTTATCATAGAGCTTAATCCCTAAATCCTCAGCCACCTTGTAGCCGATTTCTCTTCCTGCACTGCCAAACTGTCTTCCTATTGTAATAATTGTTTTCATACTACCACCCCTTTTCTTTGTTACTATTATAGCTGAAATATCAAAGAGTTTCCAGCAATTTTATAAAATATTCAGGAAGTGGACTGATCACTTCAATGTATTCCTTCGTACGGGGATGAACAAATCCCAATATTTTTGCATGGAGAGTTTGACCGATTAATTTGGGAAAAGGATTCTTTTTTGGTCCATATAAGGTGTCTCCAAGAAGTGGATGTCCTATGCTTTTTAGATGAACTCGTATCTGATGGGTTCGTCCTGTTTCTAAGATACATCGAATATAAGTATAATTCCCAAATCTTTTTAATACCTTATAATGAGTAATTGCGGTCCTGCTTACTCGGGCATGAGTACTCATCTTCTTTCGGTCATTGGTATCCCGGCCAATGGGACAATCAATCGTGCCTTCATCTTCCTTTATATTTCCAAATACAATAGCTTCATATTCCCGCCGTATCGTATGCTCTTTTAACTGTTGGGAAAGAGAATTATGAGCGAAATCATTTTTACAAACAATGAGTGCTCCTGTTGTATCCATGTCAATACGATGAACAATTCCAGGACGAATGTCTCCATTTATACCAGAAAGCTCGTCTTTACAGTGGTATAAAAGAGCGTTCACTAGAGTTCCGCTGCTGTGGCCAGGTGCTGGATGGACAACCATACTTTTGGGCTTATCAATCACAATAACATCTTTATCTTCATAGAGAATGGATAGTGGAATATTTTCAGGCAAAATCTCAACCTCTTTTGCTGCAGGAAACTCCACTTCTACTGTGTCACCAGAATCCAAGCGGTAATTTGGCTTAATACTGTGGCCATTTACAAGGACACAGCCCTCTTTTATTAGTCTCTGAAGAAAAGATCGGGAGGAATCGGGAAGCATCTCAGATAAAAATTTATCGATTCTTCCTTCCTCATTATCCTTTACGGTGAAGTAATTGCTCAAAATCTTCCTCCTTGTAATAAAACAAACATAAAATAATAAGTAAAATCATAGATACTGTTACATAGATATCTGCCACGTTAAATACTGGAAAATCAATCAACTTAAAATAGATAAAATCAATTACGTAACGAAGACGGATACGGTCAATGAAGTTACCGATTGCTCCAGCTAAGACAAAAACAAGTAAAATACGTAAAGGCTTCATTCTCTGAGTTAAAGGTACTCTCATTGCAAAGAAACACATAAACACAGCTAAAACAATAAATGTAAATACAAAGAAGACAAAGCCACCTTGAAAGGTTCCAAAGGCAGCGCCCCTATTTTCAACATAATCCAAAACCAATACATCTTTAATGATTGGAATTGCGTTTTGATTCTTTAAGTGGATATCAGCCAGGAGCTTCGTTACTTGATCAAGAAGAATCAAAGGAATGAGTGAAAGGATAATGCCTATATAATATTTTTTTCTCATAATCGCTCCTTTATAAATATTTTCGTATTTGTATCATTTGTCTTTTTTTCTTTGTTTCCGACAGAATGCCCAAGTACTGGACTCTGCCCATTTTTCTTAGGGTAATTAAATCTCCTTCTTTTAAAGGATGACCATTGTTGGTAACAAGCTTTCCATTTACAAAGGTTCGTCCCTCTTGAATAAACAAGGTGATTTTACTTCTGGACAAAGGAAAAGCCAGGGTAAGAACAGTGTCTAAACGAATAGAAGCAACACTTCCTTTGATTAATTCAAAAGAAGGTTCATAAGTAAAGTCTGTCTTAGTTTCCTCACGTACTATTACTGTTGTATGGCGTACTCGCGTTAATTCATCTGTGATATAAGAACTGAGCTTTTCAGAGACAAACAAAAATGTCCCTTCTTCTGCCATTATAATATCCCCAAGATTACTTCTCTCAATTCCCAAATTCATAAGAGAACCAAGATAATCTCTGTGAGAAAGGTTTTCAGCAAAGCGCTTATTTACGGGAGAAATACGTAGGATTTTAATTGGATAATTATACTCATAACAAAGAGCATCAGGTAGAAATGCAACCATCTGACGCTCTGCTAATTTATAGCCTCCAAAAGTCTTATATTGCGTAGGCAACAGAGACTTATTGATACTGTTTAAAATATGTAATTCATTTAGATTCAGAAAATCTGAAAACATCACAATATTTTTATGATAGGATACGTTTGACAATTCAATCAAACGGTTCTGTATCATTTGCTCTTCTTTATTCATCTTTAAAATCTGGTTCTCATAGAGGAATTATCAAAAGAGGTATTTAATAAATCCTGCAAATCTCCTGATATTTCCACATTATTTGGAGTTACCAAGAAAATATAATTCGAAATTTTCTGCAGATTACCACCAATTGCAAAAGCAGCTCCAGATGTAAAATCAATGGTTCTTTGTGCAATTTCCAAATCAAGACCCTCAAGATTAAGGATTACTGTTCGTCCAGTTATTAATGTCTCAGCAATTTCTCTGGAATCATCAACAGAATTTGGTTTAATCACAACAACCTCCATATTTCTGCCACGTCGAGAGCTATTTGCGGGACGCATTGGAGTAACGTTTGAATTTAAAGAACTGTTGTTGTCAACGAATTCGTCCTCTTCATCCTCGAATCTAGTTTTACTTTTTGTGCTTTTTTTATTTCCGAATAATGATTTTTTAGGTTTGTCTCCGAAGTCTTCATCCTCAAAATCATCCTCGTCATAAAAATCATCTTCGTAGTCATCATCATCTGTCATCTTAATGAAGTCTAAGAATTTATCCAGTACTCCCATAATTATTAATCTCCTATCGTCTCTTTTATTCTTCTATTTCTTCGTGTAAAGTATATTCCCGTTCTCCAAAGAGTCCTGTTCCAACTCTGACCATTGATGCCCCTTCTTCTATGGCAACCATGTAATCTCCGGTCATACCCATGGAAAGTATACTCATATCTGTATTATCAAGGTTTTTCATACTGATGTCAACAGATATTTTGCGCAGCTCCTGGAATACCCCTCTATTTTCCTCGGGATTATGAACATATGGTGCAATTGTCATCAATCCTTTTATCTCGATATGCTGAAACTGTCTGACTTCATCAAAGAAATCATCTAATTCTTCAGGATATAGTCCAAATTTACTCTCTTCTCTTGCAACATTTACCTCAATTAAAACCGGCATTCTTAAATTGTGCTTTTTCCCTTCTTTCTCTATTTCACGGGCAAGCTTAATGGAGTCAACGGAATGAATAAGGGAAACCTTATCAATAATATATTTTACTTTATTACGTTGAAGATGTCCAATCATATGCCAGCGAATGTCTTTGGGCAAGGCTTCGTATTTTTCAACAAGCTCTTGTACCTTGTTCTCACCAAAATCTCGGATTCCAAGCTGATAAGCTTCTTCCAGTTTCGGGATGGGTTTCGTCTTACTAACAGCAATTAAAGTGACATCCTCTGTGCTGCGTCCGGAATTTTTACAAGCGGCAGAGATATTCCTCTGAACCATTTGATAGAGTGTTTTAATCATTTATCATTCATTCCTTTCCCAAATTTAGAATACAACATCGTTTTCTTTTGTGGTTTTTCCGTCAAGGGCAATATGATCATAATTACTAAGTCCGTAATTGCTGCCACTTTTTACAATATAGTAATCGTCACTTTCTGTTAAAATATCAATTTTATTAAAAACCGAATACCCTTTGTTAATATTATAGACACCCTTCATAGTCGTTGTTTTTCGAAGCTTATAGGTTTCATCGGAATCGGTTTTAATTAAGGTGGAATGGGTTTTCGAGAAGCTGTTCATATCAAGATAAACTGTGCCATCTTCCTGATTTTCACCATAAATTTTTACGGAAACAAATTCCGGATTACCATTCTGAGTGTCCACTAATACGCCATCACTTTTTGAATTACCACCTTGCGTAATAAAATCTTTTGGTACAACGTAGAACTCCTTTTCTACTACAGACGTCTTGGGTATTTTGAGACCTGTCACATCTTCTAAAACCAGCTCAATATCTAAGTAACGCTCATTAAAATAACGAGTCATTCCTTTGTCGAAACTTAATATGCCGTAGTATGCATCTTCAACCGTTGCAGTTGAAAAGCTGGCAGTTGCTGAGGTTCCGTCTTTTACGAAGGTTATTTTCATGGTCTTCTTCTCACTATACTCTTTTGCCTCTTCCTCACTTAAAGGAATATAAATCTCCCAATAGTCACTGTTCAGTATTTTATAAACCGGTTGGTTAGCACTTAGCTTTTCGTTGTTCTTGAAGACGTTTTTCTTATAGTTTTTCTTTTCCATAATATCTTCGGTGAGACTATTTAAATCTATATTCTCATAACCATCAATACTATAGCTTATAACTCCATCTACAGCACTATTATAAACATCTAAGCCTTCAGCCCCGTTTTGGAGCATTTGATCTAAGAGAAGCCCCCGGCTTTGATTGGACTTATTGTCAATTGCAGAAGCAATTGTATCCTTTAAAAGATATACATCATCAAAATGTACCGAGTTGTAAGAGGATGCAAAAGACCCGACTTTTCCGTAAAGCTGAGTTTTTTCATCCTCAGAGAGACTGCCCTCCTCATCAGAAGTGTTTGTAAAGTCTAATTTTTCGTTTGAAGAGGCATACACTCTTGTGCGCACACCTACCTTGCTTCCCTCCGAGGCAAAATAATTAACATAACCTTCTCGATCAGTATTCACAATGACCTCACTACGATGTATAAAGCCAGTATAGGAAGTATCGCGATAAACACTACCCTCTCTCACTTCGTAGATTGTTACGTGCTTATTGGTTAAGAAAATAAGGATATTAAAGAAAATATAGATAAATGTGATTCCAAAAATCACAATGCCTACATTAAATCCAGTTTTTCTTTTATATGCATTTATATGTTTGATATTATTTTCCATGTTATAAATTCCTTACTTTGTCTCCCCCTAAATAGTTAAAGTCTTTTCCTTGAAAAGAACCTTGGTTCGTCATATACAGTAAAAATTCGTCCTTTAATTTCCACCAGCTGGTACCCCAGTTAGAAAAACAGGATTCTTCTTTTGGAATACGGCTAAAAAGACGTTCTATGGCTATATTTGGATTCAAATGATTTAAAAAAACCTCCAACCCTTTGAAATAGTCTTCTTTTGAACACAAAGTGAATTCCTTAGCTTCGAACATTGCTGCAAGCTTGGTTTCCCGAGCAAGATACAGGGAATGAACTTTTACAATATCCACTCCAAGAGCAGAGAGAATTTTGGCTGTTTCCACACTGTCTCGTATATTATCCCAAGGTAAATTCAGGATAATATGAGTACAAATAGCGAAGCTATATTTCTTGATTTGTAACACAGCATCTATAAATTCAGCCAGTGAATGACCACGGTTAATTTTATCTAAGGTATGGTAATTTACAGTCTGTAGTCCCAATTCAATGGTTACGTTTTTACTGTACTTCTCAGATAATTCTGCCAGGATATCAAGATATTCTAAAGAAATACAATCCGGCCGTGTAGAAATAGATATTTCTACAATATCACTTACTTGTAAGGCTTCATCTACAGATTTCTGAAAATCCATAAGGGGCATATAAGTATTCGTATAATTTTGAAAATATGCAATATACTTATTGGCTTTGTATTTTTTGTGAATATGTGCTTTTGTTCTTTCCAACTGCTCTTGAATGGAAATATTGGCTTCCATTGCTTCAAAACCAGTGCCTAAATCAGAACAGAATATGCAACCGCCATTTCCATTTTCTTTGTTGGGACAACTAACAGGCAGGTTTACAGGAAGCTTGTAAACTTTCTCCAGATATTTTTCTTTTAAGTATTCAGAGTATGGATAGAATATTCTTGCATTATTCATAATCAACACTTTCTAAAAGTCCCGTTGTAGTTTCATAACCGATATTTTTGGCTTCAGCACCTAAGGTTATAACAATATACTGTCCGTTATTGATACTATTTTGGGCAAAAGTTAAAAGACAATTTCCAGCTTCTAATGTTGTTCCGGTTTTGTTGCCTAATATTTGATAATTAGAGGGAAAAGGTATTTCTCCCTTTTTGTATAGGCTTGTGGTAGTCCATGTTACTTCCCGCTGGCTTTGATCGGCCTGTGTTATGGAAAGTGAATAAGTACTTTTTCCAGCAATTTCTGCTAATTCAGCATTTTTAAGATAAGCATTGAAAATCAAATACATATCATAAGGAGTTGTATAATGATTTTCATCATGAAGCCCATGGGAATTTATATAATGGGTTCCAGTGGCCATAAGTTCCTGGGCTTTTTTATTCATTAATTCTACGAAAGCTGTTTCGCTTCCCGCAATATGTTCTGCTATGGCTACAGCCGCATCATTTCCAGATTGCAGCATCAATCCATTAATTAAGTCCCGTAACGTTAAAACATCTCCTGAGGCTAAATAGCATAGAGAGGAGTCAGGTGATACATTTACAGCGTTCGGTGATACCGTCACGAAATCATCAAGATTTCCGTATTGGCTGGCAACTAATGCTGTCATGACTTTTGTCAGACTTGCCGGATACATTTGCTGAAAAATAGACTGACCAAACAAAACTTTTTGATTTGTTACATCAAAAAGTCCGCCACCATAAATGGTATTAACATTGGGAAAGCCTGTTTCATTTACATCACCTAACGTTACGCACAAATCCTGAAAGTTAAGTTCTGCTAAAAACAAGCTTTTATCATAGGTAGATAATTCATAGTCTACAACTACCTCTTCTGGAGTTCTTATACACCCTGTCAACAAAAAGATAAGAGTGCACAAAAGCACCAATAGATTCATTTTTTTATTTATACATTTCACGCCAGTCCAAATCTCCTCTATCCAGAGCTAAAATTACAATTTCTGCAGTAGCTAAATTTGTAGCCATTGGGATGTTATAAACATCACATAGGCGAATGACATCATTTACTTCGGGTTCATGAGGTTTTGGGTTGGTCGGTTCACGTAAAAAAATCAGAGCATCAATTTCATTTTGAGCAATCTGAGAACCCATTTGCTGTTTTCCCCCTAAAGGACCTGCTAAATACTTATGGATATTTAAATTTGTAACCTCTTCGATTAAGCGTCCAGTTGTTTCTGTTGCATATAAAGTGTGTTTACTTAAGATACCACGATACGCAATGCATAAATTTTGCATCAGTGATTTTTTTGAGTCGTGTGCAATTAAACCTATATTCATGGGTAAACCTCTCTTACTTATATTTTTTTTGTTGCAAACCAATATTTAAGACCACTCCGATTGCTAGAAATAAGCATACCAGGGATGTCAAACCATAACTCACAAAAGGAAGTGGTACACCGGTATTAGGCAATAGCTTTGTTGCAACCCCGATGTTTATAAAACTTTGAATGCCAATCCAGCCCCCTACTCCACAGCAGACTAAATATCCTGCAAAATTTGAGGCTTTTATCCCTATCAACATACATTGTATCACAATAAACAAGATTAGTGCAATAACAAGGGAACAACCTATAAAACCTAATTCTTCTCCAATAATTGCAAAAATGAAATCTGTCTGTGGTTCTGAGATGAAATTCCCGTTTTTAACAGAGGTTGTTGTGTTATTATTTAAACCTTTTCCTTGTAATTGACCGCTTCCAATTGCCATGACAGAATTATTTTGTTGGTGAGCCAGGGTGGACTCATATTTCTCCGGCTGGATAAAGGCCATTATTCTTCCACGTTGATAGTCTTTTAATAGTTTTTGATCTGGTTGAACAACAATGCTTAAAAAGATAATGGCAAGGGGGGCTAACACTAAAAGAACTCCACCAATTAGCTTGAAACTTAAGCCACCGGCCAAAATCACTGTAATTAAAATCAGGGAAATGGTTATAGTACTACTTAAACTAGGTTCGACTACGACTAAGAACAAAGGAATTCCACATAAAACAGCATATTTAAATAAAGTCCATTTTGAATTTAAGTTGTCCTTATGCTTCATAACAAATTGAGAAAAAAACAAAATGAGTAAAACTTTCGATAGTTCGGAAGGCTGAAATTGGACAAAGCCTATGTCAATCCATCGAGTAGCCCCTCCTCTTTCCACACCAAAAATAAGTACAGAAACAAGAGATAATATTGTAAATGCATAAGTAATCCAATAGAAGCTTAAAATCCATTTGTAATCAATTAAGGAGACAACAACCATAATGACAAGACCCATTGCCACCCCCATAATTTGGCGGTTTCGCAAATCAGGTCTTGCGCTGCCTACTGCTAAAATTCCAATCGTAGACAGTATTAAGATGCTGATAATAAGCAGGAATTTGTAATCTCGTAAATGATAGGACTTAAATATCATTTTATATATTCGTTTTAGTTTATCCGATTTCAATGGAAAAATCTCCTCACTTTTTAGTCTCGCTGGGCCGTGCTGGTCGTCGAGAGGTCTTTTGCTGATTTTGTCAGAATTTCTTCTTCTGATGCAATCTGATAATAGTAACGTAAGATATCGCTGGCAACTTCTGCGGTATAGGTTGAAGTATAACCATTTGCAATTCTTGTGGCAAATGCAATCTGTGGAGTATCGCTGGGAGCAAATCCAATAAAGAGTGCGTGGTCTGCATGTTCGTCACTTTGCTGAGCAGTACCAGATTTACCGGACACTGCAATACCATTGGCTTCCAGAGGACTAAAAACAGTGCTGAGTCCTTCTGTTACGACTCTTCTCATACCATTTTGAACAACACCCCAAGATTCAGATGCAATATCGGTAACACGGTTTTTTTCAACGGCATCAAAGCTTTCCACAATCTCTCCTTTTTGATCTACTACCTTATTCAAAACAGACAAATCGTATAACACGCCTCCGTTTGCAAGGGTTGTTGTATATTTGGCAAGCTGACTAGTTGTAAAGTTATTTGTGCCCTGACCAATGGCGGAAGGGACACTCATTTCGGTGGATACATGGGGTTCTGTTTCTGATATTTCGATACCGGAAGGTTCTCCCAGACCAAATTTATTTGCGTAGGTTTCTAATTTATTCGTTCCCAGTGTGCTGGAGTAATAAGTCTCAGTTTCATCTCCTGTCGCATTCTCGGTGCCATCATTGATACTGAGGCCATTTCCTTTTAGACTGAGGCGATAACCAATTTCGTTGAAAAATTCATTACAGGAATTTGCCAAGGCAGAAGTAATGTCTTGATTTCCGTGAGAACCGGGATAAATCCAACAACGGATATTGGGCTCAACTTTTTTATAAACACCATCACAAGCTACAATGGTATCCGTCGTTACAACACCCTCTGACAGCCCTGCAATGGCTGCGATAGGCTTGTAGGTAGAACCGGGAGCCGTTGCTTCCTGTGTTGCGTTGTTATAGAAAGGCTTTGCCTTATCATTTACCAGCTTGTTGTAATAAGTGGAATCCATTGTATTCGCAAGGCGGTTGTTATCGTAGCCTGGATAGGAGACACAAGCTAACACCTTGCCCGTATTTGTATCAGTCATAACAAATGAGCCGGTACAAGGCTCTAAGGCCAATTGACCAGGAGTTAACTCCAGGTTTGTAATCTTAGCAACAAAAAAATCATTGGAAGTCAGACTTCCATTATTAAGAGCCTCTACAGTTCCTTCGTCAGCAGGAAGTACACCTTGTTCATACAGAATCAAAGCCAATTGTGAACCGGATACTTCGCCAGAACGAATTAACGACTCGTAAACCAGTTTATCGAAACCATGATCTGTATTTAGTTCCGTACGTATATAGTTACTCATGCCTTCATAAAGCTCCGTGGAGTCGGAATATTTCGCTGTTTGATCTTGACTGACATTTAATTTTGACGAATCAATCCAGTTTTTGGAAATCAAATAATTCAAATAGGTATGAATGTTTATACTTCCATCCAGCCAAGCCAGATAGGTCTCGTCTTCTGTATCAATACTTTTTGCCTGTATAACCTGATCAGCAGATGTAAGCATGTTGTTGACAATATAGCTTAGATAGCCCTGAATCTCCTTGGACTGTTCGTTATACGTTCCAGAACTTGGGTCATTCAAGATTCCGGAAACAGTCTCCAGAACTTGGGCCTTTTTTACATCGAAAATTCCTTGAACTTCTTTTTCTTTCACGCCGGCGTCGTCAGAAGTAAAGTGGCGAATGTTTAAAACTTCATTTGCAATTAATGCATTATACACATCACCAATGGGGATGGGAATATCTTTACTGCTTTCTAAATTAGAACGGTCAAAATCCAGCACATTCGTAAGCTTTGATACAATAATTCCTGCCAACTCCTGTTCAAGTACGTGATAAGCCACTCTTTGTAAATCTGCATCAATGGAAAGGTATAAATCATTACCAGCCTTCGGTTCTTTTTCGGATTCGGCATCAATCACCTTCCCAACGTTATTAACGTAGATTTTATTTTCTACTTTTTCTCCCTGTAAGTAGGAATCCATTTTCTGTTCCAGTCCAGATTTCCCTACAATATCTGTTAGAGAATAGTTCTTTTTCTCTTCTTTGCTTAAAGAATTATATTCATCCGTTGAAATGTGTCCTGTATATCCAATCAGAAAGGCCATTGTTTCACTGTCGGTATAGCGTCTTAATGAGTCTTCTTTGATATCGATGCCTTGAAGGGAGCTTAAGTTTTCCATGATATCTGCCACAGTCTCGTCGGACACATCCTCCGCCATTGTAATTTCAATATATTTTTCAAAGCTGTGCAAAGCAATGGCGTAACGTATGGTGACAAGCTTTAGAACTTCTGTCTTTTCCAGCTTTTTCGTATTAATTCCATAGCCATAGGACTTATCAGTACATAGATAGTCCATCATTTCTTCGGCAGTGCTGTTTTGTTGTTCTGTGGTAAGCTTATCGATCGTAGTCAAACCATAAATATCCGCTATAAAACGAAGTCTTTGGGTTTCATCCTGGGCAACGAATTGATAGACATTGTCTTGATCCAGAAAAATCCCAAAATCATTCACCATGGAATCGCCATTACGTTCCACAATCTGAATAACAGAAGTAATGACTTTATTAATTTCTTCGTTACTGCTTTCGCCATTGTCTTCAATGGTAACAGAGTAGGATAATTCACTATAAGCCAGCAGTTTTCCATTACGGTCATAAATGTTTCCTCGCGTACCCTGGACTCTTTTGGTCTTCAATATTTGTAGTTTATAATCATCAGAATACCCTTGGCCATTTATGATTTGCAAATTAAAAATGCGGCCAAGGAGAATAGAAAACAGTATGCATATTATAATTATTATCATATAGACTCTCGTTTGAGTAAGAAACGAGAGTCCATTCCGAATTTTATTCCATAAATTAGACAAATTTGCTTGCACTCCTTTGTTCTTCTTTTGTTAGTTTTTTGTTAATATAAAGAATGATTTGATACAGTACCAAGGTAATTACTATTGTATATACAAGCTCGGGTAAAATGACATGGAGAAGATAATAAGGAAAACGGAAATCTCCCTGCAGCAGAAAGGCTGTTAAATACACCACGACTCCATACAGGAAATCACTGATGCCAATGAGGGCAAGGGGAAGCTTTATATCATCGTCAAAAAAGATACGATGGAAAAATCCATTTCCATATCCAATAAGAGTGAAAATAATTCCATCAAAGCCTAAAATATTACCAAAGGCCATATCACTTAATAAGCCACAGATAAAACCTACAAACATACCGGATTTTTTCCCTCGCATAAATCCAAAAGATGCAGTAACGATTATGAGTAAATTGGGCTTTATATGGGAAAATGAAAGAGCATCAAATACCGTTGTCTGTAAGAGAAAGCAGAGGACAATAATAATGCCTGTAATTATTTTTCTTTTCATAGCCTACTCCTTACTCTGAGTGAGTTCTTCCTTTGTAGTTGTAATGACTAAGACCTCTTGCAGTTTTGAAAAATCCACCGCTGGTGTAATATATCCAGATCGGGTTAGTTTGTTGGCATCAACATTGACTTCACTCACATATCCGATTAAGATACCCTGTAAAAAAGAAGGGCTGATGTGAGAAGTTACAATCTGCTCTCCTACCTCTACCACATTATCATTGTTGGCCAGTTTTTCGAAGGGGATTTTTCCATTGGAAAGTTCCGTTAAATCACCTCGGACCACACAAGTATCTGACGTAGATAAAATCATTCCACTTACATTGCTGGCATCATCGATAATGGAGCGCACAATGGCAGTATGGCTATTGACTTCCGTAACAATCCCAACAAGACCGGCACCGGCTAATACAGTGGCATTTTTCTTAATGCCGTCTTTGCTGCCTTTATCAATAAGAAAATCACTAAACCAATTACTTCCGTTGTTTGCAATCACTCGTGCACCCACTTTTTCATAATCCGAATAATCTTCGTCTAATTTGTAGAGATCTCGAAGTCTTTCTAATTCGAATTGATTTTGATTCAAACGAATATTCTCTGTCGTAAGCTCATTTACACGATTTTCCAATTCCTTATTTTGTTCCTTCATCTCAGCCAGTGTTTTGTAACTGTCTGAAAAATCATTCATCCAGGCACCTACGTTGCTAATTCCTTTTTGCAGAGGAACAATGGTGTAGCTTGTTAAATAGCGAATCGGAGTTTTTCCATCTGTCAGGGAATCAATTCCGACCAAAAGCACTCCTACTGCCAGGAGAATAAGCAACCAATGTTTACTTTTTATCGAATTTAAATTTCTGATTTTCATATTATCTCATCCACCTGTAGCTTTCGTTTAACATCGAATAAGCCATTTTCTTTAATTCTTTTGACATGACAATTTTGTTCAAACCACGGATCGCGGTAACACTTGGTTTTGCAGCCACTTTTGTTTTGATATTAATAGAGCGTTCGATATAATGCTCAAGGCCTTTCATATTGGCAATACCACCTGTAATATAAAGTCCATTTTCATAAATAGCCTTACGTACTTCAGGGGGCGTTCGATCCAAAAGGGAGAACATAGCGCGCACGCATTCATTTAGAGGATCTTTTATAGAAGCTCGTACCACATTGATTCCGATGTTTTTCTGCATAGGAACACCGGTAATCAAATCTCTTCCTGAGACCACCTTACCGGATAAAGTATCATCACTAAATACAGAAAATTCTTTGCGAAGCACCTCAGCAGTTCTCATTCCAATTAAAAAGTCCTGACTGCGTCGTACCAGGTTTACAATGGCTTGATCATAATGATAACCACCGATTTTAACCAATTTATTCAGAACCATACCGCCACCGGCTAATACAGAAATCTCCGTAGTCTCACCACCGAAGTTGGCAATCATAACACCGTTTGTGTTTTCTACATCAATATTAAGACCTATCGCATCGGCAATAGACCTTTCAACAATATTTACCTCTTTGGCTTTTGCATTCGAATGAATTACTAAATCAAAGAAGGCCTTCTTCTCAACTTCAGTTACATCAGTAGGAACTGCAACTACGTAGGCAGACCCTCTTGAAAAGTTCTTGTCTTTTCTCAAAAGCAAAGAAAGTAAATTCTGCATATTGTCAAATTTTGAGATAACACCCTCTTTCATGGGAAAGACAACCTCGATATTACCGGGAGTTTTTTCGTACATTTCAAAGGCGTCGTTGCCAAAAGCGAGAATATCCGTTCTATTAGAGAGGGCTAAAACCGTCTTTTCTGACCAAATTTTATCCTGTCTTTTGTCGTAAATCTTTATTTCACTGGACCCTAAATCAAGTCCGTATACATTTCGCACCACAGTTGCTCCCCTTTCTCTGTTACAGCAAGTTTTTTTGCCTGAGACTAACATAGCATTTGTCACCAATTATAATGTGATCTAAAAGATCAATTCCAATTAGTTTTCCACACTGTTCTATCCGCTTGGTAATCACAATATCCTCGCTGCTGGGAGTTGGATCTCCACTGGGGTGATTGTGAATCAGGATAATGGAAACTGCCTGAGATTTTAAAGCCTCAATAAATAATTCTCTTGGTGTTATCATACTTGCATTGACTGTCCCCTTAAAAATATCTCTCTCCCCAATAAGTCCTGCTTTTGTATTTAACATCAAGAGTTTTACTTGTTCTTGCTTTTTGTGTCGTAATTCTTCCATATAATAGCTTGCAATGGTGGAAGGATTGGTAAAACATAAAGGCTCTTTCGCTTTCGCTTGCGAGAGCCTTCTTGTAAACTCGGAAAGACACAATATCTGAACTGCTTTCACGTGACCGATGCCTTTTTTTTGAATCAAGGTTTCATAGTTATAGTGGTGAATCGATAAAATACCATCTCCAGAACCTTGATAGAGAAGGGATCGTGCCAAATCTAAAACATTGATTCCGCTGGTTCCACTTCTTAAAAGAACAGCTAGAAGTTCTGCATCTGTCAGGGCGCTGACACCGTGTTTTAGACATTTTTCATAGGGACGTTCAGACTCATGAATTCCTTTTATATTTGATTGTTTCATTATTAATTACAGACTCGTACTATCCTAGGTATCATAGCATATCTTAAAATCCTTTGCAATGAATTGTGCAATCTTGAGACCGTCCATAGCGGCAGAGGTAATGCCCCCTGCATAGCCTGCACCTTCTCCACATGGGTAAAGTCCCCGGACATTACTCTGGCCCTTTTCATCCCGTTGTATACGTACTGGAGAAGAGGTCCGGCTCTCGATTCCGGCAAGAAGTGTATCAGGTGAAGCGTAACCTTTGATTTTTTGATCAAAAGCCAAAATACCTTCTTCAATAGCATCCCCTAATTCTAGAGGGAAAATGCCTCTGACATTCCCCCATTTGATTTGGCCTTTTACAGCACCACAAAGAGAGGGACCGGTTTGGGAAGGTTTGTTTTTTTGATAATCTCCAAAGGTTTGCAATAGGACACAGCCTGTTCCCATCCTGTAGGCCTTTTCTTCTAAAGTCCGTTGAAATTCAATGCCAGCTAAGGGATGCTCGGAAGCATAGTCCTTCGGTGAAACCGTTACAATAATTGCTGCGTTTGCATAATCTCCTCCACGATCATGATAGCTCATACCATTGATTGCCAGACGTCCTTCTTCTGATGAGGCATTTACAACATAGCCACCTGGACACATACAAAAAGAATAGACTCCTCTTCTATTGGGCAGATTAGCCGTGACTTTGTAAGGGGCAGCAGGAAGTTTATCTGCCATTTCGATTCCATACTGGGAGCGGTTGATTAAAGATTGCTTATGGAGAACACGAACCCCCAGAGCAAAAGACTTCGGCTCCATACAAACCCCTTCATTGAAGAGTTGATAAAAGGTATCTCTGGCACTATGGCCAATAGCCAGGACACAGATAGAGGTTTTTATTGAATAGGTCTTATTTTCTTTGAGATTCTTTACAAGAATCTCCTCGAGACAATTGCTGGAGTTTTTGATAATGCCTTCAAATTTTTGGTTGAAAAGAACCGTACCACCAAGAGATATTATCTCCTCCCGGATTCCTTTTACAACTTCACGAAGAAGATCGGTGCCAATATGTGGCTTGTGGTCATAAAGAATGTCTTTCGGAGCACCGTGACGTACAAAAAGTTCCAATACATATCGGCCTCTTTTATCCTTATCCTTAATAAGAGTGTTCAGTTTTCCGTCGGAAAATGTTCCTGCACCACCTTCTCCAAATTGTACATTCGTAAAAGGGTCTAGTTCACCAGTTTCCCAGAAGTAATCTACGATAGCAGCTCTCTTATCTACGTCATCCCCTTGCTCGATTAAAATTGGCTGATAGCCCAAACTTGCAAGGAGGTGGGCAGAAAACAAACCTGCCGGTCCGCTCCCAATTACAACAGGAGGATGACAAAGAGGTCTCTCTCCTTCTATTTCTACAGAAAAAGGAACCTCCTTACTGACAGAAGTAACATTTGGTCCGTGAAAGTAGGATGATTTTTTTTCGTTTTTTAAGAGGACATCAATGGTATATACATAAAAGATATTCGGTTTCTTTCTTGCATCCATTGAGCGTTTACGAATTTCAAAGGAAAGAAGAAAATCTTCTTTTATTTTTAATGTTTTCAGTATTTTTTGCTTCAGTTCCTCGTCACTGTAGGTAACGGGAAGCTTTAATTGACTAATTCGAATCATACATTTCTCCCTGCAAGATTTCCTGTTGCCCAAGCCCACTGGAGGTTATATCCTCCACAAATCCCGTCGGCGTCTAAAACCTCTCCTGTGATATAAAGCCCAGGATACTGATAAGATTCCATAGTTTGAGGGTTGATTTCTTTGAGAGAAATTCCACCCTGACAAATTTGTGCGCTGTCAAAGCCTTTTGTGTCTGTGATTGTTAATTTCATTTCTTTGATATTTTTCAAAAGAACTTCCAAGTCCTTTTTGGAGATGGTTGTGTTCTTTTTGTTACCATCTATACCACTTTGCTTTAACAAAACCTTACCAACCTTTCGATGGAAAAAACCTGCCATTACATTTTCACAGGAAGTAGTCCGTGAGTGATAAAAGTATTTTGTTAATAGACGAAGGACTTCTTCTTTGGTGTACTCGGGCATAAAATCAAGAAGTACAGAAGCCCTCTTCTTTTCCCATAAGGCTTTTGAAATATGTCTGCTGATTTGAAACACTAAGATGCCAGAGATACCGTAATCAGTAATTTGAAGCTCTCCTTTGTGGGAATCACCTTCTTGCTGGTCAATCACGGAAGTAACTCTTGCATAACAGCGCGTTTTTGCAGCCGTTTTTAATGGATTGTTGGCAACTACAAGCTGTACAAGAGCGGGAAGAACGGGGACAATTTGAAGACCAAGTTTTTTTCCAAACAAGTATCCATCACCGTAACCACTTAACTTAGGATTTGCTTTGCTGCCTGATGCAATGATTATTTTATCGAAGAAAAAATTTTGTTGTTCCGTTCGAAGACAGTATCCCTGCTTAGTTCTGTCCACTGCAGTGACAGCCGCGTTACAATGAAGTACAACGCCAAGATGGTTAAGTTCCTGGGTAAAGGCATCTACCACGGTTGCAGCTTGTTCGCTTCTGGGATACGCATAGGTATCTTTTAAATGATAAAGAACACCTAGATCATTGAAAAAATCAAGGGTATCATTTGGAGAGAAAGCTTCTAATATGGAAAGGATTCTATCCCTCTCCTCGCCAAAATAAAAATTTTTATCAAAACAGAGATTTGTAAAGTTGCACCGTCCATTGCCTGTGGCGTTTATTTTACGCCCAAGTATCTCATTGCGTTCAAAAATATGAACTTCATATTGGGGATTTTTTCTTTTTGCGGAAATGGCAGCCATCATTCCAGATGCGCCGCCACCTATAATTCCTATTTTCATATAGAAACAAGCCCTCCTCTGTGGAGATATTCTAAGGACATTAAAATACCAAATTTTGCATGTGGCCAAGTAAGGCCACCTTGAAAATAGACGTTGTAAGGCGGTTTTATAGGACCGTCAGCACTTAATTCAATGGAAGAACCTTGCACAAAGGCTCCAGCAGCCATAATAACATCGCTGTCATAACCAGGCATTGGCCAGGGTTCTGGAGAAACGTAAGAGTCCACCGGGGCAGCAGCTTGGATTCCTTTACAAAAGGCGATTACTCTTTCCGGGCTATTAAGAGTAACAGCTTGAATAATATCAAAGCGGTCTTCTCTTCCATTTGGATAAACCGAAAAGCCAAGAGCCTCATAAATATTTGCTGCATAGATTGCTCCTTTTAGAGCAGATGCGACTACGGTAGGAGCTAAAAACAATCCTTGATAAAAGGATTGCATAACAGAAAGGGAAGCGCCTACTTCTTTTCCTAGTCCTGGGGCACTTAACCGATATGCACAAGCTCTTACGTACTTTTCTTTTCCGGCAATATATCCGCCAATCGGTGCCAAACCACCACCGGGATTCTTAATCAGAGAACCAACCACTAAATCTGCACCAACATCAGAAGGCTCAATATTTTCGACAAATTCACCGTAACAGTTATCAACCATGATAATGACATCTGATTTTATTGTTCGGATAAATGAAATAAGCTCGCCGATTTTTTGGACGCTAAGAGTAGGCCTTGTCTGGTATCCTTTTGACCGTTGAATGGTAATCATTTTTGTTTTTTCGTGAATGGATTTTTTGATGTTTTCGTAATCAAAATCTCCACTTTCCAGTAAATCCACCTGCCGATAGGTAATACCGTACTCAGCTAGAGAACCTTCTTCTTTTCGGATGCCAATCACACCTTCAAGGGTATCGTAAGGTTTTCCCACCGGTGAAAATAGTTCGTCTCCCGGTCTTAAATTTGCAGATAACGCGATATTAAGAGCGTGAGTTCCACAAGCAATCATAGGACGTACCAAGGCATCCTCTGTATGGAAAATGCTTGCATATACCTTTTCTAATGTGTCCCGTCCCACATCATCATAGCCATATCCACTTGCAGATTGAAAGCAAGAAACGTTTACTTTATTGTCTTGCATTGCTTTGATTACCTTAAGTTGATTGTATTCTGCAACATCATCAATTTTTTGAAAGCGATTTGTGAGCTTCTCTTCTATTTTCGTCCCAAATGTTTCTACAAGTTCGCTGATTCCAAGTTCTCTATACATAAATATTCATATCTCCTTTTAAACAAGACAAGATTGTTGCCAGAGAATCTTCATTCTTCTCAATCCAGATCACATCTTTTTTCCCATTGTGCCATGTGAGCTGTCTTTTTGCAAAATGTCTTGTGTCTCTTTTAATTAAATAGATTGCCTCTTCCAGTGTGATCTCACCTTCTAAAAAGGCTAAGATTTCTTTATATCCCAGGCCTTGCATAGAGACCATGTTTTTAGTTAATCCTAATTCTTTCAAGTGGGTAACTTCTTCAACAAGACCCTCTTCTATCATAATATCCACCCGTTTGTCAATCCGATCATAAAGAATTGCCCGTTCCATATTTAAAACAAAGTAATAATATTGATAGGGAGATTCTTTTTCTTTTTCACGCTTATTATGCTCCGAAATAGGAGAACCTGTTTCGTTGAAAAATTCCAGAGCACGAATGACTCGTTTTACATTATTAGGATGAATAATTTTCGTACTTTTTTCATCCACTTTTTTTAACATGTCAAAAAGAACTTCTTTACCCTCCTCTTTTGCAATGTTTTCTAAATAATTACGGTAAGATTTGTCTTCTTTGTTTTCTGCGAATTCCGTATCATAGAGCAATGCCTGAATATAAAATCCTGTACCGCCTACAAGAATAGGGATTTTTCCTTTTTGGTAAATCTTATCCATTGCTTCGAGTGCCATTTTTTTGAATGTCACCACATTAAAATCTTCTCTCGGATTTAAAACATCAATCAAATGATGGGGAATGCCTTCCATTTCCTCCGAGGTGATTTTGGCAGAACCAATATTCATTTCCTGATAAACTTGCATGGAATCAGCAGAGATGATTTCACCGTTTATTTTTTTTGCCAATGCAACTGAAAGTTCTGTTTTTCCAACTGCAGTTGGTCCAGATATTATAATTAAGGGTTTTTTCATTTTAAATAATCCTTTTAAACATTTTTTCGATGTCTCTTTTTGTCATAGACACAATTGTTGGACGTCCATGTGGGCAGTGATAAGGGTTGTCCAATTCAAGAAGCTCGCTGATTAACTGATCAACCTCGTTTTTAGACAGAAGCACATTTCCTTTTACAGCAGCTTTACAAGACATGGATGCGATTTTTTCATCCAATATATCTGGTGTCAATTTTTGATTAAAATCATCAGATAGGGAGTCAATCATTTCCATTAACAAATCTTTTTTTGCAATACTGTAAAGGTTACCAGGAACGCCTCTTACAGTAAAAGCATCCTGACCAAAATCTTCAATTTCATATCCAATTCTTTCAAAGGCCTCCAAGTTCTTTCGCAGAAGGTCTGCTTCTTTCATCGAGAGCTGCAAAATAATAGGGGGCTGAATCATTTGAGAAGTATGATCCTTTTCCTTAAGCTGCATCATGATTTTTTCATACAATACTCGTTCGTGGGCAGCATGTTGATCGATGATATATAGCTTTTCATCTTTTTCAATCATCCAATAGGTTTCAAATGCTTGGCCAATCAAACGATAGGTTGTTTTAACATCTCGTTTCAATAATTTTTCTTCAAAAAGATCGAGCTGAACTGGAGCACTTGGGGTGTCTTTTGGTGACACTGCTGGCACTACAGAAGGAGTCTCCTCTTTTGGTTTTTCATGATAAGCAGAAACACGCTTTTTCATTTCTTCCAGATAGTAATTCAAGTTTGGAGATGGCTTTTCCTCTTTCACAATATTGGGTTGTGAGGTAACCGGTGTAGAATAGGCTGGTACTTTTTCTATCATAGGCTTTACAGAAGGCTCCACAACAGGAATCAGTTCCTTTTCATGTAAAGCAGTGCTAATGCCCTCATAGATGCCATCGTAAATCTCGCTGGAGTTGGAAAAGCGCACTTCCATCTTTGTGGGATGGACATTGACATCGACTGCCTCTTTATTCACTTCAATATTCAAAACAACAAAAGGGAAACGATGGAGCATTGTAAAGTCTTTGTATGCATCTTCAATTGCTTTTGAAATGATATGGTTTTTGATATATCTTCCATTTAAGAAAAATGTCTCATAGCTGCGGTTCCCTTTTGTGATTTCTGGCTTCCCGGCAAATCCGGATATGGAAATCCGGCCATTATCAAAGGATACCGGGAGCAAATTAGTGGCAATTTCCCGGCCATACATATGGTAGATCGTATCCTTTAGATTTCCGTTTCCGGCAGTATGAAGCTTTGTCTGATTATTGTTCAGAAAATGAAAAGAAACCTCAGGATGGGACAAGGCAAGTCTTGAAATAACCTCAGAAATATGACCGGCTTCTGTCATTGCTGTTTTTAAAAATTTCCTTCTGGCAGGTGTATTATAAAATATTTGACGAATCTCGAAGGTAGTGCCGTTGGGCGCACCTGTTTCAGAAAAATCCACTTCTACTCCGCCGTGAATCTGATAGCGAATTGCGAAATCCTGTGTCTTTGGTTTGCTCACCATCTCTACCTGGGATACTGCTGAAATACTGGAGAGTGCTTCACCACGAAAGCCTAGTGAAGAAATGGAGTTCAAATCAGCTTCCGTTCTGATTTTACTGGTGGAATGGCGCAAAAAAGCTTTTCGCACATCCTCACGTGAAATACCTTCTCCGTTATCCGCTATACGAATATAGGAAATACCACCATCATTGATTTCTACAATAATGGAGCTGGCATTTGCATCGATGGCATTTTCCAATAATTCTTTTACAATAGACGCAGGTCGTTCTACTACTTCACCGGCGGCTATTTTATCAATTGTAAGTTGATCCAAAACGTTAATTTGATTCATAATCCCACCTGTTCTTTAACTTGTTTTGTAATTGAAAAAGTGTGTTTAGGGCTTCGAGAGGTGTTAAGTTTGATATTTCCAGTTCTTCGATTTCTTTTAAAACATCATCATCTTTTATGGTGTCAAAAAGTGACATTTGAGCAAGATCCACCTCATCATAATATACTTTTTTCTGGGTTCTCTTTTTCCCGGATATTTCAATGTCTTTTATTTTATTTGTAATATCTGCATGATCCAATTCTTCCACAATGACTTTTGCCCGTTCGATTACAGTGGTTGGAACACCGGCCAGTTTTGCTACCTGGATTCCATAACTTTTATCAGCTCCACCTTTTACAATTTTCCGGAGAAAAACAATATCATCGCCTTTTTCTTTTACGGCGATACAGTAATTGTTTACATTTTCGATTTTTCCTTCTAGTTCTGTTAATTCATGGTAATGGGTTGCAAACAATGTTTTTGCACCGAGAAGTTTTGAATCACTGATGTGTTCAATTACAGCCCAGGCTATACTTAAACCATCAAAGGTACTGGTTCCCCGTCCAATTTCATCAAGAATCAATAAACTTTTCCCAGTTGCATTTCTGAGAATATTTGCAACCTCGTTCATTTCAATCATAAAAGTACTTTGCCCGGAAGCCAAATCATCAGAAGCTCCTACCCGGGTGAAAATACGGTCTACTAAGCCAATATTTGCTTTTGCAGCAGGCACAAAGGAACCAATCTGAGCCATTAATACAATAAGAGCAGTTTGTCTCATATAAGTTGATTTACCTGCCATATTTGGTCCGGTAATAACAGAAATCCGATCCTTTTTATCGTTTAAGAAGGTATCATTCGTCACAAAGGAACCACTTGGAATCATTTTTTCTACGACAGGGTGTCGTCCTTCTTTTATATCTATGATACCTCTTTCATTTAAAGAGGGTTTTACATAGTTGTTTTTTTCAGCCACGTAAGCCAGGGATGCAAGCACGTCAAGTGTTGCGATAATTCCTGCCGTCTTTTGAATACGACGGACTTCATCAGAAATGGTTTGCCGTATCCCGGCAAAGAGTTCATATTCTAATGCGTAGAGTTTGTCCTCGGCGTTTAGAATGGTATCTTCTAATTCTTTCAGCTCGGGAATAATATAACGCTCAGCATTTGCAAGAGTTTGCTTTCGAGTATAGTAATCTGGAACCATATCTTTAAAGGAATTGGTTACTTCAAGATAATATCCGAAAACCTTATTGTACTTTATACGCAAATTTTTAATTCCTGTTTTTTCCCGCTCTTTATTTTCCAGTTCAACCAGCCATTCTTTCCCTTTTGTTTTGGCACTTCTTAAGGTGTCGACCTCGCTGTGGTATCCCTCCTTAATTATATTTCCTTCTTTCATAGCAAGAGGGGGATCCTCTTGTATCGCGTCATAAATCAAGGTATATAAGTCCTCCAGAGGATCTAAGGTATCATGGAGTGTCTTCAAAAGAGGACTTGTAAACTCGTCCATAACAGTTTTGATATGAGGAAGCATACGAAGGGAGCTTAAGAATGCAATTAAATCCCTGGGATTTGCAGACTGATAGGTTACCTTACTAAGAAGACGCTCTAAGTCATAAACAGGGTTTAAATATTCACGAATTTCTTCTCGTTCGAAAACTTGATTTTTAAGTTCCTCAACGGCTAGTAATCGTTCGTTAATCTTAGATTTTTCAAGAAGAGGCTGTTCGATTTGTTTGCGAAGAGCTCTTGCTCCCATGGCAGTTTTGGTTTTGTCCAAAACCCATAAAAGGCTGCCTCTTTTTTGTTTTTCTCTTATGGTTTCTGTCAGCTCCAGATTTCGTCTTGCCACGTTATCTAAGATCATATGACGACCAGATGAATAGATTCGAAGCTCTGAAATATGAGAAAGAGAATTCTTTTGTGTTTCCCGAAGATAAGAAAAGAGGCTTCCTGAGGCGATAAGACCGCAATCTAAATCTTCTAAACCAAGAGCTGTTGTGCTGCTTGCATGAAAATGCTCTAACAAGACCTTTTTACAAATATCTTCATCAAAATACCAGGTATCCAAGGTGGCAATGGAGAGCTGAATTCTGCTTTTCAGGTCATCAATATCCAATCCGCTCATGTAGAAGGAATCGTTACATATGATTTCAGCAGGCGCATATTTTAAAATTTCATCTAATACTTTTTCGGGATTATCCAATTCTGTTACCAGGAACTCTCCTGTTGTTACATCGGATATGGCAATTCCAAAGCGCTCCGTCATGTAAACAATACACATAAGGTAATTATTTTTTGTTTCATCCAACACCTTTGTATCCAGATTGGTTCCTGGAGTTACAATTCGTACGACTTCTCGTCTGACAAGACCTTTTGTTGTCTTGGGGTCTTCTACTTGTTCGCAGATTGCAACTTTATAGCCTTTGGATACAAGCCGGTTTAAGTAGCCATCTACAGAATGATAAGGAACTCCACACATAGGAGCCCTTTCTTCCAGTCCGCAACTTTTTCCGGTCAGTGTGATTTCTAATTCCTTTGAGGCAGTTAAAGCATCCTCGAAAAACATTTCATAAAAGTCTCCCAGTCGATAAAATAAGATACAGTCCGGGTTTTCTTTTTTTGTGTTCATATATTGCTGCATCATTGGGGTTAATTCAGCCAAAATAATCTCCTTTACACTATTTCTCCAGCATAATAAAAGCCTTTGCATTCTGTAAGTTTCACATTAATCAGTTCACCGATTAAGTCTTGATTTCCTTTAAAGTGAACCAATAGATTATTACTAAGCCTTCCGGTCATGAGGGTGGGGTCTTGTTGGTTTACGTCTTCCACTAAAACCTCCATCACTTTTCCTTCATGAATTTTCGTGACTTCCGCAGATATTTTCTGTACTTCTTTTAATAAACGGTCAAATCGATTTTTGACTACATCTTGGGACACTTGATCCGGGAGAGCTGCAGCCGGTGTTCCCGTTCTTTTTGAGTAAATAAAGGTAAACGCTGAGTCGTAGCGCACTTTTTTTACGATATCCATAGTCTCTTCGAAATCTTCTTCGGTTTCCTCAGGGAATCCTACAATAATGTCTGTTGTTAATGACAAATCAGGGATGGCAGCTTTTAGCTTTGATACCAGCTCAAGATAACCTTCCTTCGTATATTTTCGATTCATTTTCTTTAAAATCTGATTGCTCCCTGCTTGCACTGGAAGGTGAAGATGTTTGCAAATCTTTTTTGAGTTCTTCATTACAGCAATGAGTTCATCGGACAAGTCCTTTGGATGAGAAGTCATAAACCGAATGCGTTTTAAGCCATCAATTTTCTCGATTTCCTGTAAAAGCTGTGCAAAGCTCATAGGCTCTTCTAAGTTCTTACCATAGGAGTTTACATTTTGTCCCAGAAGCATGACCTCTACCACGCCGTCTGCAACTAATGCTTGGATTTCTTTTATAATGTCTTTGCTTTTTCTGCTTCTCTCCCGTCCTCTTACGTAGGGAACAATGCAGTAACTACAGAAATTATTACATCCAAACATAATATTGACACCGGATTTAAAAGAGTATTTTCGTTCTGAAGGCAGATCCTCCACAATATTATTGGTATCCTCCCATATATCAATGACGGAGCTCTTTGATTCCAGGCGGTTCACAATTAACTCAGCCAGTTTATATACATTGTGGGTGCCAAAAATAAGATCTACATAGGAATAGCTTTGACGTAGTTTTTCAACTACGTTTTCTTCCTGCATCATGCAGCCACACAGACCAATCATCATATTTGAATTTTTCTTCTTCAATGGTTTTAATCGTCCTAAGCGGCCGTACACTTTTGTGTTGGCATTTTCTCTTACGGTACAGGTATTAAAGATAACAAAGTCTGAATCTTCATCTTCTCCTTTTACGTATCCAATTTCTTCTAAGATTCCCTCGAGCTTTTCGGCATCTCGAGCATTCATCTGACAACCGAAATTTACAACCTTATGAGTCAAAGGGCGTCCCAGCTTCTGGGATAAGGCTGTAATATAGCTCTTTGCTTTTTTTATGTAATAATACTGTCTTTGTGGCTCTTCTATTGGTGCTTCGCTATTTAAGTCAATATTTTCAATTTTGTCATGTAGTTCTTTATTGTATGACATCGCTTTATTTTTTCCTTCCTAAACAAACTGATTTCTTTTCTTATCGTATTGGTAATCTATACTGTTTAAGGTATTCTCCAATTCCGTCTTTTCAATCGACATATCTTCACACAAATCATCTAAAGTGGAATAAAAATCCCGTAATTTTGTATTGATAACACTTAACAAAATAACAGGGTCTGTAGGTAGTTTCATTATCATATTAATCTCCTATCTGTTACAATGTAATCCATAGGAACATCATAAGACTCTTTTGGGAGCGTGGCAAGAAGCTGGAAATCATATGCAATTCCAGCTTTTGTAAGCGTATTATGTTCCTTTAAATACTGGTCATAATAACCCATTCCATAACCTAAACGGTGCTTTTTCAGGTCAAAGGCTAAACCTGGGACTAAAACGAATCCATTTTCTTCCCTGGGAACATCCCGATTATTTGGCTCACGTACTTGAAAATTTCCGATAGTTAAATCATCAAATCCTGTAAAACGGTGAAACTTCATGGTCTTACCATAGGTTTTAGGAAGCCATACTGTTTTATTTTGTTTCATGGAAATTTGTATTAAATTTGTTGTAAGAACTTCGTTACGCATATCACAGTAAAGATAAATATTATTCGTATTGATAAATTCTTTTAAAGTAAGAATTTTTGCTGTAATCTCTGCACTGCTTTGTAACATAAAGTCCTTGGAGAGCTCCCCGCGTTTTTTCAATAAGAGCGCTCTAATTTCCCTTTTTGTCTCCATACTTTTCTCCAAGATGTGTGATACTCCCGTCCTTTTCTTTAATGGATATATTATGAAGATGATTTTTCAGATTCCCTTTCACACTTTCAATATATTCTTTCCGTAAAATTTGCTGTTCCTTTTGTTCCTCTACCGAGAGTTTACCTTCTTTTGATTTTTTATATAATTCATTAATGCGTTTGATTTTTTTTTCGTCCATAGAATCCTCTTTTTTTTATACTATCTATATAGATGTAATTTTTTTGCGATTTTCACTAAGGTGCGTCCCTTAGGCATTGCATTCATTTCTTCTTGAGTGATTCCACCAAGTAATACCAGTGAAATGCTATAGGTACTTACGGCAACCAGGCAAGCAATCAGAGTTGCCAGCTTACCAGGGATAAATAATTCGATCACTAAATGTATGAGGAATGTAACAACTCCCATAATAAGTGATGCAATACCTGGAATAATAACTGCTCTTTTAAGCTCTTGTACGTACCCGATACAATGCTTAATAGAACGACTATTAAAGATGCTTAATGCCAAAGAAAAAATAATACGTCCCCAAATAACCGAATAGATTCCCCATTTAAATACGATTAGCATAAGACATAAACTGGCAATATAAATAATAAGGGCAATTACTGAGTTTTTCACTGGCAGCAGCATCTCGTCTAGTCCAATTAAGATAGAGGTTGTAATATTTCCCAGACAGAAAAAAATCACACTGACTGCACCTAGATGAAGCATACTGCCCGCCAAGGTATTATCCGAAGTAAAAAGTAAATCTAGTATAGGACGTGCCAGGACAAAGAGACCTACGGCACTTGGAATTGCAATCATCATATTAAAGCGTATGCTAGCATCGATTTTCTGAAAAACAGGCTTTTTCTTTCCTTCCTGCATTGCAGCTACAAGGCTGGGAATAAAGGAGGAAGATACTGCCATGGAAACCGACAAAGGAACAAGAGTTATTGTTACGTATTTTCCACTGAATTCACCTAGGATTTTAGCAAATTCCCGTTTTGGTACACCTTGAGCGGCCATCACACCGTTGTAGATGGCAACATCTAAAATATCGCTGATACTATTGATTGCCGAACTTAAAATAACAGGGGTTATGGTTAGTATTAATGCAATAAAAAGACTTTTGTAAGATTCTGTCTTTTTCGTTACGTCCTTTTGCATTTTCCTTTTGTAGTATTTTTTGTAGCTAAAGAAAATTAGAGCCATAAAAACAAGGGCAAAGAAAGCACCCATTACTGTTCCAAGTGTACCACCAGTGGCTCCATATGCATAAGCAAGGGAAGGGTTATTTTGTTCTTTACCAAGGGCTGTTCCTGCTTTAAATAGCAGATAAGCTCCGGAAATACTGACAACTGCATTTACAATTTGTTCAATGACTTGGGAGATTGCCGTTGGAACCATAGAGCCCATTCCTTGAAAAAAACCACGTATTACACCAAGCAATGCAACAATCACGATGCAGGGTGCTAAAACACGAAGGGAATAAGCGGCCATGGCCATATTCATAACGTAAGACGAAAGAAATCCTGCGCCAAAAAACAAAAACAGAGTCGTGAGCCCGCCCACGACTAAAGCAAAGAAAAGTGCTCCTAAGAATACCTTGTATGCATTTTTATACTGTCTTTTTGCTACACGTGCTGACACAAGCTTTGAAACAGCCAATGGCAGACTGTAAGATGTGAGCGTTAGAGCGACGACATAGATTCCGTATGCAACGGAGTAATATCCCATCCCCTCTGGTCCGATAATATTATTTAATGGAACCCGGTAAACAAGTCCAATGATTTTTGTGATGATTCCTGCGATTGCTAAAATAGAACCTTGTAATAAAAAGTTGTTTCCTTTTGACTTATTTGTATTGCTCATTCTTCACTCCACTATCTACTAATTTTCAAATATTCCATAATGGCTTTTTGAATCCGTTCCATTGTTTCTTTTTCATCTTCTTCCATATGGTCATATCCAACTAAGTGTAACACAGAATGAACGATTAGAAAAGCGTATTCTCGCAGGGGGCTGTGACCATATTCATCCCCTTGTGACAGAACTTTTTCTTTTGATATTACGATGTCACCCAGAATTAATTCTTTGGTTTCAGGGTTTAAATCAAAGGTTGAGACATCCGAGAAATCACCTGGAACTTCAAAATCAATTGCAGGAAAAGACAAAACATCAGTTGCCTTATCTATATTTCTATGTTCCTGATTGATTTCACGTATTTCATTATTCATGGTTAATAATAGATTTACCTCGGCATCATATGGAGACTCCAGATAACGTAATGTTCCTTGTATAACGGTTTCAGCAATTGATAAAGATTCAAAAGGGAGCTTCGTGTCCCCGGTCTCATCGTAGTATAGTGTCATAGTCGTTTCCTCTTCCTCTGTCCTCTTCCCTTTTCTTTCTTTTCGAAATCTTCATAAGCTTTTACGATTTTCTGCACCAAGGGATGTCTTACGACATCTTTACTGCTTAATTGACAGATACCAATGTCATCAATTTTACCAACAATATTTACGGCTACATCTAGTCCGGAAGCTTGTCCTTTCGGTAAATCTTTCTGGGTTGCATCACCAGTGACAACAACTTTTGAGCCAAACCCAATACGGGTTAAAAACATCTTCATCTGCGCTGGGGTGGTATTTTGTGCCTCGTCTAAAATAATAAATGCGTTGTCCAGAGTTCTTCCTCTCATATAAGCTAAGGGAGCTACTTCTATTAGACCCTTTTCCGAGTTCTTAATAAAGCTCTCTGCCCCCATAATCTGATAGAGTGCATCATATAATGGGCGTAAATAGGGATCGATTTTACTTTGTAAATCACCAGGAAGAAATCCTAGCTTTTCACCGGCTTCAATAGCAGGTCTGGTTAATATAATCCGACTTACCTCATTTGTTTTAAATGCTGCAATAGCCATAGCCATAGCAAGGTAAGTTTTACCGGTTCCGGCAGGTCCGATTCCAAAAGTAATCATGTTTTTTCGTATGGAATCGATGTATTTTTTTTGACCAAATGTTTTCGGTTTAATGGGTCTTCCCTGAAGGGTATGGTTCACAACATCTTTATCAATTTCAACCAAATCGGCATTACTATTTTCTAAAACAAGAGACAATGCATAATCGACATTCTGTTCCGTAATGTCATTCCCGCGTTTTGCAAGATCAACCAGAGCTTGTAATACTTTTTTTGCCCCCTCAACTTGAGGCGGGTTTCCCATAAGTTTCACATGGTTGTCTCTGGATATTAATGTAACATGAAGTGTTCTTTCGATTTTTTTTGCATATAAATCCTGTATTCCAAAAACATTACTTTCATATTCTGAAGGTATTTCTATTACTGCTTCCATTGTATTCATAAAAAAATCTCCTTAAAGTGGTATGTATAACATATACATTTTACCATCTTTAGGAGAAATTTCCACGTTTATTTTATTATGAGTGTACAGGTAATGGCTGAATCATATAATACTAATATTTGCTTTATTGGGGATAAGGCAATAAACGAAGTTATTTAGTGTGCTTACAACAAACGACATACACAATGAAACAGCCATTTATGGAGTGAAATCCATTCCTTTGTACAGGTATAATTTATCATGGTATGAAAGTGCATGTACTAACCTTTTGAAGAAAAAATTCTAAAAAACACTACCCTTTTGGGTACCAAATGTCTTTTTAATCATGATATTATAAGTCTAGAGGTGATTGTATGGCAGAACATATTTTAATTAAAGAAAAGGTTGAAGCATTATTAACGACTGGACTGCAGAGTCCATTGATTACAGTTGTGGCTCCTCCGGGATACGGCAAAACTACTGTGGTTCGAGAGTATATATCGCGACTATCTACTCCATGCATATGGATAAATATAACAGAATTAGAAAATGATATCGATTTTTTCTGGAATACTTTTTCTCGTGCTCTGATTGGTAGTTTTCCAGGAGTTGCGTCTGTTTTGAAAAACATATCCATGCCGGTGAATATAGAAGATTTCACTCAATTTTATCACCTTTTGCGTTCCTGTAGCAAGGAGCAAATCGAAATTACAGTGATCTATGACAATTATGAAATCTTAACCAATAGAGATATCCTTCAATTTATCAACCGCTGTATTAAACTTGACACCTTTGAGAAGGCATTTATTCCCCATCATATATTACTCAGCTGTGAGCGGCTCTCTTCCTACAAAAATCCATTTTATGATGATTATAAAAATCCGGGATCTTATACAAGAATAACAGCAAATGATTTGGCTTTTGATTATGAAGATGCAAAAAAATATATGGAAATAAATAACTATGTACTTGATGGGAGATTTTTAGATGAGGTTCTCAAAAAAACAGATGGCTGGCCGATTTTTTTGGATATGCTTTGCGAAACAATGGATGAAAATAAAACGTATATGATCTTATTTGAACTGTTTGAAAACCATTATTATGGAAACTATAGTCAGGAGATACAGATTGCCTTGATTAAATGCTCCCTCTTTTCTTCCTTTTCATTAGGACTAATGAAGCAGATTCTTCCAAATCCGTCAGAAGAGACTCTTTCGGAAATTTCATTGAATATACTGGTAGATTTTAACTTCAACACAGAGGTTTTTACGTTTCATAAAGTCTATCACACCTTTCTAAAGGGGAAATTGATTGTTTTAAGTGAGGAAGACAGAAGAAACATCTTAAATGCTGCTGCTGAATGGTATTTTAAATGCAAAAAATATGAAGAGGCAATGGAAATGTTTATGAAAGTTGAAAACCACGAGGGCTTTTTAAAAACATTACCTCTTGTATCACTCGACCGTTCTTCTTATACATTATCTAAAGACTTACAAAGTTTTTACGGTTCCACTCCTCAGGAATTATTGGAGGATAATTTATGGATTGATTTTTATCTGGCGCAAACATATGTAACCTGTGGACAAATAGATTATGCTAAAGGAATGTTTTTAGCTTTGCTGAAAACCGTAGAAAAGAAAAAGAATCCTTGCAAGAAGCTAGTTGTGGAAATATACTGTATGCTGGCTGATATCAGCTTGATTAAGAATAACACAATGGCTATGGAATACATAAATTGTGCTCTTAATGAATGGGAAGAGAATATTTTGATTGGCAATCGAACCCTTGCAAATTTTGATGAAAATCCAGTTTTCTATCTTCCAAGTGATGGAAGTAAAAATGTGGAGGAAATGATTGATTATATTCATACTTTTGTCAAACTAAGAGATAAAATACGTGTGAATTGTAATTATGGTTTCGAACATCTATTTGAAGCAGAGGCCTATTATTACACAAAGGAATTTAATAAATGCAAAGTGGCAGCAAGACTTGCAATAAGTAAATCTGTTTTAACGAAGCAGTTCGATATTACGATGCAAGCTCACTATATTTTAGCTCTTATTGCGCTGTGTGAGAAAAACTACGAGGGTGTTGTACAGGAAACGAATTTATTAAATACGTATGTATCCGGAGACCAAAATTTGTCACTCTCAAAATTGAAAGAACTCTTAAATGCTGGAATTTACTTTCAAGTTGATGATGAGAATAAGGTGGCTGATTGGATTAAAGAAGGAGAATTTGAATCGTATAAAGAGTATCCAATTCGCAATGGGCGGAATTATTTCTTTAGTGCACTTTATAATATGCATATAAGCAACTATACAAAAAGTGCCTCTATGCTCTTCCACCTTGAGCCACTCTTCGGGCAAAGAGGCCTCTTTATTTTGAAAATATATTACCATGTCATCAGTGCAATTTATTTTATGCAGGAACAGGAAAAAGAAAAAGCGGTAGAACATTTTCTCAAGACCTATAATTACGTATATGAAAATAAAATTGTGATGCCTATAGTAGAATTTGGGAATCAAATTGTTCCCACTCTTTATTACGTTAAACAAAGAACAGATTTAGACATTGACTTGGAGTGGGTAAAAGAATTAGAAGTTCAAGCAAAAAGACATGAAGACAGCCGACAATATATTCGAAGTGCATATAAAAGCGCTAAAAGAAAAATTGGAAGCAACACCTTCGCCCTGACAAAAAGAGAACGCGTTGTTTTAAATCTCCTATCCCAAGGGTTTACAAGAAACGAAATTGCAGAACAACTAGGCATTTCTCTTAATGGAGTAAAAAAATTTATTAATAACATTTACATTAAACTAGGTGCTAAAAATAGAGCCGACGCAATCTACATTGCGGTACAAAATCACATCATATGATACCAAGACTTTCAAAGTCATGCTTGCATACGCGTATGCAGAAGCATGACCTTGAAAGTCGCAAAAACATGAGGAAGTAGCCCGATCGGGCGGATTCCGAATGTTTTTAGGATTGTGAGAGCACGAAGTGGGAAACAATCCGTAGGTATCATAATAGAAAAGGAGGTATTGTAGAACTTACTACAACGCCTCCTCTTCTATTTATTTATGGTACGGTTGATTATGAATGATACGATAGCTACGATAAATCTGTTCCAAAAGTATGACCCTCATCATCTGGTGAGGAAATGTCATATCTGAAAAACTAAGAGAATAGTCCGCCCGTTTTAAGACCGTCTCGCTAAGCCCTATTGATCCACCAATTACAAAGCATATATGGCTGCATCCACTAATTCCAAGAGAATTGATTTTCTTAGATAATTCCTCAGAAGACAGTTTATATCCTTCGATTGCAAGAGCAATCACGTAAGAATCCTCTCGAATCAATCGAAGAATACGCTCACCCTCTTTTTCCCGAATCTTATTTTCAACAGCCTCACTTGCCTGATCAGGAGTTTTTTCATCCGGAACCTCAAGAACCTCCAGTTTACAGTATTTTTGAAGTCTTTTTGAATATTCAGCTATCCCATCTTTCCAATATTTTTCTTTTATTTTTCCGACGGTTATAAGGGTTATTTTCATTCGTCTTATTTGCCTGAAAGAGCCTCATCAATACCCTTTGCCCCTGCTCTTCCAGCTCCCATAGCAAGAATAACAGTTGCGGCACCTGTAACAGCATCTCCGCCTGCGTACACAAGAGCTTTAGATGTTGCACCATTTTCTTCATCTGCAACGATACATTTTCTGCGGTTTGTTTCAAGTCCTGTTGTAGTGGAAGCGATTAATGGGTTTGGTGAAGTACCAAGAGACATAATCACTGTGTCTAATTCGATTTCGAATTCTGATCCAGGGATTTCTACAGGTCTTCTTCTTCCAGAAGCATCTGGTTCGCCAAGTTCCATACGAATACAGCTCATTCCCTTTACCCAGCCTTTGTCATCAACAAGAATCTCAGTTGGATTAGTCAATAAATCAAAGATAATACCCTCTTCTTTTGCATGGTGAACTTCTTCTACTCTGGCAGGAAGTTCTTCTTCACTACGACGGTACACTACATGAACCTCTGCGCCTAGGCGAAGGGCGGTTCTGGCAGCATCCATTGCAACGTTTCCACCACCAACTACTGCCACTTTTTTTCCAGCAGATATTGGAGTATCATAAGAATCATCAAATGCCTTCATCAAGTTACTTCTTGTTAAATACTCATTTGCAGAAAATACACCATTTGCTGTTTCGCCTGGAATTCCCATAAACATAGGAAGACCTGCTCCGGAACCAATAAATACAGCTTCAAATCCTTCTTCTTCCATAAGTTGATCGATGGTAGTAGATTTTCCGATTACAACATTTGTTTCAAATTTTACGCCAAGACTTTTTACCTTGTCGATTTCTTTTTGTACTACTTTTTGCTTTGGTAAACGGAACTCAGGAATGCCGTAAACCAAAACTCCACCAAGCTCATGTAAAGCTTCAAAAACAGTAACTTCATAGCCCATCTTTGCAAGATCGCCGGCACAAGTTAATCCAGCAGGACCAGATCCGATTACAGCAACCTTATGTCCGTTTTTATTTTCAGGTGTCTTAGGGTTAATGTTGTTTTTCAATGCATAATCGGCAACAAATCTTTCTAATTTACCGATGGATACAGCATCTCCCTTTATACCACGAACACATTTCGCTTCACACTGTGACTCCTGAGGACAAACACGTCCACATACTGCAGGCAAAGCAGATGATTCACTAATTACATCATAGGCACCTTTGATGTCACCATCTTTTACCTTCATAACAAAACCAGGAATATTAATCGACACCGGGCACCCTTGAATACATCTTGCATTCTTACAGTTTAGGCATCTGGTTGCTTCGTCCATAGCTTCTTCTTGATTATATCCATAACATACTTCTTCAAAGTTTCTTGCTCTTTCAGCAGGATCCTGCTCACGCACAGGCGTGCTCTTTAATATATCAGCCATTATTCATCACCTCCACAATTTCCACATCCACCATGGTGGGTATCGCCTTCTTTTAGCTTAAGCATTGCACGGCCTTCCTGTGTTTTGTAGAGTGCCTGTCTTTGCATTGATTCATCAAAATCCACTAAATGTCCATCGAACTCAGGTCCGTCTACACAGGCAAATTTCACTTCGTCACCTACGTGTAACCGACAAGCTCCACACATCCCGGTTCCATCAACCATAATTGGATTCATACTAACGATGGTAGGGATTTCAAGTTTTTTTGTAAGGAGACAGACGAATTTCATCATGATCATCGGACCAATTGCCACACATACATCATACTTTTTGCCTTCATTTACTAAAGCTTCTATTTTTGTCGTAACCATTCCACTATGACCATAAGAACCGTCATCTGTACATGGATAATAGTTTCCTGCAACGGCTTTCATCTCATCCTGCAAGATCAGCATATCCTTTGTCTTGGAACCGATGATAACATCAACATCAACATCAACACCTTGTTCTTTTAACCACTTTACCTGAGGGTAAACAGGCGCGGCCCCAACACCACCACCTACAAAGAGTATTTTCTTCTTTTTCAACTCTTCTAAATCTTCGTGGACAAACTCTGATGCAACACCAAGAGGTCCAACGAAATCTCTGAAGTAATCTCCTTCTTTTAATGACGCCATTCTTTCAGTTGAAGCTCCTACTGTTTGCAAAACAATTGTAACAGTCCCTGCTTCTCTGTCATAGTCACAAATAGTTAAGGGAATACGTTCCCCTTTTTCATCAATTTTAACAATCACAAATTGACCCGGTTGACAGTGCCTAGCTACACGGGGTGCTTCTACGTCCATCAGATAAATCAGGTCGGCCAATTTTTCGGCTTTGACTATCTTGTACATCCTTTCTCCTCCTAAATTCAAATATTCTTTATACATCATACTGGATTTATGTGAAAATATCAACAAATTACGCGAAAAATAAGTGAGTATCCTCGAAACAAAAACTTTGCTTCAATAGATACTCACTTTTTTTTGAAAAATGATTAAAAATCAACCTTTGTTCCGTAATAAATACAGTTAAATAATTTCTCCATTGAAGCAGCATCTATGGCACGTGGATTTGAACCTGTGCATGCATCCTCAATGGCAAGGGCTGATATGTTGGAGATTTTTTCCTGGAATTCTTTTTCATCAATACCAAATTCTTTTAATGTTTTTGGAATACCCATTGCTACATTATAAGCATCAATTTTATTGCAAAGAGCATCAATATATTCTGTCGTGGTATTTCCTGTAAGCCCGACTCTTTTTGCAATATAAGCATAACGTTCTGCTGCTTCTTTCTCTTTTGCATTATACTTAATTACATAAGGAAGATATAATGCATTTGCACAGCCGTGTGGAATGTGTCCTGTGGCAAAAGCAGCTCCTGTCTTATGAGCCATAGAATGAACAATTCCAAGAAGTGCGTTGGAAAAAGCCATTCCTGCAAGGCACTGAGCATAGTGCATTTCTTCTCTTGCTTTCATATCTTTGTTATAAGAGTCTAATAAATAACTGAAAACCATTTCAATAGCCTGCATTGCAAGAGGATCTGTAAAAGGTCCATGAAGGGTTGAAACGTAAGCCTCAATTGCATGAGTCAATGCATCCATACCGGTATAGGCAACTTGGTTTAAAGGAAGTGCAGAAACTAAATCCGGGTCAACAATTGCAACATCCGGTGTTATATTAAAATCAGCAAGAGGATATTTGATTCCTTTATCGTAGTCTGTAATAACAGAGAAAGCAGTTACTTCTGTTGCAGTACCTGAGGTAGAGGGAATAGCAGCAAATTTTGCTTTTGTCCGCAACTCTGGAAAATTAAATGGGATAATCAACTCTTCAAAAGTAGTATCTGGGTACTCGTAAAATGCCCACATTGCTTTTGCAGCATCAATAGGTGATCCGCCACCCATAGAGACAATCCAGTCCGGTTCGAACTCTCTCATTGCCTGTGCACCTTTTTGAACTGTTTCTACCGATGGATCTGGTTCAACACCCTCAAATAACAACACTTCCATGCCAGCCTCTTTTAAGTAGTCTTCTGCTCGTTTGAGAAATCCCTGCTTCTTCATTGAGCCTCCGCCAACTACCAGAATCGCTTTTTTACCTTTTAAGTTCTTTAACTCTTCCAGTGTTCCTGCACCATAATAAATGTCTCGTGGCAATGTAAATCTACTCATGATAATACCTCTCCTTCGTTAAAATTTTTTCGAGTTAACCATAGTATACTCCTGTTAATAATTTAACGCAATAGAGATTTGTTTTTTTATATTTATTTCACTCAAAATTAAGAATATAGTTTCTGGTGGTAATTGCACTTAATCTTCCTTTTCCGTCAGCGAGTACGGCTTTAAAGATGGTTGAACCTTCAGGCATATCAATAGGTCCTTCGTAAAGGGTTGATTCCAATGTGGGTTCACTGGTGTCTGTTGTATAATAAGCAGTATATCCTTCCGGTACTTTTATTTCAATCTGTGAAGCAGTATCATACTGCCCTGTTGAAGGAGACACACTGGGGGCATCCATGTTCGGAAACTGAATGGTATAAGTTTTCGTAGTGGGCAGGCTGGGAATACCATCACTGTTTACTGCAATTGCTGAAACAACGGTTTCCCCTTCGTCATTTAGTTGAATCGCCTCAACGTATGGCGTACTGGCCAGACCTGCCTTGGATCCATCGGTACTATAATACATATGATCCTCATCCGTTGTTATTTCCACTTGTTGTACTTCGTCAAATACGGTTTCATCTGACAGACTAAATTCAGGAGGATTTACAATATACTGGGACAGTTTCCCCCGAACATTATCTTCGGCATCTTGAAGAAGATATGGAATATTATCGGGCCAATCATTTTCAATATAAAAATTGATAAAAGCACGATACAAGTCTACATTGTCTTCTCTGCCTTCTACGGCATTTAGAAACATTTCTTCTCCTGCTTCTAAATCATCTGTTTTTGAATAGACCTTACCCATACCTGAATAAGCCGGTGCTTTGTCTGGATTTATGCGAATCCCTTTTTCAAAATAAGAAGATGCGGTTTCATAGGAACCTGCGTCTAAAGCACGATTTCCAGCACTTACAATCCCTGCATATGAATTTTTATATACGAAAAAAGTTGTTATACCTACTACAAAGATTAGAAGTAAAACTGTTATTAGTATCATTTTTCGTTTCTTTTTTTTCTTGCGCAGACGCTCCTCTTCTCTTTGCCTTCTATGATTCGTTTGTGCTCTTCTTAGGCGAGCGCCCGTAATATCCCGGTCGCTTTCTAGCCTGGTAGATGGACTATTTCCATTTAGCATGTCCTTTAATCCATTTTCCAATTCATCCTCAATCGGATTATAATCAGGAACAATACGAACTTCTTTACCACAGTAGGGGCACGAAAGAGCGCCGTTTTTTATTTCTTGCTCACAATATCGACACTTCATGATAGCTTGGCCTCCATAAAATATTTAAAATAAACCTGTGATTGTTCCATCATTGGAAACATCAATATGGTTTGCGGCAGGAACCTTTGGAAGTCCTGGCATTGTCATGATACTTCCGGTTAATGCAACAACGAAGCCTGCACCTGCACTCACATAAACTTCTCTTATATGAAGAGTGAAATTTTCTGGTCTTCCAAGTTTTGTTGGGTCATCCGATAAGGAATATTGATTCTTTGCCATACAGATTGGAAGAGTATCAAATCCCATCTCCTTTATTTTTTTAAGTTGTCTTAGGGCAAGGGGCTCATATTCTACCTTTGCGGCACCGTAAATTTCTGTGGCAATTTTCTCGACTTTTTCTTCCAGAGGAAGATTGAAGGGATAAAGAGGTGTGAAATTTCCTTCCTCTCTCTCCAGAACATCTAATACCTTGGTTGCCAGTTCAATTCCACCCTGACCGCCGGACTCCCATACTTTTGATAATGCAAATTCGCAGCCTTTACTTTCGCAAAAATTCTTAACAAATTCATTTTCGGCCTCCGTATCACTTACGAATGCATTCAGTGTAACAATTACAGGCACATTGTATTTTTTGATGTTTTCAATATGCTTTTCAAGATTTTTTATACCACATTTTAGAGCTTCTAGATTTTCTGTATTCAATTCAGATTTTGCCACTCCGCCATTATATTTTAATGCACGTATTGTCGCTACTAGTACGACTGCATCAGGTTTCAAATCGGCCATTTGACATTTGATATCGAAAAACTTCTCTGCACCCAAATCAGCACCAAAGCCTGCTTCTGTGATAGCAATATCTGCAAGTTTTTGTGCAGTTTTAGTTGCCTTTACACTATTGCATCCGTGAGCAATATTTGCAAAAGGTCCACCGTGGACGATGGCTGGAGTATGTTCTAAGGTTTGTATTAAATTTGGTTTTAAAGCATCTTTTAACAAAGCGGCCATAGATCCAGTTGCGTTTAATTCGCCGGCTGTTACTGGTTCGCCTTTAAAATTATATGCTACCACAATACGACCAAGACGGTTTTTTAAATCTTCAATGTCTTTGGCAAGACAAAGAATTGCCATTATCTCAGATGCAACAGTAATAACAAAATGATCTTCTCTTACCATCCCATCCATTTTGTTTCCAAGGCCTACAACGGTATTGCGCAGAACCCTGTCATTCATATCGAGGCAGCGTTTCCAAACCACTTGTCTTGGATCAATATTTAACTCATTTCCTTGTTGAATATGGTTGTCAAGAAGAGCACTTAAAAGATTGTTAGCAGTTGTGATTGCATGAAAATCTCCGGTGAAGTGAAGGTTCAAATCTTCCATTGGAACGACTTGAGCATACCCGCCACCAGCAGCGCCACCTTTAATACCAAAGCATGGGCCAAGAGAAGGTTCGCGAAGAGCAATGATGCTTTTCTTTCCAAGCTGAGTCAGGGCATCTCCTAAACCAACCGTTGTGGTTGTCTTTCCTTCCCCTGCGGGAGTTGGATTAATCGCTGTTACTAAAACAAGCTTTCCTTTTTCTTTATCTGCAATTTTTTCCAAGGCAGAATCGGTGATTTTTGCCTTGGTTTTTCCATAAAGTTCTAAGTCATCTTCGTGAATGCCAATACTTTTTGCGACTTCACGAATATCGACTAAAGTGGCTTCCTGTGCTATTTGAATATCTGTTTTCATTCTATATTACCCTCCTTATTGTTGCTCTTCCATATACTGATTGAACTCTTCTGCATTCATTAGAATTTTTCTGGGCTTTGTGCCTTCTTCCCCACCCACAACACCGGCAGAGTGAAGCTGGTCCATAATTCGAGCGGCCCGATTAAATCCTATTTTAAAGTTTCGTTGAAGCATCCCGATGGATGCTTTTTCTTTTTCGATAATCAGAAGACCGGCTTCTTTAAAGTAAGCATCATTTCCTTCTTCTTCCGAAGAGGAAGGAATGGATGCACTGGCAATTGCAGAGGTATTAATAGCCTCTTGAATTTCCGTATCATAAACCACTTCTTCACTCTGATTTTTTAAGTACTCAACAACTTGCTGTACTTCTTTGTCAGAAACATAAGCCCCCTGTACACGTACGGGTTTTTGATAGCCTTGGGGATAGAAAAGCATATCACCATTCCCCAACAGTTTTTCTGCTCCATTCATATCAATAATCGTTCTTGAGTCTACACCAGAAGTAACAGAAAGGGCAATTCGGGAAGGCATGTTTGCTTTAATCAATCCAGTAATTACATTAACAGATGGACGTTGAGTTGCAATAACCAGATGAATTCCTGCGGCTCTTGCCAGTTGTGCCAAACGTATAATAGCCTCTTCTACTTCATTGGAAGCCACCATCATTAGGTCGGCAAGCTCATCTACAATAATTACGAGCTGATACATTTTCTTAAGTTCTTCATCGGATTCAGCAAGTTTATTGTATCCCTTCATATCCCGTACTTGATGTTTTGCAAATTCCTGATACCTTCTTTGCATTTCCACAACAGCCCAGTTAAGAGTATTGGCTGCTTTTTTAGGGTCTGTAACCACATCATGAAGAAGATGAGGGATTCCGTTATAAACACTGAGCTCAACAACCTTTGGATCAATCATTAAAAACTTGACTTCGTCCGGACTTGCACGAAATAGAATACTCATAATCAATGTGTTAATACAGACCGATTTACCAGATCCGGTGGCACCTGCAATTAATACATGGGGCATTTTGGCAATATCAGCAATAATAATTTTTCCGCCAATATCTTTTCCTACACCAAAAGCAATTTTTGAAGAGGATGCCGAAAATTCCTTGGACTCAATCAATTCACGGAGACTTACCATGGAAGTTGTTTTATTTGCTACTTCGATTCCTACAGCAGCTTTCCCCGGTATAGGAGCTTCAATTCGTATATCAGGAGCTGCCAGGTTAAGCTTAATGTCATCAGCCAGACCAACAATTTTGCTTACCTTAACACCCATTTCTGGCTGCAGTTCATAGCGGGTAACGGATGGTCCACTACTTACATCTGTTACGGTAACATTTACACCGAAATTTTGTAAAATTTGTTCCAGTTTATTGGCTGTCTCTTGTAAATGATTATCAGACTCCCCAGTAGAAGGACGAGCCTTTTTTAATAAATCAGTGGATGGAAAATGATAATCTGAATTTGGTGCAACGGTAGGAAGCTTCACATCAGGAAGAACAATTTCTTCCGGTTTATCAATCAGAGGTTTTCGAACGGTCTTTGCCTTTTTTACTTTTTTCTTAGGTTCTTCAACCTTAACAGGCTCTTCCTCTGGGACTTCCAGTTCTATAATTGGTGGAGTGGTTTGCTGTTCTGTTTTTAACGTTGTATCAAAAGAAACGCCCTGAGCTTTTGTACCAACCCTTTTTAAGTTTGCTGCCTTGGGTTCTTTTGGCTTTCGAGGTGCAGTGACTTTTGTTTTGGCTCTGGTATAAGCTTTTTGGCTGTTTTGCTTTAGGGGCTTTAAAAGTGATTTTCCGCTTAGCAACACAATTCCAATCAAAATAGATATAATTAAAATAACGTAAGTACCAGCCTTACCAAAAGCCGGAACTAACAATCTCTGTAAAAAAGCACCAATAACACCGCCCTCATCGAAAATAAGGGCACAGAAGGTACATACAAAGACAAAGAGTACAGCTGATACCGTTAGTTTCAGATAAACTCTCTTGTCTTCCATATTTGAAATTAGGAAGGCGGTCCAAAGGAAAAGGAAAAAGGGGAATATATAGGACATGTATCCAAACAAGATATCCATGATATTTCCGATTCCTTTTCCAATAAATCCTCCAACCCCGAACACACTTAACATCAAAAGAATACTGACAGCAAGAGTGACCCAAATGAAAATTTCCTTTGAAACAGAATTATCATTTGGGTTTGTAGTTGTCTTTTTTTTAGTTCCCCTTTTTTTTCCCGACCTAGCAGCCATTGTTATACTCTCCTACTTCCCTTATATTGCATTTAATGCCTGATCGATATCTGCAATAATATCCTCTGCATTCTCGATTCCTACACTAAAACGTACTAAATCCGGTTTTACACCGGCAGCTTTTAATTCTTCCTCAGACATCTGTCTGTGGGTATGGCTCGCTGGATGAAGCACACAACTTCTTGCATCTGCAACGTGTGTAGCAATCCCAACAAGTTTCAGTTGATCCATTACTTTTACCGTATCCTCTTTTGTTCCTTTTATTCCAAAGGTTAGAACACCACACGTTCCCTTTGGAGTATATTTGTTTGCAAGGGCATGGTAAGGATCGTTCTTTAATCCCGGATAATTAACCCAGGCTACTTTTGGATGGTTCTCTAAAAACTCAGCAACCTTTTGGGCATTTTCACAATGTCTTTCTACCCGAAGATGTAAGGTCTCTAATCCAATATTTAAAAGAAAAGCATTCTGAGGGGAAGGTATTGAACCAAGGTCTCTCATAAGGTGTGTCGTTGCCTTAGTGATATAAGCTCCTTTTCCAAATTGCTTCGTATAGATTACCCCATGATACGTTTCATCAGGAGTGGTAAGTCCGGGAAACTTCTCGCTGTAAGCATCCCAATCAAAATTACCACTATCCACAATAGCTCCGCCCACACTTGTGGCGTGACCATCCATGTATTTCGTTGTAGAATGGGTTACAATATCCGCCCCCCATTCAAAAGGTCTGCAGTGAATAGGTGTTGCAAAGGTATTATCTACAACAAAAGGAACACCGTGGTTATGTGCTGCTTTTGCAAATTTCTCCAAATCCAAAATGACAAGAGCTGGATTTGCGATGGTTTCACCAAATACAGCCTTTGTGTTTTCTTTGAAGGCAGCGTTGAGTTCTTCTTCACTGCAATCAGGATCTATAAAGGTAGCATCAATTCCCATCTGTTTAATTGTATGAGCAAAAAGATTATAAGTTCCTCCATAAAGTGCAGAGGCGCAGAGGATGTGATCCCCTTCCTTTGCAATGTTCAAAATCGCATAAAAGTTTGCTGCCTGTCCAGAGGAAGTAAGCATTGCAGCTGCTCCTCCTTCTAAATCACAAATTTTTGCAGCAACACAATCATTTGTAGGATTCTGTAAACGAGTATAAAAATATCCTGCTTCCTCCAGATCAAAAAGTCTTCCCATTTGTTCACTGGAATCATACTTAAAAGTGGTACTTTGATAAATTGGCAGAACTCTTGGCTCTCCATTTTTAGGCTGATAACCGGATTGGATACATTTTGTTTCGATTTTGTAATTGTTCATTCTTTATCTCCTAGCTTTATGATGGAAGGTATCTTGATTTCAAATCCAGAACCATAGTCTTATAGGTGTCTTCGCAGTCCGAGAATTTGTTTTCCTCGATTTCCTTTAGACACTTTAAAAGATAATCTTGATATATTTTTTCATAAATCAAGCTGCTGTTTGTCTGCATGTTCATTATATAAACCAATATGGGAGCAATATCGTAATATTCTTCTACGAGAGCTTTTCCTTCTTCGAAATTCATAAGATAGGAATCCCGGTACTGGCGTAAGGTAGAAAGTTCATAGCAATCATCTGGTTTGTTCATACTATCGCAAACAGCTGTTGTAATAAAGCAAAGCTTCTTTTTGAAACCAGAAGTTATGGTTTCATATCGAGACTCGCTTAAGTTAAGAGAGGTTACCTCTTTCTTATTCCACTCCTCCACCGTTTTTTTCGCTACTTGATTCCAATATGGATTTTCCAACTGGAATATACCAGGAATCACATAGACTGCCATCGTCATATTGTAATCAATTGCCAAAGAATCTTTTTTTCGTTTCGTTTCACGATTTATTTTTTCATAAGCATACTCAGGAATCACTAAGGAAATTTCTTCAATAGCGGCTTCTCGTTCTTCTTCTGGAAGCTCTTCAAAATAAGAATTAAATGCTATAAGCTTCGGTCTGTATTTCTCCATCATGCCTTTAAATGCATCATCATAACTTTTCTTTTTGAAGTTTCCGATTTCTCCCAAATTCTCATCAAAGAATTCTTTCAGTGTGGTTTTTATAATTTCCATGATTTCTCCTTATTCCTCCCAGTTATGATAGACATTTTGGACATCATCATCTTCTTCCAAAAGCTCCAGGGTCTTGTTTATATTTTTTATATCATCATCTGCTGTTAAGGATACATAGGTTTGAGGAATCATTGTGATTTCTGCATGAACCATCGGAATTTTATTTTCTTCTAAATTCAAACGTACCCGGCTGAAATCCTCTGGAGTAGTCAGAATTTCATAACTGTCTTCTTCTTCCAGGAAGTCCTCAGCACCAGCATCTAATGAAAGCATCATAAGCTCGTCACTGTCTGTCTCATAAGCTTCTTTATCGATTACAATTTGACCTTTCTGATCAAACATAAAAGAGACACAACCTGGAGTACCCACATTCCCACTTCCTTTTGTAAATGCATTCTTAACATTGGAAGCTGTCCGGTTTTTATTATCCGTTAAGGTTTCAACAATAATTGCTGTTCCATTGGGACCATATCCTTCGTAGGTAATGTGCTCATAGTTTGAACTATCCATATTCCCTCTGTTGATATTACGTTCAATCGTATCGTTGGGCATATTATTCGCTTTTGCTTTTGCGATTACGTCTCGAAGCCGGCTGTTGTTAGTGGGATCAGTGCTGCCTCCTTCTTTAACAGCAACAGCTAATTCTTTACCTATTTTTGTGAAAATCTTTCCTTTTGCTGCATCATTTTTTTCTTTTTTATGTTTAATGTTTGCAAATTTTGAATGTCCTGACATTGCGTTTCTCCTTTTCAATTAAAAATACAATCTATTTTATCACTCTTCCATCGCTTTTTCAATCTTCACACGATCAATTGTATTGTTTTCAATTGATAAGACCTTAAATCGATATCCTTGATAGAAAACTTCACACTCTTCTCCCTCTGTGGGAATACGATCTAAAAGATCGATAATAAAACCATTAAGAGTTCCATATTCTTCTTTCTCGAAGTGAAGGGGAAGAATTTCTTCCACTTCTTCTAAATCCATTAATCCATCCACAATCAGACTTCCATCCAGTTGTTTTGCAACGGTCTCTTCTTCATCATCGTGCTCGTCTAAAATATTTCCAACGATTTCTTCCAGAATGTCTTCCATGGCAACGAGGCCAGAGGTTTGTCCATACTCATCTAAAACAATGGCAATATGATTCTTTTCGTTTTGCATTTCTTTGAATATTGAATCGATGCTTTTTGTTTCAGGAATAAAGGAAACATCTCTTAGGCATTCGCCAAGATCTTTTAAAGGAAGCTCTTTTTTTTCGGGATTGAGATAACATTTCATTCCTTCTCTCAGGTGAATTATTCCTACGATTTCATCAATACTTTCTCTATAAACAGGAAATCGAGAATAATTTTCATCTAACATAAAGCGAAGTCCTTCAGATAAAGGGGTGTCTTCATCAATTGCAACTATATTTTTTCGATGTGTCATAATATCTTTTGCATCTTTTGACATATAACGAAATATATTCTTGATTAAACCTTTCGCTTCCTGGGTTAATATTTCATCCATTTCCTCTTCTTCTGAAAAAATATTCTTCATTCGCTGAAATATACTGCCTTCTTCCATTTTTGTTTCTCCTTCTTTTGTCTAAAAATAATCCTTTTGATTTATTATTTCACCGTGTCTTAAATACTCTCTTGGTATTCGTTTTCCCAGACAGCAGACAAACTCATAGTTAAAGCGTCCGCTTAAATCTCCTAAGGTTTCCACGGTAATACACTCATTTTGGTCTTTTCCCACCAAGGTCACTTCGTCAAACATTTCCACACCATCGATTGCTGTTATATCTACCATGAATTGATCCATACAGACGCGTCCAAGGATAGGGGCTTTTTTCCCTTTAATCAACACATGCCCTTTGTTTGAAAGGCTTCTGGGATAACCATCACCATAGCCAACTGGAATCGTGGCAACATGGGTTTTCCTTTGGGTGATATGGGTTCCGCCATAACTAATAGGTGTTCCGGCTTCTACCCATTTGGTGAAAATCACATGACTTTTTAGTGTAAGTGCGGGTTTTAGAATCACTTGTTCTTTTTTTACATCTTCAGAAGGATAAAGACCATAGGTAGCGATGCCTGCCCGTACCAAATCATAATTTCCTTCCTTAACATCAATAATACCTGCACTATTTGAGGCGTGATAATAGGGGAATTCAATGCCTTTTTCTCCAAGGCTGCGAATCATTCCATTAAAATTTTGAAGCTGTTTATCTGTAAAAGTTTTATCTGTTTCATCAGCCTTTGCAAAATGTGTAAATAATCCCAAGATTCGAAGTCCATCTAGCTGACATACTGTTTTTATGTCAGCGACACCTGCTTCGTTACACGGAAAGCCAATTCGTCCCATACCACTGTCTACTTTTATATGAGCATTGATTGCTGCCTCATTTTCGAGAGCAAACTTTGCAGCCAGCTCACCCAGTTCTTTTGTATAAATTGTCATCTGAATATCATATTTTACAAGGTCATTAAATTGTTCAGGGAATACACATCCCAAAACCATAATATTTTTTTGAATCCCCTGTTTTCTAAGGCTTACAGCCTCATCAAGTGTAGCAACAGCGAATCCCCACAGACAATCCTTTGCTTCTAAGGTTTGTGCAACTTCAAAAGCTCCATGTCCATAACCATCACTTTTTATAACGGCCATCATCTTCGTTTTGTTCTCTACGTTTCCATAAAGTTTTTCAAAGTTCCATTCAATTGCATCTAAATCTACCTGGGCTATGACTCTTCTGTACTCTTTCATTTTCTCACCTCTTTAACATAGTTGATTGCATCCTTTAAATATACGGCCAGGTCACTTGCCATTAAACCAAATTCACCCTTATGTTCCCGTCCAATATCTCCACAAAGCCCGTGAAGATAGACGCCGAGTACTCCACTCTCATAAGCATTGAGTCCGTGACTGAGCAAACCACCGATTATTCCCGTCAATACATCACCTGAACCTGCCTTTGCCATGGCATTATTTCCACTTGTGTTTAAAACAGGATTCTGATTACTTGCTCCAACAAGTGTTCGTTCATCTTTCAGAACACAGCAAAGTTGATTCTTGTTAACATATGAAGTTAATACTTCTGTTCGGTTTTCTTGAATGGTTGAAACATCACAATGAAGAAGCCGGCTCATTTCTTTCATATGAGGTGTCAAGATGATTTCTTTGGCCTTTACCCGTTCCCGCCAATTTGAACATTGACTGATAAGCGTTAATGCATCTCCATCTATGACCAGCTTCTTTTCATGGTTCTCTAATACACAAAACAGTATTTCTTTTGCAGTTTCGGAAAGTCCCAGTCCTGATCCAATAAGGACCACATCAGCCCAGGACAGAAGCTCGATACATTCCTTTTCATGAAAAGATTCATAGGTTGTCATAATCCCTTCACATAGAAGAGTTTGTAGAATGGATCTGTTCGTCTCCGGCGTATAAAAGCGTACCAGTCCGGCTCCCATTTTGTAAGCCGAAAAAGCATTCAAATAGGCCGCGCCAGCCATACCTTTTGAACCGCCAATTACCAACACTTTTCCAAAAGTCCCTTTGTTTGCATGAGCGGGTCTTTCTGGAAGAAGATTGTAATAATCATCATTATGAAAGCATAAAACAGTCTTTTTCTCCTTTTCAAAAGGTAAGGTACTAATTCCGATTTTTTTTGTGATAATCCGCCCACAATACTCATTGCCTGGATAAAGTGCCATGCCAAGCTTTTGACATTGTATCGCAATTGTTAAATCTACTTGCAGTGCAACACCTAAAACTTGACCATTTGCGGAAGAAATACCGCTTGGAATATCCACGGCTACCTTCGTTACTTTCTGTTGGTTTAGAAAGGAAATACATTCCTTATAGCTTCCTTGAATTTCACGTTTTAGTCCAACACCAAAAATTGCATCTATAATCAAAGAATAAAATCCTTTTGGATATTGTGAGTCAATGATTACTTTTGTGTTTTGAAGCTGTGAAAGCTGTTCTTTTGCTTCAAAGCTCATACGGGTGGTATCCCCAACAAGCCAAACCGCAACGGATAAGCCTTGTTCAGATAAAAGCCGTGCAATTGCAAGACCATCTCCGCCGTTATTTCCCACACCACAAACAATGAGTGTGGATGAAAGATCTAACTCCTCTTCTATTAACACATCTACACAGGAAGAGGCTGCTCGTTCCATCAGGGTTCGTGAGGGAATGTTTTCTTTTTCAATCGTATAGAGATCTGCCTCACTCATCTGTGAGCCAGTCGGCAAATAAATCATTGTGTCTCCTTCACATGGCAAAAGAACGTGCAAGATAGTTCTCACTCATCTATACACGTCCACTTCAGATTATTTTACGTTATTTTTGTTTTCTTCTTGCTTCAAATTATAAGATAAGCGCATTAAACTTTCAGATAAATGTACATTTTCAACAACAACATCGTCTGGAACGTTTAAATCAGTATGAGCAAAATTCCAAATACCCTTTATTCCGAAATCCACTAACATCGTAGCTACTTCTATAGCACGCTCTTTTGGAATTGTTAAAATTGCCATATCGATAGAATGTTCTTTGATAAAATTCTGCATTTCATCCATCCTCTTTACAGGAATACCTCTCACTGTTATTCCGTTAAGTTTGGGATTAATATCGAAAAGACCTTTTATTACAAAACCAATTCGTTCAAATGAAGTATAGTTTGCAAGTGCTTGCCCCAAATTACCTGCTCCTATAATAATGAGATTGTGTTTATCATCCAATCCAAGAATTTTACCGATTTCAGTATGTAAGTATTTTACGTTATATCCATAGCCTTGTTGACCAAAGCCACCAAAATTATTTAAATCCTGTCGGATTTGTGAAGCAGTTACCTGCATTCGTTTACTCAGTTCGTTTGATGATATTCTTTCGATACTATTTTCTAACAGCTCACCTAAATATCTATAATACCTTGGCAATCGAGTGATTACCGCCTGAGATATTTCTTTTTTTTCCACAGATTCCCCTCCTGTCTTGTTTCTACAAGCTATTATATTAAAATATAGTAGATAAGTCAAACTTTTTGGTTGTTTTTTATACTATATCCGATATAATTAGTCGTGAAGATATGGAGGATAAATTATGTTATTGCAAACAAATAAAATTTCAAAAGCTTTTTTAGAAGACAGTATCTTAAAAGAAGCTTCTTTTAATATTGAGGATTATGAGAAGGTTGCAGTGGTTGGTGTAAATGGTGCAGGAAAGTCTACGCTCCTAAAGATTTTAATTGGAGAAATCAAGGCGGACTCTGGTTCTTTTTCTATTGCCAAAAATAAGACGATTGGTTATCTTCCACAGCACCAAAATATTGATTCTCATCGCAGCATTTATGAAGAGGTAAAAACAGCAAAAAGGGAGCTCATTGCCTTAGAAGAACGCATCCGTGATTTGGAAGGGATATTAAGTGTACAAAAGGGTGAGGAGCTAGAGAAAACCATGGCTTTGTATCATAGCCTTATGGCTGAATTCGAATACCAAAATGGCTACGCAGTAGAAAGTGAAATAGCTGGTGTAATAAAAGGCCTTGGCTTTTTGGAAGAAGACTTTTCAAAAAGTGTTAACACTCTGTCCGGCGGGGAAAAAACCAGGGTAGCTCTGGGAAAACTGCTTTTGACGAAGCCAGACTTACTTCTTTTAGACGAGCCTACCAACCATTTGGATTTAAGCTCTGTATCCTGGCTGGAAACGTATTTGCTAAACTATAAAGGCGGCGTCATTATTGTATCCCATGACCGCTATTTTTTGAATAAAGTAGTCACAAAGGTTCTTGAAATAGATATGGGAGTGTTGAATGTTTATAAGGGCAATTATGAAGACTATGCCAAAAAGCGAAAAGAAATACGGCATGGAAAAATGAAAGCCTATTTAAAACAGCAAGATGAAATCAATCATCAGAAGAAAGTGATTGAAAAACTAAAATCTTTTAATCGGGAAAAATCCATTAAACGTGCTGAAAGCCGTGAAAAGATGTTAGATAAAATTGAACGGATTGAAAAACCCCAAGAGGTTAATTCCAGGATGGGACTCGAATTCTCCCCCGGTAGCCGCAGTGGAAATGATGTTTTAAAATGTGAAGGCTTAAGCAAGTCTTTTGGTCATCAGCTTCTTTTTTCTAATTTGAGCTTTGAGATTAAAAGAAGGGAAAAGGTGGCCATTATCGGAAATAATGGAACCGGAAAAACCACTCTTTTAAAGATTATAAATGGAATGGTGAGTCAAGATGCCGGAACACTTTCCATAGGAGCAAGTGTGGATATTGCCTATTATGATCAGGAACATCATATACTAAACGAAAAGAATACAGTGTTCGAGGAAATATCAGATGCTTATCCTGATTTAAGCAATACCGCAATCCGTAACCTTCTGGCAGGATTTCTATTCTTTGGTGATGATGTGCAAAAGCTGATTTCATCTCTTAGTGGTGGAGAAAAGGGACGGGTCTCTTTGGCTAAATTAATGCTTTCAAAAGCAAATCTTCTCATATTGGATGAGCCTACAAACCATTTAGATGTTGATTCAAAAGAAATCCTGGAAGAAGCATTACAAAGCTTTGAAGGTACTGTGTTATATGTATCTCATGACCGTTACTTTATTAATCAGACAGCAACAAGAATTTTAGAATTAAAAAATCATGGGTTTGAAAATTATATTGGAAATTATGATTATTATCTGGAAAAGCATCTGGAGAGAGAGTCCTTGATTGAATTGGAGAATACAGAAAGCGCTGATGATAATAAGGGAAAGCTTTCATGGCAGGAACAAAAAGAAGAAAAAGCACGTGAATTAAAAAGAGAGAATGATCGTAAAAAGATTGAAAACGAAATATTAGAGGCAGAGGCAAGGGTGGAGGAAATTGATGGACTCTTGTGTCAGGAAGAAATTTATACAAATAGTGTGAAATGTCAGGAGCTCGCTACAGAAAAAGAAGCTTTAGAAAAAACTTTAGAAGATGCCTATAAAAAATGGGACCAGCTCATGTGAGCTGGTCTTGATTTTTATAGATTTTTTGCAACTTCTTTAATGAAATCTTCGCTGTTTAGTACAACGGGATTTTCAAATGTTGTGATAAGAGCTAAATCTTTTGTCATTTTACCATCTTCTATCGTCTTAAGAGTTGCGTGATCCAGTTTGTCAGCAAATGCCATCAATTCAGTGTTGTTATCAAGTTCTCCTCTTTTTCGAAGTGCACCTGTCCAAGCGAAAATAGTAGCTACAGAGTTGGTGGAGGTTTCCTCTCCCTTCAGATGTTTGTAGTAATGTCTTTGTACCGTTCCATGAGCTGCTTCATATTCGTAGTAGCCTTCAGGAGACACCAAAACAGAAGTCATCATAGCAAGGGAACCGAATGCGGAGCTTATCATATCACTCATAACATCACCATCGTAGTTTTTGCATGCCCAAATATAACCGCCTTCTGACTTCATAACTCTTGCTACCGCGTCGTCAATCAAAGTGTAAAAATACTGGATTCCAGCTTCTTCGAATTTCGTTTTAAAATCTTTCTCAAAAATTTCCTGGAAAATGTCTTTAAAAGTATGATCGTATTTTTTTGAAATGGTATCTTTTGTTGCGAACCAAAGATCCTGCTTTACGTCTAAAGCATAGTTAAAACAACTTTTTGCAAAGCTTTCGATGGATTCATTAACATTATGCATTCCTTGTACAATACCTGAGCCAGTAAAGTTGTGAATGCATTCCTTTTCTACTTCGCCGTTTTCTTTCGTATAAACGAGCTCCACTTTTCCTGCTTCGGGAATTTTCATTTCCACACCTTTATATACATCACCATAAGCATGTCTTGCGATTGTGATTGGTTTTTTCCAATTTTTAACACAAGGTTCAATTCCTTTTACAACGATAGGAGCACGGAAAACGGTACCATCTAAGATTGCACGTATTGTTCCGTTTGGACTTTTCCACATTTCTTTCAAGGTATATTCGTCCATTCTGGCTGCATTTGGAGTGATTGTTGCGCATTTAACTGCTACTTTATGTTTTTTTGTTGCATTAGCCGAATCAACAGTTACCTGATCATTCGTTTCATTACGGTGCTCTAAGCCTAAATCGTAATATTCTGTGTTAAGCTCAATGTATGGAGTAAGAAGATGATCTTTAATCATTTTCCATAGAATTCTTGTCATTTCATCTCCATCCATCTCTACTATTGGGGTTGTCATTTTAATTTTTTCCATTTGAGTCTCCTTTAAGTTAAGTCTAGTATAATTTTGCTCCAATTAATCGTGGTCTATATCCTGCGTCTTCTAAAGCCTTTAATATCTGTTCTTTATGCTCAGTTCCGAAAGACTCCATTGTGATACGAAGTTCTACCGCTGCATTTCGGTTGGTGCTTACAAACTGATTGTGGTCAAGCTTTATAACATTCCCTTGTACCTCAGCAATAATAGACGCAACTTTCACTAATTCTCCCGGCTTATCAGATAGTAATACCGATACAGAGAAAATGCGATCTCTTTTAATAAGCCCGTGCTGAACAATGGAGGACATGGTAATAACATCCATATTTCCGCCACTTAAAACACAAACAACTTTCTTGTCTTTCAAATTAAGTTGTTTCAATGCTGCAACAGACAGTAGTCCTGAGTTTTCAACAATCATTTTATGATTTTCAACCATATCTAAAAAGGCTGCAATCAAATCATCATCTTCCACCGTAATAATTTTATCAATGTTTTTCTTTGCATAAGGGAAAATTTTCTCTCCAATTCTCTTTACAGCCGTACCATCAGCAATGGTGTCGGCACTTCCTAAAGTAACTGGTTCGCCTTCTTCAAAAGCGGCAGACATACTAGCGGCATTTGCCGGCTCTACACCAATGACTTTAATACTTGGATTAAGCATTTTTGCGAGAGTTGCCACACCAGTAGAAAGCCCACCACCTCCTATTGGAACGATAATATAATCCACTGTTGGAAGTTCTTTTACAATTTCCATAGCAATACTACCCTGCCCCGTTGCAACGGCTAAGTCATCAAAGGGATGTACAAAGGTATAGCCCTTTTCTTTTGCTAATTCATAAGCATAGGAACAAGCATCATCATAGACATCTCCATGAAGTATCACTTCTGCTCCATAGCTTTTGGTACGATTTACTTTAATCAGTGGCGTAACCATGGGCATTACAATAACGGCTTTACAGCCATATTTTTGCGCTGCGTAGGCAACTCCCTGAGCATGGTTTCCGGCAGAAGCCGTAATTAATCCCTTTTTTCTCTCCTCATCAGATAATTGACTAATTTTATAATATGCACCTCTCACTTTGTAAGAGCCTGTATATTGCATATTCTCTGGCTTTAAATATATCTTTGCACCGGTTTGTGCGGAAAGATATTCACTTGGTACGAGTTTTGTTGGGCTTGTGACTTTTTTGACAAGTTCACTGGCACGTTCAAAACTTTTTAGTGTTAACATATTTTTTCCTCCTTTTCCTTTTATGATTCAGCAAATAAAGCTGAGACGAAGGTTTCGGGATCAAATCTTTGCAAATCATTGATTCCTTCTCCTACCCCGATATATTTAACAGGTATCTCAAGTTCTGACTCTATGGCAATCGCAATGCCGCCTTTTGCAGTTCCATCCATTTTTGTTAAAATGACTCCTGTAACATCTGCAACTTCGTTAAATTCCTTAGCCTGCATAAGAGCATTTTGTCCTGTGGTTGCATCTAAAACGACAAAGGTTTCCCGATTAACACCTTCAAATTCCCGATTAATAATTTTATTTAATTTCCCTAATTCATCCATTAGGTTCTTTTTGTTATGGAGTCGTCCAGCCGTGTCACAGATTAAAATGTCTGCATTTCGCGCTTTTGCTGCTGCAACAGCATCAAACACTATTGAGCCGGGATCGGCGCCCTCACTACCGCTTATAATATCAACACCGGCGCGATTTGCCCATTCTTTTAACTGTTCTGTCGCTGCAGCACGAAAAGTATCTGCCGCTGCTAAAATAACCTTTTTCCCTTTTTCTTTAAATTGACTGGAGAGCTTTCCAATGGTTGTTGTTTTTCCTACTCCATTTACACCGATCACTAAAATGACAGTTCTTTTATCCTCAAAATCATACGCATCTTCCGATAAAGACATTTGATTTTTAATACTTTCTAAAAGTAATTCCTTACAATCCTTTGGCTCCTTAATATGATTTTCTTTTACCTTGGCCTTTAACTCGTCTAAGATATTTTCCGTGGTTTCAACTCCTAAGTCTCCCATAATAAGGATTTCTTCCAGTTCTTCATAAAATTCTTCATCGATATTTGAGAATCCGTTAAAAACACTGTCAATACCTGAAATAATATTATCTCTTGTTTTCGTAAGTCCAGATACTAGTTTTGAAAAAAAACCTTCCTTTTTATTTTCGTTTTCCATTTACAATCCTTTCCTTATTTACTCAATTCGTTTTCCAGTAAGCTAACAGATACTAAGGTTGATATTCCTTTTTCCTGCATGGTAATACCGTAGAGTCTATCTGCAGCAGTCATGGTACCACGTCTGTGGGTAATGACAATAAACTGGGTGTTTTTCGTCAGCTTATGGAGATAATTGGCGAAACGGCCGACATTACTATCATCTAATGCCGCCTCAATTTCGTCTAAGAGACAAAATGGTGAAGGCTTTAAGTTTTGAATGGCAAAGAGTAATGATATAGCTGTCAATGCTTTTTCTCCACCAGACAACTGCATCATGTTTTGCAGTTTTTTTCCAGGTGGTTGCGCAATGATTTTAATGCCAGCCTCAAGAATGTCTTCACCTTCCGTTAGCTCTAAAGTCCCTTTTCCACCACCGAACAACTCCTTAAACACCTTATTAAACTCTTCACAAATGCGGCCGAATTGATCGTTGAATTGTTTCCTCATTGCTTGATCTAATTCTTCAATGATTTGCATTAATGTTTTTTCGGCTTCAATTAAGTCATCATGCTGTGTCTTTAAAAATTCATAACGGCTTTGAACCTGCTTATAATCTTCGATTGCATTAACATTAACATCTCCAAGGCTCCGTATTTCACTCTTGAGCTCTCCGATTCGTTTACGCATTTTCCCAAGATCAGTAAGAGTTTCATCTTTTAATTCCATTGCTCCGTTAAGAGTGAGTTCATATTCTTCCCACATATATCCAATCAGTTTATCTTTCGATTGGTTCAGATTTTCTTCACGGCTTTCTAGACGGAAAATTTCTTTTTCCAGCTCACTCATATGAGCAGAGACTTCATCTCGGTTCTCAAGAAATGTTGAGTTTTTACTATTGAGCTCTTCACGCAGCTTTTTTTGTTTTTCAATTTCACCATCGATTTCAATGACGATTTCTTTTGAATCCTCAATGTTCTTTAAAAGTGCTTCAATTTGGGCTTCCTTTTCTTCAACTTCTTTTTTTGAGTCTCCTTTGCTTTGAGCAAGTTCTTTCAAAGCCTCATTGTCCTTCGCAATTTCTCCCAATACACGCTCAATATTTTCTTGTGTATAAGAATGTTTTTGCTCCATTGCGGCAAGATCCAGTTGCCCTTTTTCGGAAAGGGTTAGGGCCTTTTTTTCCTCATCATTTAAAGTACGCAAAGAATTTTGGCGTTCCTCGATTTCTTTTTGTAAATTTTGCTCCAGATTCTCAGAGGTATCCAATTCCACTTGAATCGATTCCTGGTTTTCTTTAATCTCATCAATTTGACGGTTGGTATCCTCCAGATTTGCAAGGTTGTTTTCAAGTTTAAATTCCAATGATTTCTGTCTTGCAATAGAGGCATCTAAATTCATTTTGGCGGTGTTTTGCCGTACAAATTCTTCCTTCAAATTTGCATTTATTTCATCAATTTCCTTGTAAAGTTTGGCTCTTTGTTCTTTGATCTGAGAAATTTCACCTTCCAAGGCATCCATTTCTTGCTTCAAAAGCTTAACGGATTTTTCAAATTCTTCAATCTCTCTTTTTCGACTAAGAAGGTTGCTGGTATTTTTAAAAGCACCTCCAGTCATACTCCCACCGGGATTGATAAGCTCTCCTTCTAACGTAACAATCCGCAGAGATTGCTTGTATTTTTTTGCGATTTTTACGCCAGAATCAATGTGATCAACGACTAAGGTTCTACCCAACAGGAATTCACATAGGTCCTGATATTTGTCCTGTGTTTTTGCCAGGCTGCTGGCGAGTCCAACTACCCCTGACTCATTTAAAGCATCTTGATTGTAAAATGATTTATAAGTACGAATGGAGGTAAGAGGTAGAAACGTAGCACGGCCGAATTTGTTTTTCTTGAGATAATTTATCATTCTTTTGGCGGTACTCTCATCTTCCGTAACGATGTTTTGAATGCTTCCTCCTAGTGCCGTCTCGATTGCAATCTCGTAGTCCTTATCTACCTGGATGATATCAGCTACAACACCTACAAGACCGATTTCTTCCTTTTTTCGTTCCATGACCTTTCGGATACTATTGCCGTATCCATCGTATCTTTCCGTAATATTCTTCAAAGATTCAAGTCGGGAATGCTCTCGGTGAAATGTTTTTTGTCCTAAAGCAAAAGAATCATTTTTTTCCTTTAAAAGAGTTTCTTGCTCTTTTATTCCAGCTTCTCTACTGTCAATGTCTGCTTTTTTCTCCAGAATAATTCCGGAAATATTTTTCAACTCAGACTCATGCTCTTTCACAGCGTTTTCAACGCTTTTTTCTTCGTTTTTTTCATCAATAATACGGGTTTTTAGTTCCTTACTTTTGGCCTCCAGCTGTTCCAGCATGGTTCGGTACTTTTGTATTTTACCCTTCGTAGACGCTCTTGTGTTTAACAGGTCGATGATATCTGCCTTTTTTGTTTCCACTTCATTACTTAAGGTTGCAATTTGAGTTTGAGCATCAACCAATGAATTTTTTTGGAGGTCTCTTTCTTCTTTCTTTTTTGCAAGTGTTAAGAGCAGCTCCTCTTCTTCCTTTTTGTAATTCGCCAGCACTTCTTCTTTTGTCTGAATGTCATCCAACAAAGTCTTCTGTCTGCTTTCAAAGTGTTCATCGCTTTGCTTGGCACTTCGAATCTGTTCATTATAGAGAGCAATTTTATTTTCCAGTTCTTGCTTTAAGAGAAGGGTTTCATTTCTCTTACTGGAGAATTGTTCAACTTCCTGCTCAATTTTTTCCAGGGCATTTTCAATTTCTCGATATTCTATTTTCATTTGGTCATACTTTTTGGTATTTTCTAAAAGTTCTGATTTTGCATTTGCTAAAAGAGCCTCTTGCTCTTTTAACTGCCCTTTTATACGTTGGCTTTCCACCAAAAACAGATTGATATCATAAGATTTTAGCTCGGCTTTTTTTTCTAAGTACTTTTTTGCTTTTTCAGATTGCTTCGCTAAAGGTCCGACCTGCATTTCTAATTCAGATAGAATGTCTCTGACACGTACCAAGTTCTGTCTTTCATCATCCAGCTTTTTCAAAGACGCATTTTTCCTGCGTTTAAACTTAACAATTCCTGCTGCTTCATCAAAAAGTTCTCGTCTTTCCTCTGGTTTTCCGCTGAGAATCTTATCGATTTGACCTTGTCCAATGATAGAGTAACCTTCTTTTCCGATTCCAGTATCATAAAAAAGCTCATTAATATCTTTTAGACGGCAAGTTGAGCCATTAATCAAATATTCACTTTCACCAGAGCGGTAGAGTTTTCGTGTTACCGTAACTTCTTTATAATCAATTGCTAATTGGTGATCTGTGTTATCCAAGGTAATGGCAACAGAAGCATAGCTTAGTGGCTTTCGATTCTCTGTGCCAGAGAAAATAACGTCCTGCATTGTTCCGCCTCGAAGCTGCTTTATTCTTTGCTCTCCTAAAACCCAGCGAACGGCATCCGCAACATTGCTTTTACCGCTTCCATTCGGACCAACAATTGCAGTAATTCCATTACTGAAATCAAATTTTATCTTATGGGCAAAGGACTTAAATCCTTGCACTTCTATACTTTTTAGATACATACTATCCCCTATCGTTTGATTTTCTTATTCAAGGACAATATCGTATGATATGCCGCCTCTTGTTCAGCCGCTTTTTTCGTACGTCCTTTACCTTTTCCAAAGGTTTGTTTTCCCACTTTTACTTGAGCGTAAAAGGATTTATCATGGTCAGGTCCTTCTTCTCCCAAGAGTATATATTCTATTGGATCTTTATAGTTGCTTTGTATCAGTTCTTGAAGGATAGTCTTGCTATCATAAAAGAGCTTCTTTTTTTCAGCATCATCTAAAACAAATTGATGAATAAACTCTTTTGCACTAGCAAGACCACCATCTAAGTATATTGCTCCAATCAAAGCTTCAAAAGCGTCAGACGTTACCGAATCACGTTTTCTTCCACCGGTATTGTCCTCACCTTTACCTAAATATAAATAGTCACCTAAGTTTATTTTTCTTGCACTGTATGCCAGAGCCGGTTCACACACCATGCTGGCTCTTTGTTTCGTGAGATTTCCTTCTGCCATACCTGGATGCTCATAAAACAAAAATTCACTTGAAATCAATTCTAAAACGGCATCTCCCAAAAATTCCAAACGTTCATTGCTATCCTCCTTTGGTAAATTGTGTTCATTAATATAAGAACTATGCCTCAGTGCGTTTAGTAATAGTTTTTCATCGTGAAACCGATACTTGATTTCTTCCATTAATTTTTGATAATCTTTTTCCATATGCGCCTCATAAAAGGGGTTGTCGTAAAACAACAACCCCCAATCCTCTAATCATTTGATGCATTTTTTATCTGCTCAACTGCATCTCCAACTGTTACAATTTTTTCGGCATCTTCATTGCTGATTTCAATATCGAAGGTTTCTTCGATTCCCATTATTATTTGAAAAATATCTAAAGAATCTGCTCCTAAATCATCCACAAAAGTGGTGTCTGTGGTAATTTCAGATGGGTTCGTATTTAGAACATCCACAATAATCTCCTTTAACTTTTCAAACTCCATACCTTAGTCCTCCTTTACGATACTTTCTCGAATTTTATCGCTTATTTTTTGTTCTTTAAAGGTGATACATTGAATCAAGGTGTTACGAATTTCTTTCGATTTTGCATTCCCATGGGTTTTTACAACCAGAGCGTTTAAACCTAACAGCGGCGCACCGCCATATTCCGTTGCATCAAAGGATTTCATCATTCCTTTTAAGGCTGGTTTAATGAGTAATGCTCCTATTTTGCTTCTAAGATTCGATAATAAACTGTCCTTTATCTTCTTAAAAAGTACTCCGCCAACACCTTCATACATTTTTATAATAATATTGCCGGCAAAGCCTTCTGCTACAACTACGTCCACTTCTCCATAAGGAATATCCCGAGCTTCTACGCTTCCAACAAAATTAATATCTTTTTCTGCCTTAAGAAGAGGAAAGGTTTCCTTTACAAGAGCATTTCCTTTTTCTTCTTCAGCACCCACATTAACAAGGGCGACTTTTGGATTCTTTTTCCCAATTACGTGTTCAATATAAATAGAGCCCATCTTTGCAAACTGTACTAAATGAGAAGCTCTAGCATCTACATTAGCACCACTGTCCACCAAAAGTGAAATTCCTTTATCGGTTGGAATCAGCGGAGCCATTGGAGCGCGTTCCACTCCCTTGATACGTCCAATAATGACTTGCCCACCTACTAAAATAGCACCGGAACTTCCTGCAGATACAAAGGCATCGGCTTTCTTTTCCTTAACCAATTTCATTCCCACTACAATAGAGGAATCTTTTTTCTTTCGAATGGCATTTACTGGGGCTTCAGAAGTTTCAATTACTTCACTTGCCGGGACAATCTCTATCTGGTTCTCTTTATAGCTGTGAGAAGAAAGAGAATTTTTTATCGCCGCTTCATCTCCTACCAAAAGAACTTTTAAATCCCTTCTCTCATTTGTTGCTTTTACGGCACCAAGAACAATTTCCTGGGGTGCATTATCACCACCCATAGCATCTAGGGCTACTGTTGTTATTTCCTGCATCTTTTATTTCCTCCTAGTACTCTAAAAGTAATTCTACTAGAAAAACAGAAAAGATGCAACGTTTTGCGTTGCATCTTTTGCATATTCCTTAGTCTACACTAATTACTTCCTTTTTGTTATAAGAGCCGCAAGCCTTACATACTCTATGAGGCATCATAAGTTCACCACATTTACTGCACTTTACTAAGTTTGGTACGCTCATTTTCCAGTTTGCTCTTCTCTTATCTCTTCTGCCTTTAGAAGATTTATTCTTTGGACAAATTGACATAGGTTACACCTCCTTACAATTCTTAAATATATCGCGGATAACTGACATTCGTGGATCCAAATCTGCATCTGGATTATCCCATGAAATTCCTTTGCAGTCATCCTTACAAAGAATCTTTGTGGGCCACCCTACAACAAGCTCATCCATGATGAGTTCGTTAATATCCAGGCTATATCCGTCAATTTCATTTGTATCAAGCCTTCTGTCAATATGAACAGGTATTATTTCTTTCACTTCCGATAAGCATCTGTCGCAGGGAATCATAAATTCAAGACAAGTTTCTCCTTTTACATCTACTTTTCCTTCGCCTGCATACTGAATGAACACAGACAGAGAAGGATTATTTAGAACTTGGAAAACTTTTTGTCCAATTTCAAATTCCTTTAAATCAACATGAACCTGTAGGTCAATATCATTATGATTGTCAGACAAAACATCGGATAGATTAATCAACATCGTTCGCTCCTATTCACACCTAAACTATTATATCAAATAAAAAGGATTTGTCAATAAAATTAAAGAAGATTTACAGTTTCTCTTGCAATTGCCAATTCCTCATTTGTAGGAACAACCATTACTTGCACTTTTGAGTCCTTTGTTGAGATTGTAACTTCTTCACCTCTAATATTGTTTGCCTCTTCATCCAGTTCGATTCCAAGATATCCAAGATATGGCATAACATCAGCTCGCACAAGCTCATCATTTTCTCCAATTCCTGCTGTAAATGCAATTACATCAACACCGTTCATGGCAGCTACATAACTTCCAATGTATTTTGCAACACGGTAAGCAAATACAGTTAATGCTAAGGTTGCCTTATGGTCGCCTTTTAGTTTTGCATCTGTTAAATCTCGGAAGTCACTGGACAATTTAGAGATTCCATATACTCCAGATTCTTTATTTAATACCTTCATGATATCATCTACATCAAAACCTTTTTTATTATGAAGATATTCTAAGATAGCAGGATCTACGTCCCCGCATCTTGTTCCCATTACAAGCCCCTCAAGAGGAGTAAGACCCATGGATGTATCTACAGATTTTCCGTTTTTAACTGCACAGATACTGGATCCATTTCCTAAGTGACAAACGATTATTTTTAAATCTTCAACAGGTTTTCCTACGATTTCAGCTACTCTTTTAGAAACAAAGCTGTGACTTGTTCCGTGGAAACCATAGCGTCTCACTTTATAATCTTCATAATATTCGTATGGCAGACCATAAATGTAAGCATGTTCTGGCATTGTCTGATGGAATGCTGTGTCAAAAACACCAATCATAGGTGTGCTTGGCATTGCATCCTGGCATGCACGTACACCGATTAAATTTGCTGGATTGTGAAGAGGTGCTAAATCATTACATTCTTCAATCTTTGCAAGGATTTCATCATTTAAAACAACAGATTCAGTGAAATTTTCCGCACCATGGACAATTCTATGCCCAACTGCACCAATTTCATCCAACGACTTGATTACACCAGTTGCCTCATTTTGTAATGCTTCCAGCACATATTTGATTGCCTCATTATGTGTTGGCATAGCCTTGTCTGATTTTTCCTTTTCTCCGCCTGCCTTTTGATACACAAGTCTTCCGTCAATACCGATTCTTTCACAGATACCCTTTGCAAGCATATCCTTGCTGTCTGTGTCAATTAATTGAAATTTCAGTGAAGAGCTTCCGCAATTAATTACCAATACATTCATTTTCTCATTTACCTCTCTTTATTCGTTGATAGTTGCCTGAACAGCAGTAATTGCTACCACACCTACGATATCCTGTGCGCTACATCCTCTGGACAAATCATTAACTGGAGCTGCAATACCTTGTGTAAGTGGACCATAAGCTTCTGCATTTCCTAATCTTTGTACGAGTTTGTAACCGATATTTCCAGCATCTAAATCTGGGAAAATTAATACATTCGCATTACCAGCTACTGGGCTATCGGGTGCTTTGGATTTTCCTATTTCGGGAACGATTGCTGCATCAAGTTGGAATTCTCCATCAATCATAAGACCTTCAGGTGCATCTGCTTTTGCAATTTTAACAGCTTCCACAACTTTATCAACGTCAGGATGCTTTGCGCTTCCTTTTGTTGAATGAGATAATAAAGCAACAATGGGCTCTTTTCCAACTAAGGAACGGAAAGATTCCGCTGCAGACAAACTAATAGACGCTAACTTTTCTGAATCTGGATTTTGTTCCAAACCACAGTCTGAAAATACAAATGTACCATCTGCTCCCATATCGCAATTTGGAACAACCATTACGAAAAAGGAAGATACTAGTTTTGTACCTGGTTTTGTCTTTAAAATTTGAAGACTTGGTCTTAATGTCTCAGCAGTTGAATGACAAGCTCCTGCTACCATTCCATCTGCATCTTTCATCTTAACCATCATCACACCGTAGTAAAGATAATTTGTTGTTAAAAGTTTTTCCGCTTCTTGTGCTGTCATTCCCTTTGCCTGTCTAAGTTCTACAAGCTTTTCGATATAAGCACTTGTGTGTTCGTCTGTTTTTGGATCAACGATGGTTGCCCCACTCACATCAAAAGACCCTTTGTTTTGTTCTACCTCTTCCTTACTCCCAACTAATACAACATTTGCAGTACCTTCTTTTAAAATTGTTTCACATGCCTCGTAGGTACGGATATCTTCGGTTTCTGGTAGTACGATAGTTTTTTTGTTTGCTCTTGCTTTTGCTTTAATCTCATCTATGAATCCCATGATTAATAGACTCCTTTCTTTTTTCAGTAGCTTAATTATAACATAAAGACCTTGATTATCAAGGTCTTTAAAAGGCTTATTTTGTGCATTTTTACGTACAATCCCTTGTTATTATTTTCACAACGAGAATACGACGCTTACAATCGAAAAATATACGGTTACTGTACTGATATCAACGAGAGTTGAAATAAGAGGTGTTGCCATAATAGCTGGATCCAACCCTACCTTTTTTGCAATCAGCGGAAGGGAACATCCTACGACTTTTGCAATGACAATCGTACAAGCCATTGTTAATCCTATTGTCAGAGAAATAAGCGGGTCACCTTGTTTCATAAGTAAGATACGAAGTCCATTTATGACCGATAAAATTCCACTGATAATAAGAGCGACTCTTATCTCTTTGAAAATAACACGAAATAAATCATTAAATTTTATTTCTCCAACTGCAAGTCCCCGAATTACAAGAGTTGAACTTTGAGAACCACAGTTTCCGCCCGTACCCATAAGCATAGGAATAAATCCAGCAAGCTGAGGCATAACAGCAAGAGCCATTTCGTAATGTCCCATAATCATTTGAGTGACAGTGGCCGAAAGCATTAAAAAGATAAGCCAGGGCAGGCGGTTTTTTACGTGCTGCCACACACTTGTCCCAAAATAAGACTCCTCATTTGGACTTAAACCGGCCATGATACTAATATCTTCGGTGGTCTCATCTTCCATAACCTGCATAGCGTCGTCAACGGTTACTAAACCCACCATCCGATTCTCATGGTCAACGATGGGCAGAGCCATCATACCGTATTTGTGAATGGTTTGTGCAACCTCTTCCTTGTCATCGGTGGTTGTGGCATACATAACATTCGTATCCATAACCTCTTCAATGGTTCTTGATTCTCCAGAGGTTAACAAATCTTTCAAATCTACCGTTCCAATCAATTCCCTTTTTTCCGTAACATAACAAGTATAGATGGTCTCACGATTTAAACCCACTTGCCTGATTTTCAAGATTGCTTCTGACACAGTCATTTCTTTTCGAAAAGCGATGTAGTCAATATTCATAATACTTCCCGCACTATCCTCCGGATATTGCAGAAGTTGGTTTATTTGAGCACGTTTTTCTACATCGGTAGCCATTAGCAAACGATCAACTACGTTAGCAGGCAGCTCCTCCAGAACATCTACGGTATCATCTACATACATCTCTTCCATTACTTCTTCTAGTTCAGAATCCGTTAAGGCGTTGATTAGATGTTCTCTCATATCACTATTTAAATTTGTGAAAGTTTCAGCGGCATCATCCTTTGGAAGCAAACGAAATATAATTACCATATGCTTTTGATCAAATTCTTCTAACAGTATTGCCAGATCAATGGGATGCATGTGATTTGTCAGGGCTTCTCTCAATTCTTTGTACTTTCTCTCTTCTAAAAGCGTTAGAATCTCTTCTTTTGTCATTCGATCTTCCACTTCTATTTCCCCCTTTCAAATCCTGTCTTTTGCACAATTATACAACATATAGTATAATCAATTTCATACTGAGTTACAAGGAGAAATATATGAAAACGGTAGGTTTAATTACAGAATACAACCCATTCCACAAAGGACATTTATACCATATACAAAAAGCAAAAGAAGTTACAGGTGCAGATGAAGTTGTTGTTATTATGAGTGGAGATTTCGTGCAAAGAGGTGCACCAGCTCTTATGCCCAAACATTTACGGGCACAGATGGCACTGAAGTGTGGTGCTTCGCTTGTCTTGGAACTTCCTCTTCTTTTTGCTACTGGGAGTGCGGAATTGTTTGCACAGGGAGCCGTAACCATTTTGGATAAATTAGGTATTGTAGATGTTCTTTGCTTTGGAAGCGAAACCGGAAATTACAGTAGACTAGAAAAAACTGCAAGGATTCTTCTTGATGAACCGAAAGAATATCGACAGGTATTAAAAGAAAAGCTTCGTGAAGGAAACACTTTTCCAAAGTCTATGCAATATGCTTTAGCGGCTTGTTTTCCGGAAGAAAGCTTTGGTGTGAAGCAGTTTTCTTCTAATGACATATTAGGAATTGAATATAGTAAAGCACTGCTCTCTTTAAACAGCTCAATGAAAGGGGTTGCAATCAAACGTGAGGACTCGAATTATCATGATGAAGATTTAAGCCCAATCTATAGCTCTGCGACGGCAATACGCAAGCTTTTCAAGGAGGGTTATCCAGTGGAAATAGAAAATCATATTCCGCCTGAACTGTATTCTATTTTCAGGGATGCATATAATATTCGGTATCCTGTTTTTTTGGATGATTTTTCCCTTCTCTTAAAAACGAAGCTTTTAAGGGAAACGAAAGAAAGTTTGATTTCATATTTAGATGTTTCTACAGAACTGGCAAACAGAATTTTAAATAAACGTGATTCTTTCACTAATTTTAGCGGCTTTTCCATGCTTCTGAAAACAAAAGAAATGACATACTCCAGAATCAGCCGTTGTCTGATACATATTTTATTGGACATAAAAAAGAATATGCTTTCTGTCTCTTTGGAGACCTTAATTGACGCAGTTCGTGTTTTGGGATTTCGAAAGGATTCCCAGGAATTGCTTCGGAGAATTAAAGAGGCTGGGAATATTTCTCTGGTAACAAAAATCAATTCTGAGAATAATTCCAACTTAATTTCACAAGACATTGCCGCTTCTGATTACTATGAAAATGTTGTCAGCTATAAATTTCAAAAAAAAATGCTCCGGGAACCTTCCCAGAGCATGGTATTACTTTAATTTTTTTGTACAGGCTATTGCTAAAGCTCCTGGTCCAATGTGACAGGAAACACTTAGAGAAAGAGGATCCACCACGAAAGGGGTGTCAGGGAAGCGCTCTTTTGCTTCCTCGACCCATTTTTCCACCTCTTCTGTCTCGCAGGTATGGGCAATTGCCATATGTACCTCTTCGCCAGAAAAGCGTGTCATAATATCTTTTTCAATCGCATCCAGCATAATACGCTTTCCGCTCTTTGTTCCTCTTACTTTCGCAAAGGCATCTAGTTTTTCACCTTGAATCTGAAGAACGGGTTTGATTTTTAAAACCGTACCGATTGCAGCACCTGCCGGTGTAATACGTCCACCTTTTTTTAAATACTTTAATGTATCTACCATAATATAGATGCTGGCTTCTAACTTGTTCTTCATAAGTCTTTCTTCAATCTCAGCGGCACTGAATCCCCCATCTACCATGTCAATTGCCTCAAGAACAGATTGCTTTTGTGTAACAGAAATTCTTTGATTATCAATGACATGAACACGTCCCTTAAACTCTTGGGAAAGCACATAGGCTGTTTCACAGGATCCGCTTAAGCCGCTGGACATGGGAATGTGAATAATCTTATCGAAGGATTCTAAAATTGAGTTCCAGAGTTCGATCAAATCCCCAACAGCAGGTTGAGATGTATGAATATCACTATCGTCTGCTAACCGTTGATAAAACTCGCTTTGAGACAATGTCACATCTTCAAAATAGACTTCTCCATTTATCGTAAATGGCATAGGAACCACCCATATTCCCAGCTGCTTTGCTTCTTTTTGTGTAATTCCGCTGTTACTGTCTGTAACAATCGCTATTTTTTCCATTTTTATAGTTCCTCTCGATTAATTTTTAAAGCTGTGGATCGGAGCTGGTATTCTACCTTTTCTTTCAACTAATTTGCTGCAATCAAATTCATTGACTGGCATAATTGGTGCATAGCCTAATAGTCCACCAAATTCAACAATTTCTCCCACATCTTTTCCAATGACCGGAATTAATCGAACGGCAGTTGTTTTTTGATTTATCATACCAATTGCCATTTCATCGGCAATAATCCCAGATATTGTCTGGGGTTTTGTCTTACCTGGGATGGCAATCATGTCGAGACCTACAGAACAAACACAGGTCATAGCCTCTAGTTTTTCCAAGGTAAGTGCACCGGCATTGACTGCATCTATCATCCCCTGATCTTCGCTGACGGGAATGAATGCACCGCTTAACCCGCCCACATAGGAAGAAGCCATAACTCCACCTTTTTTAACTTGATCATTTAACAGAGCAAGTGCTGCTGTTGTACCAGGAGCGCCGACTCTTTCCAATCCAATCTCTTCTAATATCTCAGCAACACTATCACCAATTGCTGGAGTAGGAGCCAAGGACAAATCAACGATTCCAAAAGGAACCCCAAGACGTTTTGATGCTTTTTCTGCAACAAGCTGTCCCACTCGTGTTACTTTAAAAGCCGTTTTCTTAATGGTTTCACAGAGAACTTCAAAACCTTCTCCACGCACTTTTTCGAGGGCTTTTTTCACCACTCCCGGACCACTGACACCAACATTTATGACTGCATCTCCTTCTGTTACACCTAAAAATGCACCTGCCATAAATGGATTATCATCTGGGGCATTGCAAAAGATAACCAATTTTGCACATCCAAGAGAATCTTGATCTTTTGATGCCTCTGCTGTTTCCTTTACGATTTCACCACATAGACGTACTGCATCCATATTGATACCGGTTCTGGTAGAACCAACATTAATTGAGCTGCATACTCTTGCGGTACAAGAAAGTGCTTTTGGAATGGAGTGAATCAAAAGTTCATCGCTTCTCGTCATCGCTTTGGATACTAATGCGGAATAACCTCCAATAAAGTTTACTCCCACTTCCTGGGCACAGGTATCTAATACTTTCGCAATTTCTACAAAGTCCTCTTCGCTTTTACAAGCAGAACCGCCAATCAAACCGATTGGCGTAACAGAAATTCTTTTATTTACAATAGGAACGCCAAATTCTTTTCCAATCTCGTCTCCCACACGTACCAAATCCTTTGCCATGGTAGTTATCTTGTTATAAATGTTTGATTTGACCTTTTCTAAGTCAGAATCAATACAATCCATAAGACTAATTCCAAGAGTAATGGTACGTACATCCAGATTTTCGTTTTCTATCATCTGTAAAGTTTCATTTACTTCATATATATTAATCATTCTCGGTTATCCTTCCTATATTCTATGCATTTTTTCGAAAATTTCTTCTCTTTGGCAACGAATGCTTACACCGATTGATAATCCAATTTCTTCTAACTCACTGTTTACAATTGCGATATCTTTTGTTGCATTGCCTGCATCTACAATTGCCATCATGTTAAAGTATCCATCTACAATTGTCTGGCTGATATCTAGAATGTTTATGTTTGCATCTGCTAAATAATTACAAACTTTAGCAATAATACCAACTCTGTCTTTTCCTACCACTGTTAATACACATTTTTTCATTATCTTTTCTCCTTAAAAACTATATCGATATTATCTCTGAAACACAGTTTCGCTTTGCTACCATTAAAGGAAAGTCCTCACCTTTATAAGGATTATCTCCCATGCTTATTTCAAGCTTCACAGTTTCATAGGCTAATTCTTCATAATTATTTTCTTTGCTTAGATGACCAAGAACTATGCACTGCATTTTATCATGTAGTATATCACAAAGCAATCTTCCTGACAATTCATTCGATAAATGCCCTTTGTCTCCTAAAACCCGACGCTTCAAGGGATAGGGATATGGTCCTAATTCCAGCATATGAGTGTCGTGGTTTGCCTCTAATAAAATCGCATCCAAATCTGTTAGTGCATGAACGATGTAATCATCATATTTTCCAAGGTCTGTAGCGATAGCCACTTTTTTATTTCCACTTTCAACCCGGTATCCACAAGGCTCCATTGCATCATGAGAAATCGCAAAGGGGTGTATCTCTAAGTTTCCAAGTGAAAAGGACTTGTCTGTTTCGATTTCATTAAGAAGACCTTCCGGCATTTTCCCCAGACTTTTGCAGCAGGAAATCCCTTGCAGAGTTCCTTTTGTCCCATAAATAGGTACTCCATATTTTCTACTGTAAACGCCAAGCCCTTGTATATGATCAATATGTTCGTGAGTCACTAGTATTCCGTTGATTTCATCCCCTTTGATCTCCAGTTCATTTAAGCCTTCTTCTATCCTTTTTTTACTGATTCCCGTATCTACTAGGAGATGTGTATTTTCATTTCCCACATAAACACAATTGCCACTGCTTCCACTGGCGATACTGCAAAGTCTCATCTATTTATACTCCTATAATGTTTTCATTATGTCATCCACTTGCTCGGTGGTTTCTAAAAATGTACTGTTATTATCAATTACACGGTCACAATTTTTGAAAAAGGCATCCTTAGATTCTTGGTTTTTCATAATGCTCATAGCTTTCTCAGAGCTGTATCCCCGCGCATATTTAAGCCGCTGCATGCGTATATCATCTTCCACATAGATATACCAGATTTCTTCACATATTTCTTCATAATGATCTTCAAGCAAAAGGGCAGCTTCAATAAAAAAGAAGTTTGTTCCCTTCTTTTCTTCCTTTTCAATCATACGCTTAACCTCTGTTTTTACACCGGGGTGCATGATTTGGTTTAGTTTTAGAAGTTTGTCATTATTGGAAAAAACAATTTGCGATAGTTTCTTACGGTCTAACGCGCCGCGTCCATCCAGAACATCCGCGCCAAATAGTTCAACAATCTGTTGAAATTGGTCTGTTCCTTTTTTTTGTAGTTTCTTGGCCACTTCATCTGCCTTTACAATAGTTGCTCCGTATTGATCGTGTAGATACTCCAGTACATCTGATTTTCCGGAACCAATTCCTCCTGTTATGCCAATCACCATCATAATAGTCTACCTTCCTTCCGCTTATTTTGCTTCGTACCAGTTTTCACCCACGTGTATATCAATTTCTAAAGGAACACTTAAATCCACAACTTTCTCCATGTGGTTGACCAGTATTTCCTTTACTTTTTGAACTTCGTCTTTATGGGTCTCAATTAAAAGCTCATCATGAACTTGTAAAACAAGCTTTGATTTTAAATTTTGTTTTTCCAGTTCATCACTTACTTGATTCATTGCCATTTTCATAATGTCGGCTGCCGTCCCCTGAATCGGTGCATTCATAGCAACTCGTTCTCCAAAGGATCTTTGCATATAGTTGCTTGAAGACAACTCTGGAACTGGCCTTCTCCTGTGATACAGAGTCGTAACATATCCATTTTCTTTGGCTTGTTCCACTTGTGTATCCAAAAACTTTTTAATGCCAGGATAGGTTTTGAAATAATTTTCAATATAGGTTTCCGCTTCTTTTCTCGTAATACTTAAATCTTGGCTTAAACCAAAGGAGCTGATACCATATACGATTCCAAAGTTCACTGCTTTCGCATTTCTTCGTTGCAAAGGTGTTACTTCATCAAAGGGAACATTGAAAACATTAGAGGCCGTGATTCTATGAATATCACTTTGATCTTGATAGGCTTTTATAAGGTTTTCATCCTTGGACAAAACTGCCAGTATTCGTAATTCGATCTGTGAATAATCGGCATCTACAAAGACGTAGTCTTCTTTTGCTTTGAAGACTTTTCGAATTCTTCGTCCAAGCTCCATACGGATGGGGATGTTTTGAAGATTAGGTTCGGTACTGCTTAAACGTCCGGTTGCAGTAATCGTTTGATGGAATTTGCCGTGAATCCGACCATCTGTACCTATAAAGTGGGCTAACCCATCTGCGTATGTAGATTTTAGTTTTGTTAATTGACGATATTCTAATATTTTGTCTACTATTGGAAATTCTTTTGCTAGTTTTTCCAGAACATCGGCAGCGGTTGAATAACCGGTTTTTGTTTTCTTTCCATGAGGAAGTCCTAAGTTTTCAAACAAAACAACTCCCAACTGTTTAGGTGAATTTATATTAAATTCTTCCCCGGCTTCTTTATAAATATCTGTTTCCAACAGGGATATACTTTTTTGTAATTCGTTTCCATACTCTTCCAACTCTTTTGCATCTACCATCACACCTGCTTTTTCCATACGATCCAAGGTGAGAACCAAGGGCATTTCCAGATTGGTGAAAAGCTCGTACATATTACTTTGCTTTAAATTTGCTTCCAGAATTGGCTGGCTGTGGAATGCCGTGTATGCCTCATAACCCAAATCTTTTTGCGGTTCCATCTCGTCTAACATAAGATTTAATTGTTCTCTCGCCACATCTTTGTAGGTATAGTCGTTTTTCAATGGATTCATCAAATATGCAGCAATAATGCCGTCGAAAAGATTTGAGGATGTGTGGATTACAAGCTCTTTTGAGATATCTTTTATCTGAAAAGCACCTATTTGGGTTGGGGAAGAAAATAATTTTTCGACCTCATCTTTATAATCCCCTAAAATTACATAGGTTTGCTCATTGTAGCACAGGCTGATTCCATAGTTTTCTTTCAATGCAAAACCAACGAGAGGTACCTTCTTCGCTGCATCAAAGATTTCAAGGGCTTTTTTCTTGTCTTCTACAACTTTAAGGTTTATATCATGAGAGTTTTCTTTGTCTTCCTCCTCGAACTTAGAAAAAAGATTTTTAAACTCCAGTTTTTGAAACCATTCATAGGCTTCCTTTGTAAAGATATTTTCAAGTTTGGCTTCACTTAATTCAAAGGGAAAATCTCCATTTTTTTCGATGGTTGCCAATTCTTTACTTAGTGTTGCTAAGTCATAATGTTCTTTTAATGCATTTGCAGCTCTTGGGGGCTTGAGCTCCTCAATATGTGCATATGCATTCTCAATGCTTTTATATTCTACAATAATTTTTGTGGCTGTTTTTTCACCAATGCTAGGGACACCAGGTATATTATCAGAAGAGTCTCCCATCAACGCTTTTACGTCGATAAATTCGTCTGGTGTAACGTGATATTGGGCTACTACATCTTCATCATAGTAGGTATATACTTCTGTTTTTCCTTTGCTGGTTTTCGGAATACGAATTTTCACGCGCTTTGTTGCTAACTGTAACAAATCTCGGTCTCCAGACAGAATTACCACATCGAAATCCTGAGATTCACATTTGACAGATAAGGTTCCTAAGATATCATCTGCTTCAAGACCTTCTTTTTCAATAATGGTAATACCCATAGCAGTTAAAACTTCCTTCATAATAGGAACTTGTTCCCTCAGTTCATCTGCCATGGGTTTTCTTGTGCCTTTATATTCTTTAAACATCTCGTGCCGAAAAGTTTTTGCTGATACATCGAATGCTACCGTTAAATAATCTGGTTTTTCTTCGTCCATGACTTTAAAAAGCATTGTCAAAAAACCGTATATTGCATTTGTGTGTAACCCTTCAGCATTTGTAAGGTCTGGCAGACCATAAAAAGCCCGATTCAATATACTATGGCCGTCAACTAATAATATCTTATCCTTCATAGTGTCTTCCTTTCTTTATTACATACACGTTAAGTATATCATATCCTGAATAAAGATACCAAATAAAAGAGGTTACTATTTTAGCAACCTCTTTCATGATCCAACACTTTTTTATACAATACTTGTTCCGCCGTCTACAATTACAAATTGTCCGCTTACATAACTGGACATTTCGCTTGAAAAGAATAAAATCACACCGTTTAATTCTCCTCTTTTTCCTGGTCTTCCCATAGGGCATTGATAATTGTATCCGTTTAGGAAATCAGAAGATTTAAATAAAGTATTCTCCGTCATTTCTGATTCAAATAATCCTGGTCCTACAGCATTAACTGTGATATTGTATTTTCCGTAGGATGCCGCCATTCCTTTTGTAATTCCCAATACTCCGCTTTTGGATGCATTGTATGAGTGACGAATAAATACATCCTGCTTATCTGCAATCACAGCATTTATAGATGCAATATTCACAATTTTCCCATACTCTTGCTCCATCATATAAGGAATTACATATTTTGAAGACAAGAAAATTCCTTTCAAGTTTGTGTTCAGAGATTTGTCCCAGTCTTCCACTGACATGTCGTGGACACCACCTCTTACTGCAATCCCGGCATTGTTTAGGAGAATATCCACTCTTTTAAAGTGACTATGTACTGCTTCCATTGCAGTTTTTACACTCTCTTCATCTGTAACATCGCAGGAGTGAATGAAAACATCAACGTTGAATGCTTTTAATTCTTCTGCTAGAGCCTCTAGTTTTTCGACTCTCCTTGCTAAAAGAGCTACATTGGCTCCTTCTTTGGCGTAACCTCTAGCTGCGTCAGCCCCAAGACCGCTAGAAGCTCCAGTTATAACTGCTACCTTACCTTTTAAATCATACATCATAGTTTAAAACCTCCCTTTTAATATGAATTAGGAGTATACTCCTTTGTTCAAAAGAGAATATACTCAGGTTGTTAAATTCATTGTATCATATCATGGTAGATTCATTAAAGAATTTTAATCATAACGTATTTCTTCTTTGCTCTTTCTATTTTCATGCTTTAATGTTTTTACACCAAAGATAAAATACAGGACATGAAAAACCCACACGAATCCAAGAACAATTCTGCCAACAGGAACTTTATCCATCATATAAAAGCCAAACCCCATAACGACTGTAACGGTAAAAATAATTCTAATCTTGGTACTCATCTTCATAGATTTACTTACAACATAAGATTCAAGATTCTCTTTATAAATTTTGGTGCCAAGAAACCAGCTGTGTAGTTTTTCTGAGCTTTTTGCAAAACTGAATAAGGTAAGCATTAAAAAAGGAAAGCTTGGAAGTAAAGGAAGAATCGCACCAATTATTCCAACGCCCAAGCTAATTAATCCTAAAGTAATCCAGAAAATTTTAAGTGGACCCTGTTTCATCGATAATCCCTCCCTTTTATTCTATTCTTATACCATATCTAAAATGGAACGTCAATTAAAGCACCCTGTTAGAGAAGCAATTCATATATCATAGATTTTCCTTGTCTTTCATCAAAGGAATAAGGTTTTTCATATATTTTCGTAAGTCCGTATTTGTCATAAAACTTGTAGGAAGCATCTGTATTCGTAAATAAACGTATATTTTTGACTTTCTCGTGAGTGCATTTCTCTACCATTCCATTTACAAGGGCGGTTCCTAATCCTTTTCTATAATCTTTTCTTGAAGACAAAGCGGCTAGTTCACAATCGCAGTAACCGAATGTTGAAGGTTCTCGTTCCATCATTTTTTGAAAGAATAGTTCAAACTCTTTTTTGAAATCAGGAGACGTATTGTATCTCTTTAAATAGAATTTTAGGCTTAGTTTTATAAAAGCACCATAATGTTGTTTTTGTTCATAAGTTTTGGCCAGTTTTTTATTGAATGATTTGTTATAGATTCCACTTACGAAACCTACTACCATTCCATCCTTTTCAGCGACCAGATTAAAATTGCTTTTTTCCAACATGACCTGAGTATAGTCTTTTAATAAAAGCCAATCCCTTTCTTCTGCTTTCGATTCAAAAAAGCCTTCATAAAAGCACTTTGTACAGTCCTTTAAATCTTTTTCCTTATAACTTCTAATTCTATACATTTAACACCTCGAATTTTATACAACAGAATAGTTATCTACAACTAACTATTCTATCATACTCATTCGATTATTTCAATTCACTCAATTTTAATATTCTGTATTACAAAAATGCCCCAACCTAATATACAAGGTTGGAGCATTTCTATTATACTGCGGATGGAGGGACTTGAACCCTCACGTAGTCACCTACGCAAGATTTTGAGTCTTGTGCGTCTGCCATTCCGCCACATCCGCGCATCTGGCTTTGTCAGCCAGAAACTATAATATCATATGATTTGATAATTTACAAGCAAAATTTTTGCAATGGTTTTAGATTTTTGACTCTCTCTCGCTTATCTCTTTTATTTTCTTGTGGAAATCCGAAAAATCAAAAGTTGCATAGTAATCCATTGGCTTTTCTGCTCTTCGTATTAATTCAACATTTCCGTCTTCTTTTAAAAGTAACTCAGCAGATTTCAATTTTCCATTATAGTTATATCCCATGGCAAAACCATGTGCTCCAGTATCATGAATCACCATATAGTCACCCATTTCTACTTTTGGAAGCATGCGATCAATAGCAAATTTATCATTGTTTTCGCATAGTGAACCCGTTACATCATACTGATAATCCCGGGGTTCTTCTTCTTTTCCTAATACAGTAATATGGTGGTAAGCGCCATACATAGCAGGGCGCATTAAATTCACTGCGCAAGCATCAACACCAATATATTCTTTATACGTGTGTTTTTCGTGAATTGCTTTTGTTACCAGGCAGCCATAAGGACCCATCATAAATCGACCAAGCTCTGTATAGATGGCAACATCTCCCATACCGGCAGCAGTTAAAACTTCTTCATAGACTTTACGGACTCCTTCTCCTATCACTTTAATATCATTACCTTCTTGACCAGGCTGATAAGGTATTCCGATTCCCCCAGAAAGGTTAATGAACTTGATGTGAACCCCTGTTTCTTTCTGCAAATCCACAGCAAGCTCGAAGAGTACTTTAGCAAGAGTAGGATAATATTCATTTGTAACGGTATTACTTGCTAAGAATGCGTGAATACCAAACTCTTTTACACCTTTTGATTTTAAAATCTTAAAAGCTTCATAAAGCTGTTCTGTTGTAAGTCCATATTTAGAATCTCCTGGATTGTCCATGATATCATTGGAGATTTTAAAGAGTCCACCTGGATTATAACGACAACTCATCGTTTCTGGAAACGTACCAATCGCCTCCTCGAGAAAATCAATATGAGTAATGTCATCTAAATTAATGATTGCACCTAATTGATTGGCATATACGTATTCTTCCATCGGTGTATCATTAGAAGAAAACATGATATCTTTCCCTATAGCTCCAATCGCTTCTGAAAGCATCAGCTCTGTATAAGAAGAGCAATCACAGCCGCAGCCATACTCTCTTAATATATTTATTAAAAATGGATTTGGGGTCGCTTTTACTGCAAAATATTCCTTAAATCCATTATTCCAGGAAAAAGCATCTCTTAAGGCCTTTATATTTTCCCGTATCCCTTTTTCGTCATAAAGATGAAAGGGTGTAGGATATGATTTAACAATTTCTTCAACTTGCTCTTTTGTTACAAATGTTTTTTTCTCCATTTTAATAACTCTCCTCATTTAATGATAATAATTTAATTTCATTTCCCAGGGCATTTTTAAACAACTCAACAAATACTTTTTGCCCGGAATACAAGCAAGTATTTTGACTCCCCTCACCATATTCTCCTGTAATCGCATATTGGGAATCAATAATCAGGCCAATGCTTGTTCCTCTATCTTCGCTGAAATATACTTTAAAATCTTCAACGGAGACTGCCTGATCCGTTAAAATCACAACTTTTTTTCCTTGTTCACTTAGCTCTCTTAGTTCTCTTACAAAATAAAGAAGGTAACTCCTGGTACAGGATAAATATGCATGCTCCTTTGTGCTCTTTAAAAGATTCTTGAGCTTATTTAAGATGTTATTCTCTCCTTCAATAGTAATATAACCTTCGGATACTTCTTTTTGTTCTGGCATATGACTAATCAGCCACATTCTGGCATCTTCTATCTCACGAATATGATTTCTTGTAAATTCTCTTAACTCAACCGGAACGTATTTTTTAGTGCTACCCTCTTCAACTGTATAAGCACCGCCTTTTTCCGCTAAAGACGCAAGAGAATTATAAGCGTTTGACCGAGAAATACCTAATTGCTTTGCTACTTCATACCCGGAAATTGTCCCTTCCGTAATTAAGCATTGATAAACCAAAGACTCTTGTCTTGTTAAACCGAATTGCATTAAACTTTCTACAAATTTTGTGGTATACACACCATCACCTCCAACGTAGTTTTGTACAGGAACACCTTACTCCTTTTTTGGGATTTTGTCAAGAGCTATAATTATCAAAACGTATAAAAAGACAAGATTTCAAAAAGATGAAATCTTGTCTAAAATATTTGTCTTTTATTCTACAACGGCAATTCTCATCGTATTGCTTGAAGTGCTGGAACGTGCTTGCACTCTTGTAGGTGGAATACCCGCAGTAATGACAACAACATCACCTATTTCAACTAAAGATTTTGCACGCACAAGGTCTAACACACCGCTGCAGACTTCTTCCGTTGAATTGTATTCCATTGTTCGAAGAGGATATACTCCCCAGTACATCTGCATTCTACGAAGTGTTCTTTCATCTGGGCTTAAACCATAAATTTGAGTTTTGGGTTTAAACTTTGATACAACTCTTGCAGTCGCCCCAGATACAGTTGGAGTCACCAGACACTTTGCCTGAATATTATATGCAGTATTAACGGAAGCATGTCCTATTGCACTGGAAATACTCTTCATATGGAGGTCTTTTCTCTTATACAAAAACTCTTCATAATCCAGATGCTGTTCTGTGTCTTTTACGATATGTACCATCATATCAAGAGCCTCTATTGGATACTTTCCTTGAGCCGTTTCACCTGAAAGCATAACGGCATCTGTTCCATCATAAACAGCGGTAGCCACATCCGTTACCTCTGCTCTGGTAGGACGGGGATTACGGATCATAGAATCTAACATCTGTGTTGCCGTAATAACCGGTCTGTAATTTTCACTGCATTTTTCGATAATCATCTTTTGCAAATAAGGAACCTCTTCTGCTGGAATCTCAACTCCAAGATCTCCTCTTGCTATCATGACGCCATCAGAGCTTCTTACGATTTCTTCTATATTTTTAATACCTTCTGCATTTTCAATCTTTGCAATGATTGGTGTGAAAGGCGCATCCAATTCATTTAAATAAGCACGTATTTCAAGAATACATTCAGCATTTCGTACAAATGAAGCTGCAATGAAATCAATGCCTTGTTCTACTCCAAAACGGATATCATCCTTATCTTTTTCGGTAATGGCTGGCAGGCGGACGGGTACATTCGGTATGTTTACACCTTTCTTCTCTCCTAGTTCCCCGCCGTTTGTAACACTACAGACAATGTCATTTCCTGTCACACTTTCTACGTTAAGTCCAATTAATCCATCATCTATTAATATTACATTTCCAACTTCTACATCATCTTTTAATCCTGTATAACTAATACTTACCTTATCCTTAGATCCTTCTACAATATCAGTGGTTAAGATAAATTTATCCCCTGTTTTCAGCTTGACTTTTTTTCCGTCTTTCAACATACCGGTTCTGATCTCCGGTCCCTTTGTATCCAAAAGAATTGCGACTGGAACGTTTTCCTCGTCACGAATTTTTTTCAATAAATCCATACGAGATTTCTGTTCTTCGTAATCTCCATGAGAAAAGTTAAACCTTGCTATGTCCATACCTCGTTTTACCAGTTCTCTCATTAATTTGGGATCATTCGTGTTTGGTCCCATGGTACAAATGATTTTTGTTTTCTTCATACTTTAAAATTTCTCCTTGTCTATTGCACATGATTATGTGTAAATAAATGTTCTTGGCAGTATTCATAACTGCCTTTACATTTTGAACAATATCTGAATTCCAAATTGGGATCATCCAATTCGGTTCGACCACAAACAGCACACTTATGCCTTGCACCATTTGGGTAAATAACATTTCTGTCTTTCGCCTGTTTCATCTTTTTTCGATATTCATTTCTTTGTCTTGTCATTTTGGGTGATAATTTCCCATGTCCTCTTGTTGTAAGGAAGAAAAGCAAGAAATTTAAGAGTGATATAAATGCTGCCAAAGCATTTGCCTTATAATAAATTCCATTATAAGCTCCTCCATATGCAGGTAAAAATGCCTGCAATATTGCATAGAGGAAAAATAATCCATCTACAAGAGCTAACCACTTTATTTTTACCGGTATCACAAAAAACAGTAAAAGTTCTGTGTCTGGATATAACATTGCAAAAGCCAAAAACAATGAAAGATTTAGATACGTTGTTCCCAGGTGCAGATTTAAACCAGTGAACGCATAAGTAATCAATGCCGCTAAGACATGTAGGATAATACCCAAGAATATATACACATTAAAGCGGAATGCACCCCATGTCATCTCAACCTGTCTTCCAATAACATAGTACAGATTCAGGGAAATTAGGAAGAATAGTATATTGTAGGAAGGTGGCATCATAATAAATGTAATTACACGCCATATTTGTCCTCTTAATATTGCTGCAGCATCTAAACTCAAATACATTGTATAAAAATCAGGGTTCATAAAATAAATCAAAAACCCCGCTGCGTATAGAATTATGATGTACATCATAAGATTTGGAATTGCATACCTGCCAAACTTTCTTTCTAATTTGTTTAACCAATTCATGTCTATCAACCTCTTACTTTCTTTCTTAAACATTCTAATCTAAGGCCTCTCTTTTGTCAAATTATGGAGTGTTTGTTTTTTTAAAATAATTGGTGTATAATACATTAGATTGTCTTTCCTTCTTTTAATAGGAAGAAACCAAAAAGTTTTAATTACGTTAGGAGATAATATATGAATCAGCATAATACATATGCTTTAGGAATCGATATTGGTTCCACAACAGTGAAAATTGCGATTATAAATAAAGAAAACGAGATTTTATTTTCTGATTATGAGCGTCATTTTGCAAATATACAAGAGACTTTGTCGGATTTATTAGGACGAGCAGTTTATAAGTTGGGCTCTATAAACGTTTCGCCAGTTATTACAGGGTCAGGTGGACTTACTCTTGCCAAGCATTTAAATGTTCCATTTGTACAAGAGGTTATCGCTGTGTCTGCAGCACTATCGGACTATGCACCTCAAACAGATGTGGCTATTGAACTGGGTGGAGAAGATGCGAAAATCATTTACTTTGAAGGTGGAAATGTAGAGCAGAGAATGAATGGGGTTTGTGCCGGTGGAACAGGCTCATTCATTGATCAAATGGCATCTCTTTTACAGACAGATGCCTCCGGTTTAAATGAATATGCAAAAGATTACTCGGCACTTTATTCTATTGCTGCAAGATGTGGTGTTTTTGCCAAATCAGATATTCAGCCCCTTATTAATGAAGGCGCTGCAAAAGAAGATTTAGCTGCTTCTATTTTTCAAGCAGTAGTGAATCAAACCATCAGCGGCCTGGCATGTGGGAAGCCTATAAGAGGACACGTGGCATTTCTTGGTGGTCCTCTCCACTTTTTATCCGAACTAAAAGAGGCCTTTGTCCGTACGCTAAAACTGGATGATGAGCATATTATTGCACCAATACACTCTCATCTTTTTGCAGCCATTGGTTCGGCTATGAATGCAGACGAAAAAACCTCCGTTCCTCTGATTGAAATGCAAGAACGCCTTGCCGGACGAATTAAAATGGAATTTGAAGTGGATCGCCTTGATCCTCTCTTTCAAACTGAGGATGAATACCATGCTTTTATAGCACGTCATGAAAAACATCAGGTTCCTGTAAAGGATCTTGCTTCTTACAAGGGAAATGTATTTCTTGGAATCGATGCTGGATCAACGACAACAAAAGCTGCACTTGTTGGCGAAGATGGAACTCTTTTATACTCTTTCTATAAGGGAAATGAAGGAGACCCTCTTGGGACTACAATTGAAGCAATTAAAGAAATTTATGATCATATAGGTCAAGATACCAAAATCGCCTATTCCTGTTCGACTGGTTATGGGGAGGCTTTAATTAAGTCTGCTCTTCTATTGGATGAGGGTGAAGTAGAAACAGTCTCTCACTATTATGCTGCTTCTTATTTTGAACCTCAGGTTGACTGTATCCTTGATATCGGTGGACAAGATATGAAGTGTATCAAGATTAAAAATCAGACGGTGGACTCTGTGCAGCTTAATGAAGCATGCTCTTCCGGTTGTGGTTCTTTTATCGAAACATTTTCAAAGTCCTTGAATTATTCCGTAGAGGATTTTGCTCATGAAGCTCTATTTGCAAAGAACCCTATTGATCTTGGTACAAGATGTACTGTGTTTATGAATTCCAAGGTAAAACAAGCCCAAAAAGAAGGTGCAGATGTTTCTGATATTTCTGCCGGCCTTGCTTATTCTGTTATTAAGAATGCTCTTTATAAGGTTATAAAAGTATCGGATGCAAAAGAACTTGGCCAACATATCGTAGTACAAGGTGGTACCTTCTACAATAATGCTGTCTTAAGAAGCTTTGAAATGATATCTAATTGTGAAGCAATTCGCCCTGACATAGCAGGTATTATGGGAGCTTTTGGTGCGGCTTTGATTGCAAGAGAGCGCTTTACGGAAGAGAAAGAAACAACCATGCTTTCCATTGAGGACATACGTGAGTTGGAATATTCAACAACGATGACAAAATGCCGTAAGTGTACCAATAATTGTCGTTTGACAATTAATCATTTTAGTGGAAATCGTAAGTTCATCACAGGGAATCGCTGTGAACGAGGAATCGGTAAAGAAAAGATTGAGAACAAACTTCCAAATCTTTTCGATTACAAATTAAAGCGCTATTTTGATTACACTTCTCTCTCGGATGAGGATGCAACGCGTGGAGAAATAGGAATTCCCAGAGTTCTGAACATGTATGAGAATTATCCATTCTGGCACGTATTATTTACAGAACTTGGTTTTAAGGTAACGCTATCTCCTTTATCAAACCGGAAAATTTATGAGCTTGGTATTGAATCCATTCCCAGTGAATCGGAGTGTTATCCTGCAAAACTTGCCCATGGCCATGTACAATGGCTTATCGATAAGGGAATTAAGAATATCTTTTATCCTTGTATTCCTTATGAACGAAATGAGTTTGAAGATGCAAATAACAACTACAACTGTCCGATTGTAACCTCTTATCCGGAAAATATAAAAAACAATATTGATGCTATTGTCAATAAAGAAGTGAATTTCATGGGATTCTTTTTATCCTTAGCAAACCCTGATACTATTTCAGAACGATTATTTGATGAAATGGGTGAGGCTTTCACACTATCCAAAGACGAAATCGATACTGCTGTTTCAAAAGCTTGGAAAGAATTGGAAGATGCAAGACAGGATATGTGTCGTAAGGGCGAGGAAACCATAAAATATCTTGAAGAGACCAATCAACGGGGAATTGTTTTGGCAGGTCGGCCCTACCATATTGATCCAGAAATTAATCACGGTCTTCCACAATTAATTAATTCCTACGACATTGCGGTTTTAACAGAAGACAGTATTTCTCATCTGGGAAATGTGGAACGGCCTTTAAATGTAATGGATCAATGGATGTATCACTCCAGACTTTATGCTGCTGCATCCTATGTAAAGACAAGAGATGATTTGGATTTAATTCAATTAAATTCCTTTGGATGTGGCTTAGATGCTGTAACAACGGATGAAGTTTCAGATATTTTAATTGGTTCCGATAAAATTTACACCTCCCTGAAAATTGATGAGGTCAGTAATTTAGGTGCTGCTCGAATTCGCGTACGTTCTCTTCTTGCAGCGATTCGTGTTCGAGAAGAACGAAAAGGAAAAAGAAAAATAAATCCTTCCGGTATTAAAAAAGTAGAATTTACCAAGGAGATGCGTCAAAAATACACCATTCTTTGTCCGCAAATGTCTCCTATCCACTTTAATCTTTTGGAACCAGCATTTCAGGCAAGTGGATATAATTTACAGGTGCTGCCAAATGATAATAAACAAGCCGTTGATGTAGGACTTAAATACGTTAACAACGATGCTTGCTATCCTTCGTTGATGGTTGTCGGACAGATTATGGAGGCTATTCTTTCCGGTCAATATGATACCGATAACCTTGCTGTTATCATCAGCCAAACTGGTGGTGGCTGCCGCGCCTCTAACTACATCGGATTTATACGAAGAGCCTTAAAGAAAACTGGTTATGAGCACATACCTGTAATCTCAATGAACCTGAGTGGTCTTGAAAAGAATTCTGGCTTTAAAATCACACCTTTTATGGGAATTCGACTCGTGTACGCCGCAGTATTTGGAGATATCTTTATGAAATGTACGTATCGGATGCGTCCATATGAACAAGTACCTGGAAGTGTCAATGCTCTTCATGAAAAATGGGAGAAAAAATGTATTGAGTTTGTCTCCAAAAGATATCCTTCCAGAAGAAAGTTCAACCATATGTGTCAGGAAATCATTGAAGATTTTGACCAAATTCCTATTACAGATGAGGTGAAACCCCGCGTTGGAGTGGTTGGCGAAATATTAGTAAAATTCTTGCCGGCAGCAAATAACTATTTGGTTGAATTATTGGAGCGTGAAGGTGCAGAAGCCGTTGTTCCCGACTTAATCGATTTCTTTTTATATAGCTTTTATAACCAAAACTTTAAATCTTCCCATCTGGGATTTGATAAATCAAAGGCTCGAACAGGAAATCTCGGTATTAAGGCAATTGAATGGCTTCGAAAATCGGCTACTCAAGCTTACAAAAACAGCAAGCACTTCACTCCACCTGCTAAGATTGAAGAGTTGGCTGATATGACCTCGGAAATTGTATCCATTGGAAATCAAACTGGTGAAGGCTGGTTCTTAACGGGTGAAATGCTGGAACTGATTGAAAATAATGTTCCAAATATCGTTTGTACACAACCATTTGCCTGCTTACCGAATCATATCGTAGGAAAAGGTGTAATCAAGGATTTAAGAAGAAGACATCCTCTCTCCAATGTTGTGGCAATTGATTTTGATCCGGGAGCCAGCGAAGTAAACCAGCTCAATCGTTTAAAACTAATGCTCTCCACAGCAAATAAAAACTTAAAAGCACAGGAAGCAAACACATAGAAACTCCCCAACCAATGCCTGCATCGCCTCAGCATTGGTTGGGGAGTCTTCTATATGTTTATTACCTTACTTTTCAAGTAATGAATGCCCTGTCATTTCAGCAGGCTGCTCCATTCCCATCATATCGATAAGCGTTGGAACAATATCGCAAAGAGCGCCGCCTTCTTTTAATTTATAAGAAGGGTCTGCATTTACTAAAATGAATGGAACTGGATTTGTAGTATGTGCTGTAAAAGGCTCTCCGTCTTTTGGATCAATCAGTTGCTCTGCATTTCCATGATCTGCACAGATAAACATCTGTCCATCCACCTCTTTAATCGCTTGAACAGTCCTTCCAACGCACTCGTCTACGGACTCTATTGCTTTAATTGCTGCGCTTTCAATTCCAGTATGACCTACCATGTCCGGATTTGCAAAGTTTACAATAATCACATCATATTTTTGTGAAACAATCGCATCTACAAGCTTATCGCATACTTCAAAAGCACTCATTTCAGGTTGTAAATCATAGGTAGCAACCTTGGGTGATTTAACAAGGATACGACTCTCTCCTTTGTTTGGCTCTTCGACCCCTCCATTAAAGAAGAAGGTTACGTGAGCATACTTTTCAGTTTCTGCAATTCTTGCTTGAGTCATATTATGAGATGCAAGGAATTCACCAAAGGTATTTGTGATTTCATCTTTGGTAAATGCCACGAACTTGTTTGTGATAGTAACATCATAATCTGTAAAACACACAAAGGTTGTTTTAATTCGTGTTCCTCTATTGAAGCCTTCAAATTTATCATCACAGAATGTTCTTGTAATTTCTCTTGCACGATCAGGTCTAAAATTAAAGAAAATCACAGAATCACCGTCTAATACATGTGCAACCGGTGCTCCATTTTCCATAATTACTGTCGGTCTTACAAATTCATCCGTAACGCTATTGTCATAAGATGCTTGAATTGCATCCGTTGCACTGGTAGACTCTTCTCCATTACCTTTTGCTATAGCATAATATGCTTCTTGTACTCTTTCCCAGCGATTATCTCTGTCCATAGCATAGTATCTACCCATCACAGTAGCTACTTTTCCAACTCCAATTTTTGCCATTTCATTTTCTAATTCCTGAACAAATTCTTTTCCTGATTCAGGTGGCGTATCTCTGCCATCTAAGAAGCAATGAACATAGACCTTTTCAATCCCTTGTTGTTTTGCAAGTTTTAACAGCCCATAAATATGTGTATTATGGCTATGTACTCCACCATCCGAGACAAGACCCATCAAATGAAGAGCACTATTGTTCTTCTTTGCATTTTCACAAGCTTTCAAAAGCGCTTGATTTTCGAAAAAGTCTCCGTCTTGAATTGCTTTTGTAATTTTCGTTAAATCCTGATAAACAATACGTCCGGCACCCATGTTCAAATGACCAACTTCAGAATTTCCCATTTGTCCTTCTGGAAGACCTACCGCCATTCCGCTGGCATTTCCTTCAACGAAGGGATATGTGCTCATCAAATCATCCATAACAGGAGTATTTGCTTCGGCAACGGCATTTCCTTTCGTCTCACTATTTAATCCATATCCATCTAGAATCATTAAAACTGTTGGTTTTTTCATGTTTTTGTCCTTACTATTTATAATTTACGATTTTTCCAAAATCTGCCTTCAAAGAAGCTCCACCTACCAAGCCTCCATCAATATCATTCTGGGAGAATAAGTCAGCAGCAGTATCTGCATTTACAGAACCGCCGTATTGAATACGAACTGCCGCTGCAGTTGCTTCATCATACACTTCTGCGATGCACTTACGAATATCAGCACACACTTCTTGAGCTTGAGCTGTTGACGCTGTTTTTCCTGTTCCAATAGCCCAGATTGGTTCATATGCAATAACGGCTTTCTTTGCTTGCTCAGCTGTTACATTCAGGAAACCAATTTTAACTTGCTGACGAATGAAATCCATCGTAACACCTTGTTCTCTTTGCTCTAAAGTTTCTCCACAGCACATAATAGGTGTCAATCCATGTTCAAAAGCCTTTAACATCTTCTTATTTACAGTTTCATCTGTCTCTGCAAAATACTCTCTTCTTTCAGAGTGTCCTAAAACAACGTATTCTACACCAGCATCTGTTAACATAGCTGGAGAAATCTCTCCGGTAAAAGCGCCGCTCTCTTCGTAGTACATATTTTCAGCACCCACCTTAATATTCGTTCCCTTTGTTGCCTCAACAACTGGAATAATATCGATTGCAGGTACGCAGAATACTACATCAACATCCTCACTTTTTACAAGTGGCTTAAGCTCTTCAACTAATGCTACTGCCTCACTTGGTGTCTTATTCATTTTCCAGTTTCCTGCTACAATTTTTCTTCTTGCCATTTTCTTATTCTCCTCTTTTGGTTTTATTTATCGTTTGCTGCTGCAACTCCAGGAAGTTCTTTTCCTTCAAGGAATTCCAGTGAAGCACCACCACCTGTTGAAATATGAGTCATTTTATCCCCATACCCAAGCTGATTTACTGCTGCTGCTGAATCTCCACCACCGATAATTGTTGTTGCATCCACATCTGCTAAAGCTTTTGCAACTGCCTCAGTACCGTGAGCGAATTTCGGCATTTCAAAGGTTCCCATTGGACCATTCCAAACAACTGTTTTTGCATCTTTTACTGCATCCACAAATATTTCTTCACTCTTTGGTCCAATATCAAGTCCTAACCATCCATCAGGAATTTCATCAATATTAACTGTTTTAGAATTAGCATCATTTGAAAAATCGTCTGCAATAATGGTATCAACAGGAAGTAAAAACTTAACGTTCTTTTCTTCTGCTTTCTTTTTCATCTCTAAAGCATAGTCCAAATAATCAGCCTCCAATAAAGATTTTCCGATTTTTCCGCCTTCTGCTTTGATAAATGTATACGCCATACCACCACCGATAATTAGTACGTCTACTTTATCTAAGAGATTTTCAATAACAGATATTTTACTTGAAACCTTTGCTCCACCTAAAATTGCAACAAAAGGTCTTGCTGGATTATTTACTGCATTTCCCAAAAAGTCAATTTCTTTTTGCATCAAGTATCCAACAACTGCCACATCCACATATTTTGTAACACCAACATTCGAGCAGTGTGCTCTATGAGCAGTACCGAAAGCGTCGTTTACAAAAATATCTGCAAGTGAAGCCAAATCCTTTGAAAATGCTTCGCCGTTTTTCGTCTCTTCGCTACGATATCTTGTGTTTTCAAGAAGAATTACATCTCCATCGTTCATATTTTGGACTGCATTTTTTGCGTTTTCGCCAACCACTTCCTTGTCAGCTGCAAATTTCACGTCTTGTCCCAGTAGTTCACTTAAGCGAGCTGCAACTGGCGCAAGTGATAACGCAGGAACTGGCTCTCCTTTTGGTTTTCCAAGATGAGAACAAAGAATTACTCTTCCGCCATCAGCAATTAATTTCTTTATGGTTGGAAGTGCTGCAACTAATCTATTTTCATCTGTAATTTTTCCATCGATTAAAGGAACATTAAAATCACAACGAACCAAAACTCTTTTCCCTTTTACATTAATATCATCAACTGATTTTTTGTTTAGCATGTATTTCCTCCTTACATAATTAAAGAGGTCCGGTCTGGATAGACCGGACCCCATTCTTTTTTGAGTCTACTTATATTAGTTTAATTCAGCTAAATACTTAATTGTACGAACCATTTGGCTTGTGTATGAATTTTCATTATCATACCAAGAAACAACCTGTACTTCTGTTGTTCCATCACCTAAAGGCATAGCCATTGTTTGAGTCGCATCAAATAATGAACCATATTTGATACCTACGATATCAGAAGAAACGATTTCGTCTGTGTTATATCCGAAAGATTCATTTGCAGCTGCTTTCATAGCATCATTAATCTGATCAGCTGTAACTTCACCTTCAACTACTGCCATAAGAAGTGTTGTAGATCCTGTTGGTGTAGGAACTCTTTGAGCAGCTCCGATTAATTTTCCGTTTAACTCTGGAATAACAAGACCGATTGCTTTTGCAGCACCTGTACTGTTTGGTACGATGTTTTCAGCAGCAGCACGAGATCTTCTTAAATCACCCTTCTTTTGAGGTCCGTCAAGAGGCATTTGATCTCCTGTGTAAGCATGGATTGTAGCCATGATTCCACCTTTGATTGGAGCCAATTTGTTTAAAGTGTCAGCCATAGGTGCTAAACAGTTTGTTGTACAAGAAGCAGCAGAAATAACTGTATCTTCTGGTTTTAAAATTTTGTGGTTTACATTGTAAACGATTGTTGGCAAATCATTTCCTGCTGGTGCAGAAATAACAACCTTTTTAGCTCCTGCTGTAATGTGTGCTGATGCAGCAGCTTTAGATGTATAGAATCCAGTACATTCAAGAACAACGTCTACGTCTAAGTCTCCCCATGGAAGTTTTGAAGCATCCGCTTCAGCATAAATTCTAATTTCATGTCCATCAATAATGATAGAATCATCTGTGTTTGTTACTTTATCATACAATTCAAATTTTCCTTGAGTTGTATCATATTTTAATAAGTGAGCAAGCATCTTTGGTGATGTAAGGTCATTGATTGCTACTACCTCATATCCTTCTGCTACAAACATTTGTCTGAATGCAAGACGTCCAATACGTCCAAATCCATTAATCGCTACTTTAACTGCCATCTTTAATTTCCTCCTAAGTAATTTAACTGTTATCAGTCATTATTTGTGAATCCCTTTAACTTCGTTAAAGAAACATCAACCACTGTTTATTGTACTAAAACGCATACAATATTTCAAGGGTTTTGCGTGTTATTTGTGAAAAACTAGGAAACTTTATAAAATTTTTTGTTTCCGTCCAAAAATATTGTGTAATAATGTATATCCAGCGCCATTAAAATGTCTCGTATGACAGAAAAACCACTGCCAACATCCGAAGCGATATGTGCGTCTGAACCAATGGTTAGTATTTCGCCACCCAATTCTTTATACCTTCTGATAATTTCTATAGAAGGATGGGGACCTTTTAATCCCTTTCTGATTCCAGCACTATTGATCTCAATACCTTTACCTTTTTCAATAATTGTTTTTAATATCGAATCAATCAAATCAAAATCTTTTTCGACATTATAATTTTTATCCATGTCATTACCATAACGTACCACATAGTCCAAATGACCTAACACATGGTATTCATCATGGAGCCGAACATTTTCAAGCACTGCTTCAAGATAAGCACGATATACCTCTTGATCTCTTTTTCCTTTGAATACGTTTTTCAAATAAGGATCCCTGCCGTTCATAACATGCACTGAACCTATAATAAAGTCAAACTGGTGTTTTTCGAAATAATGACGATAATATTCTACCAACTGAGGTTGAAGTCCAATTTCAATCCCTGCATTAATATGAATTTTATCTTTGTAGCGCTCTTTTAGCTTTCCAATTTCATGAAAGTATTCCTTTTCATCAAAAACTGTATCTTCTGGATATTCCAAACATTTTATGTCGTGATGATCTGTCATACTTATATGAGTAAAGCCTCTATTTATTCCTTCCAGTACCACATTTTCTGGAGTTTCTTTTGAATCAAATGAAAAGCAGGAATGCAAGTGATAATCCGCTTTAATGTTATTTGTTTCCAATGATTGTTCCTCCCATAAGAATATAGTCCTCTCGGTATAAAACAATAGCCTGTCCAGGTGTAATGGCTCTTTGAGCTTCTTGGAAAACACAGAGTATTTCGTCTTCACCAGTTCTTTTCACACGACACATGGCACCGCGATGGTTATATCTTATTTTAGCAAATACTTCTTCCTCTTCATCAATGTCTTCTGCTCCCATAAAATTTACATGATTTGCACGAACATAGTAAGACTTTGATTCTTCATCACTTCCAACCACAATCTCATTTGTGTCTGGGCGAATCTCAAGTACAAACACAGGATAACCAAGAGCAAGTCCTAATCCTTTTCTTTGTCCTACTGTGTAGTGTATAATGCCTTTGTGTTGTCCGATTACCTCACCTTTGGAAGTAACAAAATTGCCGGATTTGATTTCTTTGTCTGTATTTTCCTGAATAAATTTTGCGTAATCACCATCTTCTACAAAACAAATGTCCTGGCTATCCGGTTTGCTGGCGATTTGCAGATTTATTTTTTCTGCAATTTCCCGCACCTCTTCTTTACTATAATCGCCTACTGGCATAAGGGTTTTCTTGAGTTGTTCCTGGGTTAGATTATAGAGCGCATAAGTTTGATCCTTTGCCAGGGTTTTTGCTCTTTTTAAAGTAAGACGTCCATTCTCTAAGCAATGTACTTTTGCATAATGCCCCGTTGCAATATAATCTGCACCAATATCCATACTACGCTTTAATAAAGATTCCCATTTTACAAATCGATTACACGCAATACATGGATTCGGTGTTTTTCCATCCAGATATTCATTGATAAAATAATCGATTACAGAATTTTTAAAATCCTCTTTAAAGTTCATAACATAGTAAGGAATGCCAAGAGAGGCTGCAACTCTCCTGGCATCGTCAACAGCACTTAAACCACAACAACCACCCTGTTCTTGCACTTTTATTTCATCTTCATCCTGCCAGATCTGCATGGTAACACCAATCACATCATATCCTTCTTTTTGTAAAAGATAGGCAGCCACAGAGGAGTCAACTCCTCCTGACATACCTACTACAACCTTTTTCTTTTCCATTAATACTCTTCTTCCTCTTCTTCATCCTCATGAATATCTGATTTCGGCTTCTTAAGTCCTTCAATTGTCAACCCCTTCTTTTCAGCATAATCCCAGAGAGCGGCATGTATTGATTCTTCTGCCAATAGGGAGCAGTGCACCTTCACCGGTGGCAGTCCATCCAAGGCATCCATAACGGCTTTATTGGTTACTTTTAAAGCTTCTTCTACTGTTTTTCCTTTTACCAATTCTGTTGCCATTGAACTGGTTGCAACAGCAGCACCACAGCCAAAGGTTTTAAATTTAACATCTTTTATAACATGATTTTCATCAATGTCTAAATACATTCTCATGATATCGCCACACTTTGCATTTCCTACTGTGCCTACACCACTGGGATTTTCGATCTCTCCAACATTTCTAGGATTTTCAAAATGGTCCATTACTTTTTCTGAATACATAGCTCTTCCTCCAACTCTATTTGTTTTTCTTTAAAAAATCTTCATATAAAGGTGACATTTCCCGAATCCCTTTTACGATTTCTTTTAAGTTATCAACTACGTAATCAATATCTTCTTTTGTAGTATCTTCACCTAAAGTCAATCGAAGGGAACCATGGGCAATTTCATGGGGAAGCCCAATTGCCAGAAGCACGTGAGAAGGATCAAGTGAGCCCGAAGTACAGGCAGATCCACTGGATGCACATATGCCCTTCATATCCAAACGAATCAACATTCCTTCTCCTTCAATGAAACGAAAGCAGAAATTTGCATTATTAGGTAATCGTTTCGTGGGATGCCCGTTTAATCTGGAATAAGGAATCTCCTTTAAGACACGGTTAATAAGATAATCTCTCAAATCACTTTCTTGTTTTGCCCGTTCAGCCATGGAATCCTCTGCAAGCTTTGCTGCTGCTCCCATTCCTACAATACCCGGTACATTTTCCGTTCCTGCCCGCCTCTTTCTCTCCTGCGCTCCACCGTGTATGAAAGAGCGAATCTTAACCCCTTTGCGTATGTATAAAAAACCAATTCCTTTTGGTCCATTAAACTTGTGTCCGCTGGCACTTAACATATCGATATTCATCTCATCTACATGGATTGGTACATGACCATAAGCTTGTACAGCATCCGTATGAAAGAGAATGTTGTGCTTCTTTGCAATTTCCCCAATCTCCTTAATTGGTTCAATTGTTCCAATCTCATTATTTGCAAACATGATAGATATCAGAATCGTTGTAGGACGAATCGCATTTTCTAGTTCGTCTAAATCAATAAGTCCATATTCGTCTACATCTAAATACGTTACTTCAATCCCATGTTTTTCCAAATAATCTGCACTATGCAAAATTGCATGATGCTCAATTTTTGTAGTAATAATGTGATTGCCTTTCTCTTTATAGGCCTCAGCTGTTGCCTTTAATGCCCAATTATCCGACTCCGAACCACCAGCTGTAAAGTATATTTCATTGCTTTTTGCTCCAAGACTTTTTGCGATTCTATCTCTTTGTTTTGTTTCCACTTCCTTATTTGCAGCTGCAAAACTGTATATACTGGATGGGTTTCCGAATTTCTCCGAAAAATACGGCAGCATCTCTTCCACAACTCTGGGATCTGTCTTTGTTGTTGCTGCATTGTCTAAATAAATCAATTTATTCATAAGAACCTCCTACTTTCCCTTACACATTGATGCGTCTAGTTCACCTGTGGGATCTATTTCAATACTTTCTTCCACTAATTCCGAGAGCATAATTTGGTCTACTGTTTGATTGATGCTATCATTTATTTTCTGCCATACATACTTTGTTACACATCCCTTCGATGCGCTGCATCCCTCGTCTTCATCAAAACCAGTACACTTTACAGGATCCAAATCACCCTCTAAAGCACGTAAAACATCGCCTACCGATATGTGGCTGGCATCTTTTCCAAGAAAATATCCGCCACTTGCACCTCTTAAGCTATCCACTAAACCAGCTTTTTTTAGGCGGGATACGATTTGTTCAAGGTATCCCTCAGAGATATTTTGTCTGGTAGCAATACTATTAATTGAAACGGGCTCGTTTTGGCTGAAGCGTGCAAGGTCAATCATTGCTCTTAATCCATATCTTCCTTTTGTTGAAAGCTTCAATATCATCACCTCTTTAATCCCTAGTTTAATACTAGGAATTAAGAATGTCAATATTGTATTTCATAAAATACAAAAACTCCACCTCAGTTAAGAGATAGAGCTTTTATATTTCGATTCATAAGCCAGTATAGCAGCTACTGTCTTAGAATCTTGAATTTCACAGTCAAATATTTTTTTCTTCAATTCTTCTAAAGTAAATTTCTCGATTTCGACATATTCATTTTCATCCAGATGGGGAGTGCCGGAAATTAAATTCTCTGCCAAGTAAACCTCAATGTTTTCATCACAAAAGGCAACTGTGGTTTTAATTGTCAGTAAGTGGGACCATTTTTCGCTACGATATCCCGTCTCCTCTTCCAATTCTCTTTGGGCGCATTTGATCGGATCCTCATCAGGAGAATCCAACTTTCCAGCTGGAATCTCTAAGGTGTCTCGCTCTAATGCATTGCGATATTGTCTTACCATCACAATTTTTCCATCCTCTAAGACAGGCAGAACAGCGGTTGCACCGTCATGGTGTATAAAATCCCATTGGGAAGTATTACCATTTTCGAATTTCATATAGTCCTTGTAAAGGGTTAAAATCCGCCCCTTATACACTTCTTCACGCTTCACTCGTTTAACTTCGTTGCTCATGTCTTATCTCCTTTGCTATGAAAGGGTGTTTAAAAAATCCTCGATACGATCTAACCCCTTCGTAATTGCTTTCATTGATATAGCATAGGACAAGCGTATGTGTTTGTCAAACCCAAAATCTTCACATGGAACAACAGCGACATTATAATCTTCTATCAGTATATTCGCGATACAGTTTGCACTCTCGATTTTTCTTTCTTTGTAGCTACGTCCAATTAATTCACTGCAATCTACAAACACATAGAAAGCGCCTTCTGGCTCTAAGGTGTCCACAAGAGGCATTGCTTGAATTCGGTCAGACATGAATTTACGTCTTTCATCAAATTCCTTTTTCATCTCACCAACCGTATTTTGACAACCGTTGATAGCTTCCGTGGCTGCTTTTTGAGCAATGGAGCAAGGGTTAGAAGTTTGATGACTTTGAATGCTTGACATCAGTTTAGCAATTTCAACACTTGATCCTGTATAACCAATTCTCCATCCTGTCATAGCATAGCTTTTAGATACACCACTGCAGGTAATGGTTCTTTTATAGATTTCGTCTCCTAATGAAGCGATGCTTACATGTTTTTTATCTCCATAAATTAGATATTCATACATTTCATCTGCGACAACGTAGATATCATTTTTAACAACAACATCTGCAATTGCTTTTAGCTCTTCTTCCGAATAAATCATCCCAGTTGGATTGCTGGGTGTATTTAAAATAAGTGCTTTTGTCTTTGGAGTTATGGCATCCTGTACTTGCTCTGCTGTGATTTTATATCCTGTTTTTTTGTCTCCATATAAGTATACAGGAACACCATCACAAAGCTTCACAATCTCAGGGTAGGTCAGCCAATAAGGTGCTGGAATGATTACCTCATCCCCTGGATTCATAATAGCTTCAAATATATTTGTAAGAGAGTGCTTTCCTCCATTACTTACCACGATTTGATTTTTTTCGTAGTTTAATCCGTTGAACTCTTTGAATTTTTTTGAGATAGCAAGTTTTAGCTCGTCTGTTCCTGATGCCGGAGTATACTTTGTAAACCCTGAATTAATAGCATCTGATGCTGCATCCTTTATATTTATAGGAGTGTCAAAGTCTGGTTCTCCTGCTCCGAACCCTACAACATCCACACCTTTTTCTTTTAATTTTTTTGCTTTGGCCGTAATTGCTAAAGTTGATGACGGCTTTACTTTCAGTGCTTTTTCTGATAACGCTAATGACATCTTATTTACCTACCTTACTTTTGAAATTTTAATCACTAATGGAATTATATCTCTTTTATCGAGAAAATGCAAGATTAATTACTGGTATATTCTATTTTCGGAGTTTTGTATACGTATTTATCCTTGTTCTCTAAATATTATGCAAGAGCATACAATGCATCCTTCATAAAATGCATCGTATTAAAGTATGGATAAAAAAAGAGAATCGATTACTCGATTCTCTCATTTTACTATTTCGCAAAGTCTGTCACTCGTGATTCACGAATCACATTTACCTTTATTTGTCCAGGATATTCTAATTCATACTCGATTTGCTTCGCAATATCTCTGGCCATCAATACCATGTCGGCGTCAGATACTTGTTCAGGAACTACCATAATTCGAACCTCTCTACCTGCCTGAATCGCAAAAGATTTATCAACTCCCTTGAATTGATTTGTAATATCTTCTAATTGTTTCAATCTGTTTGTGTATGTTTCTAATGTTTCTCTTCTAGCGCCCGGCCTAGCTGCAGAAATTGTATCAGCTGCTTGAACAATCACTGCTATTAACGACGTGGGCTCAACATCTCCATGATGGGCTTCAACTGCATTGATTACAACTGCCGATTCTTTGTACTTACGGCACAAATCAACGCCTATTTGTATATGCGAACCTTCCACATCATGATCGATGGATTTTCCAATGTCATGTAATAAACCTGCTCTTTTGGCAATTCGAACATCAAGTCCAATTTCACCTGCCAGTAATCCGGCAAGATGTGCCACTTCAATCGAATGTTTCAGTGCATTTTGACCGTAACTGGTACGAAATCTCATTCGTCCCAATAATTTAATCAATTCCGGATGAATGCCATGTACTCCTACTTCCAGAGCGGCTTCTTCACCTTCTTCACGAATCATTACTTCTACTTCTTTTTGTGCTTTTTCGACCATCTCTTCTATTCGAGCCGGATGAATTCTTCCGTCTACAATTAGTTTTTCAAGAGCGATCTTAGCTACTTCTCTTCGGATTGGATCAAATCCTGATAATACCACAGCTTCTGGTGTATCATCGATAATTAATTCCACTCCAGTTAAGGTTTCGAGAGCTCTAATGTTACGACCTTCTCGTCCTATAATTCTACCCTTCATCTCATCGCTTGGAAGTTGCACAACGGAAATCGTTGTCTCTGCTACGTGATCAGCTGAACACCTTTGTATCGCAGTAATCACATATTCCTTCGCTTTTTTGTCAGCTTCTTCCTTTGCTTGTGTTTCTAATTCTTTAACTAATTTCGCAGCATCATGTTTTACATCATCTTCAACAGTTTTTAACAAATACTCTTTTGCTTGTTCAGAGGTTAATCCTGAGATTCTCTCTAGTTCCTGTACCCTTTGCCTGCTAAGCTCCTCAACTTTTGCTTCTTTACTCTTTAACTGCTCTTCTTTGGTAGAAAAACTATTTTCACGTTTTTCTAATGCATCAGAGCGTTTTTCCAAAGTTTCTTCCTTAGACAGTACTCTTTTTTCATAACGCTGTAATTCTGCGCGCCGTTCCTTTGTCTCCTTTTCAAGCTCATTCTTCGTCTTTATGGACTCTTCCTTTACTTCTAATAGAGACTCCTTCTTTTTGGCCTCCGCTGTTTTAACCGCTTCATCAATGATTTCTCTCGCTTTTGTTTCTGCATTTCCGATTTTGCTTTCAGCATTACTTTTTAAGCTTGAAATCGTTAGAACACGACTAATTAGCGCAGCCAGAATGGCAACTACAATAATTGCAGCAATTCCGATTCCTATTGGCACAGGAGCACCTCCTTATTTGATTTTCATTGTACAAATACAACACTTCAATTTTAACCTTCTTTTGCCTATCTGTCAAGAAAAAGGCGTTTGACAATATCATAAGAAAATCCCTTGCGCAGAAAATAAGCTTGGGCCTTTTTTATTTCTTTTTCATTTTGATCTTCCCGAGTAAATTTTCTTTTATGCATCAAATTTTCCAGTGCAATTTCTTCATCAACATCCTCTTGATAGCCACTGGAAAACGCAGCAGAAATATCTTCTTTATCAAAGCCTTTTTGAAGCATAAGATAATAAAGCTCTTTCTTACTCTTTTGATGCTTTTTACTTTCCAGAAAACGTAGTGCAAAGTTCGCATCATTGATGTATCCAAATCCCTTTGCATAAGAAATAGCAGCATCTGACGTTTCCTTTGTATAGTCCTTATCTTTTAATTTTGTACGCAGCTGCTCTTCTGTTCGATCCATATCTTCAAGGAGATGTAGAATATACTTTTTTGCTCTTTTTGTAACTGCACTTTGAATCTCATGAAGTTTCTCTTGAGAAATTTCCTTGTTTTCCTCAATAAAAAAGCGAGAAAGCTCACCTTTCGTTAAGCGAAAGGCAAACTCCTCGTCTATATATACTTTAAAATAAGTAGATTTTATTTTTTCGATTTTGGTGACAATCATTCTTTGTTCTCCGTCTCTTCACCACCCTCATCAATTTGATAACTTTCTCGGATTTGTTCCTCTAATGTTTCCAAAACTTCGGGATGTTCCATTAAATAAGCTTTTGCATTTTCTCTGCCTTGTCCAATTTTTTCATTATTATAAGCAAACCATGCCCCGCTTTTTTGAACCAAATCAAGTTTCGTTGCCAAATCAAGGATATCTCCTTCCTTCGAAATTCCTTTGCCGAACATAATATCAAATTCCGCTTCTTGGAATGGCGGTGCAATTTTATTCTTTACAACCTTTACTCTTGTCCTGTTTCCTACCATCTCACCGGCTTGTTTTAATGTTTCAATTCTACGAACATCCAGTCGAACAGAAGCATAAAATTTCAATGCTCTACCTCCAGAGGTGGTTTCTGGATTTCCAAACATTACACCGACTTTCTCTCTCAATTGATTGATGAAAATTACGATACAGTTTGATTTACTAATGACTGGAGTTAGTTTACGCAGAGCTTGAGACATAAGTCTCGCTTGCAATCCCACGTGACTATCCCCCATATCGCCTTCAATCTCTTGTCTGGGAACAAGAGCTGCTACGGAGTCAATTACGATAATATCAATTGCGCCGGAACGAACCATCGTTTCCGCGATTTCAAGTGCCTGATCTCCACTGTCTGGTTGTGAGATGTAAAGCTCGTCAATATCCACACCAATATTTTTTGCATATTTAGGGTCAAGTGCATGCTCTGCATCTACAAATCCTGCAATTCCTCCTCTTTTTTGTACTTCTGCTATTGCATGAAGTGCAACGGTTGTCTTACCGCTTGATTCTGGACCATATATTTCAATCACTCTTCCTCGGGGAAATCCACCGAGACCTAAAGCTAAGTCTAAGCTTATTGAACCGGTGGGAACTGTTTCCACTGCCGCTCTGGCCTCTGGATCACCCAGCTTCATAACGGTTCCTTTCCCGAAATCTTTTTCAAGTTTTGCAATTGCTGCATCCAATGCTTTTTTCTTATTTTCACTCACCATGTTTTTTCTCCTTTAAGAACGTTTGTTCGTTCAATGGTTAAATTCTATTATATCCTTCCTAAAATGTCAAGTAATCTTGGGAAAATTTCTGTAAGAATTACAGTCGATAAAAAAAGATATCTTAAAGTCATACGTCTTCCTGATGACCTTAAGATATCATGCAATTTGCGCTCACGTCAATAATTTTTTATTTTAGTGTACGCTTTTGAATTTGTTCTACTTTGGTGTCGTATACTGCAAACATTTTATCGACTGTCTCTTTGTCTGGGCGTGGTGTTATGAGACTGACAATCGGAAGAATGATAAGACCACATATCATAGCCAGCGCACCAGCATTAATTGGTGATTCAATATACTTAAAAATAAGATTTGATACTGTAATTCCTGTTCCACAGAAAAAACTTACCCACACAGCAGCTTTTGTTGCCCCTTTCCAATAGAGTCCATATAAGAATGGTGCCAGAAAAGATCCTGCCAATGCCCCCCAGGACACTCCCATCAGCTGAGCAATAAATGTACTTGGATTTAAAGCCAGTAAAACGGATATTACAATAAATACTACAATTAATATCTGCATAATTAAAACTTGTTTCTTTTCTGACATCTTTTTAAATACAAAGCCCTTTAAAAAATCCAGAGTTAAGGTAGAGCTAGAGGTCAGTACTAAAGATGCAAGAGTTGACATAGATGCAGACAGTACTAATATCACAACAATACCGATCAAAATATCTGGCAGACCGGAAAGCATATGAGGCATCACGCTATCATAGACAACATTTCCCATTTCATCTTTTATCTCCGGACCATCAAACAAGCGTCCGAAGCCTCCCAGAAAATAGGAACCACCTGCTACTACAAATGCAAATACAGTAGAAATAACAGTTCCTGTATTAATTGCCTTCTCATCTTTGATTGCATAGAACTTACTAATCATCTGTGGCAATCCCCAGGTTCCAAGAGATGTTAATACTACAACTCCTAAGAGATTGATAGGGTCTGGACCAAAAAAGGAGGTGTATGCCCCTGCTTGTCCCAGTGTAGCTGAAGCTTCACTGTCAATTGTTGACAGTGTTTTTATTGCCTCCATAAATCCACCTTGAGTATTTAATGTTGCAGCAATAATTACTACAATACCAAACAGCATAATAATTCCTTGAATAAAATCATTAATTGCAGTTGCCATATAGCCTCCCAGAATAACATATATTCCAGTAAAGACCGCCATTCCTATTACGCAGTAGTGATAGGGAATATGGAATGCCATTTCAAAAAGTCTGGAAAGTCCATTGTAAATAGATGCCGTATAAGGCACCAAAAATATAAAGCAAATTCCTGATGCAGCAATTTTAAGTGCTTTGCTTCCATATCTTCCTTCAAAAAATTCCGGCATTGTTCTTGAATTTAAATGTCGGGACATAATCTTCGTTCTTCTCCCCAGAATAACCCAGGCCAATAAACTACCAATCAGTGCATTTCCAATTCCAATCCAAGTAGATGCAACACCATATTTCCAGCCAAATTGTCCGGCATATCCAATAAACACTACTGCCGAAAAATAAGAGGTTCCATAGGCAAAGGCCGTTAGCCACGGTCCCGCACTTCTTCCCCCCAACACAAATCCATCAACACTTTTTGTGTGCTTTCTTGCATAAATTCCAACCAAAACCATGATTAAAAAAAAGACAATCAGCATACTGATTTTAATTCCCATGTCTTTACTCTCCTTTTTTTGCTTTAAACCGTTACGCATTAATGCGCTAAAGCTAAGAGCAATCATAGCATAGGAATAATAGTCTGTCAAATGAATTTATTTCATTTTCTCCACTCTGTCTTGAATGGTTTTATTAAAGTTTTCAACTTTTCTCGAATAAACTTCTCCCATGTACTGAGAATGAAGCATAAAGTCTGCTGTTGCCAGGTTGTTTGCAATGGGAATATCATAAACCACAGCAATACGAAGCAATGCTTTTACATCTGGATCATGAGGCTGTGCTTCTAACGGATCCCACAAAAAAATCATAAAATCAATTTGTCCTTCTACAATTTTAGCTCCAATTTGCTGGTCTCCGCCTAAAGGGCCACTATTATATCCTTTGACAGGAAGTCCTGTCCTCTCAGTAATGAGTCTGGCCGTTGTTCCCGTTCCACAAAGGAAGTGTTTGCTTAACTCCTCCTTGTTACGATCACACCATTCTACAAGCTCCTTCTTTTTTCCATCATGAGCAACAAGAGCAATTTTCTTTGTCTTTCCAATCTCAAATGATACATAATTTTCTTTTAACATACTTTTCCTCCTAATTCTTTTGTACTATTTCACCTTGCTTTTTATAAATACTGCCTTCATCTATGTAAGAACGTACACTGGAAAGGGGATAGATATTCGAATTTTTTCCAATAACAGAGCCTGGGTTTAAAATGCTCCCACATCCAACCTCTACTTCATCCCCAATCATTGCACCAAATTTTTTAAGACCTGTCTCAATTGTTCCATCTTTTCCTTTTACTACTACTAATGTCTTATCTGACTTTACATTTGAGGTAATAGAACCAGCACCCATATGTGCTTTATATCCTAAAATAGAATCTCCTACATAATTATAATGTGGTACTTGTACGCGGTTAAACAAGATAACATTTTTAAGCTCTGTTGAATTTCCAACTACAGCATTATTGCCAATAATAGCATTCCCTCTAATGAAGGCACAGTGGCGCACCTCTGCTTGTTCACCAATAATAACTGGACCCGCTATATAGGCAGAATCAAATACCTTGGCAGACTTTGCCACCCATACATTTTCCTTTACTTCATCATAAGTCTCTTTGGGTAATGCTTTTCCAAGCTCAATGATAAAATCGCTAATCTTGGGTAACACCTCCCATGGGTAGGTAACTCCTTCAAAAATCTTTGCTGCAATTGTTTCGTTTAAATTATAAAGTGCTTTGATTTCCAATTCCTTCATGTGTATCCTCCTAATATTCGTTTCTGATATTCTGATAACTTTCTTTAATTACACCTTGATTATTCAACCCTTTTACTCCATTTGTACGGCGAAGAATATACTGATTTAATTTTTCCATATAAATCTTCTCACTGATTTGACCTTCTGCAACCTGGGTGAGTCCTTTTTCCCAGCTGGCTGTTAACTCAGGGTTTAACATAGACGGCAGAGAACTGTTCACCACATCATAGACCATTTCACCTTTTAAGTCCGGCGTGACAATCTGTGTTTTTTTGTTCAGCTTCAAGTATTTTATTGTAAACAGCTTTTTCAGTATTTCACCTCTGGTGGCACTGGTTCCAATACCACTCCCTTGAATTTGAGACCTTAAGTCCTCATCTTCAATCAACTTTCCTGCATTCTCCATAGCCAGAATCAACGAACCAGAGCTATAGCGTTTTGGAGGCGAGGTTTTCCCTTCTTTTATCTGTATCCCATCCACTGTTAATTCGGTACCTTTTTTTAGTTCTTTGACAAATTCAAAAAAAGAATTCTCTGTTTCAGGATTTTCCTGACTCTTAGGTCTTCCTGCCACTTTAAAATATCCTTCATCCTTTAAAACTTTAAAGTTTGAAAAGAAAGCTTCTCCCTTTATATGAATGCGAAGTGCCACCTTTTGGTATACAGCTTCCGGATAAAATATACTTAAAAACCGATATAAAATCAAGTTAAATATTTTTTTCCCTGTTTCACTCAAACTGTTTAATGCCCCTAAGCCTTGTCCGGTAGGAATGATGGCATAGTGATCCGTAATCTTTTTGTCATTAACGTATTTGGTCTTATCCAAGCTCTTGTAAGACTTCATTTCCAAGATGTCTTTTAAAAATACTTTTGCTGGTTCATAACTCATAAGACCATTTAGGTTTTTATGTATTTCCTTTGCCACGGCTTTTGAAAGTACCCGGGCATCGGTACGGGGATAAGTAACAATTTTCTTTTCATATAATTCCTGTGTGATTTTTAATGTTTCATCCGGACTAATCTTATAGCGCTTCGAACATTCATTTTGAAGCTCTGCAAGATTGAACAGTAAAGGTGCTTTTTGCTTTTCCTGTGTCTTCTTTACTTCTGCTACAATTCCTTTTACTGGCTCCTCTGCAAGCAGGGAGCTTACAAAGGCTTCTGCATCCTCTCTGGCTTTAAATCCACCTTCATTGTAAAGCATATGAGATTGGAAATAAGGAGACCCTTCAACGGCTTTCCATTCTCCTTCAATCTTCATCTCTTCTCCAAAAGCTGCTGCTATTTTATAGAAGGGTGTCTCTACAAAATCTCGAATTTCTCTTTCTCTGCGAACCACCATACCCAATACACAGGTCATGACTCTTCCAACTGAGATTACAACTCTCTCTTCATTGAGAAAGGCAGATAAAGTATTTGCATATTTAAGAGTTAGAAGCCTTGAAAAGTTTATTCCCATGAGATAATCTTCTTTCGCACGAAGATAGGCCGAAGAGGATAAGTTATCATATTCTTCTAAGCTTTTGGCATTTTTTATACCTCTTAAAATTTCTTCTTCTGTCTGAGAATCAATCCAAACTCTTTTTCTTTCTTTTTTTTCCATCAGTGCCATCTGTTCCACCAGTCGATAGATATATTCTCCCTCTCGTCCGGAGTCTGTACAGACATAGATGGTGTCCACATCTTTACGATTCAGAAGCTCTTTTACAATATTAAACTGTTTTGAAACTTGGGGAATCACCTCATATTTAAAACTCTCTGGTAAGAAAGGGAGTGTTTCTAAGCTCCACCTTTTTAGCTTTGTATCATATTTTTCAGGATAGCTCATGGTCACAAGATGTCCTACACACCATGTGATTACTGCTTCATCTCCTTCCATATAACCATCTTTATTCTTGGTGTTCATGTGGAGAGCCTTGGCAAATTCTCTGGCTACACTTGGCTTTTCCGCTATATATAATGATTTCATCTAATAATTTATCTCCTGATTTTTCTTCAGGATACCTTTAATCCAGGAAAGGAATCCCCCCTGTTGTTTCTCCTGATTTTGCTGTTTTTTCGCAAATAATGCTTCCTTCATAAATACCTTTTGTGCATCAATAAAGGGTTCTACTTGTTCGGGCTTTTCATACAAACCATTTTGGGTTAAAACCCGCCCTTTTACATTATCCTTTAACAAAACATCTAAATAGTGATTGATTTGTTCTTTTATGTCCTGATCCAATACCGGAAGGGCAACCTCCACTCTCTTTTCTGTATTACGAGTCATCATATCCGCTGAACCAATATAAATTTTTTGCTCGTCGCCTTTTCCGAAACTGAAGATTCTTGGATGCTCCAAATATCTGCCCACCACACTGGTTACTCTTACATTTTCTGTGGCACCTTCCACCCCAGGCAAAAGACAACAAATTCCACGCACTTGCAAATCGATTTTTACACCAGCATTCGATGCTCTATGAATGCGTTCAATAAAATCCACATCTGTCAGGGAATTCATTTTCATGATAATTCTTCCGTCGCTCCCCTTTTTCGTTTCTTCATCTATTAAATGCAGTACGGTTTGTTTCAGCGTGTAAGGGGCAACAATTAATTCTTCATAAATACCATTTAAGTTTCCAATGCTCATATTCTTGAAAAAGTTATTCGCATCTTCACCAATCCTTTTATTGGCAGTCATTAAGGACAAGTCTGTGTACATAGCTGCTGTTTTCTCGTTGTAGTTTCCTGTACCTACCTGGGTAATGTATTCAAATCCCGTTTTTGTACGATAAGTAATTAAGCAAACCTTCGAATGTACTTTGTAATCATCAAAACCATAAATCACACGGCACCCGGCCTCCTCTAATCTTTTGGACCAGCGTATATTATTTTCTTCATCAAATCTTGCACGCAATTCGATGAGCACCGTGACCTCTTTCCCGTTTTCAGCTGCAGCACATAAATATTCCACAAGGCGTGCTCTGCTGGCTAAGCGGTAAATTGTGATTTTAATTGTTAAAACACTGGTATCTGTAGAGGCTTCCTTTATTAAGCTTAAAAAAGGATTCATACTCTCAAAGGGATAAAACAAAAGAATATCCTTTTTCTTAATCTGATTTGTAACATTACCCTCTTTTATACGGGGTGAATTTTGTGGTGCAAATGGCCTGTAGGTAAGGGTTTGCTGTACGCCTTCTGGAAGCTTGCCAATCATATCAAATATATAAGACAGCTTCATGGGCATTTTTGTACGGAAAATTTGATTCGGTGCAATATCGAATTTCTTACAAAAAAATTTCTCCTGCTCTGGAGAAAGCTTTTCTGCTGTTTCAAGTCTTACTACAGCCATTCTTTTTCTCTTACTGATCGTTTGCTCCATAAGATATCGGAAATCTTCTGTCAGCTCTAATCCTTCATCTTGAGGGGAAATATCTGCATTCCTTGTGACACATATATAATTCCTTTCACTCACCTCGTATTTTCCGAAGATTATATCAAGGTATTCAAGCATCACTTTTTCCATACGAATGTATCTGGTTTTCTGTCCTGGTAAATAAAGAATATCTGAAATGTACTGAGGAACCGGTACAATTCCCAGCCGGGACATTGTCTCATCTTTCAAAGTAGCTGTTACATATATCTCCTTGTTTAAGAGATGGGGAAACGGATGATTTGCATCCACAATTTGAGGAGATAGAACGGGAAGCACCTGATCCTTAAAATACTTTTTGACATACTTCTTCTCACTTTCCGTGAGCTCCTTATAGTCCAGCCCTAGTATTCCATAAGGATTTAATTGCTTTTTTATTTTTATATAAGTTTGATCTCTTTCTTTATACAATGGTGCAACTAAATCAAAAATTCGATTCAGCTGCTCTTTTGGCGTCATACCGGAACGACTGTCAACCGTCTCATTGTTAACATGGGCAATATCAAAGAGACTTCCCACTCGTATCATGAAAAATTCATCCAAGTTGCTGGTGAAAATCGCAACAAATTTCATTCTTTCAAATAAGGGGACCGTATCATCTTGTGCTTCTTGCAATACGCGCTGATTAAAACGTAACCATGAAAGCTCACGGTTCTGTGTATATTCTAATAGCTCTTTATTCATCTGCCATCATCCTTTCCGTTTTCTTTTTCGTATTCTATTTTAACATAAGAACGGAGTTTGCGCTATGCAAACTCCGTTGTCCTATTTCCCTTGAATAAATCCTTTTTTTGTAAGTGTTTCTGCACAAAGGACAGCACCACCTGCCGCACCTCTTAGTGTATTATGAGAAAGACCGACAAATTTAAAATCATAAATACTATCTTCTCTTAAACGTCCAATGGATACACCCATACCGTTTTCGTAGTCTACATCCATTGTTACTTGAGGGCGGTTGTCCTCTGTTAAATATTGAATGAACCGCTTAGGAGCACTTGGAAGTGACTCTTCTTGAGGATAACCTTTAAAATTTTCCAGTTTTTCAATTAATTGTTCTTTCGTTGGCTTTTTCTTGAAATTCACAAACACTGCCGCCGTATGTCCATTCAAAACCGGTACCCGTATACACTGTGTTGTAATTCTTGGTTCTGACGCAAGTACAATTTCTCCGTCCTTTAATTCACCAAGTACGCGGAGAGGTTCTTTTTCACTCTTTTCTTCTTCTCCACCAATAAATGGAATGATATTTCCAACCATTTCTGGCCAATCTGTAAAGTTTTTACCGGCACCTGAAATAGCCTGATAAGTTGTTGCAACAACCTCAGTCGGTTCAAACTCAGCCCATGCTGCAAGACACGGTGTATAGCTTTGAATCGAACAATTTGGCTTCACTGCAATAAATCCTTTTGTTGTTCCTAGTCTTTCCTTTTGTGTTTGAATCAACTCAAAATGCTGATCATTGATTTCAGGAACTACCATTGGAACATCCTTTGTCCATCTGTGAGCACTATTATTTGATACCACAGGTGTTTCTGTTTTTGCATATGCTTCTTCAATTGCCTTGATTTCATCCTTAGACATATCTACCGCACTAAAAACAAAGTCTACAGTCTCAGCAACTTTTTCCACTTCATTTACATTTAATACCACTAGTTTCTTTACATTTTCAGGCATTGGTGTTTCAAGTTTCCAGCGCTCTCCCACTGCCTCTTCATATGTTTTTCCTGCCGAGCGTTGGCTGGCTGCCAAAGTGCACACTTCATACCATGGATGGTTCTCCAATAAAGAGATGAATCTTTGTCCAACCATACCTGTTGCTCCTAATATACCTACTCTTAACTTTTTATCCATTTTAACATCTCCTTTTATTCGTATTTATTTATGTATTCCTTATAATATTCAATTGCATGTCTCATTGCTTCCTCACCAGGAGCCCCCGTTGTAATTCGTTTGTTCACACAAGTCTCCAGACTGATTTCCTGATAAATATCTTCTTTAAATACCGGACATATACCCTGGTATTCCTCTAAAGAAAGTTCATCGAGTGAAATTCCTTTCTCAATACAAAGAAGAACCAATTGCCCCACATATCCATGGGCATCTCGAAAAGGAACTCCATTTTTCACCAGGTAATCAGCGGCATCTGTAGCATTTGTAAATCCTTTTTTGGCACTAATTGCCATTCGGTCTTTGTTGTATTTCATGGTTTCCAACATACCACTAAAAAGTATCAAACAGCTTTTCACTGTGTCGATTGCATCAAAAACACCTTCTTTATCCTCTTGCATATCTTTATTGTACGCCAAAGGAATGCTCTTCATAGTAGAAAGAAATGCCATCAATGTTCCATACACTCGTCCTGTTTTTCCTCTTACAAGTTCCGCAATGTCTGGATTCTTTTTCTGAGGCATAATGCTACTTCCTGTGCTAAAAGCGTCGTCGATTTCCACAAATTGGTATTCATTCGAATTCCATATAATTACTTCTTCTGAAAACCTGCTTAAATGCATCATAATCGTTGAAAGTGCTGATAATAGCTCGATGATATAATCTCGATTCGATACACCATCCATGCTATTTAAGGTTGGACCTTCAAAACCAAGCAAAGAGGCTGTATAATCCCGATCCAAAGGATACGTCGTTCCCGCAAGAGCTCCACTTCCTAAAGGACAGGTTCTAAGTCTTTTTTTAACATCTAAAAGTCTTTCGTGATCTTCCTTAAACATCTCAAAGTAGGCCCCCATATGATGAGCCAAAGTAATAGGCTGTGCCTTCTGCAAATGGGTAAATCCTGGCATATAGGTATTTAGATTTCCTTCCATCGTTACGAGAAGAATGTTCAACAGTTCTTTTAATAAGGTATTGATTTCTACTACCTCTTCCCGGACATATAGTTTCATATCAAGAGCCACCTGGTCATTCCTGCTTCTACCAGTATGAAGCTTTTTCCCCGGCTCACCAATACGGTCAATCAATGTCGCTTCAACAAAACTATGTATGTCTTCGTATTCTGATGTGATCTCTAGCTTTTGTGCCTCAACATCCGACAGAATACCTTCTAAGCCTTTGATAATTTCCTCTTTTTCCTGAATGGTTAATATCCCTTGCTTTGCAAGCATTGTTACGTGAGCAATGCTCCCTGCAATGTCTTGCTTATATAAGCGTTTGTCAAAATTAATAGACGCATTAAAATCATAAACCATCTGATCTGTCTTTTTTGTAAACCTTCCACCCCATAGCTGTGCCATGTTTATACTTCCTTTCTTCATTGATATATCAATAGATTTTATCACATCACAGTGATACATTACAACACCTATTCTTATTTCCTTCCATTTTTTGAAAACTCACATCCACAATAATCTTGTCTGTAAAGCCCATATTCTCTGGAAAGTTCAATACTTCTTTTATATCCATCCTTTTTTTTGAAATCCGAATATAGGTATGGTATTTCATACTCTTTTTCAAGTTCTTTGCCTATTTCATTTAATAATCTTGCATTTTTTAACGGACTAATGCTTAAGGTTGTTGTGAAATAATCCATCTCTAATTTTTTTGCTGTTTCTGCTGCAAAAGTCAATCTTAAACGAAAGCATTTTTCACAACGAACGCCCCCTTCTCTTACATCTTCCAATCCCTGTGCCATCTGATAAAACTTTTCGCTTTCGTATGGTCCTCCCATAAATGTAATGGGATTTTGGGGCTTCAGTTTCCCGATGAAATTTCGTTCTTCTTCTTCCCGCTTTTTAAATTCCTCTTCTGGAAAAATGTTTGGATTATAAAATAAAACGGTTATATTAAAATAACCGCTTAAATATTCCAGAACATAACTACTACAGGGTGCACAGCAACTGTGTAACAAAAGATTTGGTACTTTATTTTGTTTTTTTATATTATTCAGAGTATCCTCTAATACCTTTCCATAATTACAATTCATCGTTATTAATCCTTTATATAGAATTTAAGAGGAAGTACAAAGCACTTCCTCTTAAAAGCTGGAAATCGGACTTGAACCGACGACCTACGCATTACGAATGCGTTGCTCTACCAACTGAGCTATTCCAGCACGCATATTTTATTATATACATTTTCCTCGGAAATGCAAGTGTTTTATTGACAATTTACTGGTTTTGAAATATACTTTGAGAGTCAAATTAATTTGAGGAGGACGTATATGAGAGATTTTATTATTACAACTGATTCGAACGCTGATTTACCTGCTGATTTTATAAAGGAACATCAACTTACTATTATTCCACAGTATTATGCCTTTGGCGATGTTGTATATGGTGATGAAAGGAACTTAACCCCTGAGGAATTTTACACAATGATGGAAAAAGGTGATTTACCCACTTCGATGGCTAATAATCCTGCTGTTATACGTGACAAATTCGAAAAAATTCTTCAAGAAGATAAAGATATTCTTCATATTGCATTTTCCTCTACACTGAGCGGAAGTTATAACAACGTTGTAATGATTGCAAAGGAACTCATGGAGGAATATAAAGATTCTACTATCTCCGTAGTAGACACATTAAACGTATCTCTTGGAGAAGCTTTTTTTGTTATGGAGGCAATCGACCGAAAGAAATCTAATCAAACCATGGATCAAATAAAACTTTGGCTTGAAAATAACCGGCAAAATTCCCATGTAGAATTCACAGTTGATGATGTAAATCATTTGTACCGTGGAGGGCGTATATCGAAAACAACCTCTATTGTTCTTGGCATTGTGAACATTAAACCATTACTATACTTAACTCCCGAAGGAAAGCTTGCTTCAAAAGGTACCATCAGAGGAAGAAAGCGCTCTTTGTCTGCCCTTGTAAAAAATATGGGAGATCATATTACCTCTGAAACAAGATGTAAAAGAGTAGGCATCGTCCATGCAAAAGCAATAGAGGATGCCCAGTTTGTCGCTTCTTTAGTTGCAGAGACTTATCCTGATGCCGAGGTGATTATCAATGATATTAGTCCCAGTATTGGTACACACGCCGGACCAGGAGCAATCGGTATCTGCTATTTAGTTTTACCTGAAGAATCCATGTGAATCTCTAACTGCGGATAAGGAATCAGAATCTGCTTTTCATCGAATGAATGCTTTATCTCCTCTAATAATTCCCATTTAGTGGTTAAGTAATCTTCATTCTTTGTCCAGGCTCTGATTCCTAGCACAACAGAGCTGTCTCCCAAATCATCCACGAACACTCTTCGTTCTTCATCTGACAGGATGGTTTTCTTTTGATCTAACAGATTTTCCAAAATAGATTTTGCAAGACGTACATCGGATTCATAAGATATGTCTATGCGTATATCCAGCTGCCTCTCATTCATTGCAGAAGCATTGGTTAAACTATTGTTCGTCAGCATCCCATTTGGAATCAGAACTGTTCGATTATCGATTGTCGTAAGCTTTGTGTAAAAAAGCTGAATTTCTTTTACGGTACCTTCGTTTTTGTTTGTATCTTCTTTAATGTAATCCCCTACAACAAAAGGACGCAGCAACAAGATTAGTACACCACCTGCGAAGTTTGACAAACTTCCTTGAAGAGCAAGACCTATCCCTACTCCTAAAGATGCTATAACCGCGGCTATTGAAGTCGTATCAATACCAAATTGGGTAATAATCAGAATAACCAATAGAATATACAGACCGTACTGTACAAAAGATCTGGCAAACTGAATCACACCCTTGTCCACTTTTGCTTTCATTAAGGATCGATTTACGATTTTCACAATCAATCCGATTAGCCATCTTCCAATAATAAAAACTAAAATAGCCAAGACAACCTTTATTCCAAAATTCAAAAAATCCGGGATATGATTTGTAAGGTATGTTACAACGTGATTTGTCTTTTCTACTACTTCTTCTGTTGTTTCCTTGATTCCTTCTTCCATGTTATATACTCCTATTATTTAAGCATTAATATGGCACTTAAATTGCCTCTCTTACCTTTTGATCCACGATGAGAAAATAACGCGTCTGAATTACAGCACGTGCAGATATTTGTTGTATATATATTTTCTTGTCTGATTCCTGCATTCACTAAAATCAATTCATTTGCCCGCCATAAATTCAACTGATATTTTCCATTTTCTTTCAAATAAAATAACTCATTATAGCTTTCTGGCGGAAAAGCAGCTTTGAATTCTTCAATCACATCTTCGCTTACTTCATAACAATCCTGACAAATGGATGGTCCAATACAAGCAATCAAGTCTTCCGGTCTGGTTTGGTATGCTTTCTCCATAACCTTCACAGTTTGAGCACCCATATGGCAAACGGTCCCCTTCCATCCCGAATGACTAAGACCTATTGCTTTCTTAATGGGATCCAAAAAATATAAAGGAACACAGTCTGCGTAAAAAGTAACCAATGGAATTTCTGGTACATTCGTTACCATTCCATCCGTATTTGAAAACACCTTTCCTACATCTCCCTTTTGAACCACGGCTACATTGGTTGTATGCTGCTGATCTGTATAGGTGAATTTTTTACCATCGATACCCAACGCTTTTCCCAGCCGGTTAATGTTCTCCAAAACAGCTTCTTTTGTATCCCCTCTTGTGGTACTGATATTCATAGATTTACAATCGCCTATACTTACGCCACCATACCTTGTTGTAAAACCATCTGTTACCAGACCTGTTCTTTTTAATGCTGTGAAACGAAGGTAAGGAACACCTTCCGATACCACTTCCTCAAATACATTAGCTGCGTTCTTCTTTTTCAAATTCAAATCCATCATTATCTTCCTCTTAATTTCCCCAAAAATGAAAGGCATCCTGAATAAGAGATATCTCCTCATCATGAATACCTATCACATCAAATCTACAGGAAATATTTTCCATCTTGTTTTGTGCTAAATAATAAAGCAAACATTTCGAAAGTTTCTTCTGTTTACGATAGTCTACTGCCTCTAAACCGCTTCCATATTCCAAGCCCTTTCGATACTTAACCTCTACAAAAACCAAGCATTCATCATCAAAAGCAATAATATCCACCTCTCCAATCGGACACCTGTAGTTAAACTCTACAATTTTATACCCCAGTTTATGCAGAAAATTACCGGCTTTTTGTTCGAAGTAAGTCCCTTTTGCTCTATTATTCATCTTCAAATTTCCTATACAAATTTCTTAATAAACGTTTCTCTGTGAATTGGTGATTTTCCCAGCTCTTTTAAGCCTTCAATGTGTTTTTTTGTTCCATAACCTTTATTACTTGCAAAATCATAGCCTGGAATAATAGCATCATATTCTATCATCATGCGATCTCTCGTAACTTTCGCTAAGATACTGGCAGCGGCTATAGAAACACTTTTTCCATCTCCCTTAATAATCGGAACTTGCTTAATGTCCACTCCCGGAATTGTCACCGCATCATTTAAAAGAATATCCGGCCGAACACTCAGCTTGTCGATTGCCTGTCGCATTGCCTCATAGGTAGCTTGTAAAATATTGATTTCATCAATTTTAGCAGGTCCAACTATACCAATCCCGAAAGCAACTGCTTTTTCACAAATTTCATCATATAAAAGGTTTCTTTTCTTTTCTGAAACCTTTTTTGAATCATTTAAATATAATATTTCTACATCTTTCGGTAATATGACTGCGGCAGCTACAACAGGACCAGCCAATGGTCCTCTTCCCACCTCATCAATTCCACATATATAAGGAAGAGATGCATACTCCTCTTCATAGCAACACATCTCTTTTAAACGTAATTTTTCAAGTCTGATTTTTTCTTCTTTCTTATTCATGCTTTATTACTCCGAATTTGTTAAATGGATAAATTCGAATCCACGCTTTTCCTGTCATATCTTCCTTGTGCAATACACCAACGTTAGGATACCGGCTATCTGCACTGTGGTTGCGATTATCTCCCAATACAAAATACTCATCTTCTCCAAGAGTAATCCCGTCCTCTGCTGTTCCTGCAAAAGTCATTTTTTCATATCCGTAAATATCACTCTCTAAACGTTGATTATTAATATAAGTCTCTCCATCAATAATCTGAATTGTCTCTCCAGGTAATCCTACGATACGTTTGATATAATGAATCTTTTTATCTTGTGGATATGGAAAAACGATGATATCGAAACGGCTGGGATCTCGGAACCGATAGCTGATTTTATCAACGATCAAATTGTCTCCATCGCTTAAAGTCGTTTCCATCGAATGCCCACTTACTCTTGTTCGTACTCCGACAAAAGTAATTATTAAATACGTAATGACTATAATAATACCCACGTAAATAATCCACCCTAAAAGCTCTCGCATAACAGATTTTTTCTTCTTTTCACTCATGAATTTTCACCTCGTTTTGCTTCTCTATATTATCATACTACTTCTGGAACTTCTAGTGTTATTCTACCAAGTCTTCCGTTCCGGAAATCATCTAAAAGAAGCATTGCAGCCTTCCTTATATCTAATTCATTTCCACGAAGAAGGGCGTGTCTGTTCACCGCTATCTGTTCTAATATCTCATAAGATTTTCCTTCTTCTTTTATTTCATATTTTTTTGCTAATACACCACTATAATTTGCAGTTATAAAATCAATCAGATGGTAGGCCAGCTCTTCTGTCTGTAAGATTTCATCCTTAATCGAACCGATAAAAGCCAAGTCTAACCCAACTTGTTGATCTTCAAATTTGGGCCACAAAATCCCAGGTGTATCTAAGAGCTCTACATTTTTGTTTAAACGTATCCATTGTTTCCCCTTCGTGACTCCTGGTTTATTACCGGTCTTCGTTACCGATTTCTTGGCCAATGCATTAATAAATGTGGATTTTCCCACATTAGGAATCCCAACCACCATTGCACGTACAGGTCTATTTAATATGCCTCGTTTTCTATCTTTTTCCATCTTCTCTTTACAGGCATTTTGAATCCCTTGTTCCACCATTTTAATGCCAGAACCTTTTTTTGAATTAACCGATACCACCATAAATCCTTGGCTTGTAAAATGCTCATACCACAAATCGTTCTTCTTTTCATCTGCTAAATCTGCCTTGTTTAAAACAATCAGCCTTGATTTGTTTTTCCCCAGCTCATCTATATCTGGATTACGGCTGCTAAGAGGAACCCTTGCGTCTACAAGTTCGATTACCAAATCAATTAATTTTATATTCTCCTGCATCATACGTTTTGCTTTTGTCATATGACCTGGATACCATTGAAAATGCATACTATTTACTCCTTACGAAACCAAAATGCTTACTAGGCGAAGCAATGAACCACACTTTTCCATAAATGTAATCTCGCTTCACATTTCCTATATCTGCACTTCGACTATCTTCACTGTTGTTACGATTATCACCTAAAACAAAATATTCATCATTTCCCAGCCGCACCTTTTCCGACAGTACCCCCGCCTCTTCAATCGGTGATGGTTCATAACTTTCATTTATCTTTTTACCATCTACATATATTTTACTTTCGATTACTTCTATAGTCTCTCCAGGGAGTCCTACAATTCTCTTAATATAATAATGAGCGTCTTCGTTTCCTTTTGGTTTAAACGCTATAATATCTCCTCGCTTTGGACTCATCGCATTATAAACAATACGATTCACCATGGTAATATCACCATTATGCAAGATAGGATTCATTGAATCACCAACCACACTGACCCTTTGTCCAAAGTACCAAACAAACACGAAAGCAAATAGAAGGGTGACAAAAATTTTAAAGATCCATTTTGCAATCAGGGAAATATAAGATACATCAAACTGTAACTTCTTTTTTCTTCTCTTAACCTTCATAATTTTCCTCTATAAGAGTGAAAAAAGGACGAAACACACAATGTATTTGTCCTTTCTTTTTTCCTATTTTACTAATTCTTTTACCTTAGCTCTCTTACCTACTCTATCTCTTAAGTAGAATAATTTCGCTCTTCTTACTTTACCTCTTCTTATCACTTCAACTCTTTCAACATTTGGAGAATGAACTGGCCATGTTTTCTCTACGCCAACTCCATTAGAGTTTTTACGAACTGTAAAGGTTTCTTTTGTACTTCCACCTTGTTTCTTTAAAACAGTTCCTTCGAAAACCTGAATTCTTTCACGGTTTCCTTCTTTAATTTTTCCGTAAACTTTAACCGTATCACCTACGTTAAATTCTGGCTTGTTTTCCTTTAATTGTTCTTTTTCAATATTTCTTAAAATTTCATTCATTGCTTTTGTGCCTCCTTAATATTTGGACGTTCTTAATACTCTTTTGTACCAGAGGACCATCTCTTACATTCACAACATATTGTATAATATCATAATTCATCTCTTGATGCAAGGTTTTTTCCCAGGAATTCCTGTTCTTTTTCGCTTAAATCCGCTTTTTCCAGTAAGTCTGGACGACGAAGAGCCGTTCGTAGGATAGACTGTTCTCTTCTCCACTCCTCAATCCTCAGATGATGACCGGAAAGTAGTACCTCAGGAACTTTCTTACCTCTCCATTCTTCTGGTCTTGAATAATGTGGATATTCCAGCAAGTTCTCTTGAAAACTTTCAAATTCTGCTGAAGCATCATTGTGCAAAACTCCTGGAATCAAGCGGGAAACCGCGTCAATAAGTATCATTGCCGGCAATTCTCCACCAGTCAATACGTAATCACCAATGGAAACGTAATCCGTAACCACTTCTTCCAAAACTCTTTCATCAATTCCTTCATAATGCCCACACAACAAAACAAGTTCCTCTTCTTGAGCAAATTCCTCTGCCATTTTTTGAGTGAAGGTTTGTCCTTGGGGTGTCAGATAAATACACCTTGGCTTTTCCTTTGATTCCTTCGTAATATCCTGGTACGCCTGAAAAATCGGTTCCGCCTGCATCAGCATGCCTGCACCACCACCGTAGGGATAATCATCCACACTTTTATGCTTATTAAAAGCATAGTCCCGGATATCGTAGGCAGATACGTTTAAGCACCCGCTTTCCATCGCTCTTCCCGTGATACTTGTTTTAAGTGTATTCAGAATCATATCAGGAAACAACGTCAGTACTTTGAAGTTCATCCAGTTCCCTCCTATAACAAGCCGTCCATAATATGGACATCCATCTTATTTTCAGATATATTAACAGCTAAAATACACTCTTTTATTGCTGGCAGTAATATTTCTCCTTGTTCTTCTGTGGTAATAACGTATACATCATTGGCTCCAGTTTCCAGAATGTCCTTTATTTCACCAAAATATTCTTCATTCGTATATACTTTCATGCCAATCAAATCACCATAATAATACTCATCCTTGGAGAGAGGTGTTGCATTTTCCCTATTTACGTAGAGCTCGCACCCTTTATACTTCTCAATATCATTAATATCATCAATGCCTTTGAATTTTAAAATCACAAATTTCTTGAAGAACTTCACTCCCTGTATATGAAGGGGAATTTGTTCGTTTTTTGTTTGAAGCAGGACCTCTTTAATATCCAGAAATCTTTCTTTGTCATCTGTAGTTGCAAATATCTTTGCTTCTCCCTTTAAACCATGGGTAGATGCAATTACTCCCACTCTTAACAATTCTTCCATATATATCTCCCTATAGTAAAAAAAAGGGTTAACCCCTTTTTTTAATCCAAAATATCAACAATGACTTTTTTGTCTTCCTTGCTGGCTGCCGCTTTTACAACTGCACGAATTGCTTTTGCAATTCTACCTTGCTTTCCGATAACCTTACCCATATCAGACTCCGCAACGCGTATTTCATAAACGGTTGCACCATCGTCTTCTTTTTCGTTTACGACCACTTGATCTGGCTGATCAACTAATGCTTTGGTGATTGTAAGAATCAATTCTTTCATTTCCTACACCTCCTGCTTATTTCTCAATCCCAGCGGCTTTAAATAGCTTTCCTACGGTTTCAGTTGGTAATGCACCGTTGTTCAACCATTTCTTTGCAGCTTCTTCGTTTACATGGAATTCGCTTGGATCTTTGGTTGGATCGTATGTACCGATTTCTTCGATAAATCTACCATCTCTTGGGGCTCTAGAATCTGCTACGATAATTCTATAAAAAGGAGCTTTCTTTTGTCCCATTCTCTTCAATCTGATTTTTACTGCCATCTTGCTTTCACCTCCATAATACTTAATTTATGTTAAAAGGGAAGTTTGAACTTTCCTCTTTTACCACCTTTGGTCACACTTTTCATCATTTTCTTCATTTCATTAAACTGCTTATTCATACGGTTTACTTCACTAATATCTACCCCTGCTCCTCTGGCAATTCTATGTTTTCTAGAGGGATTAAGAACGTCTGGATTCTCTCTTTCGTGGGGAGTCATAGAATAAATCATTGCTTCCATTCTAGCCATGTTTTTTTCGGCTTCATCGGTTTGGTCGTCAGAAAGCCCTTTCATTTTACCAAGAGCCCCGCCTCCCATTCCAGGTAGCATATTCATAATACTGCCAAGTCCACCCAAATTTTTCATCTGCTTTGTAGCTTCGAGGAAGTCATTGTAATCGAAGGAAGCTTTTTTCATCTTCTCTCCCATTTCTCTTGCTTTATCCTCATCTATTTGAGCTTCTGCCTTCTCAATAAGAGAAAGTACATCTCCCATACCGAGTATTCGTGAGGCCATGCGATCCGGATAAAATTGTTCCAAATCCGAAAGCTTTTCCCCCATACCAACATAAAGAATTGGTTTTCCGGTAACTGCTTTAACAGAAAGAGCCGCACCACCTCTGGTATCACCATCTAATTTCGTGACGATTACACCATCAATACCAATTTTATCATTAAATTCTTTCGCAACATTAACGGCATCCTGACCTGTCATTGCATCAATCACTAAAATCGTCTGATGGACACTAACTTCATCTTTGATTTTTATCAATTCATCCATCATGTCCTCATCGATATGAAGACGTCCAGCCGTATCTAAAATCACAAGATTATTTCCGTTTTTCTTTGCATACTCAATGGAAGCTTTGGCAATGTCCCATGGTTTGTGATTCTCTCCCATTGAAAACACATCTACGCCCTGCTTTTCACCATTTACTTGCAATTGTTTGATTGCTGCCGGTCGATACACGTCACAAGCAACCAAGAGAGGTTTCTTGCCCTTTAACTTAAACTTGCCTGCCAGCTTTGCAGTGGTAGTCGTTTTACCTGCACCCTGTAAACCGGCCATCATAATAACTGTGATCGCGCTTCCTGGTTCAAACTTAATCTCGGTTGTCTCAGCACCCATTAAATCAACCAGCTCTTCGTTTACAATCTTTATCACCATTTGTCCCGGGTTTAGACCCGTCATAACATCTTGGCCAATTGCTCTTTCTTCAACCTTTTTTACAAAGTCTTTAACGATTTTAAAGTTAACATCAGCTGCAAGTAATGCTCTTTTAATCTCTTTTAACGCTTCTTTTACATCCGCTTCTGTCAAACGTCCTTTGCTTTTTAGGTTTTTAAATATATTTTGTAGTTTTTCAGTCAAACTATCAAATGCCATATTATAACTCCCTTAATAATTCTTCCGAAATCATCTTGATTTCTTTCAATTCATTACTGTGGTTAATTTCAATTAATTTTTCTTTCATGTATAAAAATTTTTCTACCAGATGTAATTTTTCTTCATAATCTTTCAAAGTCTTTAAGCTTCGATTCACCATGTCATGGACACCTTGTCTCGATATTTCCATCTCTTCTGCAATCTCACTTAATGAAAAATCTTCAATAACGAAACGTTCATATACATCCTTTTGCTTCTTCGTCAGCAATTCTCCGTAGAAATCATATAATAAATTTTGTTCTAAAATTCGATTCATAACTATCACCTACGTAATCATAGTACAGACTCGAAGCGCTGTCAAGTGTTTTTTCTTGACAGCGCTTGATTAATTCAATTTAACAGCTGCTTCTACAGGTACACTACAAATAATCCCGTTTGCATCAGACATAAGTCCAAAATCCTGATTAATCGTGTCCATTATTTCGTTTTTCTTTTCCGATGTCGTAAGAATAAATACCATTTCCCTTTCATCTTGCAATGTAATTCCATGATATTGTTCCAAATGCTCCCCATCGGCCCATCGGCCTCTGACAATCGTTCCACCTCTGGCTCCTGCTTTTCTCGCTGCTTTCATCATCTCATCTGTATATCCTTGGTTTATTGAGACAACAATTAAACTGTTGTTCTTTTTATCTTTATCCATATATCTCACCCCACAATAATTTTCTTTAATTACAGGTTCATTAATTACAATGGCCACCAGAGAATTTAACGCATCTAATCCCATAGAAAAAACAATACCACTGCTTTTTATCTTACGACTTACACGATCATTTCCAAATTCATCCAGAATACACTGGATTAGTTTTGTTGAACCGATGCTGATAATTAAATCCTTCTCCTGCACATCAAGTCCAAGCATATCCATCATTTTTGCCGATGCGGTTCCTTCTCCTGCAACGAAGGTATGGCAAAATAAATTATGTTCCATATAAAGTTTTATAGTTGAATTGCCCCTACCTCTGTCCACAATCGAAATCAAAAGGGACATCCTTTGTTTGCATTGTTTATTTTTTTCTGCCATTATTCATTTACCTCATTGTTTGTATCATCATAATATACCATTGTATCTTCCATAGCTTCCAATCGTCTTCGCAGTTTTCTTCTGACTGCTTTTCTTTTTAACTCTGCTCGGAAACCTAAAACCTGAATCGTAATCAGTGGAGTCATGGCAACCATTGCTACAATACCAAATGCATTGGTCATAATATTCCCTCCAACAGCCTGGCAGGCACCCATGGCAAGAGGCAGCAAGAATGTTGCTGTCATAGGTCCACTGGCAACACCACCGGAGTCAAATGCAACACCGGTATAAATAGGTGGTACAAAAAAGCTTAGGGTTAATGCAATAAGATATCCTGGTAACAAAAATAAGAAAAGGGGAAGGTCGAATAAAATTCGCACCATGGAAAGTCCAACTGAAAATGCAACTCCAATGGAAAGACTGTATTGAATGGCACTTTGAGAAATTAACCCATTGGATATTTCTTCAACCTGAGCTTTCAGCACGTGTACTGCCGGCTCTGCAGCAACAATGAAGTACCCAACTATCATACCGATTGGAATCAGCAGATACTTAAACCCACCTCCTGCCAATCGTTCGCCAATCAACTGTCCTGTTGGCATAAACCCAACATTTACTCCCGTCAAAAAGATAACCAGACCCACATAGGTAAACAAATATCCTATCACAACCTTCAAAAGCTTCGCCTTGTGGAATCTACGATATATCATCTGAAATAGTGCGAAAATAACAGCAATAGGCAGAAGTGCCAGAGATATTTCTTTCAAGTAATGAGGCGTTTCTGATCGAAACGCGTGCATTGCTTCCATTGTTGTTGCCACACTTACGATACTGGTCTCCTGAGCTGCCGGTTCTGGATTATAGAAGATTCCCAATAGCAAAACGGCTAAAATCGGACCAATACTACAAAGGGCAATCAATCCAAAGCTGTCATCCCCGGAATCCTTATCACTACGCAGGGTCGCCAAACCAATACCAAAAGCCATAATAAACGGAACCGTAATGGGTCCTGTGGTAACTCCGCCTGAATCAAAAGCTGCAGGCACGAAATCTTGGGGAGCAAACATCGAAACAACTAGTGCGATTGCATAGAACACAACAAGAAGAACTGATAACCTGATTTTAAATAAGATACGTAATAATGCAACAACTAAAAACACACCAACACCGATTGAAACAGCAATAATCAAAACCAGATTGGGCACCGAAGGTATTTGATTCGCAAGTACCTGTAAATCCGGCTCCGCCAAAGTAATAATTACACCCAGTATAAAACAAATAACAACCGGACCAATCATATGCTTTGCTTTACTCATCTGTATACCAATACCTTCGCCCATGGGTGTCATGGACATATCTACTCCTAAGGTAAAAAAGCACATCCCCATAATCAGAAGCACCGCTCCAAATAAAAACAATACCATAACTCCAGTTTCTAAAGGAACTAAGGTAACACTGAGAAGCAAAACAATGAGGGTGATCGGCAATACCGAGGCAATGGACTCTTTCATCTTTTCTTTAAACAGTTTCTTCAAACAATCATCCTCACTTTCATATATTCTTTGCTATTATAACATTTGTGAAGTCAAAAGTGTAGGTCACGTGTTAAAATCCAATCTCCTTTCGTCTCTTTCGCTCGGCCTTTCTTTGATTTGCTCTTTCCCACTCTTCTTCTTCCTCTTTTGTCTGAATTTCCAGTTTTGGCAGTGGTGTGGGTTTGTCATTTTCATCTAATGCAACCATTGTAAAAAAAGCTCTGTTGATTTTTTTTCTGGAACCATCCATAAGCTCTACAAAGGTATCTACTCGCACTTCCATAGATGTATTTCCTGTATGGGTTGCTTTGCCAATCACAACAATCACATCATTCTGATGGGCAGACTGTATAAAGTCAAGATGATCTACCGACGCAGTAATAACATTGGTTTTTGCATGGCGTCTGCCTACAAGAGCAGCCACCTCATCAATCCATTGTATTAATACTCCTCCAAAAAGTCTACCCGCCCCATTTAGGTGATTTAATCTCACAAAATGCACGGTTTCAACTAAAGAGTCTGCTACTGTTCTAGTCTTTTCATTCATTGATTTGTCTCTCCATTAAATTTTTGGTAATCTTTGTCCCTTTCATTGTAACATAAGATTTGTTATACTGTTACTAAACTTGCAAAGAGGTAAATGTAATGCGAAATATATTATTAAAAATTGAATACGATGGAAGTAGATACCAGGGCTGGTCACGTCACGGAAGTGAAGTCTCCACCAACACTATTTCTCATAAAATAATCGAAGTAATAAAAAAGATGACAGATGAAACAGATGTAGAATTATACGGTGGAATTCGTACAGAAGTTGGCGTACACGCCTATTCTCAATATGCAAATTTCAAAACTTGTTCCACGATGGTAATCGCGGATATGAAACATTATATGAACAAATATCTTCCTATGGATATTGCAATTGTAAACGTAAAAGAAGTTCCCGAAAGATTTCACGCAAAATTAAATGCCCGTTCCAAAACCTATCTATACCGAATGACAATTAGTGACGTCCCTAGTGTCTTTGACCGAAAACATACATTCTACTGTTTTAAAGAGCCTGATCAGCTTGCTATGAAAGAAGCTTCTATGTTACTGGTTGGTCAACATGATTTTCAAAATTTTTCTACTGGAAAATCCAATAAAGCGACGATAAAAGAAATATTTGAGATTGAGATTTATGGAGATAATGAAGAGCTCCAGATTTTAATTCATGCAGATGATTTCCTTTATAATATGGTACGCATTATTATTGGAACTTTGTTGGAAATCGGATTTGGCACAAGAAAAAAAGAGGATATCACGAAGATTTTCAGCGGAACAGCAAAACCAAGTACTCCCTGTGATTCAAAGGGACTATTTTTACAGGATATCTCCTACTAAAGGAGGTATCCTGTAATTTTATCTAACTCTTCTTCCATTTTGTGATATCCATGGAAGTAAAATTCTTCCAGTTTTTCTGTTTTCGTTTCCAATCTTGAAATGGTCTTCATTTCTGGTCGGATCACTACAATTTTTCCTTCTTCTTCCAATTCTTCAATTTTATTTATTGTTTGGTTGTATCGCAGATTCCTTTTCAACAACGTATCTAAAAGCTCTGGATAGTCTTTATACATTTTACGATACGCACCTGCAATTGCTTTTTTAATTGGTTTTTTTCGATACCCTTTATTTCTGGTTAACACAATTACAATTTTTCGATTGCCAATTTCAACTGCTCTCTTTATCGGAATGGAATCAGCTAATCCTCCATCCAAATATAGTGTCCCATCTACATCTACCATAGGTGATACCAGTGGCATACTGCAGGAAGCTCTTGTAATAGTCATTAATCGTTCCCTATCTGATTGTTCTGTCATATATTCAGCTTCTCCCGTCGAACAATTGGTTGTTACGATTTCACAATTTATATCCGACTTGAAAAACGTTTCAAAATCAAAAGGGTACACTTTTCTTGGAAACTCTTCAAAAATCAGGTCCATATCCATCAAACTTTTATTCTTAATCATTCGAATTGGATTGTTAAAATTTGCTCTTTTATCCTCTTCGTGAATAATGCAGTCTTTCGTTCTTTTCGGTTGTTTGGATACGTAATCGATTCCATTACATGATCCCATGGATACTCCAATAACATCGGAAAAATAGATGTCTTTTTCCATCAAATAATCTAAAACACCAGAAGTAAATATTCCTCTGTTGGCTCCGCCTTCTAAAATAATTGTCGCCTGATACATAATTTTCTCCTTTGTCACTTTTTTGTTCTTACCTATTATAAACCTTTCCCTTGCCTTTTGCTACCGAATTTGGTAAGATATGCAAGGTATATGAACCCAAAAAAGGAGTTTTAGAAAAATGATAAGTACAAGTAATATCACTTTAAGAGTCGGGAAAAAGGCTCTCTTTGAAGATGTAAACATTAAATTCACACAAGGAAATTGCTATGGGATGATCGGCGCAAATGGAGCTGGTAAATCCACATTTTTAAGAATATTATCCGGTCAGCTGGAGCCTACTAAAGGCGAGGTTATTATCACCCCGGGAGAAAGGCTGTCTTTCCTGCAGCAGGATCATTTTAAATATGATGAATTTCCTGTTCTTGACACCGTTATGATGGGAAATGCACGTCTCTATGAAATCATGAAGGAAAAAGAAGCTCTTTATGCAAAAGAAGACTTCTCTGAAGAAGATGGAATTAAAGCCAGTGAGTTAGAGGGAGAATTCGCTACCATGAATGGATGGGAAGCGGAATCTGATGCTGCAAACTTATTAAATGGACTTGGTATTTCCACAGAGCTTCACTACTCTTTTGTAAAAGACTTACCTGGCCCGGAAAAGGTAAAGGTACTATTGGCTCAGGCTTTATTTGGAAATCCGGATATTTTACTTCTTGATGAGCCCACTAACCATTTAGACTTAGATGCGATTGCATGGTTGGAGGAATTCTTGATTGGCTTTGAAAATACTGTAATCGTAGTATCTCATGACCGCTATTTCTTAAATAAGGTATGTACACAAATTGCAGACATCGATTACGGAAAAATCAAACTTTATGCCGGAAACTATGATTTCTGGTATGAATCAAGCCAGTTAATCATCCGTCAAATGAAGGAAGCAAATAAGAAAAAAGAAGATAAAATCAAGGAATTGCAAGACTTTATTTCCCGATTTAGCGCCAATGCTTCAAAATCCAAACAGGCTACTTCAAGAAAAAGAGCCCTGGAAAAGATTGAGCTGGATAACATTGTTCCTTCCAGCAGAAAGTATCCTTATATCGATTTTAAACCGAATCGGGAAATTGGTAACGAAGTGTTGTCCGTTGAAAATTTGAGCAAGACGATTGACGGTGAAAAAGTATTAGATAATATTTCTTTTAACTTAAATCGGGAAGACAAAGTTGCTTTGGTTGGTAGTAATGAACTTGCAAAAACAACTCTCTTTAAAATTTTATCCGGAGAAATGGAACCGGATGAAGGCACCTACAAATGGGGGGTTACGACTACCTTTGCCTACTTCCCATTGGATGGAAGCCGTGAATTCGATAATGACTACTCTATCGTAGATTGGTTGATGCAGTATTCTGATGAGAAAGATGTAACCTATGTACGTGGTTTCCTTGGAAGAATGCTCTTCTCTGGTGACGATGGTATTAAAAAAGTGAAAGTATTGTCTGGAGGAGAAAAAGTACGTTGTCTTCTTTCCAAAATGATGATTTCTGGTGCAAATGTTTTACTTTTAGATGAACCAACCAACCACCTGGACATGGAATCCATCACTGCACTGAATAAAGGCCTGACCAACTTTAATGGAGTTGTAATCTTTACCTCCCACGACCATCAAATCGTAGAAACAACAGCCAATCGTATTATGGAAATTTTACCAGGAGGACATCTCATCGACAAGATGACAACCTATGATGAATATCTGGAAAGCGATGAAACGGCAAGAAAGAGACAGAAATACACTGTCCAAACCGAAGAGGACTATCAATAGTTTTACGGTATACATAGTAAAAAGTAAAAATCATCCCAACTGATACTAAGGCGTTGCAGGCATCAGTTGGGATGATTTTTTACTCTTATATATACTTTTTAAAATTTTGTGCTTATCTCACTCTTTCAGGATACCCAATCTTCTTTTTCACCTTACGAAGAGTTTTCTCAGCAAAGTAATTCGCCTTCTCTGCATTTTCTTTTATGATTCCATCGATATATCCTTTGTCTTTTTCCAGACGTGCCACTTCTTCCTGGAGAGGTTTTAAAACACTGACCACAGCTTCTCCAACCGCCATTTTAAAGTCGCCATATCCTTTTCCATCAAATTCTTTTTCCACGTCTTTTGGCGTTTTATTTGTACATACGCTATAAATATCAATCAAATTTTTAATGCCCGGCTGTTCATCACGATAGATGACACTGGCTTCACTGTCTGTTACTGCTCTTTTGAATTTCTTCATAATCACATCTGGTGTATCCATCAGGTAAACACTGGCATTTGGATTCTCATCTGATTTTGACATCTTCTTACTAGGTTCCTGAAGACTCATTATTTTGGCTCCAGTCTTTCCGATATATGGTTCTGGTACCGTAAATACATCTCCGTATATATTGTTAAATCGAAGCGCCACATCTCTTGTAAGCTCCAAATGCTGCATCTGGTCGATTCCGACCGGAACCACATCTGCCTGGTACAATAAAATATCCGCCGCCATTAAAACAGGATACGTAAAAAGTCCTGCATTGATATTATCTGCATGCTTTGCTGATTTATCTTTAAACTGAGTCATACGGTTTAGCTCTCCCATATAGGTGTAACAGTTTAAAATCCATGCAAGCTCTGCGTGGCCACTTACGTGTGATTGGTAATAGATACAATTTTTCTCAGGATCAAGACCTGCACCTATGTATAATGTGAGAAGGGCTCTCGCTCTTTTTCTTAAAACACTGGGGTCTTGCCGCACTGTGATTGAGTGCATGTCTACAACTCCATAAAAACATTCGTATTCATCACTTAAGCTAATCCAATTTTTTAATGCACCCAAATAATTTCCAATTGTCAAATTTCCTGTTGCCTGCATTCCACTATAGAGTATTTTCTTATCATTTAACATATCAACATCCTTACCTTTCCCATGGTTCTATTTTATCATCATAATAAACCTTATTTTCAAAAACAATGTTTGTACGATCACCATAAAATTCCACTTCTGTAACTGCACAATTTTTATGAACTCCCGTCCCCCAAAAATTTTCCATTGATTCTTGCTTTATGGAATAGAGCATTGCTCCCAGTGCCGCTCCATGAGTTGTTACAAGAATGGTTTTATCTTGAAGCTCCTTATCCTTTTTGATTCGCTCTATGAATTTCTCTGTTCGGTCAACTAAATGCCTAATTGATTCCCCGCCCTTTGGAGGAACGTATTTTCCAGGAGCGATAAAGAAATCCTCAAAAGAGTCTGGTATTTCACCCTTCTTTTTTAAAATACATTTTCCTTCGTATTCTCCAAAAGACATTTCCTCAATACATTCTTCCTTAATAATTGGAACTTCTCTTCCCTCTAAAATAATCTGGGCTGTTTGATATGCCCTGCTCAACGGACTTGTAAAACAACAATCAAAGATAACATCCTTTAATCCGTCCTTTGTTTTTTGAGCCAAATGGATTCCAAAATCATTCAACGGAATATCAACCTGACCCTGTATCTTCTTTTCTTTATTCCAATTTGTCTCGCCATGACGAACGAAATATACTTTCACAAAAATTACCTTCCTTTCAAAGCCTCACTTAGTATAGCATATTTCTATTGTATCTGCTATAATATGCAAAAAACTAAGGAGTAAAACTCAATGGAAAAAATAAAAAGCTTTACCATCGATCACAATAAGCTGGGAGTGGGTTTGTACGTATCTCGTGTCGACTATTTTTCAGAACATCCGATTACAACTTTTGATATAAGAATGACCAGTCCAAATGATGAACCGGTCATGAATACCGCTGAAATCCATGCCATCGAACACCTGGGAGCAACTTTCCTTCGAAATAATACTGAGTTCAAAGAGAAAGTCGTATATTTTGGCCCTATGGGGTGTCGCACCGGATTCTATCTTCTGTTGTCTGGAGAATATAAGTCCACTGATATTTTACCTCTCATGAAAGATTTATTTGAATTTATTGAAAACTATGAAGGTGATATTCCTGGCGCATCCTCAAAGGATTGCGGAAACCATCTTGATCTCAATCTTCCCATGGCAAAATATCTTGCTGGTAAATACCGAAGACAGGTTTTGAACAGTCCCACAGAAAGTCAACTTATTTATCCTATTTAAACCAGTTTTTAAATTTGAAAATCAATATTTCAATTACGATTATAACAAGTGAAAGAACAATAATTGTGAAATATCCATGTTGGTTCTCCAGTTCTGGCATATTTCTAAAATTCATTCCATACCACCCTGTAATCAAAGTCAATGGCATGATTAGAGATGTGACAACTGTTAGAACCTTCATGATTTCATTTTGACGCAAATCAATTTGTGACTGATATAGTTCACGAAGCTGTATCGTATATTCTTTTAAACGATTTACCGTATCAAAAAGCCGATCTACTCTTCGTGAGTACAAATCAAACAACCGGGTCTGAACATCATTAATGATAAGATTATGGTTTTCTACCAATGTATCTGCAATATCAATAAGCTGCTGATAGTAAAACTGGAGCCGCAGCAATTCTTTTCGAATCGTCAAAACATCTTTATCAAAATTTTTCGACTCGCGCTCTAAAAGCATCTCTTCAAGGTCATTTAGACGGGCTTCGAAATCTTGCAAATATTCAAAATCATCTTTAATAATATACTCCATAAGCCAGAACAGCATGTTCATTGTATTGGTTTCATTGGCCTCTTTGATTTGTTCCAGAACCTGAGACATTTTTAGCAAATCCTCATCATCCCCAATCAAAACAAAATTGTCACGGGTAACATGATAACCAATATAAATCTCCCGCTCCAAAAGCTCTTCTTTCTGTGGAATCAGGAGAACTCCTGCCACGCTGTGTTCCAGCAGCTCGATCTTACTGTTTTTCGTATTTTCAAAAGCAACCTTCAATCTGAAATAATCATCTCTATCCTTAATCTTATCCAGATATGTCTCAACTCCATAAGTTTCAATCATGGAAATCCCCCCTTATTTTTCCAAATCAAAACGGATGTTTCGATAGGCTAAAATTTCATCCATGCATTTTTCAAACCCAAGTTTTCCACTATTCAGACACAAATCATAGTTTCGGGCATCCCACCATTCTTGTCCTGTATAATGTTTGTAATAATCACCACGGAATTTGTCTCTCTTTAGCATATAACGAAGCATCTCTTCTTCAGTCATAGAGTTTCGCTCCATAGCTCTTTCCAGGCAAAATTTTTCATCTGCATGAACGAATACGCTCATCACATTCTCATAATCCTTTAAAACAAAATCCGCTGCTCTTCCAACAATTACACAGCTTTCAGACTCTGCAAGCTCCTTAATAATTTTTGCCTGAAAGTTAAACAAGTTTTTTGTAGAAGTATAATCATCTGAGTCTGGAGGGATTATTTTTCCATCATATAAATCCTTTGAGATTCGAAAAAGACTGTTTTTTTCCAGTTTTTCGTCTACCTGGTTAAACAAACTCTCATTAATACCACTTTCATCGGATGCCATTCTTAGAATTTCCCGATCGTAAAAAGGGATGTTTAATTTTTCTGCCACCATTTTACCGACGGTTCTTCCACCACTTCCATATTGTCTTGCTATTGTAATCACAATATTTTCCACAAAAACACCTCCTACTCACCTAAGTAAGCTTTTTTAATTGAATCATCATTCAATAAATCGTCTGCATCTCCTGATAGAACAATCTTACCCGTCTCCAGCACATATGCCCGATTGGCAATTGACAATGCTTTTTTAGCATTTTGTTCCACCAATAAAACGGTCGTTCCAGCAGCACTTACTTCCTGTATAATATCGAAAATTTCATTTACAAATATTGGCGAAAGCCCCATAGAGGGCTCATCCATCACGATCATTTTAGGCTTTGACATTAATGCCCTGCCCATTGCCAGCATCTGTTGCTCTCCTCCTGATAAGGTTCCTGCTCTTTGACTTTGTCTTTCCTTCAACCTTGGGAAACGTTTATAAACCTGTTCAATACTCTCTTCAATTTCCCCTTTATCTTTTCTGGTGTAAGCACCCATTTTAAGATTTTCCAATACATTTAAGTCTGCAAAAATACGTCTGCCTTCCGGAACATGAGCAATTCCCATTTCAACAATTTTATGTGCAGGTATCTTTGTAATATCTTGATCCTCAAATACAATTCGTCCTTTTTTTGATGGAATCAAACCAGTTAAGGTATGAAGTGTCGTAGTTTTACCTGCTCCATTTGCTCCAATCAGCGCAATAACCTCTCCTTGATTAACCTCAAAGGAAACCCCTTGCAAGGCCTGTATAATTCCATAGTAAACATCTAAGTTTTCTACCTTTAACATTGCCATTTCGTAAACCTATCCTTTCATTATTCCCCTAGATATGCTGTAATAACAGCAGGTTCATTTAACACTTTACTGGTTTTTCCTTTGGTTAAAACTTCTCCAAAGTTTAATACCGTTAATTCCTCACAAATACCACTTACTAATTTCATATCATGTTCGATTAGCAGAACCGTAATATCAAAATGATCTCTGACAAATCGAATGGTATTCATTAGCTCTATGGTTTCATTTGGGTTCATACCTGCCGCAGGCTCATCCAGTAAAAGAAGCTTCGGATTTGTCGCGAGAGCTCTTGCAATCTCTAATTTCCGTTGCTTTCCATAAGGAAGGTTGCTTGCCAAAATATTTTTTTCTTTATCCAAATCAAATACTTCAAGAATTTCCGTTGCCTTTTCATTCATCAATTTCTCTGTTTTGAAATAAGAGGGTAATCGGAAAATCCCCGCAAAAGTTGAGTATTTATAAATATCTGTTAATGCAGCTTTTACATTGTCCAACACACTCATATCCTTGAACAGACGAATGTTTTGAAAGGTTCTTGCCACGCCAGCCCGATTGATTGCCGTTGTCTTAAGACCTGTAATGTCTTTCCCCTCTAGCTTTACAATTCCTTCATCCGGCTTGTATACACCGGTCAAAAGGTTGAAAACCGTAGTCTTTCCTGCTCCATTCGGGCCAATCAATCCATAGAGTGCACCCTTTTCGATGCTCAAATCAAAACCTTGTACAGCCCTTAATCCTCCAAAAGAGATACATAAGTTTTTTACTTCTAATGCTTTCATTTATGCGGCCTCCTTTTTGTTGGATTTAAACTTGTCTTTCACACGCTCTCTAAATGCAATGGCAGAAGGTGCCCAATTAAACAGCATCATTCCAATCAATAAAATTGCATAAATCAGCATGCGGTAATCCTGCAGCTCTCTTAAAAGCTCTGGTAATGCCGTCAATAGTATCGCCGCAATAATAGAGCCTTTCACATTACCAATTCCTCCAAGCACCACAAATACCAAAATTAATATTGAAGTATTGTAATTAAAGAATTTTACATTTAAAGTGGACAAGTTGTGAGAATACAATACTCCTGCAACTCCAGCTAATGCTGTTGATATAACAAATGCCATCAACTTATATTTTGTCACGTTCAATCCAATGGATTCCGCTGCAATTCTATTGTCACGAATTGCGGTAATTGCACGACCCGACCTTGAATTCACCAAATTTAAAACAATAAATACCGTGAGAAAAAGTAAAATAATTCCTATGGTAAAGTTTGCATTTTTGGGCGTACCTGTTATTCCTAAAGGCCCATCAATCAAAACGCGTCCTTCTTCGTCCAGGTTTAAGCTTGCCGCATCCTTCACGGAAAAATGAATTCCACTTTTATCTACACCTACATGAAATACGCTCACTAGGTTTTTAATAATCTCACCAAATGCAAGGGTTACAATAGCAAGATAATCGCCACGAAGCCGTAATACAGGTATTCCAATTAAGAATCCAAAAATCGCTGCAACTACTGCTCCAATTAAAATCGCAATCAAAAATCTTGGACCCTCTGGAAGAGTCTCTTCTGTTAATTTTGTAAAAAATGCACTGGCATAAGCTCCCACACACATAAATCCTGCTTGACCAAGACTTAATTCTCCTGAGAAGCCAACCACAAGATTCAATGAAACCGCTGCAATCGCATACATACACAATGGTACCAATAATCCTTGTAATAAACTGGATATGCTTCCTGTCGAAATCATCACCTGCATAATCACATAGAATAATAGGATCATGCCATAAGTTATCATATTGTTGCTAATCTTTTTTTTCATTTATCGTCACCTGCCTAAACTTTCTCTTGAATATTTTTACCGAATAATCCGGTTGGTTTAACAAGTAACACGATGATTAAAACGGCAAATACGATGGCATCCGCAACTTGGGAAGAGATATAAGCTTTTCCAAGAATCTCAATGACTCCAAGGAGAATTCCTCCTATCATCGCTCCGGGAATGGAGCCGATTCCTCCAAATACTGCAGCTGTAAAAGCCTTAATGCCTGGCATTGCCCCTGTATATGGCGTCAATGAAGGATAGGCTGAGCACAGTAAAAAACCTGCAATGGCTGCAAGTCCTGAACCAATTGCAAAAGTTAAAGATATGGTTGCATTCACATTAATGCCCATAAGCATTGCCGCTCCCTTATCCTCCGAAACTGCCTTCATTGCTCTGCCTTGTTTTGTTTTATTTACAAAGAAGGTAAGACCCAGCAAAATAATTACACAAGTAATAATCGTTGCAATTGTTGTACCTGTAATCACTAATTTTCCATCTGCTAAAGAGATTGATGGTAAAGTAATAAGATTTGGAAAAGATTTTGCATCTGCACCAAAGATAATCAATGCTAGATTTTGTAGAAAATAGCTCACTCCTATTGCCGTAATCAACACAGCTAAAGGGGAACTTGCATTACGCAGAGGTTTGTATGCAATTTTTTCAATTGCCATTCCTAAGAGGGTACAAACGGCCATTGATATTAGAACCGCTATAATCGGATTAACTCCTGCTAAAGTTACCATGTTAAGAACGACAAATGCTCCAATCATAATAACATCTCCATGGGCAAAGTTCAGCATCTTGGCAATTCCATATACCATTGTGTATCCTAAGGCTATAATTGCGTATATACTCCCCAAACTTATACCATTAATTAAATAAGATATAAAACTCATATTTATGGTCTCCTTCTAAAATTATTTCAAATGCCATTATACCATAGATAAGAAATGCTGTGCAATAAAAAAGAAGCCCTTTAACAGGCTTCTTCCTTATCTTTTCACTAATCCAGTGACTGATATTCTCCATCTTCAATAATAACTGCTTTTGGTTCTTTGTTTGGCTCTCCATCTTCTTTCCATTGAATGGTACCAGTCAAACCTTCCACCTCGATATTCAGCATAGATGCCTGCATCTTATCACTGATGTCTGAAGCACTCATATCTGGTGTAATCTTAGCATCTTCTGCTGCTGCTTTAATCGCATAGATAGCATCATACGCATCTGCTGCAAACTGGATTGGAGTTTCTTTATAAGATGATTTGTAACTTTCCACAAAATGTTTTGTCAACTCATCATCTGCATTTGCAACGAATGGTGTTAATAACATAACGCCTTCTGTTCCCTCTGCATCAAAGTTTAAAATTCCATCTAATCCATCACAGCCAAATACTTTTGGTGCGTATCCCATAGCATCTGCTTGCTTTAAAATAAGAGATGCTTCTTGATAATAAATTGGAAGGAACAATAAATCCGCATTACTATCTTTTGCTTTTTGCAGCTGTACTTTAAAGTCTTTATTGGAATCTGTTGTATAAGCCTCTGCAGATACGATTTCTAATCCTTGGTTCTTTGCTTCTTTTACAAAGTTATCGTAGATTCCTTTTGAATATGTAATTGAGCTATCATAAATAACCGCAATCTTTTTCCCTAAATCGTGGTCTGCAATAAACTCTGCTGATTTTGTTCCCTGATCTGGATCTGAGAAACAAACACGAAATGCATTTGGTCCTTTAATTGCATCGACTGCTGTTCCTGATGGAGTCAATAAGAAAATATTGTCATTTGCTGCTTCTGACTGTACAGCGATACATGGATCGGATGTTACCGTACCCATTACCATCTGCATACCCCAGTCTTTAAGAGTGTTATATGCGTTCACTGATTTTTCTGCATCATGAACATCATCTTCCATTTTGAATTCAATTGGAACTCCATCGATACCACCTGCTTCATTAATTTCTTTCACTGCAAGCTCTGCACCGTTTTTAACTGCAACTCCGTATACCGCTGCTTCTCCTGTAAGAGGTCCGATTCCTCCAATTTTGAATACAGATTCATCACTGGATGATCCACTTCCGCCGTTATCAGAGTCTTCTTTTTTTCCGCATCCAGCTACCGTTGACACAAGCAGCACTGCTACGAAAAGTAATGCTAATACTTTTTTTAGGTTTTTCACTTTTAATACCTCCCTTTCTTTCCTACACCTGTTCATATTAACGGCAAAAGAGGCTTTTTGTCAATCCCTATGAAATAGCATCCTTCATCTCTTTTACGTATTTAAAGAGTGAATCCCCTGCATTTTTACCTTCTTTTGCAACAATATTCACAATAGCACTTCCAACAATAACCCCATCTGCAATCTCTGTCATTTCCTTCGCCTGAGCCGGTGTACTGATGCCAAAGCCTATGGCCACTGGTATGTCAGAAACCTTTCGCACATCCTCCACCATGCCTTTTAACCCCTGATTAAATTCATTTCGTACTCCCGTAACGCCCATAGATGAGACCGTATAGAGAAAACCTTCTGCATCTTTCGCAATCTTTTTCACCCGGTTTGCTGACGTAGGTGCAATCAGGGATATAACCTCCACCTGATACTTCAGTGCAACTCCTCTTACTTCCTCCTTTTCCTCATAAGGCAAGTCGGGAATAATCACCCCATCAATCTTCACCTCCTGGCATCTTTGGAAGAATTTATCATACCCATAATGAAATACCGGATTTAGATAAGTCATAAAGGCCAGAGGTATTTGTGTTGTTTCTCTTACTTCTTCCACCATATCAAATATCTTATCCGTTGTCGTTCCGGAAGCAAGCGCTCGAATATCCGCCGCTTGAATAACCGGCCCTTCTGCAATTGGATCAGAAAATGGAATTCCGATTTCTATTAAATCCGCACCGGCTTCTTCCATTTTTAAGATGAATTCCTTCGTACTTTCAATATCTGGATCTCCAGCAGTTATAAATGGTATAAAAGCTTTTTTATTTTGAAATGCATTCTTTATTCTACTCATAAACGTCCACCCCTCTGTATCTGGCAATGGCTGCCACATCTTTATCTCCTCTTCCTGACACACAAATAATTACACTGTCCTCTTTTGACATGGTAGGTACTACCTTCATTGCATAAGCTAAGGCATGAGAACTTTCGATTGCTGCAATAATTCCCTCTTGTTTTGCAATGTATTCAAAGGCATTTACCGCCTCCTCATCTGTAACCGGAACATAAGTTGCTCTTTTGGTATCCCGAAGGTAGGCGTGCTCAGGCCCAATCCCCGGATAGTCAAGGCCTGCAGATATCGAGTAAACCGGAGCAATTTGTCCATAATCATCTTGACAGAAATAGGATTTCATTCCATGAAAAACCCCTAGGCTTCCTGTAGTCAGAGTTGCTGCTGTTTCTTTCGTGTCTACGCCTTTCCCTGCCGCTTCACAACCGATTAGTTCAACCTCTTTGTCTCCTATAAAATGATGGAACATTCCCATTGCATTACTTCCACCCCCTACACAAGCAAAAACTTTCTTCGGAAGTTTTCCTTCCTTTTCTAAAATCTGTTCTCTTGCCTCTTTGCTGATTACAGCTTGAAAATCCCTTACAATGGTTGGAAATGGATGTGGTCCCATAACAGATCCCAAAACATACAGAGTATCTTCGACTCTTGAAGACCATTCTCTCATGGTTTCGTTTACTGCATCCTTCAAAGTCATAGTACCTGTCGTTACAGGATGTACCTTTGCTCCTAAAAGATTCATACGATACACATTTAGTGCTTGCCTGTCTGTATCTTCCTTTCCCATAAATATTTCACACTCAAGACCTAAGAGTGCTGCCGCTGTCGCACAGGCCACACCGTGCTGCCCTGCACCTGTTTCTGCAATTACTCTTGTTTTTCCCATTTTCTTCGCAAGAAGCACCTGTCCCAGTACATTATTGATTTTATGGGCTCCGGTATGGTTTAAATCTTCTCGTTTCAAATAAATTTTTCCGCCCCCTAAATCCTTGGTCATATTTTCTGCAAAATAAAGCAAGGATGGTCTTCCTGCATATTCATTGAGAAGAGTGCTTAGCTCCTTTTGAAAGTCTGGATCCTTCTTGTAATACTCATACTTCTCTTCTAAAACAATCACCTCATTCATCAAGGTTTCCGGTATGTACTGACCCCCATGAATTCCAAATCTACCTTTCGACATTTTTTATCCTCCTAATAAACTCTTTGATTTTTTTCTTATCCTTTACTCCATCTGTTTCCAGAGATGAACTCGAATCTACCCCATAAGGTTTGAAACGATGAATGGATTCTTCTACATTATCAATTGAAATTCCTCCTGCCAGAAAGAATGGACGTTCAATCTTTTCAACTAAATCCCAGTTGAATTTCTTGCCACTTCCTGGACTTCTGTTGTCCAACAAAACATAGTCTGCTGTGCTGTCTCTCACTGAATCCATATCCTCTTTTTTCGTAATGGAAATACTTTTAATGATTGGTACGGCGCTGTACCGGCGTAGAAAATCAATGTAGTTATTCCCTTCTTCTCCGTGTAACTGTATCATTTGAACAATACCTTGTTCCACACAGTCTAAAACCACCTCTGGATTTTCATTTACAAATACTCCCACTACAGGAATCATTCCATCCAGCCTACTTCTCAGAAAACTCCCTTCTTCTTTCGAAATTTGTCTGGAGCTTTGTGCAAAAACAAATCCTGCATAATCTGGCATTAATTCATTTAAATACTCCACATCTTCCAGTCTCTTAATTCCACAGACTTTTATTTTTGTCATATCTCGTCACCCCTGAGCTTTCGAATCATTTCCTTTTTGTTTTCACTCCTCATAAAGGTTTCTCCAATTAGTACAGCATCTACATTGTTTGCCTGCAGCCTTTGAATATCCTCTGGAGTCTGAATCCCACTTTCCGATACAAAAAGTATATCCTTTGGCACAAGTTCTCTTAATCGGATACTGTTTGTGAGATCAACAGTAAAATCTTTCAAATTTCTATTATTTACCCCAATAATATCTCCGCCGCATTCTATCGCTTTTTTTACTTCTTCTTCATCATGAGCTTCTATTAATGCAGAAAGCCCCAGTTCCTTTGTAATTTTGTTGTAGCTTTTTAGCTCTTCAAGGGTAAGAAGAGAACAAATCAGAAGAATTGCAGAGGCTCCCAGCAGCTTTGCTTCATATATCTGGTAAGGATCAACAGTGAAATCTTTTCGCAGTGTAGGTATTTTTACCTTTTCTGATATCTGAAGTAAGTATTCATCTTTTCCTTTAAAATATTCCGGCTCTGTTAAAACCGAAATAGCAGAGGCTCCCACTGCTTCGTACTCTATTGCGATATCCATATAAGGGAAATTCTCTGCAATAATACCCTTTGATGGAGATGCTTGTTTAATTTCACAGATAAAGGATATCCCATCCTTTCTTATCGCCTCATAAAAAGACTTGTCTTGATTGATTGACAGAGACAGCGCTTCTCTTTCTATTTCTTTATAGGATTTGATTTTCTTCTTTTCTTCCACACGTTTTCTTGTGCTTTTTGCCAGCTTATCTAAAATCATATTTCATTCCCCTTTTCATTTGATAAACGGATAAATTCTTCCAGCTGTCTTAATGCTTTTTTGCTATCAATTACTTCCTCAACCTCTCGAATTGCTTCTTCTATTGTAATGTCTTTCGCAATGTGAAGGGCAGCCGCAGAATTTAGTACAACAGCATTTCTTTTAGGCCCCTTTTCTCCCTCCAGGATACTTCTCGTTATCTTAGCATTTTCATCTGCATCTCCACCTACTAAATCTTCTTTTTTACATCGTTTCATTCCAAACTGTTCCGGTGTGATTTCATAGGTCAAATAGTTGCCATCTTTTATTTCGCATACCGTCGTTGGTGCACTCATAGATATCTCATCAAGACAGTCCTGACCGTATACTACCATTCCTTTTTTTACTCCAAGGTTCGCTAAAACATGAGCCAAAGGCTCAACTAAACTTTCGTCATATACTCCCATCAGCTCCATGTTTGCACCTGCGGGATTCGTAAGAGGCCCTATAATATTAAATATCGTCTTTACCGTTAGTTCTTTTCGAACTGGAGCCACGTACTTCATTGAGAGGTGGTAGTTCTGTGCAAAGAGAAAACAAATTCCTATTTTATCAAGAATCTCGCGGCTCTTCTTTGGAGAAATGGTAATATTTACCCCGAGGGCTTCCATTACATCTGCTGCACCACTTTTAGAAGAGGCTGCCCTATTTCCATGTTTTGCTACCGGTACTCCGGCTGCAGATATAACCAGCGCAGATGTGGTTGATATGTTAAAGGTATTTGCCCGATCTCCTCCTGTACCCACAATCTCTAATACATCCCTTCCATGAAGAAGACGAATACAGTGTTTACGCATACCGGATGCACACGCTGTGATTTCTTCAATGGTTTCTCCTTTCATTGACATGGCAACCAAGAATGCGGACATTTGTACCTGTGTGGCCTGACCGCTCATAATTTCATTCATTGCCTCCTCAGCCATTTCATAACTTAAATCCTCTTTATTAGTCAACTTTACGATTGCTTCCTTTATCATCTTGTTATACCTCCATAAAATTTCGTATTATTTTTTCTCCCTCTGGTGTTAAAATAGATTCCGGATGGAATTGTATTCCAAATGTAGGGTATGTTTCATGTTCTACTGCCATTACTTCATCTTCTTTTGATTTTCCAATCACAATAAGCTCCATTGGAATTTTCTCTCTTTTTGCTACTAAAGAATGGTATCTTGCTGTTTTTATTTCTGAATCCATTTCTTTAAACAACTCACTTTTGTTCTGTATAATGGTCGTATCCTGCTTTCCATGCATCAGTTTTTTTGCATATGTAATTTTACCGCCATAGGCTTCGCAGATGGCCTGATGACCCAAACAAATCCCTAAAATCTTTGTTTTACCTCCCAGCTTTTTAATCACTGCCTCACATACTCCAGCATCTTCTGGTCTTCCCGGTCCTGGTGATAAAACAATTCCTTCTGGATTCAGTTCTTCTATTTCTTCAACGGTAAGATCGTCATTTCGAATTACCTTAATATCAGGTTGGTATTTTCCAATCATTTGATATAAATTGTAGGTAAAGCTGTCATAATTATCAATTATTAATATCATAACCTTCCCTCCATTTTGTCCACCTGGTTCAAAGCTCTTAAGAGTGCTTGTGCTTTGTTCATGCATTCTTCGTACTCTTTTTCACCTATTGAATCTGCCACGATTCCAGCTCCTGACCGAATAAATATTTTATTGTTCTTCTTAAACGCAAGACGTATTCCAATACACGTATCCATGTTACCAGTGAAATCCAGATAACCAACGGCTCCACCGTATACTCCTCTTTTGTTGTTTTCTATCTCGTTAATGTAAGAACAAGCCTTGATTTTCGGTGCACCGGACAATGTTCCTGCCGGTAAAACACTCTCAATCCCATCCATTGCATCACAGTCCTTCCGAAGTTCTCCTTCTACCGTAGAGCCGATGTGCATTACGTGAGAAAATTTAAGGATATCTTGGTAGCTTGTAACTTTCACACTGCCAAATTCACACACGCGCCCAAGATCATTTCGGCTTAAATCTACAAGCATGTTATGCTCTGCCAGTTCTTTTTCGTCCTGGAGCAAATCTTCTTCTAGTTGGTAATCTTCTTTCTCGTTTTTTCCTCTTGGTCTCGTTCCTGCTAACGGAAAAGTCGTTATTTTATTTTCCCTTACTTTTACTAACGTCTCAGGTGAAGCTCCTGCAAGCTCCATATCCGGGCTGGAAAAATAGAACATGTAAGGGGATGGATTAAGGGTCCGCAGCACACGGTACACATCCAATAAATCTCCTTTAAAGTCTGCATCTAGGCGATTAGACAGTACCAATTGAAAGAGATCCCCTTCCCTTATTTTTTCTTTTATATATTCTACCTTTTTACAATATTCATCTTTATCAAACAGTGTTCGAACCGGAGATAAAAGTCTTCCTCGCTGAGATGGTCTGGGTTTCCCATTACGGATTATTTCCTCCATTTCATCCAGCTCTTTTAATCCTGTTTGATAGGCTTCTTCCTGATTCTCTGTCTCTATATTGGTTATTAGTAAAATCTTTTGCTTGTAGTGATCAAACACAATTACCTTGTGAAAAAGCATAAGATCCACATCTTTAAAATCCTCTTCATCTTTGCTGTCCAAGTGAAGGCTCGGCTCTGCATATTTTATGTAATCATAGGAGAAATAACCTACAAATCCTCCTGTAAAAGGCGGCATATCTGGAAGCTTTGGTGCATTGTAGTCTTCCAATATTTTTTTGATGATTTCTTTCGGGTGTTCAACTTCCATTTCCATCGTCTCTATACCTTTGATTGTCAATTTATGATTCCTGCAGGACAATTCAAGCAATGGATTATAGCCCAAAAATGTATATCTGCCCCAAACCTTATTATCCTCTGCACTTTCTAGTAAAAAGCAGTGCTTGCTAACATTTAAAAGTTTTTGAAGCAGGTGAATTGGGGTTACAGTATCTGAAAATATTTCTCTTTTGATTGGAATACGTTTATATTCCTTGCTTACGGTTTGAGACATTTGGTCTTACTCCTTTCTTTTTTTGTATTAAAAAACGCCCTCAGCAAAAGAATTGCTAAGGGCGAGTATTGGTATACCCGTGGTGCCACCTTGGTTTGTGAAAATCACACACTTATAAGATACTATCATATCTTTGACAAATAACGCATGTCTCCTGCGTTGCGAAATACTTAGGCAAATGCCCTTTGATCGCACCCTCTGTGGTCCATTTGAAACATCGCTGCTGCTTGATTCCCACCATCACAAGCTCTCTGTAAGTGCTCTATGTAACGTTATCTCCACTTCATCGGTTTACTTTAATAACTTTTTTGCAATTATACGTGAAATAAAATCCATTGTCAACACTAAATAATCCAAGACTCTTTAATTTTTACATCTGCATACTTGGATAAATAGTCTTTTCCAAATGCCTTGTAGGCCAATCTGGACTCTCTGATATTGGGGATATCACCAATTCCATACTCAAAAATAGCATCTTTTACTTTCTTCTTCTGGGTATTGTCCTGATTTAGATATTACATCACATTATTTTATTTTTTATCACTAAACAGTATATAACACTTGACAACTGTTCTGTACTGTTCTGTACTGTTCTGTACTGTTATATGCTGTTTATACAAAGGAGGATACTTCAATGCAAATTATAGTAAATAGTTCCTTGATGGTTCCGATTTACGAGCAGATTGTTGAGCAGATAAAGACTTTGATCCGCGACGGAAAATTAGAAGAAAATAGCGTTTTACCTTCGGTGCGAAGCCTATCAAAAGATTTGAAAATCAGCGCTCTTACCGTAAAAAAAGCTTATGATACTCTCGAAACTGAAGGATTTACCATTACCGTTCATGGCAAAGGTACTTATGTTGCTCCCACTAATACAGAGGCTTTGTTTGAAGAACAGAAAAAAGAAGTAGAGAAAGATTTGGAAATGGCGATTCAAAAGGGACGACGAATCGGGATTGATGATGAAGATATTAAAAAATTATTCGACTTAATAATGGAGGGATAAAACATGTTAAAAATTGATCATTTGAAGAAAAATTACAACTCATTTTCTTTAGACTGCTCACTTGAGGTTCTCCCCGGCTGTGTCACCGGACTTATCGGACAAAATGGAGCTGGAAAAAGTACTACGTTTAAAGCTATTTTAGGATTAATTTCCAATGACGGTGGTTCTGTTACCCTTTTAGGAAAAGACCTTGGTGCCATTAATACAAAGGATAAAGAGAAATTAGGCGTTGTTTTATCCAACTCAGGTTTTAGTGGACATCTAACTATTAAGGATACCATTCCCATCCTGAGTCATCTCTTTCACCATTTTGATAAAGATTTCTTTTTAGAACAAGCAAAAAAGTTCGGACTTCCTTTGAGCAAAGAAATCAAGGAGTTCTCGACGGGAATGAAAGCAAAATTAAAGGTTTTGGTTGCGATTTCCCACGGTGCAAAGCTATTGATTTTAGATGAACCGACTGCCGGACTTGACGTAATTGCAAGAGATGAATTGCTTGGAATACTAAGGGATTTTATGGAAAGGGATGAGAACCACGCTATTTTAATCAGCTCTCATATCTCAAGTGATTTGGAGACTCTTTGTGACGACCTCTATATGATTCATGAAGGCGAAATTGTTTTTCACGAAGATACAGACGTACTCTTGAGCGACTATGCTCTGCTCAAAGTAACGGATGAACAATTTCTTTCTCTTGACAAACAATATGTACAGCGCTACAAACGGGAAAGCTACGGATACCGTTGTCTCACGAACCAGCGCCAATACTTCGTGGAGAATTATCCGAAAATAGCGATTGAAAAATAATGACTGGATTATTAATTAAAGATTTTAAATTATTAAGAATACAAAAAACTTTTTTTCTTCTGATTGTCTTTATCTCAGTTGCACAGTTGGCTTTTTCTGATGATCCAACATTTGTTGTGGGCTACATGTCTTTCGTTATGACACTATTTACTCTTAGCTCCATTAGCTATGATGAGTTTGATAATGGCAACGCTTTTCTCTTTTCATTGCCAATCACAAGACGTGGTTATGTGAGAGAAAAATATGTTTTTGGAATCATTTTAGGAGGAGGCTCTTGGGCATTGTCTTCTATAGCGGTAGCCATCTCTCAACTCGTTAAAAGCAATGCATTAACCATAGATTTGTTTGTCGCTGTTTTTGTTATCCTGCCTCTTATCATCATTGTTTTGGCTATTATGCTTCCCTTTCAACTGAAATTCGGTGGTGAAAAAGGCCGCATTGCTATTATTGGTACGGTAGGCATTATATTTATTCTTTGTTTTCTGATTGCTAAAATTGCACAGGCATCAAATATTGATTTCATTGCATTTTTGAACAATCTTCCCACTTTAGGAATCGGCACATTACTTTTTATCGTTTTTATACTCAGTACATTGTTGCTTTTGCTTTCCTATAAAATCAGTGTAGCAATTATGAACAAAAAAGAATTTTAAAACAACTCCGGGACAAGCACCTTGCTTGTCCCGGTTTTTCCCCATCATTGTTATCCGTCCTTGTCAAAAAGGTTATTTATAGAATTCTGGTTTTTCGATGGTAAGTACCTTCTCAGGTTTTCCTGTTTTTCTGGACGTTATAAGCGCATCCGCTGTCACACAAGCAGCATAACCATCCCATGCACTTGGTCCCTCTACACAGTTTTTATGGACACCTTTCACCCATTCCTGCAGTTCTACAGTATAAGCATCTATAAAACGTTCCGACCAATCCGTCATTAAAGGTGTCTCTGTATGCGCCTCTGTACGCATGTATGCCCGGGATGGATCCGGCAAGTTTATTACCCCCAGCTCGCCGACAACCTGACACTGTATATCGTAAGCATACGCATTCGTCGTCTGGACTTCGATGATAACCCGTGCCCCTGCCTTAGTTTGTAGTATACACAGTTGTGGGTTCAAATGGTCACTATTTGTTTTTGTGTTTTGACGAACTTTTAAAACCTGAGCATCTTCATATTCATCTGAGAGCAACCATCTGGAAATATCCAATTCATGAATCGCAACATTTGTAATTGCCATATCTGTTTTGAAATTCTCTGGTTGATAAAAATTTCTATGGGCACAATTAATCATTAGTGGCGTTCCTAATCTCCCATTTTCAATTGCTTTTTTCATTTCAACGTATCCACTATCATATCTCCTCATAAATCCTACCTGTACAAGATGACGCTCCGCCATCATCTCTTCATGAAGAATTTTTTCACAGTCTGATGCCGTCAATGCCAAAGGTTTTTCACAAAGAACAGGCTTCCTGTTTCGAATACATTCTAATGTATATTCTGCATGTGAGGGATCCGAGGAAGCAATTAATATTGCATCTACTTCATCACATGCAATTAAGTCTTTTGCACTTGCAAAAAATTGTGCATCATATTCTTCTGCAACTTCACGTGCCGTATCCTGTACATAATCCGAAACGGCTGTAACTTTTGCCCCTGCAACTTCATTGGAGAGCCTTTGAACATGTGCTTTCCCAATTGCTCCACAACCAATTACTCCAACTTTTAATTCCTTCATCACTATTCTCCTATCAAAAAGAAAAGGAAGAGGAAAACTTCCCTCTTCCCTCCTGTTTTTAGATTCCAGTTTGCTCTTTTACATATTTCCGTGCTTTTACTGCATAATCAAATGGGTTATATTTATAAGGATCTTGTTCCGCTTCTACGACCAACCAACCTTTGTACTCTCTTTCTTCTAAAATCTTAAAGATTGCCGGAAAATCAACAGATCCTTCTGGATCTCCTGGAATTGTAAAGGCACCTTCTAATACAGATTGAAGGAAGCTGAGTTTCTTTTCTCTGCAGCGATCTACAACATCTTTTCGAATATTTTTTAGATGTATATGTTTTACACGATCAAAATGCTTCTCCAGTACTGCCACTGGGTCATCTCCGGAAAAAGCCATATGTCCTGCATCAAAAATCAAACTTACATACTTTGGATCAGTAACTTCCATCAATTTATCAACTTCCGCCGCCGTTTGAACTGTTGTCGTCATATGATGATGGTATACAATCTCCATATCATTCTCGACTGCAATTTTTCCTAATTTGTTTAAGCCTTCACCAAGCTCCTTAAACTGTTCTTCATTCAAAATCGGTTTTTCCGTAAAACAAGTGCTTGATCTATGTTGAACCGAAAAGCTTTGATCCGATACGTTAATTATTTTTGCACCAGTTGCTTTCAAATAGTACATATGATCTTTAAAATCTCTTTCTACCTGCCAAAATGGCAATTCATTAATATAAGAGCTAAACCACTGTGTGATACATTCTAAATTTCTTCTTCCCAGTTCTTCCTGAAGTATTTTAGCATCATGCGGAAATTTGCATCCTATTTCTGTTCCTTCATATCCTGTCAGGGCAATTTCACTTATTGTCTGTAGAAATGTCGCCTCTTTTCCATATTCAGGCATATCGTCTTCTGTCCATGCAATCGGTGCAATACCTAATTTGATATTTTCTCGTTTTAACATCTTTTTCTCCTTTTCAAAGTTAAATGTGTACCACTTCTCCTGTTTCAAATGCTTTTGTTGCAGCCAATGCAACTTTTGTTGTTGCCGTACCATCTTTTGCTCCTGCTATTGGTATTGTATCATTGATAATACAATTTAGGAATGCGACCTTTTCATTAAAGAATGCTTCATTAAATCGATATGGCCATGATTCATCACACTCAACAAGAACCCCTTCCCTGTTATAGGTTTGCAGTCTATTCTTTGCCGGAACAGCCGAAATACGTATGTTTTCTCCTTCACCAAATATCTCTGTTTCCACTTGATAGCCATGTGGTGAAGAATAGCCAACATGCATTTGAGCCATAGCTCCATCTTTAAATTTCAAGAGTGCACATGCATTATCTGCACATCCTATTTTTTCTAACTCCGGATATAGATATCCTCCGCCAATGGCATATACGGATTCCACTTCCCCACCCAGAAACCAAAGAGCCAAATCAATGTCATGAACCGCCATATCCAGCCATGGACCACCACTATGAGGTGCATATCCCAAGAAACCGTCTATTGTTGCCAAGGGGTCATTACTGGTTGATTTAAATAGAAATGGTTTCCCCAACTCTCCTGCATCAACTTTTGCTTTTGCAGCCATATAAGATGCATCAAAACGTCTCATAAACCCAAGCTGAAATTTTAAATCCGGATGCAACTCTACACACTTTTCAACCTTTTCACATTCTTCAAGAGTTACTCCCATAGGTTTTTCACTAAATACATGTATTCCTGCATCCATTGCCTCGATAATTTGTTCTGCATGTGCCCCTGAGGACGATACAATAACAACCGCCTCTAAATTCGCGTTTTTAATCATCTCAGAATAGTCTGTATATACATTTTCCAAGCCCCATGTACGTACTTTTTCTAATTCTTCCGGTATCACGCTACACGCAGCAACTAATTCCGCTTGTGGAATACGAAACATTAAGTCCTGTGCATGATGATATCCCAGTCTGCCTAAGCCAACAATTCCCACTCTAATGTTTTTCACCTCTTTATCCTCCTATGCCTTCTTAACATTTTTTCTCATATCAAGTATAACTGCACCTACGATGATGGCTCCACGGACTACATTTGTCATATTGTCATCTACCCCAAGAAGTACCAACCCATTATTAATCACTCCAAGAATCAAAATTCCACAAAGTACACCTGAAACCCGGCAAATACCTCCGCTATGAGATGTTCCACCTACGGTTGCAGCTGCAATTGCATCGGTTTCATACATTAACCCATTTGAAGACGGGTCAGCTGAACCCGTTCTTGCAGCCAATAATATCCCACCTAATGCTGCACAAACGGAACAAATAATGTAAACCATCACTAGATTTTTCTCAACATTAATCCCAGCAAAACGAGCTGCTTGAGAATTTCCGCCAATTGCATATACATTCTTCCCGAATCGAGTCTGGGTTAATAAAAATGCTGTTAAAATATACATGATAATAAATACGACAACAATCATCGGTACCGGTCCAATTTTTCCTTTTGCTATCCAACGGAAGCTATCCTCTAAATTTGATACGGGACGATCCGTATACATTTTCGCCAAAGCTCTACAAATCAACTGAGTTCCTAAAGTCGCAATAAAGGGTGGTATCTGTGTATACGCTATTATCACACCAGTTATCAAGCCTACAACTGCACCAATAAGTAGTCCCACAAGCATTGCTAAAGGAGCACTTAAATGCAATCCATTTTCTCCCAGCAGCCGGCCGGTCACACCGGTTTGCTGAACCAGGGAAGCTACAACTGCAGATACTAATGCCACAACAGAACCTGGCCCTAAATCAATACCTTTTGACAGGATTGCCCACATAATTCCAAAGGCCAAAATACCTTTGATTGATTCGGACTCTAAGAGCGTCTGCAGGTTCATTCTGGAAATGAATACCGGTCTTACAATCGTTAGTAAAATTACCATTACAATCAAAACTCCCCATATACCATTTTGGGAAAGGAATTTTTTTGTATCAAAACTTTTGCTTTTCATCTTTCTCTCCTCTATCCTCTACTATTTATCATTCTGATCTTGTGGTTCCATGGTTGCATATTGCATGATTAATTCACTGGTTGCTTCGTCACGGTTTAGTATTCCTGTCTGCCTTCCTTCATGCATAATTAACACTCGATCTGACATTCCCATTACCTCTGGCATTTCTGAAGAAATCATTATGATGGCTTTTCCTTCTCCTGCAAGCTTTGTAATAATAGAATGTATTTCAGCTTTTGCACCTACATCAATACCTCGAGTAGGCTCATCAACAATTAGGATATCCGGATTTGTTAAGAGCCAGCGTCCCACAAGAACTTTTTGTTGATTGCCTCCTGATAAATTCATTACCGGAGTTTCTAATGATGGTGCCTTTATACTAAGCATTTCTTTATATTTGTTCCCATCTTGATTCATTTTTTTATGATTCAATGGAAAGCCATACCTCTTAAGGTTTGCCAATCCCACATTTTCCTTAATACTTAACAGGCCTACGATTCCATTCTCTCTACGGTCTTCCGTCAACAATGCAATTCCGTTTGAAATAGCATCTTCTGCACTTTTAATGTTTAATTCTTTACCATCTTTATATATGGTGCCGCCTGTTTTACGTCGGACTCCAAATATGGTCTCTACAATTTCCGTTCTGCCTGCACCTACTAATCCTGAAAACCCTAAAATTTCACCTCGATGCAATTCAAAAGATACATTTTGAAAAGCAGTTCCTGATGAAAGATTCTCAACCTTTAATATCGTCTCCCCTATTTCACACTCTACTTTCGGAAACATCTCTGTAACTTCTCGTCCTACCATCAAGGACACTACCTCGTCTGTAGTTAATTCTTCAGCTGGTTTTGTTGTAATATACTCTCCGTCTCGATAGACAGTTATATCATCACTAATTTGAAAAATCTCAGCCATCTTATGAGAGATATAGATAATCGCAACATCTCTTGACTTCAACTCCTCAATGATTCGAAATAAATGTTCAACTTCCCCTTCAGTAAGAGCCGATGTTGGCTCGTCCATAATAACAATCTTTGAATCGTATGATACTGCTTTGGCAATCTCTACCATCTGCATTTTCGCAACGGTCAAATTCCCCATCTTTTCATCGGGGTCTAAATCTAAACCTAGTTTCTCAAATAGTTTAAAGCATTCCGTTCTCATTTTTTTGTGGTCTACACAGATTCCCTTACGTGGTTCACGTCCCATCCATACATTTTCACAAACACTTCTTTCTGGAACCGGAGACAGTTCCTGATGAATCATGGATATTCCTGCATTCATCGCTTGAAGTGTACTTTGAAAATTTACTTCTTTTCCATCAAATACAATTTGACCAGAAGTCTGTTTGTAGATACCAATAAGGCATTTCATCAATGTGGATTTCCCTGCGCCATTTTCCCCCATTAAAGTGTGTACTGTTCCAGGCCGGACTTTCAGTTCTACACCTTTTAATGCTTTAACCCCAGGGAACTCCTTGACAATATCCTTCATTTCAAGGATAAACTCTTGACTCATTATTAAATCTCCTTCCTGTTGTTATATACTTTCTATGGAAGGTATTAAATTACAATACCCTCCATTAAAAATATAAAAATCTAAAATTTGAGATTTCTTAGTTGTAGTAATCTACAAAATCCTCTGCATTGTCCTTGTAAATCGCTTCAAATGCAATCCATACCACTTTTCCGCTTTCATCTAATTCATAGTCTGTTCCGTCGTTAATTGGGTTTCCTTCCACCAAATTAATCGTAGCCATGATAATTCCTTTTCCTTGTCCTTTTGCATCCTGTAAGGTAGTCATCAAAAGTTCCTCGTTTTGAACTGCCTTTACACCGTCTGGTGTTCCGTCCAGCCCAACAACCGGTACTTCTTTTGGATCGATATTATTATTTTTCAATACCTCAACTGCACCGATTGCCATAGCATCATTATTCGAGATTACACAATCAAACTCGGTATTAGCAGATACAATTGGAGAAAACTTATCAATTGCTTTTGCTCTGTCCCAGTCACATGCTATCGGAGCAGTTGCTTCTGTCGCTTTAATTCCTTCTGCTTCAAGTTTTGCCAAGCATGCTTCTGTTCGCTTTATTACGGAATCATTTCCTAAAATCCCCTGAATCAGCACATATTTAATCTCTTTTTGACCTTTTTCATTAAAGAAATTTGCAAGAGCCTCTCCTTGTTGTTCTCCACCTTGGCTTTCATTTGAGCCTACGTATACTACATTATCATTGTCTTTAATTACCGAATCATCCGTTGGATAACGATTCACAAAAACAACTTTCATATCTCCTGCTTTTTCCACAATTTCTCCAGCAGTAGATGGATCCACTAAATAAACAATTACAACTGGATCTCCATTATTACGCGCTGTCTCTACGAACTGAATCTGCTTTGCCGCATCATTGGTGGCATCCTGTACCGTAAAGTTTACTCCTGTCTCCTTTGCTGTTGCCTCTGCTTCGCGAGACATAATGGAATTAAATTCATCTCTTGCAGATAAAATCAACGTAACATTAATATCCTTTGACGAATCTCCTCCATCGGAATCCGTGCTTTCAGTTTTACTCTTTCCATTGCTGCAACCAAGTAATAATCCTGCACACATCACAACTACCAGTAACAAACCTAAAATACTTTTTTTCATACCTCTTTCCTCCTTGTTCTTGCTTATGCATAATTTGATTATTTATGCACAATTGTTTTTGTTGTTATATTGTTTTTATCATCAATGATGCATAATTGTCAATGCAATTGTATAAAATCGTCATTTTAAATATATTTTAATTTATATTTTATACAGTTTTACCATGGATTTTTTTGTGATATATTTACACATACTCTTTCATTCTTGACTATTTATTGTCAATCTTTTTAATTTAATCTTTAATCAATTAAAATCCACTCTTTTATCAATGCATTTGCGTTTTTATTTTTTCGAAATATTATGCATACAATTTATGCACAACTATTAATTATGAATATGCACAAAAAGATATCATTTCTTTACGTTCTTAATTGACTAGTTCTTCTATTTGTTATATTCTGAATACAGAAAGAAAATCAGGAAGAAGCTTTTTAGAGGTGTTTATGATTACAACAAAAGAATTAGCAGAACTGGCTGGAGTAAATCAATCAACGGTTTCACGAAGCTTGAGTAACTCACAGCATATATCGAAAGAAACCCGGGATAAGATTCAAGAATTAGCCAAAGCTCACGGGTATACGAAAAACAAAAAAAAATCATCTCATTCTAATGGCGGAATCGTCATTATTTTGAATGCAAAAAAAATGCAAAACAAGGTACTTGATTTATATATTGAACATTTATGCAACCACGTCATCGAACAAACAGAAGCTCATAATTATTTCTCTATCATTCTGTCTGATGATGGTAGCGAAAAGGCATTGAAACACATAATATCTGTGATAAAATCCGGAGTTTCCGCAGGCGTTGTCATTATTAATGACGATTATAATGCAGCCCTTGAAGAGGCTTTGGGACTTTGTAAAATTCCCCGTGTCTACACTCAATACTTTTCACGTCCCATGAAAAAAAGTGTAAATGTTATTGATATGGATCATTTTGCAGGAGGTTTAATTGCAACAAAGCATTTGATTTCTCTGGGCCATACACGAATTGCAACTTTAACCAATGTAGGGAGCTCTGACTTCTCGGAACGGACCACTGGATATTTAACTGCCTTGGAGGAAAATTCGATTCCCTCTAATGCAGATTGGATTATCGATGCTGGCCTTACTTATCCCAGTGGTTACAAATCTCTTGAAATGAACTGGGATAAAATAAGTGATTGTACGGCTTTTTTTGCCCAAACAGATCCAGTCGCATTTTCTCTTATAAACTTTTTAAAAGATCGTGGATTTTCTGTACCAGAACAGTATTCCGTAATGGGATTTGATGGATTACAGGAAGGGATTTATTTTCGTCCCGAATTAAGCACTGTTGTCCAGCCAATAGATGAGATTGCAAAGATGAGTTTAAATCGCTTAACCCGTTTAATTGATCAGGAGGATACCAAAGCAACTCATTCCTTCGTTCAACCCAAGCTCCTTTTGCGCGCATCAACTGCTCCACCCTTAGAATAAACGAAAAAAAACGCACCAACTATAAAAGTTGGTGCAGCCCTTATAAACCTTATATTTACGCTATTCCTTTAGAATTTGTGAGTTGCATGTGTGCTACTATCCACATCTGACGGCAACTCAGGACACCATTCAATAATCACTGAAAAACAATTATCGTAAAATCTTTTCAAATAAAGCTTCCATCTTACCATATTTACAGACAAACGAATCCAAACTAGCCTCCAACATCTCTTCTGCTGAAATTCCTGCAAAACAAACCGTATATCCCTGCCGAATAGCTAATTGACGTATAAATTCTCTTTGCGAGCGCCCATTTCCCTCTCTGAATGGATGCAGGGCATTAATCTCTGAAAAATAGTAAGCAATCTTCTTGATAAACATATCCTTTGGCAAGCCAGCCAAATAATCATCATCCCTTAACTGCTTAAATATTTCATCAGCTTGTGTTTCAATAAACTGAACTTTACAAAACATATTTGACTTAGCAATTTCCACTGTTCGTATTTTACCGGCCCATCCATAAAGATCCTGAAAAATATATCTGTGTATCTTCTGCAAATGTTTCAAATCATAGCTTCCACGTACTGGTGAAGTTATCAAATCACTCAGTCTAAGTTGCGTTAACTTTCGTTCCGCTTCATTAAGTTTATCTAGTTCATGAATATTCAATTTATTTATCAGAACATTTGATTCTGGATAGCAATAAATTCTATCACTCATTTACTCCTCCGTAAGTTCAGCTATTAACTGATTCCTAATGCTTTCCTTCTCAGAATCTGTCGATATCTGATATGTCTTTAGTAAATTGATATCATCTTGTGTAAGTGGCATATTCTCCATCGCCATAGACGCTTTTACTTCTTCAGTTACTTCCGATGTTGAATAACCAGACGGCATTTTCACTTCAAACGGAATGCTTTTCGTCAAGATAATTTGCTTCAACAACATATTAACTACAGATGATAGGTTTGTTCCTAAGCTTTCAAGTATATCACTTGCTTTTTCCTTGTCAGATTTTTCTGTTCGAACCTGTAAAAATGTTTTTTCCATTTTGTTCACCTCCATCATCTTAATTATAATACATAGTATTGACATTGTAAATACGTTTCATTCAAAAAACTGTTCCAACCATGAAAGATTGGAACAGCCTTTACAAATCCTTATTTTAAGCCGTTTCTAGCAACTTTTTATTTTTTGAAACATTCCTCAATCGAAACCGCTACAGCTACAGTCATTCCTACCATAGGATTGTTACCTGCGCCAATCAGTCCCATCATTTCCACATGAGCTGGTACAGAAGATGAACCTGCAAACTGAGCATCAGAATGCATACGTCCAAGTGTATCCGTCATACCGTAAGAAGCAGGACCAGCAGCCATATTATCTGGGTGAAGTGTACGTCCTGTACCACCACCAGATGCTACTGAGAAGTATTTCTTTCCTTGCTCAATACATTCTTTCTTATAAGTTCCAGCTACTGGATGCTGGAAACGTGTTGGGTTTGTTGAATTTCCTGTAATCGATACATCAACACCCTCTTTAAACATAATTGCAACACCTTCACGAACATCGTTTGCACCATAGCAGTTAACCTTAGCACGAAGTCCTTCTGAATAAGCAGTTCTTCCAACTTCCTTTAACTCACCTGTATAATAATCATAGTCTGTCTCAACATAAGTAAAGCCGTTAATTCTTGAGATGATTTTTGCAGCATCTTTACCCAGTCCATTTAAAATAACACGAAGAGGATTCTTACGTACTTTGTTCGCTTTTTCAGCAATACCGATTGCACCTTCTGCTGCTGCAAAAGATTCATGACCTGCTAAGAACGCAAAACATTCTGTTTCTTCTTCCAGAAGCATTTTTCCTAAGTTTCCATGTCCCAAACCAACTTTTCTTTGATCTGCTACAGATCCTGGGATACAGAAAGCTTGAAGCCCTTCACCAATTGCTGCTGCTGCATCTGCTGCTCTCTTACAATCTTTTTTGATTGCAATCGCTGCACCTACAACATAAGCCCAACAGGCATTTTCAAAACAAATTGGTTGAATGGATTTCACTTGGTCGTATACTTCTAATCCAGCATCCTTTGTAATCTTTTCTGCTTCTTCTATTGAAGCAATGCCATAGCTATTTAGTACAGCATTGATCTTATCTATTCTTCTTTCATATGATTCAAATAAAGCCATTATCGTCTTCCTCCTGTACTATTCTTTTCTCGGATCAATAATCTTAGCCGCTTCTTCTACACGTCCATATTGACCTTTCGCTTTTTCATATGCAACATTTGGTTCATCACCTTTTGCAATAAAGTCTGTCATTTTTCCAAGGCTTACAAACTGATATCCAATGATTTCATCATTTTTATCAAGAGCAATACCTGTTACATAACCCTCTGCCATTTCAAGGTAACGTGGTCCTTTTGCTAATGTTCCATACATAGTACCTACTTGAGAACGAAGTCCTTTTCCTAAGTCTTCAAGACCTGCTCCTACTGGAAGTCCATCTTCGGAGAACGCACTTTGTGTTCGACCATAAACGATTTGTAAGAACAATTCTCTCATAGCTGTATTAATTGCATCACAGACAAGGTCTGTATTTAAAGCTTCTAATATGGTTTTTCCTGGAAGAATTTCTGAGCACATTGCTGCTGAATGTGTCATACCTGAACATCCAATTGTTTCAATTAGTGCTTCCTGAATAATTCCCTCTTTTACGTTTAAGGTCAACTTACAGGCTCCTTGTTGTGGTGCACACCAACCCACACCGTGTGTTAAACCGGAAATATCTGTTACTTCTTTTGCCTTTACCCATTTTGCTTCTTCCGGGATTGGGGCTGGTCCATGGTTAGCACCTTGTGCTACTGGACACATCATCTCTACTTCATGTGAATAAATCATGTTAAGACTCCTTTCAAACTACTTTTGTGTCATACCTTGACATTATCTCATATTTAACAATCTATTTCAATCAAAAAAGTCTTCTAAAAATCCCCAAAAATCACTATTATTTTTAAAGTCTTTTATCTCTTTTGGTGTAAACGGCGCAGTTACCCATGCGTAACTATATTCAGCTGCAGTATCCTTCCCATTATTAACATCGAAGCCAATCTCAATCCCTTCCTTATCAAGGAAAAATACAGAGCTTAAAATCCCTTCCTCATCTTTCCCTTTCAGTGCATCAATCACCTCATCATCGCTTTTTTGATTTAAAAACTTACTATCTCCCGTTTCTAACTGCATAATAATACGGAATTCATCGACAAAATCACTATCTAAGTTTACAATATCTTTCGTCTCATAAATTTTACCATTTTTTAGGCTGATGTTTAAAGTCCGCAGCTCAAGATTAACATCAACTACGTCACCTTTGCAGCAATTATCTTCAAATGCAATACTCAGGAAATCATTAGAAGCATACGTTACCTTATAATCTACATAGCTTACAAGATAAGGGGTTTCCACCTCCAACATTTTTTCCTTGAAATCCTGACTGGGATTTATGTATATCTCATCAGTCGTTCTCATGGCCGTGGATCTTATTGCATCATTGACTTTCTTTTGTAATTCTCCATCTTTCATACCCGATATCTGAGGATAGTTAACCTCAAAATCCAAATAGCTATTACCAGTAGGGGTATCATCATTTTCATAGGAATCTTCTAAGATATTAATGCTTAAATCCTTCGCTTCATAGGCTTCAACAGCGGCTATTCCGCCTAAATCCTCATCCTCATAATCATCTTCGAAATCATCCTCATAATCATCTTCAAATTCATCCCTATACTCTTCATCCGGTGTATCATTATCATAGCCTTCTATTATTTCTGTAGATGTTTGAGAGGTATAGAATTCTCTTGCTACATTTATAAAAAGAACACCGCAAAGGATAGAACAAAGTATAATCACCCCGACAACAATGCCCACAACAAGCCCTGTTTTATTTTTCGCCCCTTGATCCAAAGTTGTCATTGGAACAAATTCAATTCCATTACGAACCGTTCTTGGTCCAACTACCTGCATTCCAAACTGCTGATATTGTTGAACAGCATTTGGAGCAGCATTCACCGTAATACGCTGCACTTTCAAGGTGAATATTCCATAATTTTTAACCACATTGAAAAGTTGACTTTCAACACCCTTTTCCTGATATTCTTTTTTTACACCAAAAAGAGTAATATGTCCTCTGGTTTCCAATGCCAAAGCTCCTGCAAGCTCCTCATTCTCAAAGGCTCCAAATAAAACCAAGCTTCCTGACATTGCCTGAGGCATAATATTTTCATATTTAATGATATTTTGAAAGCTTTTCACTCCCTCATCTTTATTTTGGTAGGTAGGTGCAACCTCTGTAATAAACACATCCCAAAGAAGATTTAAGGCTGGTAATATTTCCTCTTGTCTTAATACTCTAATCTCCATAATTATTCCTTTCCATTGATCAAACATTGTCTTAACACAGTTAATGCTTTCACGACGCCATTATCTCTGTTTTTTTCTCTGTTTCCTCTCAACTGAAAACGAAAAACCTCTGTTTTTCCTTTTATAAAACAGCCGATAAAAATCAATCCAACTGGCTTTTCATCTGTGCCGCCTGTTGGTCCAGCAATTCCTGTAATACCAACTCCAACATCTGCATGTGCTCTTTTCGCCGCACCAATTGCCATTTCCATCGCCGTTTCTTCACTGACTGCTCCATGCTTTTCAAGTGTCTCTTTTGAAACCCCTAAAAGTCTTTCTTTTGCTTCATTTGAATACGTGATATAGCTTTCTCCTACTACGTTAGAGGCTCCACTTACATTAATAAGCCGCCCCATAAAGAGTCCACCAGTACAAGACTCAGCCGCCGCAATTTTATACTTCTTTTCTTCCAATAAATGTACCACTACTTCTTCTAGTGTCTCTTCCTCTTTTGTCGTAAAAATTTTATCGCCAAAACGACGAAATAACTCCTCCACCGTGGGCCTCATTATTTCCGTTGCTTCTTCCTGGTTTTTTGCACTGGTTGTGATTCGAAAGTGAACCTCACCAATTTTGGCATAGGGTGCTATCGTTGGATTTGTTTGTTTGTCAATCAAGTCCTTTATCATCATTTCAGCTTTGCTCTCACCAATTTCAGTCACCTTAATCATATAAGAAAAAAATCTTAATTCTTGCAGGTTTTCCAAATAGACTTGTATGTCCCGCTCAAACATGGGTCTGATTTCACCTGGAGGTCCCGGCAAAAGTATCGCCGTTTTGCCATCTTTCTCTACAATAATTCCTGGAGCTGTACCATTATGATTGTCCACAACAATAGAGCCTTCCGGTATCATTGCCTGCCGCCAATTATTACTCGTAATATCCTTGGCACCAATCTTGTCAAAATATTTCTGAATTCGTTCTTTTGAATGTGCATCTTCCACCATAGGAAGTCCCATTGCCTGCGCAACCACATCCTTCGTCAAATCATCCTCTGTGGGACCAAGGCCTCCTGACAAAATAACAATATCGGAACGATTCAATGCAACTTTAACACTTTCTTCCAACCTTCCTCTATTGTCTCCCACAACACTTTGATGATAACAAGAAAGTCCCAAAGCAGCACATTTCTCTGCTAAATACGCCGCATTTGTATTGACAATAGATCCAATTAGAATTTCCGTACCTACAGAAATCAATTCCACAACCATCTTACATGCCTCCTTTTGTCAATACTTCTAAGTTTTTTATAATATAATCCAAAAGGGAAACAATTGTCAGAATCAACGCAATCCAGATTAAAATCACTTCAATTGTTGTAAATATACCACCAAAATCGGCAATCAAAAGAATTATCATTGCCATCTGTGAAACTGTTTTAAACTTTCCCCAGTAGCTTGCAGCAATGACAATTCCTGCGTCCGATGCCACTAAACGAAATCCACTAATAATAAATTCTCTGGATATAATCACAATCACCACCCACGCCTGAAGCTTTCCTTCTGGAATCAAACAAACAAGGGCCGAGCAAACCAATAATTTATCCGCTAAGGGATCCATAAATTTTCCGAAATTTGTTACCAGATTATTGGCTCTGGCAATCTTACCATCCAGCCAATCCGTAATACTTGCAATGCAAAACAAAGTAAGGGCTATCCACTTATTTGCATCGCCTCCAATATCTGTCAGCATGAAAACAACAAATACTGGAACCATACACACTCTTAACAATGTTAGTTTATTTGGTAAATTCATCTACTTTTTCTCCTATCAAGTCATATTCTAGTGCTTCTGTTACTTTTCCCCAGACAAAATCTCCTGAGTTTAAAACATCTTCTGAGTGAACAAACATGTATCCATCTACTTTGGGAGCATCCATATAGGTTCGTCCAATATATATATTATCTTCCGGAATGTATCCCTCTATCATAACCAGGTATGTCTCATCAATTCTATCTTCACTCTTCTGACAGACAATTTCATGTTGAATTTCCATGATTTCATCTCTTCTTCTTTGTTTTACCTCTTCCTCAATCTGATCTTCCATATCCGCCGCAGGTGTATTTTCTTCCTGTGAATAGGTAAATACCCCTAGCCGATCGAAACCGATTTCCTTTACAAAGGCCTTCAACTCATCATGTTCTTCTTCTGTCTCTCCCGGAAATCCCGTTATTAAACTTGTACGCAAGCATATATCTGGTACATTTTCACGCAGATTCGTAATAAGTGACACAATATCCTCTTTAGAGGTTCTTCTTCCCATACGTCTCAAGATTCTATCATTACAGTGTTGAATTGGAAGGTCTAAATAATGACAGATTTTTTTCTCACTTTTAATTGTTTGAATCAACTCTTCATTAATTTCCTCTGGATAACTATACAAGATTCGTATCCACTGCAGTTCTTCAATCTTGCAAAGCTCTTTTAATAATTGAGGTAAATATTTGTCATTATAAATATCTTTCCCATACACAGTTGTTTCCTGAGCCACTAAAATGAGCTCTTTCACTCCACCTTCTACGAGATATTCAGCTCTCTTTATTACCTTCTCCATCGGGATACTACGATAAGCTCCACGCAGGCTTGGTATAATACAATAGGTACAATGCTTGTCACAGCCTTCTGCAATCTTTAAGTATGCATAATGGCCTCCTGTTGTAACAAGAGGGTTCGTTTCCTCCTGGGGAAAGCCTCTTAATTCACTCATATAAAGGCTTCTTTTTCCATCTCCGGATTCCTCAATAGCTTCAACAATTTTATCATAAGAATTGGTTCCGAGCACTCCATCTACCTCTGGGATCTCTTCCAATACTTCTTCCCGATATCTCTCGGCCATACAACCGGTCACAATAAGCTTAGAAATACTTCCCTTCTTTTTAAGTTCTGCGATTTCTAAAATATTTTCAATGCTCTCTTCTTTTGCATCATGAATAAAACAACACGTATTGATGACTACCACATCTGCATCTTCTTCATTATCTGTTATGATATAACCTCGGTCATTTAACAATCCCAGCATCACTTCTGAATCCACAAGATTTTTATCACATCCAAGAGAAATAAATAACACTTTCTTCATAAAACTTACACCTTTCTTTTATAGAAAAAACAGATACCTAAGCATCTGTCTCCTCCCTCTTTATTCCTCTTCTGCATGGATTGTTATTTTGCCTTCGTTTAGTTCTTCAATTGCAATCGAAAGTGGTTTCTCACCCTCTTTTGCTTTTACCAAAGGTAAATCACCGTCAATTATTTCCCGTGCCCTTTTTGCCGTCGCCATAACAATTGAGTATCGACTATTTACAACTTTTGTCTGTCCTTCCTCAACGTCCTTATTTACCACTTTCATTAAATCTGTATAAGATGGGTGTATCATAGCAAATCTCCTTTCAAATCTTCCATAATGCATTGTATAAACTCTTCATTTCGCGAACATCTTAAATGCTCATTTTGAATAATCTGATGCATCTTTTGTACGGTATCATCCAAATTGTCATTCACAATCAGATAGTCATATTGGTTCATAACCTTTGCTTCATCTTTGCCTCGGTTCAACCTGGAACGAATCACCTCAATCGACTCTGTTCCTCTCCCGATTAGCCGCTTCTTAAGCTCCTCTACATTGGGTGGTGTAACAAATAATAACAATGTATCTGGATACTTTTCTTTTACCTTTAGTGCACCAATCATTTCTATTTCCAAAATCACATCTTTTCCTTCGCAAAGCTGGGATTCAACGTAATCTCTTGGTGTTCCATAGTAGTTATCTACGTAATTAGCATACTCTATCAATTCTTCTTTATCAATCATTTTTTCAAATTCTTCTTTTGTTTTGAAAAAATAATCCTTCCCATGCACCTCTCCCTCTCTGGGGTTTCGTGTGGTTGCGGATATTGACAGTGCATACTCTTCATATCGTTGAACCAGATTTTTCATAAGGGTTCCTTTTCCTGCGCCAGAAAAACCTGAGACAACCGTTAATATGCCCTTTTGTTTCATCTTTTACCTCTTTACTCTATATTCTGAATCTGTTCTCTTACCTTCTCGATTTCTGTTTTTAAATCAATAGCCTGATTGGAAACCATTAAATCATTTGCCTTTGAAAGAATGGTATTTGCTTCTCGATTCATTTCCTGTGCAATGAAATCAAGCTTTCTTCCAATTCCTGAATCCTTACTGTTTAGCGTATCTTTCATATGGCCAATGTGGCTTTCCAAACGAACCGTTTCCTCATCTGTACAAATCTTTTCTGCAAAAACCACAACTTCTTGAACAATTCGGCTTTCATCCATCTGGGTATCTTCCAAAACTTCTTTCACCTTATTTTCAATTTTCGTTCGATAATTACTGACAATCTCTGGTGCATGCTCATTGATAATATTAATATTATGAAGCATCCCATCAAGCTTTGATAAAATGTCCTCTTTTAGGTTTTCACCCTCTAAAATTCTGGTTTCTACAAATTGAGAAATTGCTCCTGAAAGAGCCTTCTCCAATTCACTCCACAGCTCATCTTCATCAATGGTTTGCTCTTCCATCGTTAATACTTCTGGAAATCTTGCCATGGTAGATACCCGCACATCATTATCTAAGTTGAATTGCTCCTTAATAACCATCAGCTTTTCCATATATTCCGCCGCAAGAGCCTCATTATACCGAAGAGACATTTGCCCATCTGCTGTATCCTCATAGCTAATGAATATATCCACCTTTCCTCTGGTTACAGACTTTTTCAGAAGACTACGTATTGCAGTCTCAAAAAAGTTTAATTTTTTAGGCATTCGGATATTCACATCGAGATAGCGGTGATTTACACCTTTCATCTCAACTGTTATTTTTCTGCTTTCACTTACCTGTTCACATCGTCCAAATCCAGTCATACTTTTAATCATGATTTCTACCTCGGTATCTTTTTTGATAACCTATTAATTATATGCTATTTCCACCTAAGCGTCAACTTATCTATTTGATTTTTCTTTGGCATATGCTAGGATATAAGAGTATTGAAAACGAAGGAGAAAATGAAAATGGCATTAGATGGAGTTACCGTAGCAAATATTGTATATGAATTAAATCAAAAACTAGCAGAAAGCAGAATAAATAAAATTGCACAGCCTGAAACCGATGAACTTTTACTGACGTTGAAAACAAGGGAAGGACAAGTACGTCTTTTGATTTCGGCAAACCCTTCTCTTCCTTTGATTTATCTGACGAAAGAAAATAAACCCAGTCCCATGACAGCACCAAACTTTTGTATGTTTCTCCGAAAACATATCGGAAGCGGGAAAATTCTGTCGATTACCCAGCCTGGCTTAGAGCGGGTTATATTCATTGATGTAGAACATTATGACGAATTGGGAGATTTAAAAAGAAAACGTCTGGTTATAGAACTTATGGGCAAGCATAGTAATATTATATTCCTTGATGACCAGAATAAAATATTAGACAGCATAAAACATGTTTCCCTAAGCATGAGCTCTGTACGAGAGGTGTTGCCAGGAAGAGATTATTTTATTCCAGACCAAAATCAGAAACGGAATCCTTTCGATGTTTCTGAAGGAGATTTTGCTGCAATACTACAAGAAAAACCCATGTCAATTTTAAAGGCTTTGTATCAAAGCTTTACCGGCATAAGTCCTGTAATTGCCGAGGAAATTTGTTTTTTATGTGGAATTGATACCGCTATTTCTCCCAAGGATTTAAGTGAGGATTTTTATTTCCATCTGTACAAACAATTTCACTATTTCTTTGAAAACGTAAGGAACAACAATTACACCCCCACTCTTTACTTAGAGGGACAAAAAGCAGTTGAATTCTCAAGTCTTACTCTTTCCCATTTATCCTATTTAAGAGAAGAAAGATACACTTCCGTATTCCCTTTGCTTTTTGATTATTATGAGAAGAAAAATCAACAAAGCCGAATCCGGCAAAAGTCTACCGATTTACGACATATTGTCCAAACAGCTCTGGATCGAAACGGAAAAAAATATCAGCTTCAGATGCGTCAGTTAAAAGACACGGAAGACCGGGATAAATACAAAGAATATGGCGAGCTGATTCATACCTATGGCTATAATCTTGAAGAAGGTGCGGAAAAGCTTCAAGTATTAAATTACTATACGAATCAGGAAGTAACAATTTCCTTAGATCCTCAGAAAACACCTCAAGAAAACGCCACCAAATATTTCGACAAATATAATAAGAAAAAACGAACAGCCGAGGCGTTGCAATCTCTTACCCTGGAGACAAAACAAGAAATTGATTATTTAGATTCTTTAAGTAATTCTCTTGACATTGCCGCCAAGGAAGAGGATCTTCTTGAAATCAAAGAAGAACTCGTTGAATCTGGTTACATAAGAAAACGGCCCTCCAAGAAAGGAAAGAAAGTTAAAAACAAACCTTTTCACTATCTTACAAAGGACGGTTTCCATATCTACGTTGGGAAAAACAATCTGCAAAACGATGAACTCACATTTAAGTTTGCAACCGGTGGTGACTGGTGGTTCCATGCAAAGGAAGCTCCAGGCTCTCATGTTATTCTCAAGACAGATGATCGGGAAATCCCTGATTCCGCTTTTGAAGACGCTGCAAGACTTGCTGCATTTTATTCAAAAAAGAGAAATAACGACAAAGTCGAGGTGGATTATTCCTTGAAGAAAAATATCAAAAAGCCCAACAAGGGCAAACCTGGATTTGTCGTTTATTATACAAACTACTCCATTGTAGTTGATTCTGATATCAGCCACTTGGAACAGCTTGATTAATATTTGCCCAGCAGGTAATCAACAAACTGCTGGGCTGTTCTTCCAGACATCCCACCATGGGTAAGCTCCCAACGATTTGCTTCTAGCAAAAGCTCCTCTTCTTCCATATGAATTCCATTTCTCTTAGCAAGCCCTATTACAATTTCCTGAAACTCTGTTTTTTCCGGTCTTCCAAAATAGATTTTGACTCCAAATCGGGCAGAGAGCGAAAGCTTCTCCTGAACGGTATCATTGGTATGTAAATCCTCATCTCTTTCCCTCTTGTCACGGAAAGATTCCCGAATCAAATGCCGACGATTTGATGTGGCATAGATTAATACGTTTTCCGGTTTTTTCTCCAAGCCTCCCTCAATCACTGCTTTTAAATACTTATATTCGATTTCAAATTCTTCAAAAGACAAATCATCCATATAAAGTATAAATTTGTAATTCCGATTTTTAATTCGGGCAATCACATCATTTATATGCTTAAATTGATGTTTATATATTTCAATCATACGAAGTCCATCTTCATAAAATTGATTTAAAATTGCTTTAATCGAGGAGGATTTTCCCGTTCCCGCATCTCCATATAACAGACAATTATTTGCCTTCTTCCCCTCTACAAAGGCTCTTGTATTCTCTAAAAGTTTATTTTTAGCTGTATCATATCCAATCAAGTCGTCCAGATTCACATGGGCAATTTTATTGATTGGATAAATCTCAAGCTTTTTGTTTTCTTCTACAATTCGAAATGCCTTATGTAAACCAAAGCTTCCGACTCCAAATTTATGGTAAAATTTCAACACTTCACTTTGGAAATCTTCTTTTGATTCTGCTTGCTCTAACTTTTTGCACAAATCTAGAATCTGGTTCCGAATACGTCGATTGAATACACGCCCTTCTTCCGTATTTCCTTCGAACTCTTCAATCATTGACAGCTCCGATACCCCCAGCCTCTCTCCTTCTTTTTTAAAATCAAATTTGAATAACTGATGAAAAATACCAAAATCATGAGAAGCAATCCTAGACACGCTGCCCTTTGTACCCTCTCTAAGTTCGCAAGACAGAGAATAGGCATTTTCATGTCCTGTAAGCAGATAGGTTAAATATGCATGCCACAAATTTCCGTAAAATCCATGCTCTACAGAAAACTCATAAATCTTATGAAGCCATGCATATACAGGTTCTTTTGCTTTATTCCTTAAGATTTGAGGAAAATCATATAAAATTTCTCCATCCTTCATGTCTTTATAAAAAATAAATTCTTCAATTCTCATTCTTTTATCCTCTTAATAATTTCCAAATATTTTAAGCTTTCTACTTTCATTCTCGATTCCGATTAAAGCGTTTTGCACAGAACCATCCTTCAAATTCCCTTCAAAATCCAGGAAGAATCGATATTCCCACGTCTTATGTTTGATTGGTCTACTCAGTATTTTAGTCATGTTTAATCCATTAAAAATAACGTGTGAAAGAATACGATAAAGAGAGCCTGTCTCATGGGGCAGCTCAATGCAGACACTTATTTTTTCGGCATCCTTTCTATAAATCTTAGCTTTTGAAACAACCACAAATCGCGTAGAGTTATTATCAACCTGATTAATTTCCTTTGCTAAGACCTTCAACTGATAAAGCTTGGAAGCTTCCTCACTGCAGATTGCTCCATACCGGGGATCATTAGCTTCTGAAACGAACTTCGCCGCTAAGGCAGTGTTTTCCATACTATTCAACTCCCACTTAGGGTGTTGATTCAGAAATTCTTTACTCTGCATAATTGCTTGATTATGGGAATATACCCTCTCAATGCTTTCTATGCTAGATGATTCTACACCGGATAAGGTATGGGAAATAGGAAGTACTATCTCTCCTACAATTGACAAATCATATTTCACTAATAAATCGTAGACATCTCCCACTTTTCCAGCAGATGAATTTTCCATAGGAAGAACTGCATAGTCACCTCTTCCTTCTCGAACCGCTTCAAAAGCGTCTTTAAAGGTCGTTACATTTGTATAGAATGCATCTTCCCCGAAGAAGTCTCTTGCTGCCTGATGTGAATACGCCCCCTGGACACCCTGGTATATAACCCTTTTTCCCTTTCCTGCAATCTCATCCACTTCTTGAAAGCCTTGCTTGGCATCTTCTCCCCGGTTAATAAATACCTGATATTGAAGCATTCGGCTTTGGGTGAAAAGTTGTTGGTACAATTCTGCAATGCCTGTTTTAAGAAATGGATCTTGAAACCCTTCTGTCACTTGATTTATCTTTTCCTGCTCTCTGATGGGATCTAAGACTTCTCGCCCCATCTCCACTTTAATTTCTCCTACCTCTTTCGATATTTCCATTCTCTCTTTATATTTTTCAATAAGCTCTTTATCTATTTTATCCAATCGATTTCTTAATTCTTCTAAAGTATTCATGTTTTTACTCCTTTATATATGCTTCTCTTCATTCGCAATATAGTATATCATAATTTTGGTTGAAAAACTCTCATAGATATTATATTATTATTTGAAGTATAAAATAACAAATTGGAGGTAATCATGAGACATTTAATCAGCCCTTTAGATTTTTCCGTCGAAGAAATCAACGCCCTTATGGACACAGCAAACGATATTGAAAAGAATCCCCAGAAATATGCTGAAGCTTGTAAAGGCAAAAAACTAGCCACCTGTTTTTATGAGTCCAGTACTCGTACAAGATTAAGCCACGAAGCAGCAATGCTAAATTTAGGTGGAAGTGTTCTTGGCTTTTCATCTGCAGATTCCAGTTCTGCTTCAAAGGGAGAAAGTGTTGCCGATACGATACGTACCATTTCCTGCTATGCTGATATATGTGCAATGAGACATCCGAAAGAAGGTGCTCCTCTTGTGGCAAGTAAATATTCATCAATTCCTGTTATAAATGCCGGTGATGGTGGACATCAACATCCAACTCAAACCCTTACCGATTTATTGACAATTCGTACTTTAAAAGGCGAAATTAGTAATACGACTATTGGTATCTGCGGCGACTTAAAATTTGGTCGTACCGTCCACTCATTGATTAATGCTCTTGTCCGCTATCCTAACGTTACATTCTATCTTATTTCACCGGATGAATTAAGACTCCCTGATTATATACGTGAAGATGTTTTAGAGAAAAATAATATTCAGTACAAAGAAATGGTTCGTATGGAAGACGCTCTTGATAAACTAGACTTTTTATACATGACCCGGGTACAAAAGGAACGCTTTTTTAACGAAGATGACTATGTACGCATGAAAGATTTTTATATTCTGGATACCGATAAAATGAAGCTGGCACCAAAGAGTATGTATGTTCTTCATCCTCTTCCCAGAGTCAATGAAATATCTGTCGAAATTGACAAAGATGAACGGGCAGCCTATTTTAAGCAAGCGCAATACGGCGTCTACATTCGTATGGCTCTAATTTTAAAGCTATTGGAAATCAAAGTGGAGGAGGAATAAGAAATGACATCTAAATCAGTAAAAAACACATTAAATGTAAGTGGACTCTCAGAAGGCTTTGTTCTTGATCATATACAGGTTGGAAAAAGCATGGAAATTTACAAATATTTAAATTTAGACCGTTTAGATTGCGTCGTTGCAATTATCAAAAATGCAAAAAGCAATAAAATGGGAAGAAAAGATATTATGAAAATAGAATGTCCTATCGACGTTGTAGATTTAGACGTGTTAGGATTTATTGATCATAAAATTACAATCAATATTATAAAAGATGAAGTGATTGTTGAAAAGAAATCACTTCATCTTCCTGAAAAAGTTACTAATTTAATTAAATGTAAGAATCCTAGATGTATCACTTCCATTGAACAGGAACTGGATCACATCTTCGTTCTAACAGACAAAAAGAATAAAGTTTACAGATGTAAATACTGTGATGAAAAAAATAAATAAGCAGTACTATAAGCCGGGTTCTGTATCTGGTAATCATCTATCTGATTCTGTCGTTGCCGACAGACTTTAGCAACCTACCAAAGACGTGACGGGCCGCCACATAGTCTCAATTCGGTTTTGCTTCGGATGGGGTTTACATATGCCCTTCCTGTTGCCAGGAAGGCGGTAGTCTCTTACACTGCCCTTCCAACCTTACCTTATAAAAGGCGGTATATTTCTGTTGCACTAGCCTTGGAGTCACCTCCACCGGACGTTATCCGGCATCCTGCCCTACGAAGCCCGGACTTTCCTCAACTGCAGCCTTTCGGCTTTACAGCTGCGATTACCTGTACTACTTATCTTCTATTAAATCATCTCCATCCGCCGCTGTGGTGGCGAGTTGATCACATCGTTCATTCTGAGGATGCCCATCATGTCCCTTCACCCAATGAAAGGTTACTTGGTGGGGATCCTTTGCTTTTAACAGTCTTTTCCAAAGGTCAATATTTTTCACCTTTCCCTTTTTCCAATCCGTTTTTAGCCAATTGTCAATCCAAAATTTATTAAAAGCATCCACAACATATTTAGAATCCGAATGAATCCTTGCACGGCACGGCCTGTTTAATTCCTCTAAGCCTGCAATAACAGCCATCAATTCCATTCTATTATTTGTGGTTTTAATGTACCCTTGAGAGAGCTCTTTCCTATGAAGTATCCCTTTTCCATCTACATATTCTAAAACCGTTCCATAGCCGCCTGGTCCTTCCGGATTTCCTCTTGCCGCACCGTCGGTATAAATATCTACTAACATTTGTATGCTCCCTTAATTAAAATTAAAACTCTCGTTCTCTCTTGTAATCCTAATAATTTTATCCCTGTAGGGTTGCATTTCCTGCTTTTCCAGAAGCTCTGTAACAATACGGTACCGTCCCCACATATGCATGGGAAACACATAAGATACATCCATATTTTCCAGGAAATAGAGCATCCCCCAATAGTATGCGTTTTGCTGTCTTGGATCTAAGGGTATAAACGCAAAATCAATATGCTCTCCCTTAACTTCCTCAATATATTTCTTATAGTCTCGTTCCATTTCCTGATTAAATAAATCCGTCTCTCCATTCCAATGCCACCAGTGCAAATCACCAGCATGAAACAAGGTCTTCTTATCTACATTTATCAAAAAAGCAACCCCTTCATCTGTTGATGGTAATGTACGAATTATAAACTCATCTGAAAGCTTAATCTCTTGATTCGGAAAAACACTAATCGTCTCATCCCAGCTGGAATCATTAATTTCTGATGCTAAGATATAAACCACTTTTTGAAACTTTGATTTCCATTTAAATATCTCTTGATTAAAATGGTCTTCATGTCCATGACTCACAAAGACGTATATACTTTTGCTCTTGTCGAATTTGGGAAGCTCTCCCCTGTAATAATCAAATACAAGAATCTTATCATCAAACTCAACCACAAAACCAGAGTGATTCACATACGTTACTTTCATCCTAATCCGCCTGGCGAATTACACCAACGGCATGGGTTAATGTAGGAAGTAAATATTTCAAAACACTGGCTGCCGCTTTCGCTTTTCCTGGTAAATTTACAATAAGGGTCTCTGTACGAATTCCTGCAACACCTCTACTGAGCATTGCTCTCTTTGTTTTTTGCAAAGTGTAAGCTCTCATTGCCTCAGGAATTCCCCACAGCATACGATCTGTAATGTCCATTGTTGCCTCTGGAGTAAAGTCTTCCGGTCCACAACCCGCACCACCTGTAGTCAGAATCAAATCCGCCATATCACTGTCGGCAATTCTTTGCATTACTTTCGACAAAACTTCTCTGTCACTTGGTAATGCTTTTGAAAAAACAACTTCAATATTATCTTCTTCCAGAATCTCTTTCAGCAAAATTCCTGCTGCATCTTCTTCTTCGTTTTTATATACCGCTGTATTAACTGTAATAAGCGCTACTCTCATGATTTTTCCTCAACTTTCCTTCGTATTTTGTATCTATATAAAATATTATACTACTTATAAAAATAAAGCAATAATTACAGTGCAAATTCCTGCAACACCTATGGATACACCACTAATTGCACCTTCCACTTCTCCCATTTCAAGTGCTTTTGTTGTTCCCACTGCATGAGAAGAGGTTCCAAACGCTGCACCAATCGCTACTTTATCCTTTAATTTCAGAAATTTAATGATAAATGGATGAAAAATTGCACCCATCATACCACAAACCATAATTGCCAAAATTGTAATGGAACGATTTCCTCCCAGCTGCGCTGATAAGTCCACGCCAATTGCTGTGGTTACAGACTTTGGTAATATTGAATAAATCACCTTATCATTAAGGTTAAATACCTTTCCTAAAAGAAAAGCACTGGATATCGAAACCAAACTACCTACCAAGCATCCTAAAAAAACCGGAATAAACTGTTCCTTTAAAATTTTTCTCTGACGGTAAATAGAAAGTCCTAAAACCGCTGTTGCCGGTAAAACGAAACTTGCCAGAAAATTTCCGCCTTGACTGTAATCTTCATAAGATATACCAAATATATTTAAAATACAATAACAAAATAATGTCCCGATTAAAACAGGATTGAGCAATGGATTTAATTGAAAGTTCTTAAACTTTTTTTGAAGCCAAACCCCCAGTAAAAATCCCATTGTCGTAATTAGAATTCCAAAAAGCGGGTTTTTAAAGACTTCTTCCATGTTTTTTTTCCTTCTTTCTTTTTGCAATAAGCTTTTGTACAAAATAAACCGTGTAATATGTGCTTAAAAAGGTAAGAAACAATGACAGTATAACAACAAAAAAGAATACAAGCAATTGTCCCTTTAATACTTTTAATTCATACAAAACTCCTACAGACCATGGAATAAATACGAGACCTATATTCACTAATAAAAAGTCTGCTGTTTCCTGTATTTGTTTTTCTTTTATAAGCCCACTTACTAACAATATAGCAAGTAATACTAATGCAACAACACTTCCTGGAAATGAAAATGGTAAGGCTTTTGCTATCCCATCACTTACAACGCATATGGAAAGAATAATAACCAGCTGCTTTACAATCTTCATTTTAAGACTCCCATTCCATGGCTATATGCTCCGGTCTTTCTTCTCTTAGCATTAAATCATTCACAGCTTGTTTTGGACTCTTATCTTCAAACAAAACACTGTTAACTTCTTCAATAATCGGAAGAGAAACTCCATATTTTTTACCAAGGGCAACTGCAGCTTTTGTAGAATAAACACCTTCCACAACCATTTGAACCTCATCCATAGCCTCCTGCATTGTCTTCCCTTGTCCCATCAGATAACCTGCTTTACGATTCCTGCTGTGTACACTTGCACAAGTAACAATCAGATCACCGATACCGGTCAAACCATTAAAGGTCTCTGCCCGGCCTCCCATTGCGATTCCAAGCCTTGAAATTTCTGCAATTCCTCTTGTGATAAGAGCCGCTTTCGTATTATCACCATAGCCCATTCCATCTGCAATTCCAGCTGCTAAAGCAATGACATTTTTTAAAGCTCCTCCTAACTCAATTCCAAGTACATCTGAGCTTGTATAAACACGAAATACTTTGTTCATAAATTCTTTTTGCAAATAAATCGCCGTTTCTTTCTTTGAGGATCCAATCACTACAATCGTAGGCAAGCCTCTCCCTACTTCTTCTGCATGACTTGGTCCTGATAAAACAGCAACATCCGCCTGAGGAATTTCATCTTCAATCTGTGCAGAAAGAGTTTTTAAGGATGTCTCTTCAATTCCTTTGGCAACATCTACAATAATCTGTCCCTCTTTAACGTATGGTGCTATCAGCTTTGATGTACTTCTGGTGAACACAGACGGTACAGCCATTACAAGAAAATCTTTGTCTTCCACAGTCTCCTTGGCATCTGATGTAAACCTAATATCTTCCGGAATTTTTACACCTGGAAGCTTCTGCACATGCTCTCTTTGCTCGGACAACATTTTTACTTCATCTTCATTGATAGACCATACGGTCACTTCACTTCCATTCTCTCTTAATAGTAACGCTAAGGCAGTTCCCCAACTACCAGCACCTAGAACTCCTACCTTTGCCATAACGACACCTCCTACTTTTTTTTCGCTCCGATTTTATTCTCGTTTCCTTTAATTAATCTCTTAATATTCTCTCTATGTTGAAAAAAGGCAATGATAACCACGAAAAATGCAACTCCATATATCTCACCTAAATAGCGTCCTGTAGTATGATAATATCCGTTTTGTCCCAGTATTACAACTGCCGCAAAAAAAATACTAACAACCAGCAAAGAACCTACTGACACATAGCGGCTGATTGCCACAATTCCAACGAATGCAACGAGACAAATTAATACAATCCATATATTCGTTGTACTGATAATGAGCCCTGCCGTAGCGGCAATTCCTTTTCCACCTTTAAAACCTAAATAAAAAGGGAAATTGTGTCCCAATATCACCCCGGCACCTGCGTACATGGACAATACGGGTAACAAATCAGCAGCTCCATTTCCAAAAATGAAATGAACAAGCAAAACTGCAGCAACACACTTGAAACAATCTCCTAACAACGTTACAGCCCCTGCTCTCTTTCCTAGAGTACGGAGAGCGTTGGTTGTTCCTGCATTTCCACTTCCCATCTTTCGTATGTCAACATTATTTAATCGCCCTATAAAATACCCTGTCTGCAATAATCCAAATAAATATCCGATTAGCACACATATAATTCTTTCCATTTCTACTTTTCTTTTTCCTTTCTTTCCCGAATGAAGAACTTTAACGATGTGCCTTTAAATCCAAAGGCTTCTCTAATTTTATTTTCCAAATATCTTTGGTATGAAAAATGCATTAACTCTTTGTCATTTACAAAAATGACAAAAGTCGGCGGTTTAATTCCAACCTGAGTAATATAATACAGCCTTAATCTTTTTCCTTTGTCTGAAGGTGGCTGCTGCATAGCAACCGCTTCCATCATAATCTCATTTAAGACTCCCGTAGCAATACGAAGCGTTTGATTTTCAATCACCACATCTATCATATCAAAGAGTTTTGGTAACCGCTGCCCTGTTAACGCAGATACGTACATAATCTGAGCATACGGCATATAAGATAGTACACGACGCACCTCATGTTCATATTCCTTCGTGGTCTTATTGTTCTTCTCAATGGCATCCCATTTGTTGACTACAATAACGATTCCCTTTCCTCTTTCATGGGCAATCCCTGCAATTTTCGCATCCTGCTCTGTAATACCTTCTATTGCATCGATCACAATCAGAACAATGTCTGCCCGCTCCACAGCCGTTACCGTTCGAATAATACTATAACGCTCCAGCTCTTCTTTAATCTTGGATTTTCGGCGCAGTCCTGCTGTATCAATGAATACATAATCTTTTTTATTATGCCGTATTTGAGTATCAATAGCATCTCTCGTAGTCCCTGCAATATCAGATACAATAACCCGTTCCTCACCTAAAAGCTTATTAATAATTGAGGACTTTCCTACATTCGGCTTTCCTACTATGGCAATTCTTGGACGATCATCTTCTTCCTCTTCTTTTGCATTTGAAGGAAAATGCTTCACCACTTCATCCAACATATCTCCGATTCCCAAACGAGATGCTGCACTAATCGGAATTGGTTCCCCAATCCCCAGGTTGTAAAACTCATAAACGTCTGGTAAAAACTTGTTGAAATTATCGACTTTATTGACAACTAGTAAAACCGGCTTTCTGGAACGTCTTAATAAATCTGCTACTTTCGCATCTGAATCCACAAGACCTTGCCTTACATCCGTTATAAATAGAATAACATCTGCTGTATCAATAGCAATTTGGGCTTGTTCTCTCATCTGGGAAAGAATAATATCCTGACTATCTGGTTCAATCCCCCCTGTATCAATTAAGGTAAAATCTTTATCCAGCCAGTTCACTTCTGCATATATACGATCCCTTGTTACACCGGGAGTATCTTTTACGATTGATATTTTATCACCTGCTAATAAATTAAACAATGTTGACTTCCCTACATTTGGGCGTCCTACAATTGCTACAATTGGCTTACTCATTCTTTTCTCCTATTTCTATTCCTGGTTCAATCACTTCTAACCTAACAATTATATATCAGAATAGAGAATTTGTCATGTTTTATTGCTTACTCTCTTAAAAAATGATATAAATAATAGGAGAATATAACTGAGGAGAATCAAAAATGTCTAATATAAAACTAATAGAAGAAGCTATGCCCGTCGCTTCACTTCGTATCGCTGCTTTAGACAGCTGCAAGGATTTAGGCGAAAAAGTGAATAATCATATCGTTAACTTCAGAAAAGAGTATAAAAAAGAGTGTGAAGAAAAATCCAGAGACTATCTGGAATGTGATCGAGACAATTACTTAATTGATATTTCCACTCCACGTTTCGGCTCTGGAGAAGGAAAAGGTGTCATCGGGGAAACCATTCGTGGAAAAGACTTGTTTATTATGGTAGATGTTTGTAACTACAGCCTTACCTATACTGTAAATGGTCACATTAATCATATGTCTCCGGATGATCATTATCAAGACTTAAAACGTATTATTCAAGCCACCACCGGCAAGGCAAAAAGAGTTAATGTAATCATGCCTTTCCTTTATGAAAGCAGACAACATAAAAGAACCAAAAGAGAATCTTTAGATTGTGCAATTGCTTTAGAAGAACTGATTCAAATGGGAGTCGATAACATTATCACTTTTGATGCTCACGACCCTCGTGTTGTAAATTCGATTCCTCTCCATGGTTTCGATAACTTTAGCCCTGCTTACCAGTTCATCAAAGCACTTTTACGAGTAGAGACAGACTTACAGGTAGACAAAGATCATCTCATGATGATCAGCCCTGATGAAGGAGCTATGCACAGAGCAATTTATTTTTCAAATGTACTTGGAATTAATATGGGAATGTTTTATAAAAGAAGAGATTATTCTACCGTTGTAAACGGAAAAAACCCTATCCTTTCCCATGAATACCTTGGCGATGATTTAAATGGCAAGGCTGTAATCGTTGTGGATGATATGATATCCTCTGGAGACAGTATTCTAGATGTTGCAAAACAAGTGAGTACACAAGGCGCAAGTAAGGTTATCCTTTGCACCACATTTGGCCTTTTTACAGAGGGATTAGATAAATTCGATGAATATTATGAAAAAGGATATTTTGACCGGGTTATTACAACCAACCTTACTTATCTTCCCCCAGCTATTTTAGAAAGACCTTATTTTACCATTGCTGATATGAGTAAGTTTTTAGCACTGATTATCGATTCAAATAATCATGATGTCACGATGAGCAGCGTGTTGGATCCTACCACAAAAATCAAACAACTCTTGGAAAAATATAATAAGTAATACAAAAGGTCTCCTACGATAAAATTGATTATCATAGAAGACCTTTTATAATGAAATACTATTCCGCCCTTGGAAAACTGGTATAGCTTTCTCCTGGCACTAAATTAATCCCTCTTGCAGCCGCCAATTCCGAGACCGTCACTAACTGGAATCCTCTTTCCATAAGCTTCGGAACAGCTTCTATTGCTGCATCAACCGACTCTTTATAAATATCATGCAGCAGAATAATATCTCCATCTTCTGCAGTCCCTAATATATGATCTACAATTTGTCTTTTGTTCTTCGTTTTCCAGTCCAGCGTATCCCGATTCCATAGAATCATAGGTGTACCCACATGTGTCCGAACCTTATCATCAATTGCTCCATAGGGAGGGCGAAGAGACGTTCCCCTCTTTCCGATTGCACCGGCTATTAAGTCATTGGTTCGGTTAACCTCACCTGCTATCTCTGCCCCGCCAAGCTTCGTCAGCTGAGGATGGGAAAAGGAATGATTCGCTACTTCGCAACCAATTTTATCCATTTTTTTCAATGTCTCTTCATATCCCGGTATATTCGACCCAAGCAAAAAGAATGTAGCGGTTGCATCATACTTTTCTAATCCGTCCAAAAGCTCATCTGTAAATTTCCCTGGACCATCATCAAAGGTAAGTGCAATCATCGGCTTGCTGGTATCAATACCTTCCACCTCCCGCTTCGTCATCTTTCCAGCTTTTCCAAACACACACTTGAATCTGCCAATTGTCTGCTTCCCTGTAAGCATTTGTCCTTCTTCATCAAAGTAGTAGGTTGCTCCATCTATATCAGAAAATCCTACGGTTGCGGCACCACTATCCTGAAAATAATAACTCTTATCCTTAATGTCTTTCCAGCCTCTTTGCATTACCCCGTTTTTATTAAAATAATACAATACACCTGTAGTATCTCTTTTTAAGCCTACTGTCTTATCACCGTTTTCGTCAAAATAATAGTATTTGTTTTTATAAAAAATAAATTCGTTTAAAACATATCCACCTTCGTAGCGCTGGAATTTATCTCCCTTCCATTTCCCTACAGGATGGACGATTGTAAGCTGTCCATTTTTAACAACTACATTCACCTTTTTCTTCCAGTCAGAATGCAGCTTTTCCTTTATATCTTCGTCTAAAAGAATCTTTACCCCATACTTTCCTTCCATCGTTGCTTTCTCCGAATCAAAAGATATTTTATAACCTTTCTTTCCTTGAAATTCCTCCAATAAATCCTTTGAAGTAAGGCCCGCTTCTTTCGATAACGGTTTATCTTTTAAATCTTTTCCTTTCACTTGTACTTCAAAGCTTGGAATTTCCTCTCCTCTTTTAATTTGGATACTTTTAACTGTAAGAGTGATTTCAGGATGTTTGATTTTTGATTTCACAAACTTAATTCCTTGTATTAATAAAATAAATATCAAAAAAAGAATGCCCAGTAACATTAGTATTCTGACATTCCTTTTTTTTCTTCTACGTGCTAAAACACGTTTTCTGCTCATTCCTCGACTACTCATACTGTTCTCCCCTATAATAAAACTCTAATTCCAGTATACTGTGACGAGATGCTTTTTTCAATTTAAATATCTATTACGTTTTTCTTACGTTTATGTTAACAAACGCACTTTTTTTACTCCATCTACAGATGCCAATTTATCAATCACATCTTGAGGAACCTCGCTGTCAATATCAATCATCGTATATGCAAAACTCTTTTTCCCTTTATTTGACATATCCGCTATATTCATAGAAGCTTCTCCCAGAATATTAGAAAATTGCCCAATCATGTTTGGCTTATTCTCATGGAGAAGAGTGATTCTTGAATTTTCACCCCGGAATCCCATATCACAATCCGGATAATTCACCGAATTTTTAATATTTCCATTTTCAATGTAATTCATCGTTTCCTTGACAGCCATTTTTGCACAGTTATCTTCCGACTCCTCTGTTGAAGCCCCTAAATGAGGAATTACAATCGCACCCTTCACTCCAACAATTTTAGGTGTTGGAAAATCCGAAACATAATTTTTAACTTTTCCGGAAAGCAATGCATCTACCATATCTTCTTCATTTACCAAGGTATCTCTTGCAAAGTTTAAAATCACAACATTTTTTTTCATTAAGGTCATTGCATTTTTATCAATCATTCCTATGGTAGACTCTAATGCTGGTACATGTACGGTTATATAATCACACTCTTTGTAAAGTTCATCCAAGGTTTTTGCATGATGTATGCTTCTGGAGAGTCTCCATGCCGCATCAACCGATACATAGGGATCGTATCCATAAACATCCATTCCCAGATGGGTTGCTGCATTTGCTACCAATACACCAATCGCACCTAAACCAATAACTCCCAGTTTTTTTCCATCTAATTCCCGTCCTGCAAAAGCTTTTTTTGCCTTTTCTGTTTCTTTCGCAATATTACCATCTTCTTCTTTTTCCTGAACCCAATTAACTCCACCGATAATATCCCGGGAAGCCAACAGCATTCCTGCAATAACAAGCTCCTTAACCCCATTGGCATTGGCACCTGGAGTATTAAAAACTACAACTCCTTCTTTGGTACATTGATCTAATGGAATATTATTAACTCCTGCTCCTGCACGAGCGATGCACAGAAGCTCTTTTCCCAGCTCCATTTCGTGCATAGACGCACTACGTACAAGAATTGCCTGGGCATCTTTCGCGTCTTTAACTGGTATGTAATTTTCTGTAAAACGATTTAATCCAACCTCTGCAATTGGATTTAAGCAATGATAGTGATACATCTTAAAGGTTCTCCTCTTCAAACTTCTTCATGAATTTTATTAATGCTTCAACACCCTCTTTCGGCATGGCATTGTATATGCTTGCACGCATACCGCCTACACTTCGGTGTCCTTTTAGATTCTCAAAGCCTTCTTCTTTTGCTTCTTCTACAAATTTTTTATCGAGTTTTTCATCTCCCGTTATAAAACAAACGTTCATAAGAGATCGGTCCTGCTTTCGTGCAGTTCCTTTGAACATATGACTGCTGTCAAGAAAATCATAAAGAATCCCGGCCTTTTCCTCGTTCATCTTCTTCATACCTTCTAAACCGCCCTGAGATTTAATCCATTTAAAAACCAGCCCGCAAATATATATCCCATATGCCGGTGGTGTATTATAAAGAGAATCTGCTTTGACATGAGTATCATAACGCAGCATAGTTGGCGTACCCTCAAATACCTCATCTCCTAATAAATCCTCGCGGATAATTGCAATTGTGACTCCTGCCGGTCCAATATTTTTTTGTGCCCCACCAAAGAGCATTCCATATTTTGTAACATCCATAGGTTCTGATAGAAAACAAGAGGATATATCCGAAATCAGGGGAATTCCTTTTGTATCCGGAAGGGTACTATACTTCGTACCATAAATTGTATTATTCTCACAAATATAAACGTAGTCTGCATTTTTCGAAAATGCCAAATTGTCCAAGTCCGGTATGTAGGAAAAGGTCTTATCCTCTGAAGAGGCAATCACATTTGCCTTTCCATACAACTGCCCTTCCTGAGCCGCTTTCTTCGCCCACTGCCCTGTTACAATATAATCTGCTTCATGGTTTTTCATAAGGTTCATGGGAATCATTGCAAATTGTGTTGAAGCCCCTCCTTGCAAAAAAAGAATCTTATAGTTATCAGGTATTGATAAAAGTTCTTTCAAATCAGCCTTTGCCTCATTTAAAATCCCTTCATATACCTTCGATCTATGGCTCATCTCCATAACGGACATCTGACTTCCCTTATAATCCAACATTTCATTTGCTGCTTCTTGCAATACCTCTTTCGGAAGTACCGCTGGACCTGCCGAAAAATTATAGACTGTTTTCATTTTCTTACTCCTTTTTTTCCATATCAGTTTCATCAAACACTTCATCAATTGCTGCTCCCGGTGCTACCATAGGCCAAACCTTTTCATCTGAATCAATCTGACAATCAATCACAACCGGTTTCCCAAAAGTCAGTGCTTCTTTTAATGCCTTTTTAAATTCTTGCTTTGTCGTTGCGCGGATTCCCTTTGCCCCCATTGCTTCTGCAAGAAGAACAAAGTCAACCTGATCATTGAGTACCGTAGCCGAATAACGCTTTCCATAAAACAAATCCTGCCACTGTCTTACCATTCCCAGTACATGATTATTTACTACAACCTGAATAATAGGAACATTATATCTGACTGCAGTCGCAATCTCATTCATATTCATACGGAAGCACCCATCTCCTGCCACATTGATGACCACCTTGTCCGGGCATCCTATTTTTGCCCCTATGGATGCTCCAAGACCATATCCCATAGTTCCAAGACCTCCTGAGCTTAAGAAAGTTCTTGGCTTTGTATATGCATAAAACTGGGATGCCCACATTTGATGCTGTCCTACTTCTGTAACAATAATTGCCTCTCCCTTGGTTTCTTTGTAGATTTCTTCTACAATACCAGGACCCGTCAAGCCATGTGTCGGATAACTGAGAGGATATTTTTGTTTGTATCCCAAAATTCGATTCACCCATGTTTCATGATTTTGAGGCTCCAGCTTTTCATTCAACTTCTGTAATACTTCTTTTATATCTCCTATAATAATGCCTTGAACCAACACATTTTTATTTATTTCCGCTTCATCTATATCAATCTGAAGAATTTTTGCATTCCGGGCAAATTTCTTGGCATTCCCTGTAACACGATCACTGAATCTGGCACCTATTACCACAAGTAAATCACATTCACTCACACCATAATTGGCGGTTTTTGTTCCATGCATCCCAAGCATTCCTGTGTATCGTTTATCATTTCCGGGATACGCTCCTTTTCCCATTAACGTATCACAAACCGGTGCATCTATCTTCTGGACAAACTCCCAGATTTCTTGATCTGCCTCCGAAATAATTGCTCCGCCTCCTACAAATACATAAGGTGCTTTTGACTTTCGGATCATTTTCAATGCAGCATCAATCGACTTTTCGTTCAATACACGTTCTACTTTATTTGTCTTAACAACACCAGACTTAAAATCTGTTTTACTTGCTGTAACATCCTTTGGTATATCCACCAATACAGGTCCTGGCCTTCCCTGCTTCGCAATAATAAAAGCTTTGCGAATTGCAGTTGCAAGGTCCTTCACATCTTTTACAATATAATTGTGCTTTGTAATTGGCATGGTAATGCCTGCAATATCAATTTCCTGAAAGCTATCCTTTCCAAGAAGAGAAACTCCCACATTGCAAGTGATTGCCACCATTGGCACTGAATCCATATATGCCGTAGCAATCCCAGTAACCAGATTGGTTGCACCGGGTCCACTTGTTGCCAGACAAACTCCGACTTTTCCTGTTGCTCGTGCATACCCATCTGCAGCATGGGACGCCCCTTGTTCATGGGAGGTTAACACATGGGTGATTTCATCACTGTGTTTATACAATTCATCATATACATTTAAAATTGCTCCTCCCGGAAACCCAAATACAGTGTCTACACCCTGCTCCTTGAGGCATTCAATTACAATCTCTGCTCCTGATTTCTGCATGAATGTAATCCTCCTTACTCTTCACATTTAGGTACTTCTAATATCGCACCACGATTTCCGCTGGTTACCATGCTTGCATATCTGGTTAAATAGCCGGATGTAATATTCGGCTTTCTCGGTACCCAGTTTTGCTTTCTTTTTTCCATTTCATCATCACTTACTTGAACCTCCAGGGTATACTCTGGTATATTGATGCGAATAATATCCCCTTCTTCAATCAACGCAATAGGACCGCCGACTGCCGCTTCCGGTGATACGTGTCCAATTGAAGCGCCTCTGGACGCTCCACTGAATCGTCCATCTGTAATCAATGCAACAGAAGAACCCAGTCCCATACCTGCAATTGCTGAGGTAGGATTCAGCATTTCAGGCATGCCAGGGCCACCCTTTGGACCCACATAGCGAATTACCACAACATCTCCTGCTACAATACAACCCTTCTTAATTGCATCAATTGCATCCTCTTCACAATCAAATATCCTTGCCGGTCCTTCATGCACAAGCATTTCTTCAACAACAGCCGATCTCTTTACCACGCTTCCATCTGGTGCAAGGTTTCCCTTCAAGACCGCAATTCCACCTGTTTCACTGTAAGGATTCTCAATTGGCCGGATGACATCTGCATCTAAATTTTGTACTCCTTCCAAATTTTCCTTTACTGTTTTTGTCGTAACAGTCATGCATTCTGTATGAAGCAATGATTTTTTATCCAGCTCTTTCATGACAGCGTATACTCCACCTGCCCCATTTAGGTCTTCCATGTAGGTGTTTCCTGCTGGTGCTAAGTGACACAGGTTCGGTGTCTTTTCACTGATTCCGTTTGCAAAATCAATCTCAAAATCCATTCCTATCTCATGAGCAATTGCGGGTAAATGAAGCATACTGTTTGTAGAACATCCGAGAGCCATATCTACCGTTAAAGCATTTAAAATTGCTTCTTCTGTCATAATGTCTCTTGGCTTGATTCCTTTTCTATATAACTCCATAACCTGCATTCCTGCATGCTTTGCCAAGCGAATACGATCGGAATAAACAGCAGGTATGGTTCCATTACCACTTAATCCCATTCCTAAAACTTCTGTCAAACAATTCATGCTATTCGCCGTATACATCCCTGAGCAGGATCCACAAGTTGGACATGCTTTATTTTCAAACTCCTCCAAATCCTCATCTGACATAAGTCCTGCCGCATTCGCCCCTACCGCTTCAAACATACTGGATAAGGAAGTTTTCTTTCCAAACATTTTTCCTGCCAGCATAGGGCCTCCGCTTACAAATATCGTAGGCACATTGACTCTGGCCGCTGCCATTAAAAGTCCCGGTACATTTTTATCGCAGTTAGGCACCATTACAAGAGCATCAAATTGGTGCGCGATGGCCATTGCCTCTGTTGAATCTGCAATTAAATCTCTTGTTACAAGAGAATATTTCATTCCTGTATGTCCCATGGCAATCCCATCACAAACAGCAATTGCCGGAAAAACAACCGGTGTTCCCCCTGCCATGGCAACTCCTAGTTTTACGCCATCTACAATCTTATCCAGATTCACATGACCTGGAACAATTTCATTATAAGAACTTACGATTCCCACCAATGGACGCTCTCGTTCTTCCTTTGTAAACCCTGCCGCATTAAAGAGCGAACGATGGGGTGCTTGTTGCTTCCCTGTTTTTACAGCATCACTTTTCATACTTTGCCTCCTCTTATTGTATCCCTTCAGCGATTTTACTTCCCATTTCTTCTGTCCCAATCAGAGTTGTGCCTTCTGACACAATATCAATGGTACGGTATCCTTGCTTTAATACATTTTTAACACTTTCTTCTATGGCTTTCCCTTCTGCATCCAAGTCAAAGGAATAACGAAGCATCATTGCAGCAGATAAGATTGTCGCAATCGGATTTGCTATTTTTTGTCCCGCAATATCCGGTGCCGAACCACCACTTGGTTCATAGAGCCCAAACTTCGTTTCATTAAAACTAGCACTTGGCAGCATGCCAATAGATCCGGTTACCATACTCGCCTCATCAGACAGGATGTCTCCAAACATATTTTCAGTTAAAATTACATCAAATTGCTTTGGATTTTTCACCAGCTGCATTGCACAATTATCTACAAGCATATGTGTCAATGTTACCTCTGGGTAGTCTTTTGCAACTTCTTCTACGACATTTCTCCACAATCTGGAAGAATCCAATACGTTTGCTTTATCAACACTGATGACTTTACAGCTTCTTTTCTTTGCAATTTCAAATGCCTTTATACTGATTCTTCTTATTTCTTCTTCACTGTATGTAAGACTATCATATGCTACACGCATACCGTTTTCATTTACCGTTTTTCTCTCACCGAAATACAAGCCACCTGTCAGCTCCCGCATAATCACCATATCAAAGCCGCCTGATATAATGCTCTCCTTTAGAGGGCACGCCTCTTTTAGTTCTTCATACAAGGTAGCCGGACGAAGATTGGCAAAAAGATTAAAGGCCTTCCGGATTTTTAAAAGACCTGCTTCCGGTCTCTTTGCTGGTTCTAATTGATACCATGGCGAAGTAGTGGGATCCCCACCTATAGACCCCATTAAAATGGCATCACACTGTTGTCCTTCTCTTATGGTCTCATCCGTTAGTGGTTCTCCGTATACATCAATGGAAGCTCCTCCCATTAAAAGCTCTTTATATACAAAAGTGTGACCGAAAGAACCAGCAATCTTATCAAGAACCTTAATTGCTTCCTGTACGATTTCCGGACCGATTCCGTCACCTCTTATCACTCCAATTGTTGCTTTCATTTCATCACCCTTCCTTTTAAAACTATACAGTACATCATATCTTATTTTTATATTCCTTTCAAGACTTTACTTCACTAAATTGTTAAATTGTCACATCAGCACAGTAACTCTCTTCTGTCGAATACTCTCTTTGGACATTTTCACCTCTTATAACACCTCTTTTACAAAACGAAGAGGCAATATCTGTGCCAGACTATATTCTTTGATTTCCCCTTTCTCCTCCAGAAAAATCTGAAAATCATCCTGACAAAATTCACTCATTACCTGACGGCACACTCCACAAGGCGAAGCCATCACTTCTTCCCCTTCACTGTTTTTTGCCGTTACAGCAATTGCAGCAAACTCTTTGTGTCCTTCACTGACTGCTTTGGCAATTGCAACTCTCTCTGCACATATTGTTGGTGAATAGGCTGCATTCTCAATATTGGTTCCTTTAAATATACTACCTTCTTTTGTAAGAACAGCTGCTCCTACTTGAAAACCGGAATAAGGAGAATAGGAATTTTCCATCGCCTTTTTGGCCTCTTGTATTAATTTCTCTTTCACGCTCCAAACCTCCTATATATCTAAAGCGATTTCCATCATTTGAGTAAACCCGGTTTCCCGTTCTTGAGAAGTCAAAGCATCTTCTTTGAATAAGTGATCGGATATACTGGCTATGCAAAGAGCCTTCTTTTTAGCCCATGCTGCATTCATATATAAGGCTGCCGCCTCCATCTCTACTGCTAATACACCCATTTTCTGCCATCTCTTATTTACCGTCTCGTCTGCATTATAGAAAACATCTGAAGACACCAAGTTCCCTACCTTAACAGAGACTTTCATATCTTTTGCCTTTTTTACAGCTCTTTCCAATAAATCATAATCTGCTATCGGTGCAAAAGTTCCCGGCAAATTAAATTGTCTTTGGTAACTGGAATCGGTACATGCCCCCATACCAATTACTACGTCCTTTAAATTCAAATCCATGGCAAGACCTCCGGCTGAACCCACTCGAATGATCTCCTCCACATCGTAAAAATGAAACAACTCATAGGAATAGATACCAATCGATGGAATTCCCATTCCACTTCCCATAACGGAAACTTCTCTTCCTTTATATGTTCCTGTATATCCCAGCATATTGCGAACGGTATTAAATTCCCGAACGTCCTCCAAATAAGTCTCTGCAATAAATTTTGCCCGCAGAGGATCTCCCGGCATTAATACTTTTTTGGCAATTTCACCTTTTTCTCCCGAATTATGTGGTGTACTCATATGCTTTTCCTCCTTTTTTTGACATTTCTACTATCATATCATTTTTTAACACAAAAAAACAGGGACGGTATTAATCAACCTTCCCTGTATGTAATATCCTGTTTGCATTATCCACTCTATCTTTTTCAGGTGGCTCAACTCCTTTTAATGGATAATCCAGCCCCAATTCCTTCCACTTGTATTCTCCTAAGTTATGGTAGGGAAGCACTTCTACCTTCTCAACATTTTTTAAGGTTTGAATAAATGAATTTAACGCCTTTAAATCTCTATCATTGTCCGTTAATCCAGGAACCAAAACGTGGCGAATCCAGACTGGCTGACGAATCTCACTTAAATATTGAGCCATATCCAAAATATTGGAATTCTTTTGCCTTGTCAGCTCTATATGTTTCTCTTCATTAATCTGCTTAATATCTAATAAAATCAAATCCGTCACTTCCAACAGCCGTTGGAATTTCATAAAAAAGGGATTCTGTCTGGTAAAAGGATTCCCACTGGTATCTAAGGTCGTGTGAATGCCCTCTTCCTTGGCCAGGGTGAATAATTCAATCAAAAAGTCAATCTGAATCAAAGGTTCTCCACCGCTTACAGTGATTCCCCCTTCTTTCCCCCAATACGAGCGATACCGGAGAGCTTTTTGAATCAGCTCTTTTGCCTCATAAGGTGTTCCGCCTTGTATATCCCAAGTGTCTGGGTTGTGACAAAACTGACACCTCATGGGACAACCTGCTGTAAAAATCACATATCGTACCCCTGGACCGTCAACTGAACCAAAGCTTTCCAAAGAGTGCACATATCCTTTTGCCATAAAAATCCCTTCCTTTCTTCAAACTCTATAAGGTATTATGACACGTTCTTGCTATTACGTCTAGTTGCTGCTCTTTTGTTAAGTCAATAAATTTAACCGCATAGCCTGACACACGAATGGTAAAGTTTGCATACTCTTCCTTCTGAGGATTTTCCATAGCATCTTTTAGCTTCTCTACCCCAAAAACATTGACATTTAAGTGATGGGCTCCCTGAGAGAAATATCCATCCATAATAGTCGTCAGCTTATTGATTCTTTCTTCCTCTGTGTGTCCCAGTGCTCCCGGATTAATTGTTTGTGTGTTAGAAATCCCATCTAAAGCCTCCTCATATGGAAGTTTTGTAAGAGAGTTCAGGGATGCCAGCAAACCACTTTGTTCTGCACCGTAAGATGGATTTGCTCCAGGCGCTAAAGGTTCTCCTGCTTTTCTTCCGTCAGGTAATGATCCGGTTGCTTTTCCATAGACTACGTTTGATGTAATCGTAAGAATTGATGTCGTTGGTTCAGAGTCTCTGTAAGTGTGACACTTTTTGAGCTTACTCATAAATGTCTTTAAAAGCCAAACCGCAATATCATCTGCTTTATCATCATCATTTCCATAACGTGGAAATTCTCCTTCGGGTATGTAATCAACTGCGATTCCTTGTTCATCACGGATGACCTTTACTTTTCCGTATTTCACAGCGCACAGAGAATCTACTACATGAGAGAAACCTGCAATACCTGTTGCAAAGGTACGTCTTACATTCGTATCAATAAGAGCCATTTCTGCCGATTCATAATAATACTTGTCATGCATGTAATGAATCATATTCAAGGTATCAACATATAATTTCGAGAGCCATTCCAGCATCACGTCATAGCGTTCCATTAACTCATCGTAGTCCAAATATTCTCCTGTAATTGGTCTGTATGCCGGTGCAACCTGTTCTTTTGTCTTCTCATCTACACCACCATTGATTGCATAAAGTAAGCATTTTGCCAAGTTTGCTCTTGCTCCAAAAAATTGAATTTCTTTTCCTGTTTGGGTTGCAGATACACAACAGCAAATTGAATAATCATCTCCCCATACCGGTCTCATCACATCATCATTTTCATATTGTATAGAACTGGTTTCCACTGAAATATAAGCTGCATATTTCTTGAAAGTTTCTGGTAAACGTTCTGAATAAAGGACCGTTAGGTTTGGTTCTGGAGAAGGACCCATATTCTCCAGTGTATGCAGGAATCGGAAATCATTTTTTGTCACCATGCTTCTGCCATCCTGACCGAGTCCTCCCACTTCCAATGTAGCCCATACCGGATCACCTGAAAACAACTCATTATAGGCGGTATGTCTTGCGAATTTAACCATACGGAACTTCATAACCATGTGGTCAATTAACTCTTGTGCTTCATCCTCTGTTAAAATTCCTTTTTCCATATCTCTTTTAATGTAGATATCTAAGAAGGTGGATATTCTTCCCACACTCATTGCAGCACCATTTTGAGTTTTAATTGCTGCAAGGTAGCCAAAGTATAACCACTGAACTGCCTCTCTCGCATTTTGGGCTGGTTCACTAATATCAAACCCATAGATTGCAGCCATTTCTTTCATTTCTTTTAAAGCCTTAATCTGATCTGCGATTTCTTCTCTTAAACGGAAATCTGTCCCTTTCATCCCATGACGTTCACCTTCTATAAAATCAGCTTTTTTGCATTCAATCAGCTCATCAATGCCATAAAGGGCAATTCTTCTGTAATCCCCTACAATTCGTCCTCGTCCATAGGTATCTGGAAGTCCTGTAATGATTTTGTTATGTCTTGCTTTTTTCATTTCCGGTGTATAAATATCAAATACACCTTGATTGTGTGTCTTGTGGTACTTTGTAAATATTTCTACCATCTTTTCATTCGGCTTATAACCATATGTTTCACACGCTTTTACTGCAAGATTAATTCCTCCATAAGGCATAAAAGCTCTTTTGAGGGGTTTGTCAGTCTGGATGCCCACTACCTTTTCTAATTCCTTTAATTCCTCATTAATATATCCAGGTCCATAGGCTGTTAAGCTGGATACCACTTCTGTCTCCATATCCAAGACACCATTTTTTTCTCTTTCAGCTTTTTGTAATTTTTGCAATTCTCCCCAAAGCTTATTTGTTGCCTCTGTAGGATCACTTAAGAAAGATTCATCTCCTTCATAGGGTGTGTAATTCTCCTGAATAAAATCACGTACGTCTACACCATACTTCCATAACCTACCCTTAAAACCGTCCCATTGTGTCCATTCTTTCATATGTTATTTCTCCTTTCAAAATAAGGTGATTAATCTTTTCACATGAAGTATAGCATTTTAAAAAGCCAAGTCAATGGTTTTATTGATAATAGTAATCAATACTTACTTTGTACGCGATTTAGTACAATTTATGTACGGGGATTAGTACAATAAAAAGAAGACCCTTCATAAAAATGGGTCTTCTAAATCTTATAACTTATTCTTGTCCTGGTTTTTCAACCTGAGAAATTGCTTCTTTTTTCATTGGAATTCTACAATTCTTATTACTTCCAAATTCTACAACAACGTCTTCATCCGTCATGTCAATAATCACACCGTAAAAACCACTTGTTGTAAGTACTGTATCTCCAACAGCCATTTCAGACAGCATAGATTGTACTCTCTTCTGTTCTTTTCTTTGTGGTCTCATGAAAATAAACCAAAAACCACCAATAATTACAGCATATATTACGATGAGCAATGCCGAATTCATTCCGCCGCCCGCGTTTGCTAAAACATACATGTTCTTTCCTCCTGACTTTTTTTCACACTAAGGATATCATACACAATTTATATCCTTACATCAAGTATTTTTCGTCATTTCCTCTATTTTTCTTTTCTTAAACTCTGTAAACCTGCCCTCATCCAACGCAAGTCTGATATCCTCCATCAAATGATTGTAAAAATACAAATTATGAAGTACTAACAAGCGCATACCCAACATTTCTTTTGCTTTTAGCAAATGTCGGATGTAGGCTCTGGAATACTTGCTGCAGGCTGGACATCCACACCCCTCTTCTATTGGTCTGGCATCCAATTCAAACTTTGCATTAAATAGATTGATTTTCCCTTGATTTGTATAGGCGTGTCCATGCCTGCCATTGCGGCTGGGATAGACACAATCAAAGAAATCAACACCTCGCTCCACAGCCTCTAATATATTGATAGGAGTACCCACTCCCATTAAATAGGTGGGTTTGTTCTGAGGAAGATGTGGCACGACCGCATCCAGTATACGATACATCTCTTCGTGACTTTCCCCTACTGCCAAACCACCGATTGCATATCCTGGTAAATCCAATTCCGCGATTTCCTTCGCATGAGCAATACGTACATCTTCTAAAACACCTCCTTGGTTAATACCAAAAAGAAGCTGCTCCTTATTCACTGTATCCGGCAAATCATTTAACCGGCTCATCTCTGCTTTACAACGCTTAAGCCATCTGGTTGTACGTTCTACCGACTGCTCAATATAAGCTCTTTCATGGACGCTTGCCGGACATTCATCAAAAGCCATGGCAATCGTAGATCCAAGATTGGATTGAATCTGCATGCTTTCTTCCGGACCCATAAAAATTTTCCGCCCATCTATATGGGATTGAAAATGTACACCCTCTTCTTTTATTTTCCGAAGACCTGCAAGAGAAAACACTTGGAAACCACCTGAGTCTGTTAGAATAGGACGATCCCACACCATAAATTTGTGGAGTCCTCCAAGTTTTTTTACAACTTCATCCCCTGGTCTCAAATGAAGATGATACGTATTCGATAACTGGACCTGTGTATCAATCTCCTTTAAATCTTCTGTAGAGACAGCTCCTTTAATCGCCGCCGCAGTTCCTACGTTCATAAAAACCGGGGTTTCTATCACCCCGTGTACCGTGTGTAGACGCCCCCGTTTTGCTTTACCTTCTGTTTTTAATAATTCGTACATTTATTCTCCTAATAATAACAAACAACTGGAACACCAGAATATACAAGACTATACATCAACGCTGCCTGATCCGTAGGCATATTAATACACCCTCTCGAACCATAAGTCAAATAACGATCTCCTCCAAACACTGGCTGCCATGAAGCATCGTGAAATCCGATTCCACCATTGAAAGGCATCCAATATTGAACTGGTGACTCATATTCATAAGAACCATCTGGCATCTTCTTGCCACGAAGAACTTGATCCGTTGTCTTATAAGCTAAAAAGAACAGTCCCGGAGGAGTTTCCCATCCTTTGTTCGGATTTCCAGTTACAACTGGAGAATCTAAAACAACCTGTCCGTCTTGTACAAAAAATGCTCTCTGTCCACTCAAATCAACGGCTGCATACGTATTGCCAAACCCATTATTTTCATGGGTAATACCTCTGCTGCTATAAGCCGGCTCACGCTTGATTTCTTCCTTGTTTTTTATATTGTTTGTTAACGCTGTAAATTCTTCTTCCTGATTAATATTCCATCCAAAACTACCACTATTCACCTGTGCCGCTCTTCCATCAGGCGTGGTAAAGTCAACTGTTTGTCCAACTGTATTATATTTTTCAGCTAAAGACGCAATATAAGCACGTACTGCATCCTCATTAAAAGAAACATTCATTTTCCCGTCTGTACTAAGCCATTGAGAAATCAGTGTTCCATCTACTACCTCTTCACTGGGAGTAAAGTCATAGGTGACTTTTGCTCCTAAATAGTTATTCATCGTATCCTTTGCAGCTATGACCTCCTTTGATTCAGAGGTGTATGCTGGCGTTTCATAAACTCCCGCTTTTTGAAGATTGATTTCAGAATTAAATCCATTCAGTGCTGTTTTAATGGCTTCATCAAACTTTTCCCGAACCACCTTTGATCCAACTACCTCATTCTCTACTTCAAAGCTTCCATTCTTAAAAACTGGATGGGCATTAACTGGCGCAACCTGATTTTCCTCTTTTAGACACTCTAATGTTGCAAGCCTTGCTTCCAGCTTTTCTTTATCATACTCTACCCCAACATTCGCCTTCATTTTAGGATGATCCCAAAGCGCTTTAAACCAAAGCATAGAATTCTGTTTGTCAACAAGCTTTTTCACATCATCTCCGGCAACATACTTTAAATCTATATCTGTTCCTAATATTTTTTCTTCAATATCACTATTTCCTTGTAGTGTCAAAGAGTAATTATCCACTTGTTCTTCAAAGTAGGCCTGCACCTGTTCGACACTCTTTAGTGAAAAATCCGTTCCATTAATTTTGGTAAAGAAAAAGAAGTGACTTGAAAAATAAAAGCTGCCTGCTAAATAAACCACCAAAATCAACCCTAGTATCGTTCCTAAGGTTATCCCTATTGCTTTCTTCTTTTTTCGGCGCTTTTCAAGCTTTTCTTCTATCGTTACGGTCTCATCTACCATGACGGTCTCATCCGTTACAGTCTCTTCTATGACTTCCTCATCGACAAGATTCGTAACCACAGGCTCAGGCTCAGGTACAGGCACGCTAGAATTATGCTCTGCTTTCCTTTTCCTATTTTTACTTTTCTCTTTTTCTTTTTTGTTTTCATCCTTTTTTGACAAACTTTCATAGAATTCATTCATTGTTTCTTCAACAATATCATCCTTATGTGTACCATTAGTACCCATCGCTATCGACTCCTTACTCATATCTCCCTTTGTTTTCACACACTTACATGCTCCATTGTATTACATTTTCCTTCATAAGTATAGTAGTATTTTTAAGTTTTTCATGTATAATAGTAACTACATATTGTGTTAAAGGAGAAAAATTATGGCAGGATCTAATTTTGGAAAGAATTTTCGTGTTACAACCTGGGGAGAATCCCATGGAAAAGGCATTGGCGTTGTAGTTGATGGGTGCCCCAGCAACCTTCCTCTTTCAGAGAAGGATATCCAAGAATACTTAGACCGTAGAAAGCCTGGTCAAAGTCAATACACAACCAAACGTAATGAAGATGATCAAGTTGAAATATTATCTGGAGTCTTTGAAGGTAAAACCACTGGCACCCCTATCTCGCTGCTAATCCGAAATAAAGATCAACATTCCCGGGATTATGGAAACATAAAAGATGCATTCCGTCCCGGACACGCAGATTATACCTTTGATTCTAAATACGGTATTCGTGATTACAGAGGCGGCGGCCGCTCCTCTGGCCGGGAAACAATTGGCCGTGTGGCAGCTGGAGCAATTGCGTCAAAAATATTAAAAGGTTTGGGAATCACCCTTATTACCTACACGAAAGCCATTGGACCTCATGTGATTGATGATAAAGATTATAATCTCAATGAAATATTTTGCAATCCCCTCTATATGCCTTCTAAAAATATTGCCGCAAAAGCCGGGCTCTATTTAGAAAACTCTATTAAAGAAAAAGATTCCGTTGGAGGAATTATAGAAGGACAAGTATTGGGACTTCCCCCGGGTATTGGAGAACCTGTTTTTGATAAATTAGATGCTTGTCTTTCCAAAGCACTTATGAGCATTGGCGGAGTGAAAGGAATTGAGATTGGCAGTGGTTTTGAAGCAGCTAAAATGCCTGGAAGCCTTCATAATGATTCCTTTCAGATAAAAGACAACAAAGTCGATAAGGCTACAAACCATGCAGGAGGTATTCTTGGTGGGATAAGTGATGGAAGCCCGCTGACCTATCGCCTTGCAGTAAAACCAACCCCCTCTATTGCCCAGATGCAAAGAACAATCAATCAGGATCATACTGAAATCAACCTTGAAATCACCGGCAGACACGACCCAATCATTGTTCCACGGGCAGTTGTGGTTGCAGAGGCGATGACAGCTATTACAGTGCTTGATTTACTTATGGAAAATACCCATGCAAAAATGGAATATCTGGAAATCATTTACAAGCAGACATTTGTGTAAACTTTGTCTGCTTTTTCTATTGCTTCTTCAAAAAAAATATGTATAATAGTACTAGTCACTTGTTTACTAATACTAAATTCAAAGTTTATTTTTACTGTGTTTATTACACTAAGGAGAACCCATGGAAATCGGTCAAAAACTAAAAGAGCTGCGTGTATCAAAAGACTTAACTCAGGAGGAGCTGGCAAATCGTGCAGAACTGTCCAAAGGCTTTATTTCCCAATTAGAAAGAAATCTAACCTCTCCCTCGATTGCTACTTTAGTGGATATATTGCAGTGCCTTGGCACTAGTATTCACGAGTTTTTTGAGGAGGAAAAGGAGGAACAAGTTGTTTTTCGTTATGAGGACTATTTTGAAAAAATCGACTCTGAACTCTGTAATAAAACAGAATGGATTATTCCAAATGCCCAAAAGAATATGATGGAGCCTATTCGAGTCACCTTAGAAGCGAACGGTTCTACCTATTTGGATATGCCACACGAAGGTGAAGAATTTGGTTATGTCTTACGGGGTGATATTAAAATTTTTATTGGAAAACATAGTTACAGTGCAAAAAAAGGTGAATCTTTTTACTTTGTACCAAGCAAAGAACATTATATTAAAGCTGGGAAAAAAGGTGCTTCTCTTCTTTGGGTAAGTACACCCCCTAGCTTTTAAACACATTGTGGGAGGTTTGTGATGGCAAATAAATTAATTGATATTGTGAATATTTCAAAATCTTTTGGAGACAATCTTGTTTTAGACAATTTGAATCTATACATAAGACAAAATGAATTTTTAACCCTTTTAGGCCCCAGTGGTTGTGGAAAAACCACTCTCTTGCGTATTCTGGGCGGATTCGAATCAGCGGATCATGGAGAAATAATTTTTGAAGGGAAAAATATAAATAGTCTCGCTCCAAACAAGCGTAAGCTAAATACAGTTTTTCAGAAATATGCGCTTTTTACCCATATGACAATTGCTGAAAATATTGCATTCGGACTAAAAATTAAGGGGAAGACCTCTTCCTATATCAGTGACAAAATTAAATATGCACTAAAACTGGTGAATTTAGATGGATTCGAAAATCGTATGCCGGATTCTTTAAGTGGTGGTCAGCAACAGCGTGTTGCCATTGCCAGAGCCATTGTAAACGAGCCGAAAGTTCTTTTGTTGGACGAACCATTAGGGGCTCTTGATTTAAAACTTCGACAAGATATGCAGTACGAGTTGATCCGCTTAAAAAATGAGCTGGGTATTACCTTTGTCTATGTGACCCATGATCAAGAAGAAGCCCTTACTATGTCCGACACAATTGTGGTTATGAACCAAGGATACATCCAACAAATCGGGACTCCAGAAGATATTTATAACGAACCACAAAATGCCTTTGTTGCTGACTTCATTGGGGAGAGCAATATTCTTTCCGCTCTCATGGTTGAAGATAAGCTTGTAAAAATCCTCGGAGTTGATTTTCCCTGTGTTGATATAGGATTTGGTAAAAACAGACCCGTAGATGCCGTAATCAGGCCGGAAGACGTAGAACTTGTGACTCCTGACAAAGGAATTCTCCAAGGTATCGTCAGCCACTTAATATTTAAAGGGGTACATTACGAGATGGAGGTAGAAGCGAATAATTTCACTTGGCTTGTACACAGTACTGATATGTTTCCAGTGGGAACAAATGTAGGAATTTATGTAGATCCCTATAATATCCAGATAATGAAGAAACCAAAAACAGAAGATGCGGAGGCGGTAGGCGTTGAAGAATAAAAGAAAAATTTACAAACAATTACTTGCAGGACCCTATTTATTGTGGTCAATTGCTTTTATCTTAATACCTCTTTTTATGATTGTATATTACGGACTTACCACATCAGACAATACCTTTACCCTCCGTAATATTGCTCAAATTACAACAGACGAAAACTTAAAGGCTTTGGGCCTTGCCCTGCTTCTTTCTTTTATAAGCACAGTGATTTGCTTGATTTTAGCTTATCCATTAGCAATGATTTTAACAAGTTTCAATGTCAATCAATCCAGTTTTGTTGTTTTGATTTTTATTCTTCCTATGTGGATGAATTTTTTACTTCGTACACTGGCATGGCAGAATCTATTAGAAAAAAATGGAGTCGTCAATACTATTTTAAACGCACTTCACTTGCCGACTCTTAATATTATCAATACGCCCTACGCAATCATTCTTGGCATGGTATACAACTTTTTGCCTTTTATGGTACTGCCTATTTATAATGTTCTTTCAAAGATTGATAAAGATGTGGTTCATGCTGCCCAGGATTTAGGTGCGAACAGTATTCAAACCTTTATGCGTATTATCCTGCCTTTAAGTGTACCAGGTATTATCAGTGGTATTACCATGGTCTTTGTTCCTGCCCTTACCACCTTTGTGATTTCTGACCTTTTAGGCGGAAGTAAGATTTTACTAATTGGTAATGTCATCGAACAAGAATTTAAACAGGGAAGTAACTGGCATGTAGGAAGTGGTCTTTCTCTTGTCATGATGGTTTTTATTATTATCAGTATGGCCTTGATAGCCAAATACGATAAAGAAGGGGAGGGAAGTGGATTCTAATGAAAAAGTTTATACAGAGATTCTATCTCATTTTGATTTTAATACTATTGTACTCTCCTATTGTTACACTGATTGTTTTATCCTTTAACAACTCAAAGACCAGAGCAAAATGGGGTGGGTTCACAGTAAAGTGGTATGCCTCTCTTTTCCAGAATCAGGACATTATGAACGCCCTCTATACCACATTAATCATCGCCTTTGCAAGTGCCTTTCTCGCTACCATTATTGGTACCGCCGCCGCTATTGGCATACAGGCAATGCGCAAAAGTGTACGGACACCTATTATGGCTGTTACAAATATTCCCATGTTAAATGCCGATATTGTAACCGGTATTTCACTTATGCTGCTGTTTGTGGCAATTCGGTTCTCCCTTGGATTTACAACAATTTTATTTGCACACATTACCTTTAACATTCCTTACGTAATTTTAAGCGTAATGCCAAAGTTAAAACAAACCAATAAAGCTACCTATGAAGCCGCATTAGATCTCGGCGCTTCTCCTATTTATGCTTTTTTTAAAGTAGTGTTTCCAGACATCTTTCCTGGAATTTCTTCCGGATTTTTACTCGCCTTTACGATGTCCCTGGATGATTTTATTATCACACACTTCACCAAAGGCCCGGGAGTAGATACTTTGTCCACAAAAATTTATGGCGAAGTCCGTAAAGGGATAAAGCCGGAAATGTATGCTCTGTCTACACTTTTATTTGTCTCAGTTCTACTATTGCTTTTTGTTGTCAATCTTTCTCCTTCTGATAAGGAAAATAAAAAGGTGGTAAAACATCGAAAACAAAAGCAGTTTATTTTCCGCAGGCTGGTTCCTGCCCTTCTCCTTCTTGTACTTATTGGAGGTGGAATCTTCTACGGACGCAGCTCTAACCTCACCGGTAAAGAGCAGGTAATTGTATATAACTGGGGAGAGTATATGGATCCTGAGGTCTTAGATTTATTTGAAGAAGAAACAGGTATTCAAGTAGTTTATGAAGAGTTTGAAACCAATGAAATCATGTACCCCAAAATTCAATCCGGTGCCATTGCCTATGATGTAGTTTGTCCTTCTGACTATATGATTCAACGGATGATTGAAAATAATCTACTTGCAGAATTGAATTATGACAACATTCCAAATGCCAAAAATATTGGAGAAACTTATTTTATACAATCCAAACAATTTGATCCCGAAAACAACTTCTCCATTCCCTATTGCTGGGGAACAGTGGGTATTCTGTACAATAAAACGATGGTAGAGGAACCCATCGACAGTTGGTCTGTGCTTTGGGATGAGCAGTATAAAGATAACATATTAATGCAGGATAGTGTTCGTGATGCCTTTGGGGTTACTCTAAAATATTTGGGCTATTCTCTTAACTCAACAGATTTAGATGAATTGGAAGCCGCTAAAAAACTTCTCATTGAACAAAAGCCCCTTGTACAGGCCTACGTTATTGATCAGGTTCGGGATAAAATGATTGGTAATGAAGCAGCACTTGGAGTGATTTACTCGGGTGAGGCTATCTATACACAATGGGAAAACGAAAACCTTGAATATGTCATTCCAAAAGAAGGCTCCAATGTTTGGATTGATTCATGGGTCATTCCGAAAAACTCAAAGAATAAAGAAAATGCAGAGGCGTTTATAAATTTCCTCTGCAGAGCTGATATTGCGAAAATGAATTTCGACTATATTACGTATTCCACACCCAATGATGCAGCCCGTGATCTCATTGAAGATGAAGCTCTCAAAAACAGTCCTATAGCTTTTCCTCCAAAAGAGGATTTAGAAAGATGTGAAACCTTCTCCTTCTTAGGAGATGAAAACGACGCCCTCTATAACCGGCTATGGCGAGAAGTAAAAAGCAACTAATGTTAAAGTCCACGGTTCAATCCGTGGACTTTAACATTTCTAAATCCGAAAACTTCCACCACCTACAAACTCACGTAGTAAAGAATTTTTCGGAACATGCTCACTTCCAATTGTTAAGAAGTAATCCAAAAACTTAAGAAGCCTTTTTGCCTCCAAATACTCCTTACAATCCTTGTCAATTGCAAACAACTGAGCCTCCACATAGGGTTTGAGAACTGCCAGCTCATATATAAGGGCTGAATTAAACATAATATCTGCATCTTCCTGATAAGGAAAAATATTTGCTTCTTCTCCTTTTCTTACAGATTCCCACATATCAATTGTTTTTCTTGCATCTGCACCTCTCGTCCTTGCATCTCTGACAATTCTTCTAAGCAAGCGTCCATCTGTTGTCGGAATTCGATTATGTTCATCAATGTTTAACTGGGTTAATGCACTAATATAAATGCGAAACTTATTTTTATCATCTAAATCCTTTGTCAGTAAAGGATTTAAGCAATGTATTCCTTCAATTACCAAAATATCATGAGGTCCAAGTCTTTCTGCCGGACCTGAAAAATCCTTTCGTCCAACAATAAAATCAAATCGGGGAATTACAACCTCCTCTCCTCTCAGGAGAGCATTCATATGTTGGTTAAACAGTTCAACATCCACGGCATGGATGCTTTCAAAATCATATTTCCCATTTTCATCCACAGGATTTTGATCCCGCTCTACAAAGTAATTGTCTACTGCAATTGGATGGGGTTTCATTCCGTTTGCTTTCAATTGAACACTGAGTCGATGGGAAAATGTTGTTTTTCCCGAGGAAGACGGACCAGCAATCAAAACAAACTTCACATCTGGTTTACTTGAAATCATCGTTGCGATTTCTGCAATCTTCTTTTCTTGTAACGCTTCCTGAACCAAAACGAGTTCACTAATATTGTGATGGGCAATTTGTCCATTCAGTGCGCCGACTGTTTCAATTCCAAGCATATCTCCCCATTGTGTGGATTCTTTTTGGACTTGAAATAATTTACTCTGAGGTTCAAAAGCTGGTACCTCTTTGGTATTGGCGACAGAAGGCATTTGAAGAACAAATCCTTCATCATAAGCATAAAGTTTAAAGTACTTTAAATATCCTGCGCTGGGCACCATATATCCATAATAGTAGTCTTCAAATTCATTCATACTATAAATATTTACTCTGGATACTCGCCGATAGCGAAACAGCTCCTCTTTATCATACATTCCATGCTGATGGAAAATTTTAATTGCATCATCTGTATGCACTGATTTTTTTGCAATTGGAATATCCAAATTCACTAATTCCTGCATTCTACCTTCTATTTTAGCAAGTAATTCCTCTGTAATCCTTTGGCCCCCTTCTATTGTGCAATAATATCCCTTGCTTACGGCATAATGGATTCGAACCTTCATAGCAGGATTGTTCATCACATCATAAACTGCTTTCACCATCATAAGACACATGCTTCGCTTATACGTCTTATGGCCTGCATCATTCTTTGTTGTCTCAAATTCCACTTCGCAGTCTTCCGTGATTTCCTTTTGCAGCTCAATTAAACGTCCATTCGAAAAAGCTAATACAATATCATCTTCAAAACGACTCTGATGCTCTCGTGCCAAATCTTCAAAAGTTGTCCCTCTTGGATATTCTTTTATTTCCTCTCCTATTTTGACATGAAAAATTTGTTGTCCCATAATTATGCTCCCCTTTCTAAACAAATTCAAAGGGTTGACGAAAAGATTCTACCCTTGTCTCAATCTCCTTAAAACTTTGTTGGATATATTGCTCCATATCCTTTATAAATATATGCTCCAAACCGTAATGGCCTGCATCAATAACAATCAGTCCAGAATCAACAGCGTCTATTCCTGTATGATGATCAATATCTCCTGTCACTAATACGTCTGCTTTCTTTTGTAATGCCGGTTCTATCATATGCGTTCCAGAACCGGGAGAAATAGCCACACGTTTTATGATTTTATTCAAGCTGCCAAATACGCGTACTTCCTTCAAGGTAAAGTTTTTCTTGATTTTATCTGCACATTCTCTCACCGTTATTTCTTTCTCTAAATCAGCAATGGTGCCTATTCCCTTCTTCTCCTCAAGACACGTCACTTCTAAGGGCTCTAAACTCTTAATTCCGAATATTTCTCCCGCCAAGTCTCCCATTTTTAAAACATCATAATTCGTGTGCATCCCGTAGCAGCAGATATGATTCTCGATCAGCTTAAGAATTTTTCTTCCACTTAGACTCTCATTCGTTATCTGCTTCATAGACTGAAAAATCAATGGATGATGAGTAAGTAAAAGATCAGCACCAAATTCTATAGCATGATCAATCACCTCCTCTGTAGCATCCAGAGCAATATAGATTTTCTCAATCTTCTTATCAAAACTTCCAACTAAAAGTCCAACATTATCCCATTCGAGTGCATAGCTCTTATTGTAATGCTTTTCTATTTCTCTAATCAACTCTCTACATTTCATAAGCTTTTTCTGCCTCCCGTATTAGTAAGATTTCTTTTTTTACTTCTTCTATACGATTTTGAATCTTGTCTCCTTTTTGTTCTCCTAAAGAAGCTAAAATATTTTCTTTGATTTGAGATTCCCTTTTTAAATAGTTTAACAGTATTGGATTTTTGCTTTCTAAAAGTCTTCTTCCAAAGTGTTCTTCCACTTCACTATAAGGCTTTTCTTCACCCTTCATCACATGCATTATGAAATAGAACTTTCCATCCTCAAAAACCATCTCTTCCTTTTGAATCTTAAAGCCTTCGTGGTGGAGATATCTGCGAAATAGCGGCCACTTGGATTGTGGCTGAAGGATAAGAGTAGTCGCTTCTTTTACGACCTCCTTTTTCCTGTCTAAAATAGCCATCATCAAATCGCCACCCATGCCTGCTATAATGATGGTGTCCGTTTCACCTGGTTCTAATTGTTCTAAACCGTCTGACAAGCGTGTTTCAATCTTATTCTCCAAATTATATTTTATAATATTTTCCTTTGCCCTTAATAAAGGGCCACCATTAATATCCATTGCGATTGCTTTGGATGCAATATTATTTTTCACTAAATAGATTGGTACGTATCCATGATCCGTTCCTATATCTGCAACAGAGGCGCCCTCTGTCACAAGACTTGCAATCATGGCCAGTCTTTTTGATAGTTCCATAGGCGCCTCTTTCCTAATCTAAATAATCCCTTAATTTACGGCTGCGGCTTGGATGGCGCAGCTTCCGAAGGGCTTTTGCTTCAATTTGTCTGATACGTTCTCTTGTTACATCAAACTCTTTTCCCACTTCTTCCAAAGTTCTTGCTCTTCCATCATTCATACCAAATCGAAGACGTAGTACTTTTTGTTCTCTTTCTGTTAAGGTATCTAAAACCTCGTCTAACTGCTCTTTTAACAAAGTCTGAGCAGCTGCCTCTGCCGGAACCGGAACATTATCATCTTGAATAAAATCTCCCAAGTGGCTATCTTCCTCTTCACCAATTGGTGTTTCCAAAGATACCGGTTCTTGCGATATTTTGAGGATTTCTCGAACACGTTCTACTGGCATGTCTAAATTAGCGGCAATTTCTTCCGGCGTTGGTTCTCTCCCCAGCTCCTGAAGCAATTGTCTGGAAACACGAATTAGTTTATTAATTGTTTCAACCATATGAACCGGAATACGAATTGTTCTTGCCTGATCCGCAATAGCTCTTGTGATTGCCTGACGAATCCACCATGTAGCATAGGTGGAAAATTTAAATCCTTTGTGGTAATCAAATTTTTCAACTGCCTTAATAAGGCCTAAATTCCCTTCTTGAATTAAGTCCAGGAAAAGCATACCTCTTCCTACGTAGCGTTTTGCAATACTTACAACCAAACGTAAATTGGCTTCTGCCAGACGCTTTTTAGCCTCTTCATCTCCATCTGCCATACGCTTTGCAAGTTCTACTTCTTCCTCTGCAGTTAAAAGAGGGACTTTTCCAATTTCTTTAAGATACATACGAACCGGATCCTCGATGCTGATACCATCTGGCACAGACAAATCGATTTTTTCAACGTCTACCTCCTCTTCATCTGTTAATTCAATTGCATCATCATCAATATCTTCTTCATCTGCTGTAATGCGAAGAACATCAATCCCACTGAGTTCCAGACGTTCATATACCTTTTCCATATGCTCCGTTTCAAGCTCTATTCCGACGAAAAACTCATTAATCTCCTGAATTTCAAGAATGCTGTTTTTCTTCTTTCCTAAAACCACCAATTCCTTTAGACGTTCCTCAAACTTTACTACGTTTTCTTCCATTAAGCACTTCTCCTTTTCTTACTCTGCCTGAATCTGAATTTTGATTTTTTGTAATTCCTGCAGTTCCTTTTTATCTTTCATCAATCTTTGTAATCCCTCCATATCGGTGGGGTCTAACTCTTTTGTATTTTTTTCAATCGAAGCATTCTTAACCTTTATCAATGAATCCCTGATTGCTTTTTCCTGCTCTGTACTTGTGGATAGCTCCCTTATCTTTGTATGAAAAAGACTGGCCACTTCTTTATGCTCCGCTTCATCCGTAAAAAAGTTCATAAGCTTTGCAGGATTTGGCTCTCCTGTTTCATACTGTTCGTAAAGCTTTCTCGCAACTTCCCGATAAAGAGGTGTTGTAAAGTTTTCTTCCTTCAAATATTCTTTTAAACTACGGAATACACCTTCATTTTCTGCAATCCAAGTCAGCAAAAGTTTCTGGGCTGTAATAATTCCTTCTTCCTTCTTTGCACCCTTGTCTAAATTTTTCGGCCGGTTCACCGGTTTTGCCTGTCCTAAAGAAATGGCGGTTTTCGCAACTAATTTCTTTAAATCTTCGTAGGCAACATGATAAGACCTCGCCACTGCTTCAATATAGTTATTTCGTTCAATATCTTCTTCAAACTTACTCAGCCTTGTGGCAACCTCTTTAAAAAACATTGTTTTTTCTTCTGGTGAATTCAAATCATAATCCCGCTCTAAAACTTCCAGACTAAACAGAAATCCATTTCTGGCTTCTTTTATTCGTTTCTCAAATTCTTCCCTACCTGCCTTTTTCAAAAGCTCGTCTGGATCCTTGTAGGGTTCCATCCGTATTATTTTAGCAGATATCCCTGCTTCTTTCAAAATTGGCAAAGCGCGAAGCGCAGCTTTTGTTCCTGCCTCATCACTGTCATAGGTAAGATATATTTCTTGTACGTATCTTCGTATCAACGATGCCTGCCCCGATGTAAAAGCAGTTCCTAATGAGGCAACAGCCATTGGAAATCCATTTTGATGAAGGGATATTACATCCAAATACCCTTCACACAAAAGAAAATAGGGAGCTCTGGCCTTTCTTGCAAAATTCAGTCCATAAAGATTACGGCTCTTATCAAAAATTGGAGTTTCCGGAGAGTTTAAGTACTTGGGCTCACCACTGCCCATTACCCGTCCACCGAAACCAATTACTCGATTATTCCCATCCATTATAGGAAACATAATTCGATTCCAGAACTTGCAATAAGCACCATTTTTTTCATCCCCACTAAAAAGTCCGGACTTCAACAAAATCTCATCAGAATACCCTTTACTCTTTAAATAGCGATACAGCTCTCTGCTGTCTTTTGGAGAATATCCCAATCCAAACTCCACAATGGTGTCATTTTGAATTTCTCGATTTTCCAGATACTCCAGCCCTCTGTTGTTTTTTCTAAGGGCGGTATAGAAAAATTGTGCTGCCAATTTATTAATTTCTTTCAGAACCAATCTCTCATCCGACTTTTTCTTTTCCTCTTTCGAGTTGTTTTCTTCCGGTAAATCAATTCCCGCTCTGTCTGCTAATACTTTTAATGCCTCGGGGAAAGAGTAATTCTCATACTCCATTATGAAGGTCAGCACATTTCCTCCCGCGCCACACCCAAAACAATAATACATTTGTTTTCCTTGACTAACAGAAAAAGAGGGGGTTTTTTCATTATGAAAGGGGCATAATCCAAAGTGAGTACTTCCCTTTTTTTGTAACTTGACGTAACTGGAAATCACATCCACAATATCATTTCTGGAGCGAACTTCCTCAATTATCTCTTCTGGATAAAACATTCTCATCCTCTTTTCAGTCTCTATAATCTCCAAGCTTTGGGAACAAAAAATTCTTCAAACATCTTAACAGCAAAATTATCTGTCATGCCTGCAATATAATCACAAATAACCACATCTTTTTCTTGTTCGTCCAGCATCTTCTTATATTTCTCTGGTAAAAGACAAGGATGATATGTATAATACTCGAAAAGTTTTTTTATCATTTCAACTGCCTTATCTTCTTCCGCTTTTGCAACTGGATTTAAATACACATGTTCAAACATAAACTTACGTAATCCCATAGTTGCTTTGTTCACTTCTTGTGACATCTGTATTTTATCTTTATCCATACTATGAATAATCACATCGTGTACCATCGTGTCCAAACGCTCTTTACTGGAGCATCCTAAAATCTCTGCATATTCTTGTGGTATATCTTCTTCTTTCAATATTCCGCCTCGCATTGCATCATCAATATCATGATTGATATAAGCGATTTTATCGGAAAGCCTCACAATTTGTCCTTCTAAGGTCTGAGGCATTTTACTGGACTTATGATTCACAATGCCATCCAAAACCTCCCAGGTAAGGTTTAATCCCTGACCGTGACGCTCGATTCTCTCCACCACGCGAATGCTCTGTTCGTTATGGGAGAATCCATTTTCACTCACCTCATTTAACGCCCTCTCTCCAGCATGTCCAAAGGGGGTATGTCCTAAATCATGTCCCAGAGCAATCGCTTCAACCAGGTCTTCATTTAGACGCAGTGCTTTTGCCAAAGTTCTGGCATTTTGAGATACCTCCAGTGTGTGGGTTAATCGGGTTCGATAGTGATCGCCTTTTGGTAATAGAAATACCTGAGTCTTCTGTTTCATACGTCGAAAAGCCTTGCAGTGCAAAATTCGATCCCTGTCTCTTTGAAAAACCGGTCTGATATCACACTCTGACTCTTCTCTTTTTCGTCCCTTTGAGTCCTTGCTCAAAGTTGCGTAGGGACTCAGATATTCAATTTCTCTTAACTCCAGCTGCTCTCTGATTGTCATTTAGACTCCTTGCTTAATCGCTTTTCAATTGCTTCTACCACGGTTTCCAATACTTTTATTCGAGCATAATATTTGCAATTTCCTTCCACAACAATCCATGGTGCATAGGTTGTTGAAGTACGAAGAAGCATCTCATCAACGGCTTCTTCATATTGATCCCATTTTTCCCGGTTTCTCCAATCCTCATCCGTTATCTTCCAACTCTTGTCCGGATTGTTCTGTCTTTCTTTGAAACGTCTCTCCTGCTCATCTTTATCTATATTGAGCCAGAATTTTAAGACAATACAGCCAAAATCGGCCCAATCACGTTCCATATCATTCATTTCTTTATAGGCTCTTTGCCATTCCGAAGGTTTTGCAAATCCTTCAATTCTCTCGACCATTACCCGACCATACCATGTACGATCAAATATCGTAATATGCCCTGCTTTCGGAACGTCATTCCAAAATCTCCACAAATAGTGATACTGTCTTTCGACTGCATTTGGTGCCGCTGTAGGATGCACCACATATCCTCTTGGATCCATTTTCTTTGTCAGGCGCTTAATTGCCCCTCCTTTACCTCCGGCATCCCAGCCCTCAAAACCAATCACAAGGGGAATCCTTCGATAATACAGCTCATTGTGAAGCCTTTCTATTTTATTTTGTAACTCTTTCAATTTCTTTTTATATGTGTCTCGATCTAACGTTAAACTTAAATCAGATTTAGCAAGAATTTTCTCTCCTATATATTCCCGATTGTTTCCTGGATACTCTGTAATGCTTTTTCCGATTTTTCTTACTTCAACTTCCTGTTCTAAAATAGTAATAACATTTTTATATATGTTAAGGGTTGCATTTTTTCTGTCATTTCCATCGATTCGAATCCAAGGAGCACAGTAGGTATCTGTTTCCTCAAGCATTTCTTCGTTCATTTTTTTGTACTTCTTGAATTTATGATTTCTTTCTAAATCCCCTGCACTAACCCGCCATGCAGTATCCTTGTTTTTTAAAAGTTTTTTAAAACGCTTGCTTTGTTCTTCCTTTGTAATCGAAAGAAAGATTTTAATCAAAATCATTCCGTCATCCGTTAACTGTTTTTCAAACTCCCGAATCGATTCAAAGCTTCTTGCTACCTCTGCCTTTTTCACCTTCTTGTTAAACCGGTCAATTAATACTTTGCGATACCAGCTGCTATCAAAAATGGAGATACGTCCTTTCTCAGGAAGCTTACTCCAAAATCGCCAAAGGAATGGGCGAAGTTTCTCTTCTCTCGTTTCCGTTTTTACAGGAAACACTTCGAATCCTCTGGGATCCAGCGCCTGAATCAACTCGCTGATCTGCACACCTTTCCCTGAAGCTCCATAGCCTTCAAAAGCAATCATCACCGGAACTTCCAAATCTTTGAGCTCTCTTTGAAGCATTGAAAGTTTCGGTATTAGTATTTCCATTTGACTACGATAATCTTTTGGCATAGGCAACCTCCTAGTTTTCGTTTCAACATACATAGTATAGTATACACTATCTTGGCTCATTTTCCCAATAAAATGGGAGAATTTCATGTACAAAATACAAAATTCCTAAAATAATTACTATCCATTCTCTTTTTAATACACTATAATATCTTCAAAGGAGTCCCATTATGAAAAAAAATGTATCAAAAAAAATTATACTGGGAGTGATTTCGTTCCTCGTCATAATCTCAGCGCTTCTCATTGTGTATACCACACAAAAGCCAAAAACACAGCAAGGAGCAAAAAATGTAACCCTGACTGTTATTTCGAAATCCGGAGCGAAAACCGACTATACGCTCAAAACGAATAGCCAGTACTTACAAGAAGTTATGGATGAAGCCAAAGATCTAACTTATGACGGCGTTGATGGTGAATATGGATTTGTCGTCGAAAAAGTCAATGGGGAAATCGCTAAATTTGAAGATAAAGGGGCTTATTGGGCCTTTTCAGTCAATGGTGAATATTGCAATTATGGAATATCCACACAGCCTGTAGAGGATGGAGATGAATTTGAGATTGCCTATACAACAGAGTAGTCATAAAACAAAAAAGGGATTAACCGTCAAGGAACTGGCAGTACTGTCACTAAGTGCTGCCCTTCTTGTTGTACTGCAGATTTCTTTGGGCTTTCTCCCTAATATAGAGGTTATTTCCTTACTTATCATCGTTTTTTCTCTTGTATATAAATGGAAAACCTTATATGTAATCTATGGCTTCGCTCTTTTAGAAGGTCTGTTCTATGGATTTGGCATTTGGTGGTTTATGTATCTGTATGTCTGGACGATTCTTTGCATAATTGTCATAGCCCTGAAAAAAAACAAAAGTGTTCTTGTTTGGTCTCTTGTCAGCGGCTTCTTTGGACTTTCTTTCGGCTTCTTATGCTCGATTCCTTATCTGTTTGCTGGTGGCATTGGCGGTATGCTTGCATGGTGGATTTCCGGGATTCCTTTTGACATCATACATGGTGTTGCTAACTTCTTTATTACCTTATATCTTTTCAAACCAATTTATCATCTTGTAGGAAAGCTATACTATCAATAGCGGAGTTTTACAGATTCAAAAAAGGTCACCACATTCCTTTATAATAAAGAAATATAGTAACCTAGAACTACTGCGGAAGATGGGACTTGAACCCACACGAGCGCATTGCTCACAAGATCCTTAGTCTTGCTCGTCTGCCAGTTCCGACACTTCCGCTTAACAACTTATTTGTTGTCCAAGAGATATAATACTATGAATACCAAGTAGATGTCAATAACAAAATCATTTTTTTAGTATCTCTTTCCGAATATAGCGAAAGGTTTCCTTTTCGCCTTCCTTTGCCAGCTTCCTTAGCAAATGATGTAATAGCTTTGACGTATCTGGATGAATCATATTTCCTAATTTTTTCACCCCTTGTTCATAATAAAACAGGGGATGGTCATCCCTGTAATTCTCTTTCTGATATGTCTTCGATGCTGCCACACGATCGACAAACATTTCCACCACATATCGAACCGGCATTCGAATCCCTTCGAATGCGCTTTCCTTATTTGTACTGTAATCAATCCAATACTCAAAGTGGTGCTTGTTTCTTCCTTTATGATGAAGCCACGCGCTTGAATAGCCAAGCGCTTCTCTCTCTGCATTGTTCGGACTTCTATATCCTTGATAATACTTCGCTCCAACGCGTAGCTCCGTATAGGTATATTTCGACATATCATGTAACAATCCTTGCTTATAAAGGCCTACTTTAAACAGCATTTTCATGACCATTAGCTTATGCGTATTAATTGTGTGTAAGTGTTTTAATATCTTCATTATTTTTCCACCAAAATCCATATTGTTCTTTCTTCAAGTTCTATCATTCGCTGATTTTTCAGTAGCAGTGGCTTTTCAAGGACACCATCCTTTGTTGATGCTGCCAAATACCATTCCTTTGCCTTCTCTCCTGCCGGGATTGCAAACTTGTGACTCAGCCAGTGCATATTATATGCAATATATATGTCATTATCCTCTTCTAATTTTCCGCAGTAAAACACCCCGAAGTGTCTGCTGGCAATATCTTTGGGAACTATCCACGCGCTTTCTCCATGATAAGATACATCTGGTACACCGCAGCTTATCTGATCCTGTCCTATTAACGCCTGACTGGAATGCAGAATTGGATGAGACTTCCGAAATGCAATCAACTCTTTTACAAACTGATAGGTTTCCTTGTTTTTTTCGAAAACACTCCAATCTACCCACCCAATAGGATTGTCCTGGCAGTACACATTGTTATTTCCTTTTTGAGAATTTCCAAACTCATCTCCCGCTAAAATCAAAGGCACCCCTTGAGATGTTAAAAGCAGGAAAAATGCATTTCTGATTTGTCTTTGCCGTAGCTCCCTCACAGCTTTTTTACGACTGGGTCCTTCCGCTCCACAGTTCCAGCTGTAGTTAAACACAGGACCATCTGAGTTTCCCTCTCCATTTCCTTCATTGTGTTTTCCATCGTAAGAAACCAAATCCAATAACGTGAATCCATTTTGATTCGTAATATAATTATAGGTTCCCTCCGCTCCTGAAAATCTCCGGCTTTGGTACATTGCATCCTGTACCATTCCTTCATCCCCTTTTAAAAATCGACGCATAACCGTCTGGTAGCTTAGATCATGGTACATAATTTTAACACTACTAATCACACCATCACTCAGCAGAGACTCTCTGGACAATATTTCCGGATTGATGATAAATCCATCTACATGATATTCCATAACATAATATCTCAGACAATCTATCATCAACTGATAAGATGTTTGATTTGTAAATGGCATTTCAAGGATTACTTCTATTCCTGCTTTATGACAAGCTTTTATCATATCTTTTAGTTCTGTTTTTCCTTCCTTATGAGCAGCAAAGGTTGGTTTTGGCGCAAAGAAATTCCCTTCTCCATATCCCCAATAATTCTGATAACTCTGATTTTCCACGAAGTCATACAAAGGCATACAATGAATTTGATTGATTCCAAGCTCTGTCAGATATGGGATTTTTTCCACCAGCCCAAGATATGTCCCTTTCCTTTTCACTCCTGAGGAAGAATGCTTTGTAAATCCTCTCAAATGAAGACTGTAGGCAATCACACTGTGGTAAGGCAGATTCAGTGGAACGTCTCCCTCCCAGTCATAGGGTTTTGAAAAAACCTTTCCTCTTAATCTACAATCTTCCTCTGAAACTTTTTCTCCGAATTTCTCCCGCCCTGTTACTTCTTCTACATATGGGTCAAGACAAACTTCTGTATCAATTAAATAATTGTATTCATACTCCCTATCCTCTACATGCTTTAACATAAGAGTCCACATATTGCCAATTGGATTAAACATAGGCAGCTTATGCACCGGGTCTTTTGCTTCTTTTTTGTAAAGAAGAAGACTTACCTGCTGTACCTTATTTTTCACTGCCAAAGAAAAATTAACTCCTTCATTTGTTTCCTTTACCCCAAAGGGAAGTACACTGCCTTCGCTTTTTTCCATTATTGCCACCCGTCTGCACCGTATGCATCTACATTATCTTTTGTAATCAAAAAAACTGTTTCTAAGGTTTCCTTCTCATACTCTTCTTTTTCAAGCATTTGCCTTGCTATTTTATAGGCACTCTTTCCCATATTTATGGGGGATTGTGCCACAGTAGCCACAATCCTTGTATCCTCTTTAATTAACTCCTTTTTACTGTCGGGGGAACCATCCACACCATAAATTTCAACCTTGGTATTCCCTGCCTCTTTTGCTCCTTCATTTACCGCTAATGCCATCTGATCATTTCCGCATATAATTGCATCTATATCTGGGTTAGCAACCAGAAGTTCTTTGGCATAAGACTTTAATGAATCGTAATCCAAACCACTGCTTCTTCCAACTACTTCAAAACCTTTTTCTGCCTTTGCAATGGTTTCCTCTAATCCTTTCATACGATCGGTAATGGCATTTTGTCCTTTCGTTTCTATGATGGCAATCTTTCCACCTTCCTGGAAACGTTTTATCATATCCTCTCCTATGAGTATCCCTGCCGTTACATTATCTGAGCCTATATAAGCATCTGTCAGCTCCGTTTCCTTAACTCTTGAATCCACATTAATAACTTTAACTCCTGCTTCCTTTAATGCCTCCAGCGAAGGAGTAATCTCTTCCCAATTAACTGGGGAAAGAAATAGCAGCTCTATTCCACCATCTATCATTTCAAGAATTTGTTCTTCCTGCTTCTGTGCGTCTCCACCTGGATCTTTCGCAACCACCAACAAGTCCTCACTTTTTTCTATTTCCTCAGATATGGATTGATAAATAACACTGTAAAACGGATTGTCAAGGTTTACAACTGATATTCCTATTTTCGTCTTTTCAACCGTCTCATCCTTTTCTTTCTCTTCTTTAGCCTCTTCTTCCTTTACTGGATTGTCCTCTGCTGTCCCTACATTTTTCTTACATCCTATTAAAGACAGACTCAGAACGACAATTAGCAACAAAAAAATACTTCTATATTGTTTTTTCATTTTCCATCCTCCTGTGCGTTCCTTAAAACACATAAACATTCTACACTATTTCCTGCTTTTTTGCTACCAGTTAAAGAAACTTGCATTTTCCTCCGCCATTTGTTATTGTTGAAAAAAGAGAAAAAAAGGAGATGCTTATGAATCAAGATAATGACATGCTTGTAACACTAACACTTGAAAATGATGAAGAGGTTACCTGTGCAGTTTTAACACTCTTTGAAGTAGAAGATAAAGAGTATATTGCCCTTCTTCCTTTGGATGAAGATGGCGATAACGAAGATGGTGAGGTTTTCTTATATCGCTTTATACAAGCTGGAGACGAAGAGCCTGAACTTCTAAACATTGAATCTGATGAGGAATATGAAATCGTAGCAGACGCCTTCGACGAATGGCTCGATACGTTAGAATTTGACGAAACAGAAGAATCATAAAGGTTTTAATAACTCTTTTACAAAGAGGGAAGGATTTAAATCCTTTCCTCTTTGTTCTTTTATATAGGTTATAATAAGTTTTTCTTTGGCTCTTGTCATTGCCACATAAAACAATCTTCTTTCTTCTTCTATCTCCGCCCTTGTCTCTGCTTTCCTGTGAGGTATACTGCCTTCGTTACTGCGTAAAATAAAAACCACAGAGTATTCCAATCCCTTTGATGCATGAATCGATGACAAAATAATACCCTTCGTCTCTTTCTTCTGTTTTTGCTTATAAGATTCATCAATGTGATCCAGCCATTCATATACTGTTGTATATGATTTGGAAAGCTCCTGAATTTCATCTAATCTCACCAGAAATTCTCCCGGCTCCAGGTTTCTCTCTTTACTATACTCAATCAAATACTTGTCATATCCCATTTTCTCTCGAATATAAGAAATTGCTAAATAAGGGGACTTCCCTGATAAATTTCGAATATCTCGTTCCATCTCCTCGACACGCTTATGCATCCAATCCTGATTTACGTAATAATTCTTCAAATCTCTAAAACTCACTTCCTCTTTCGTAAAACTATGTCTGGATAGATAGCGCAGAGGCTTATTCCCAATCTGAATAAATAATTTACGGCTTCTTTCTCCTGCCGCCAAACGCAAATAAGCAACAATGTCTTTTACCGTAAAATGATTATAGATGTTTGGAATGTGGTCGCTCATTTGAAAAGGAATCATCTGGCCTTCCAATTTTTCCTTCAGAACGCGAACCTCCATATGCGTTCGGTACAAAACAGCAATCTCCTCTGGTTGAACTCCTTCTTCCAGATATCTGCGAATCATTTCTATTAAGTACTCACTCTCCTCATGTACATCCTTCACCTCTTGTACATGTACCGTTTCCTTCGAGTCCTTTCTTCCCATAATATCCTTGGCTAAACGTTTTTTGTTATTTGAGATTACCTTCATGGAATTTCGGATTATGTGTTTGGTGGAGCGGTAGTTCACATTTAAATCGTATCGCTCTGCCTTTGGATAATCCTGTAAAAAATCCTCCATAATACCTGGCTTTGCTCCTCGAAATCCGTAAATAGCTTGATCATCATCTCCTACTACAAAGAGATTATTCTCTGGTAACGCAAGCAATTTTAAGACTTCATACTGAGCCTTATTAACATCTTGAAACTCATCCACCAGAATATACTTGAATTTTTTCTGCCAAAATAAAAGCTCTTCCGAATTATTTTGAAACAGCTTGTAACAGAGTAAAATCATATCTTCAAAATCTATTTTATTTTCCTTCTTTTTAAGCCTTTGGTAGTCCTTGTACACCTCTACAACCGGTATTCTGCCCCTTTTCTTCTCTTCCATATCAGCAAGGGTCACAAGGCCATTTTTAATCTTCCCAATATCCTGCAAAAGTCCGAAAACTAATTCATCAAAATCCTCTAAAGAATACCCTTTAAACTGACCCTTTTGTTCGATTATTCCTTTAATCAGTATAAACTTTTCTTTTTCCGTCAGTATACTCTTTTCATTGAAAGAATAATTTCTCTTTAAAATGCTGTAATACACACCGTGAAAAGTTCCAAAAGTAATTTCATTTGAATGTAGGTTATCCTGATTCATGTGGCAATAGCGATTTTTCATTTCTTTTGCCGCATCTTTTGTAAAAGTAATGACCAGAATTTCTTCTGGCCTTACTTTACAAGTTTGAATCAAATATTTAATTCGTGTTGCTATGGTATAGGTTTTTCCCGAACCAGGACCCGCAACTACAAGACAAGGCCCATTTTCATGGGCAACTGCCTTCTCCTGACTTCTATTTAAATTCATCCTTTTATCCTAACAGCTCGATTCCTTTTTTGATACGTGCAATCGTCTCTTCTTTGCCTATTATTTCCATGATTTCCGTTGCTCCCCCTGGCGTGTTTTGCTTTCCAGATACAGCCGTACGGACTGGCCACATTACATACCCGTTTTTATATCCTTTTTCATCCACATAGGTCTTTAAAACTTCATATAATGCATCATTGGAATAATCTTCCTGTACTTCCAGCCTTGGAAGAATATCAATCAATACTTCTTTTGCAGTTTCAGCATTGGTTTTCATTTTTTTATGGCTGTACATCGCAATGTCATACTCTGGAAGCTCTTGAAAGAAATCAACCTGCTCTTTGATTTCCGGGAATGTCTCAATGCGAGTCTTGATGAGTGAAGCAATTTTTTTCAAATCATAATCTTTTGTGATGGCCTCTTTTATGTACGGAAGTGCCATCTTATAAAAATCATCAAACTCCATTTTTTTCAAGTACTCACCATTCATCCATTTTAACTTAACCATATCAAACACTGCGGGAGATTTACTCATGTGCCGATAATCAAAAGCCTCTACCAACTCATCCAGGCTGAATATTTCCTGATTATCTGATGGTGACCATCCCAGTAAAGCCACGTAGTTTACAATTGCTTCTGTGACAAATCCAGCCTCAACTAAATCTTCATAGGAAGAATGACCTAATCTTTTACTTAATTTTTTATGGTTCTCATCTGTAATCAAAGGACAGTGTACATAGGTAGGTACTTCCCAGTCAAATGCCTGATACAATTGATTATACTTTGGAGCAGAAGACAAATACTCATTTCCTCTTACAACGTGTGTAATTCCCATTAAATGGTCATCAATAACATTCGCAAAATTGTAAGTAGGATATCCATCCGATTTCATTAAAATCATATCATCTAGCTCATTATTGGGAACTTCAATATCTCCATAAATTTCGTCATGAAAAACTGTCGTCCCCTCTGTTGGCATGTTAATACGTACCACATGAGGCTTTCCTTCTGCTAAATTCTTTTCAATTTCTTCCTTCGAGAGTTTGGAGCAGTGCTTGTCATACATAACAATCTCAACTCCCCCATCGGATACCTGTGTTTTTAAGGACTCTAATCTTTCTTTATCACAAAAACAATAATATGCATGTCCACTATCGATCAGTTGCTTTGCATACTTTTCATAGATACCTTCTTTATTTCTATCACTTTGTACGTAAGGACCAACTCCTCCATCTTTATCAGGACCTTCATCATGTTCCAGTTTGGTCTCTTCTAAAGTATGATAGATAATCTCTAATGCACCCTCTGTAAATCGCTCCTGATCTGTGTCCTCTATACGAAGAATAAAATCTCCTTTTTCATGTTTTGCAATTAAATATGCATAGAGTGCTGTACGCAGGTTCCCCACATGCATTCTTCCTGTTGGACTTGGTGCAAATCTTGTTCTCACTTTAGTCATTTTTAAACTCTCCTTTTCTTTTCCATTTACGAACCCAGTACTCTATACTAAAAAATTGTCTGGGAATTGATACAATAACAACGATTCCTATTACAATTGCAAACGCTATTTTCAAAGATTCCAAGCCTTTAAATGCCGCTTGGTTTAACTGATTAGTAACTAAATAATAAGCAGTATAATAAACTCCTGATCCTGGAATCAGGGGGAAAATTCCCGCAACCAAAAAAATTGTAATGGGACATTTTTTTCGAACGGTTAAAATTCGGGATATTAAAACCACTACCAATGCTCCAAAAAAAGAGGCAATTGCTATGGATACATAGGGTTCTGTGAAATAATAAGCAAGCCAGCCCATTAACCCTGTAAGCCCGCAGCTTATAAAGTATTTTGATGGAACACTGAATAAGACAGCAAATGCAATTGTACCCATAAAAGGACATACAACATTCAAGAAAATATCCCATATCATAATAGCAGCCCTCCTATCATACCATCAAAAATCCCCAGAACCACCCCGACTCCTATTGCAATATATACAAAGACCAGCAAGGCATCAATCATACGAACCGTTCCAGACAAGAAATCACCATCTGCAATATCACGTATTGAATTAATAAATGCAACTCCTGGAATCAACGGCATAATTCCCCCTATAATAATCGGATCCATTTTAGGCTGAGAGGCAAAAAGAGGAATATTGGTTGCTGCTAATGCCAAGGTGGTAATAATAATCCCCCCCATAATGTTTAATATAATCTTTGGGACATTATGCTTTTTTGCGAATAGAACCCATACGTATAAAATGCATCCGATAAAAAATGCGATAATACTTTCAACCAGCGCTCCATTACTCAGCAAATATCCAAAAAATCCACTTCCCAATCCTCCAGCCAAAACACGATATCGTGCCCTTACCGGCAAGGTGTTTTCGATTTGATCCAATCGCTTAAAGGCTTCATCAATATCTACTTTCCCTGCTGAAATTTCTCGGGATAACTCATTTACTTTTGCTACAATTTCCAGGTTAGCTCCCGATAGGGGAACATGCTTTACCCTGGTATATACATCATTTTCACCATTACGAGCGCTAATAAATATACCATGGCTAATCACAAAAGTATCAACCTTATCTACGAAGAAACGATTACACACCCTGGTAATTGTCTCTTCTACACGAAAAATTTCTCCTCCATACTGCAAAAGTAGTTCCCCTGCCTTTAAAGCCAAATCTACAACTCGCTTTACATTGACCTCTGATTCCAATCGCTTTTTTAGATAAATGATATCTCGCAGCCGCTCCCCGTTTTCAAACAAGGGCTGCTGATAATAATTAATAAAAAAGTTTGCTTTTATATGGGAATTTTCAAACCCAAGCTTATGGTAAAAATTCAAAGCTTCTTTTGTGTTTCCCGCTCCTACATATATTAAATCACAGGTACCACTATAGTACTCACATATATAGTTCACTAAATAACTTCCATACCCTTTGTTTCTGTCTTCTTCCAGTGTAACGATATTCTTTAATTCACATTTCCGATTATTCAATAAGACGACAACACAAGCAGCCCTTAAGACTTCATCGTCATAAAGAGCAAACAACTCTCCCTTTTCCAGGTACTGCCGTACCATGCCTTCTTCCTGGTCTGCAATTAGCAGCACATCCAAGAAATCTTCCTTATCCTTTAAAATTGGTTCAACTCTCATTTTTTTACTCCTGTAATAGAAGATTATAGCACGGGAACCACCAAAAAAAAAGAGGGTGCAGCAAAGTTTAAAATCATTTACTACACCCTTACATAGATTCACTATTGAATATATCCTGCTTTACGAAGTTCTTCCATCGCTTTCTCAGTTCTTTC
>NZ_JAMXOD010000039.1 GCF_024721305.1 Aequitasia blattaphilus | reverse complement strand
GGCTTCCGTAACTTTGAACGATTTCGCAACCGAATATTACATTGTGACTAAGATTTAATCACATTTGGTGGTAGGTTTTATTTGTGTATCTAAAAATAGGCATATGCCCATGAAACATTAAAAACGGCTCTATGCCTGAGCCAGAGCAGGATGCGTTAGCATCCCACCCCAACACTTGACATAGAGCCGTAAAAAAAAGACGGAGCCTCTAGATAAAGGCTCCATTTTTATATATTATTAATCTTCTTCTGTCGTTACATAATTTGGATTTTCTTTAAAAGCTTGAACTAGCTCCGCGCTTGGATTCTCCTTAAAAATGCGTTTCCATGATTTCAACAAATTATCCGGCGTAACGCTAACCGGTTCAACCCCAATAAAAGAAGGAGTCTTTTTTCCCAACATCGCGTTTCCTGCTGCCCAGGCAATTGCTTGTCCTTGTTCATAAGGACATTGAGCACTCAACATTTTTATCATACCGCCTTTTGCCATATTCAGCGCATCCGCGCTATCCAAATCGCTGGTAATAATGGCAACTTCTGAACGTCCCATATCCGACAACGCCGCTAGCACTTCCATCGCCGGTCCATCCCAAGACACGTAAAACGCTTCCACTTCTGGATATCGATTTACAAATTCACAGGTTTTCTTATAAACTTCTTCTTCATTTGTAAATTTTAAATCTTGGCACAGGTGTAGCTCGGGGTACTCTTCGCTCATTACCTGCTTTGCCGCATTATCCCGCTGATTAGTTGCATAGAAATTCGCATCATAAATAACCATGCCATAATTTTTTAAGTTATGTTTACTCATGTATTCACCTAACCCATGCCCCATGTTTTGGCCATGAGATCGTTCATTTACAGAAACACAAGTAACATAATCATCCGGCGTCAAACCGTCGGGGACATTAGTAATCAAAACTAGTTTCGAATCACTGTCAACGACCCGCTTAAACGCAGCGCTAGTCTTTTGATTATCCGTTGGAATAGCAATAACAATATCGGGTTTTAATATCTGAAGACTGTCTAGCTGCCGACACTGCAACTCTGAATCAAAATGAGCATCCGTAACTGAAATCAGCGAGATTCCTAAGTTATCAAAAACGTCTCTAATCCCTCTTTGGTGTAATTCCATCCATGCTTTTCCCGCATAATGAAAACAAATCGCTGCCGTGAGCTTCTTCTGTCTCAGAGCTTCCACTTCACTCTCCGACAAAATTATTTCTCCTGCTTGAGCCGCCCTTTCCCCAAAGGGACCACGACCTATACCACCTGTAGATGAACGCACCGCAATTTGCGTACCTAGTTGGTGATGCTGGTAGATATTTTTGTTTACAGGCAAATTCGCATATTCTTGATTCTGCACCCTTTGCAGTAAGGTCGCCACAGCTAGTCTTCCGGTTTCTTCCACATCTTGTTCAATCGTCGTAATCGCCGGTGAATGCAAGGGTGCCCATTCAAAGTTATTAAAACTTACAATTGATATCTCATCTGGGCATAAGATATTATGCGCTTCCACATATTTCAGAAGAGGCACAACCACCGCGTAATTAGCTGCAAAAATCGCTGTGGGCATCTCCGCTCCGCTCAGCAACTGGTCAAGCGTATCAAAAACCTGTCGTTCATTTTCCAGCGAAGAAAACACATAGTTTTCTCGGTATGATATACCATATTCTTCAAGGCATTTTTTATATCCATCTAACCGCATGGACGAACGCTCTTTGCCACTACCAAGAAAAGCAATTCTTTCATGCCCCTTATTTATAAGATGTTTCACCGCCTTAAAGGCTCCACCCGCCGTATCCGACGAAATCACATCCGCCAGATACCCTTCTACCTCATGTCCAAGAACAACAACCGGCACCTTGTGCTTACCTAAGATTTGCCTCAGTAAGATATTGTTATCATCAGGAAAAACGATAACACCTGAGACCGAGTCCGATTCCAACAACGGTTTTATAAATCCTTCTATCGCCGCCACATCGTCAATGCATTTCATGGCAATCGGTGTATACTCCGTATTCTTCAAATGTAATTCAACCTGTCTCTCTACTTGGCGCTGAAAATTACTTCCTTGATCAGTAAGGAGAATCAAGATATATTTCCCCACTTCTAAGGGCACTTTTTTAGAAGTTTTTTTAATTACAAAATTGGGTGGGTGATCCAATTCCGCGATCGCTCGCTCAACGCGTTCAACTAGCTCTGGACTCACGAATCTGGTTTTATTTACGACATGGGATACAGTCGAGGTCGAAACATTAGCCTTTTTAGCAATATCATTAATCGTTGCCATATATTGATCCTCGCTTTTCTGATTTTTATCATCACTTATCACTCATTATATAATTCACACAAGGCAAAGTCAATTTCACTTGCGCAAATTTGTTTTCTTCTTTTTTGGCAAACAGAGCCTGCCAAACGGCAGACTCCATCCCACAAAACTGTTCCTTGGTTAATCGCGAACCTTTTCCCACTTCTTATTTTCAGCCGACTCCGCAACTGCTTCACATACTCTTTCAATTCTGTATCCCACTTCAAAGCTCGTCGATGGTTGATACCCCTCGGCAATCGCTTTAACAAATTCATACATTTCAATAGCTTTTAACTCACCGTAACCTATGTTCATACCCGGGATATTCCAAGTCGCTTCACCGTGGAAGTGAGCCGGACCTGTATAGATCGTCTTGAACCCGCGCCGATCATCCGGATCCTTTGCAAAACAAACCTGTAACTCATTTAATCTTTCATAATTAAAGGCTAAAGATCCCTCCGTACCGTGTAGCTCAATGGTGATAAAGTTGTTGCGACCCCAAGCATTTCTAGTCGCCTCGATACTTCCCACAGCACCACTCTTGAATTTGACCAAGAAGGAGTTTTCATCATCTACGTCCACCACTTGGCGAGGAGCATCTGCTCCAAGCTTCACTGTGCCAAGTAAATCAACGCCACCTTCTTGAACTGGCCTTTCTTTAATATACGTTTGCATCATTGATACAACCTCATCGATATCACCTGCAAGATATTGGGCAATATCAACCACGTGAGAAGTAATATCTCCTAGTGTACCCGCGCCAGCAATGTCCTTCTGAAATCTCCATGATAGCGGTGAATCCGGATCTGCGGACCAACTCTGTAAATATGTACATCTAATGTTTAGAATCTTTCCAATCGAACCTTCATCGATAAACTTTTTCGCCAAGTCAATAGCCGGCACTCGGCGATATTGATATGCATTCATACTTACAATGCCTTTATCAGCAGCCACCTTCGCAGCTTCAGCCATCGCTTTTGCATCTTCAAGTTTAGATGCTATCGGCTTTTCGCAAATCACGTGCTTTCCTGCTTCAAGAGCAGCAATCGCCACCTCTGCATGAGCATTGTTCGGGGTACAAATACTAACCACATCAATCTCTGGATCGTTTACAATATCGTGCCAATCTGTACAACAACGTTCAAACCCAAATCTTTCTTTGGCCTCTTCGGCAATTTCTGGAACGATGTCACACACTGTTTTAAAAACCGGCATTGCTGGAGCTGGCCAAAATAGTTTAGGCATATTTGAGTAACCAACCACATGCGCTTTTCCCATAAATCCCGCGCCAACTAATCCAATGTTTAATTTCTTCATTTTTATTCTACCTCCTAATTTATAAACTAATTATTCTTTTTTCTTTGAGTCAAATTACTAATCGCTACGGCGATAATGATAATTGCTCCCTTTACCATTGTCTGTTGAGCCGAGCTTAGCCCTGCTAAAATAAGAGCGTTATTTAGAATTCCCATTAAAATCGAACCAAACAAGGCGCCGACAACCGACCCTGTACCACCAGCCATGGAAGTCCCACCTAAAACAACCGAGGCAATTACTGACATTTCATCGCCTTCTCCATAAGAATAACGTCCTGCTTGCATCCTGCCTGCGTACATCAATCCTGCAAAGGCGGCAAAAGCTCCTGACATGGTAAAAGCAATAATTTTTACTCGTGCCGTTTTGATACCACTATAGATTGCCGACATTTCATTACCGCCAGTCGCAAGGGTATGTCGACCAAAAGCTGTCTTGTTAAAGAGCAAAACTCCGACAATATAGAATAAAATCGTCCATAGCACCAAAACCGGTATCCCCATTACATCGCCAATTCCAAATACTTTATTAAATGTTGTATTAGTAATCGGAACCGCTGCCGTATCGGTAATCCACATCGCCCCACCACGAACGATTTGCATCATTCCCAGGGTAGCCAGAAACGCCGGGAGTTTGAGTTTAGTCACCAAAATTCCATTGATAAATCCTACACCACAGCCAAATCCTAAACCAACCAGAATCGCCAAAAGAATACTATTTGTCGATTGGATAACCAAGGATACGAACATAGCAGTCATCGCTGTAATTGACCCCACCGTTAAATCTATTTGTCCTGCTGCCATAACGAAAGTTCCCGCTACTGCCATAATCGATATCATCGCTGTCTGCCTTAGAATATTGATCAGGTTATTAGGATTCAAAAAACCTTCGTCACTTAGTATAATTGCGAACAAGATAAACACAGCAACAAAGATGATGTATACCATATATTTATCCCATTCAATATTTTTCTTACTTTTGTTGAATTGCATGTTGAAGTTCCACCTCCGTATTCATATCTCGTCTATTAAGCTCACCCGTAATCTTTCCATCATATAGCACAATTATTCGATCACATACCGCCATGAGCTCAGTTAACTCCGAAGACACGAACAGCACGCCTTTTCCAGTGTCCGCAAACCCACGGATTAAATCGATTATTTCTGCTTTAGCACCAACGTCTACACCTGCGGTCGGCTCATCTAACATCATCACTTCCGGGTGAACGTTTAACCACTTGGCAATGACTATTTTCTGCTGATTACCACCCGAAAGCAGGTTTATTCGCTTGTGAATGCCATCGGTTCGAACATTTAACTCGCGAACGTTATCCTCCGCCAGCTTATTCGCTCTTTTTTCATCAATAAAGATACCTTTCGTTCGTAGCTTTCCTACAATTGGTAGGATTGCATTCGCTTTAAGAGAATGTATCAAGACCAAGCCTTTCTTTCTCCGATCCTCCGGAATCAACGCCAATCCTTCCCGAACTGCATCTTTGGTACTCTTAAGGTTTAATTCTTTGCCTTTAAGTTTGATAGAACCTGCTTGTTTTTTCGTAAGTCCAAATAGTGTTTCTAAAATCTCTGTACGACCGCTTCCCATCAAACCTGCAAATCCCAATATCTCCCCCTTTTTCAAGGAAAAGGAAATATCTGATATCTTCTCATTCACACGTAAATGCTCAACGGTCAAAATATCTTCGCCTTTCTCGTCATACTTTCTTTCAACCCAGTCGAATTTTTTATTAGCCGCGCCACCAATCATATGCGTGATAATACCGTCTAAATCGATATCCGCTATCGCACCAGTATGCACCACTGCGCCATCTCGAAGCACGGTAAGTGAGTCAGCAATCTCCATGATTTCACTCATTCTGTGAGAGATATATACTATCGAAACACCCTTTTCTTTTAGTTCTTCAATCATCTTAAAAAGTTGACGCGTTTCCGCCTCCGATAAAGAAGCTGTCGGTTCATCAAAAACTAAAATCTTCGCATCCTTGGCAACTGCCTTGGAAATCTCAACCATTTGACTCAATCCCACGCTTAATGAGTCGACTTTCGTTTGGGGATCCACTTCGATCCCCAGCTCTTCCAGCACTTCTTTAGCTCGCCTATTCATGAACTTAGCATCACGAAAGCCGTTTACTACAACTTCATCACCTAGATAAATATTCTCCGCCACCGTCATAGTTTGTACTAAGGAAAGTTCTTGAAAAATCATGCCAATACCATATTTCCTTGCATCGTGAGTATTATGGATATTCTTCTCGCTTCCCTCAACCAGAATTCTTCCCGCATCTTTCGTATAAACTCCGGTCATAATCTTCATAAGCGTCGATTTTCCTGCACCGTTCCCGCCAATTAACGCATGCACTTCACCCTTCTTTAGTTTAAAGTCCACATCTTTTAAAACCGGTACACCGAAACTCTTGTTAATACCTTGCATTTCTAATACATATTTCGCCATATCTATCTCCGCTTCTCATTTCTATTTTGCTGCGTCTTTAAGCCAGTCCGGTGCCTCTACATGAAAAACATCCGTATACCCTTCTAAAATATTGCTTTTCTCTACCCGTTTTGCCGCAACTGCCACGTATGGAGGCGTTTCTTTCCCTAACAGGGCGTATGCTGCTAGCGTAGCCTCGGCAACACCTTGGTCGTACGGAAGTTGTGCACCAACACCCAAAACATTACCTTCAGCAATCTCTTTTGCAATATTGTTTCCTAAATCTATAGTGCTTAGATATACATCTTCACGCCCTGCTGCTCTTAAAGCTGACAGCACTCCTTCAGCCGGAATATCCCAGTGTGCAAAAATAGCTTCAATGTTAGGGTTCTGCGTCAACATAGCATCAGCAATTTCCGCACACCCATTTTCATCCGTAAAACCTAATTTAGAAACAATTTCAATATCAGGATACTGCTCTGCCATTTGCGCTTCAAAAGCTTCTAAGCGTTGATTAGTCACAAAGTAGTCTGCTTCATAGTAAATAACACCTACTTTTCCTTTGCCACCTAACTTTTCACCAATCAAATCTGCGGCAATTAATCCATTTCCGTAATTGTCCGCCGAAACACAGCTCACATAATCTGAACCAGCTTTCATTCCCTTTGCAATGTTATCCATGAACACAATTTTGATACCTGACTCTGCCGCCTTCTTGTATGCGTCGGCAGTCGCAGTTGCATCCGTCGGTAAACTAACTAAAATGTCCGGTTTCTTCGCCATAATCGTTTCGATATCAGACACCTGCTGCTCTGCTGAAAAGTTTGCATCCGTTGTGGCCACAATCTTTATCCCTAGTTCAGCAAAAGTATCCGTTAACCCTTTCACCTGAGATGTTGACCAGTCATTACCACCATAATGAAGCGCAACCGCTGCTGTGTAGTTCCCTTCTCTTACCTGAGCCTTCTCTTCTTCTGTTAACTCTAACTCCGATGCCGGTGAGGCCACTTCTCCATTAGGACTAGTAGATAGAATCTCCCCTGTACCTGCCTTACTCGACGATGCCGTCTCTGTCTGCGGACTTTCTTTCCCTGCATCATCAGATGAGTCCGAATTTTGACCACAGCCAATTAATAACGACATCATTAAAACCACACACATCAAACCTGCTACCACTCGCTTTTTCATACTTTTCTCCTCACTTTCACTTTGAATTAAAATAATTTTCCTTTTAAGAAATCATAAGAAACCCGACACGCTTCTAGCGGATCACCTGCGTAGCCATCTATCTCCACCAGATAATCGCCTTTATAACCCTTCTCTTTTAAATAATCCAAGATACTTACAATATCGATACGTCCCGTTCCCAAGGGTGCAAAGCCATTGTCATCAAGATCCTTCAAATGCATGAAAGAAATGCGATCATAATATTTCTTCACTATTTCTAAAGGATTCCCACCGCCAGCTGCAAGATGAGCAAGATCTGGGCAAATTGCAATATTAGTAACATCAAATAATTTATCGATTTGATCTGGGCTTTCCGCCATCGATCCTAAATGCGGGTGATAACTCGCCTCAAGATCATAAGCGTCAAACACCTTTCTCGCCTCATCAAGTCCCGCACCTAGCAATTTGTAATCGCCATCTTGGATCCCTTTGCCACGAATAGCCCCACCACATAAAGCGATATAGGTAGCTCCGACTTCTTTTGCTGCTTTCGCCACAGCTTCCATATGATACATTTCATCCTCGAGGGCATCTTTATAGATGAAATTAGCTCCTACACACACACTCATCAATTCTGCATCATACTTCATTAACATATCTTTTAAAACTGCGAGATCTCCACTATATTTAGTTAAATTCCCTTCTAAAACCTCGATACTTTTAAATCCAACTTCCGTAATCTGCTTTAGAATCTGTTCATCATCCCCCATTGTTAAATAGCGGATATCCTTTACACTAGTTACACCAGCGCCATCTCCTACTAGAGGGCCAAACGCATTCGTCATATATCCCAATCTCATATCTTTATAATTTTCCTTTCTTTTTTTCTTTAATTTGCGCAAATTTTTATTTTCATAAATCATACCTTGCTTTTCTTTATTTGTCAATGCTTTTTAATAGATAAGGATAATTCTAACGTTTTTGTAGCACTTTGCACAAACAATCCTTGTTGACTTTTCGCATTTTTTGCCTCATAATTAAATCAGATAAAAATTTGCGCAAATAAATAAAGTTATTTTATCGAAAGGAGTTTATAATGAAATTAGGTTTTATCAGTTCTATTTTAGATACTTGTTCATTCAAAGAAGTAATCGATACCGCGTCCTCAATCGGATACGAATGTGTAGAGGTCGCTTGTTGGCCAAAGGAAAAAGCAACTAGGCGCTACGCTGGAGTTACTCATATAGATATTTCTGAACTTACTCCGGAGTACATTGCCGATATAAAAGCTTACTGTCAGAAAAAAGAAGTGGAAATTTCTGCACTTGCCTACTATCCAAACACTATAACCGATGATATGACCGAGCGCGCCAAGGCCGTCAAGCACCTCGAGGCCATGATTATGGCTGCCCCGAAACTAGGTGTCGACACGATAACCACCTTTATTGGCCGCGTCCAAAATTTGACCATCGAAAGAAACCTGGAGATTTTTAAAGAAATATGGACACCTCTAATCAAGCTAGCAGAGAATCAAAACGTTAGAATCGCTATTGAAAATTGCCCGATGCTATTTGGTCCTGATCAATGGCCCGGCGGACAAAACCTTATGTCTACACCAGCAATATGGCGCAAAGCGTTTGAACTCGTTCCTAGCCCAAACTTCGGTCTCAATTACGATCCATCGCACTTTGTATGGCAAAATATCGATTACATCAAGCCTCTTTACGAATTTAAAGATAAGATTTTTCACGTCCACTACAAAGATATCAAGGTTTATCAAGATCGGTTAAACGATGTCGGTTCCTTGGCATATCCTTTAGAATTTATGTCGCCGAAGCTACCTGGACTCGGGGATGTGGATTGGGGAAAGTATGTCTCTGCGTTAACCGATATCGGTTATGACAGCTACACCTGTATCGAAATCGAAGACAAAGCTTTTGAAACTACTCACCAAAAGGTTTTAGACTCTTTAAACCTTTCATACAACTATATGAGACAATTTGTAATCTAGGAGGATATATTATGGAAAAGATGAATATTGGAATGGTTGGTGCCGGCTTTATGGCTAAAGCGCACTCCATAGCTTACGCGGGAATGCCTATGTTTTTTTGGCCCGCTCCCGCAATACCTGTTAAAAAGATTATCGCTGATGTTAATGAAACCCTTGCAAAAGAGGCAAAGGAAAAATTTGCCTTTGAGACTTACACCACCAATTGGCAAGATATCGTAAACGATCCAAGTATCGACGTTGTTGATATCTGCACCCCCAATAATACACATGCCGAAATCGCTATTGCTGCTGCAAAAGCTGGAAAACACATCCTTTGCGAAAAACCGCTATCACTTACTCCAAGCGAAGCAAAGGATATGTACATTGCTGCTCGCGACAACAAAGTAACGACCATGGTCGCTTTTAATTATCGTCGCACGCCCGCCGTTCAACTAGCGAAGAAATACATTGACGAAGGTGCTCTTGGCGACATTCTTGACTTTCGTGGCACCTATCTCCAAGATTGGTCTGCCGATCCTTCTTCGCCACTGTCATGGCGCTTCCAAAAGGATATCTGTGGCAGCGGCGCGCTCGGAGATATCGGTACTCACGTTGTTGACATGTTACGCTTCCTTGTTGGTGATTTTGCTAGAGTTAACGCTCGCACAGCCACATATATCAAAGATCGGCCCATTCAAAACGCCGGAATAGATAGTTTGGGAAATGTGAAAGCAGACAATACTACTCCTCGCAAACCCGTGGATGTTGACGACCAGTGTATTTTTATGATTGAGTGCAAAAACGGAGCTTTTGGTAGCATCGAAGCTACCCGAAACGCTTGGGGACGAAACAACTATATCACCTTCGAAATCCACGGCACGAAAGGTTCTGTATATTTCAACTATGAGCGCCGCGACGAGCTTCAAGTATGCTTTGCTGATGACAAATCCGATCGTCGTGGATTCCGCACCGTATACACCGGTCCTAACCATCCTTATGGCGACGGACTCTGGCCAATTCCCGCTTTAGGAATCGGCTATACCGAGACAAAAATTGTAGAAACCTACGACTTTTTTAAAGCAATTACAGAAAACAGCGAAACATCGCCCAATTTCCGAGACGGATATGCAATAGAACTGATTTCTGATGCTATTTTGACCTCCGCCCGCACTCGTTCTTGGGTTGAAGTTCCTGAAATCGAAGAGAATTAAATCAACTGTTTACAAAACAAAAGGGCTCTATACTAAATGTTGGGGTGGATGATTTATAAAATCATCTGCGCCAGCATTTTCTTTATAAAAAATGCACTTATAACACAAAACTGCTAAAATGTTGTTG
>NZ_JAMXOD010000038.1 GCF_024721305.1 Aequitasia blattaphilus | reverse complement strand
GTTTTACTTCTGTCTCGGCAAACTCTCTAAACAGAGTACGTGCCATTTCATGCTTTTTATCCATATTGAAATTCATTTACTATTCCTCCATATATTGTAAGACCGCAGTGTTTTGCACTGCGGTCGATTAACTTTTAAGATTAGTACATTCTTGCGTCGTTTAACTTTTCTTCTTTGTTTTTACACGCTTCCTGTGTCTTGACTGATTTACTTGTAGAAGCAACCCCCACGTGCCACCAAGATTTGTATCCTTCTGCCATGGTCTTTGGTAATACTTTTGCGTCAATCAAGGTTGATACTTCTTGCTTCTTACTGTCTTCTAATGCAGCTCTAAGTTCTTCCGGTGTCTTTGCAGTATATGTTTTAAGTCCGTATCCTTCCCCAACCTTGGCGAAATCTACATGGATGTAATCTCCATCTGTCTTTCCTGTTTCTTCATTACGATAACGGAATTCTGTACAAAGGCTTCCAATTCCATTGCCCATTTGAAGATTGTTAATACAACCAAAGGCTGCATTGTCAAATAGAACGACGTTGATTTTCTTCTTTTCCTGGATTGCAGTTGTCAGTTCTGAGTTCAGCATAAGGAATGCTCCATCTCCAACAATTGCGTATACTTCTTTATCTGGGCGGGCAAGTTTTGCACCTAAAGCACCTTGTACTTCGTATCCCATACAACTATAACCGTATTCCATGTTGTAAGAATCTTTCTCATCTGTTGTCCACATTCTTTCCATGTCTGCTGGTAAACTTCCCGAAGCGCTTACTACAATTGCATCATCAGCAATTACATCTCTGACAATAGATAGACCGTTCGTTTCTGTAATCTGACCACCGATTTGTTCCAGATAATCATTCATAATTTCTGGTGTCCAGCTTGCTACCAATGGAACGAAATCTTTTCCTGTATAAGTAAGGTTTTTGATATTCTCTAATTCTTTTGCAAATTCATCTTTTACTTCTTTTAAGTACTCTTTTGTGAAATCTGTTTTGTAGTTTTTTGCTCTTAGCTGCTCCCCGATTGCTTCAAGATTAACCTTTGCATCACCGACCACTTTTGTAGCATCCATCTTTTCAGCGTGATAATCCGAAACATTGATGGTTAAGAATTTTACGTTTTTGTTTCGGAAGATTTCTTTTGATCCGGTAACAAAGTCATTGAATCTGGTTCCCACACCAACAACTAAATCTGCTTGCTCTGCAATTGTATTCGCTGATAATGTTCCTGTTACACCAACACCACCCATGTTCATTGGGCTGCTGGAAGGTGTTGCACTTTTTCCACCTTGTGTTTCTCCATATGGAATTGTTAAATCTTCACAAAGCTTTTGAAGGGTTGCACCAGCTTCTGAATAGCGTGCACCACCACCACCAACGAAGAATGGTTTCTTTGCATTCATAATCATTTCAACTGCATCTTCAATTTGTGCAGAATCAGCAGGCGTTCTCATGATTCGATGTACTCTCTTCTCAAAGAAGTAATCCGGGAAGTCAAAACTTTCTCCCTGAACATCCTGAGGAATTGCCACACATACTGCTCCAGCTGTCGCAGGATTTGTAAGTACACGCATTGCATTAATAAGCGCCGTCATTAGCTGCTCTGGTCTTGACACACGATCCCAATAGTTACAAACTGGCTTAAACGCATCATTTGTTGTCGTTGCAAGACTGTTTGACTGTTCGATTTGCTGGAGAACTGGGTCTGGTTGTCTCGTTGCAAACGTATCTGCTGGGAATAAAAGTAATGGTACATTATTAACCGTTGCTGTTCCTGCTGCTGTTACCATATTCGCAGCTCCAGGTCCGATGGAAGAAGTACAAGCAATAATTCTTCTTCTGTTGTTTTGTTTTGCATAGGAAATAGCTACATGCGCCATACCTTGTTCATTTCTTCCGTGATAAACTCTTAAATCTCCTGGATCTTCTTCGAGAGCCTGGCCTAAACCAGCTACGATACCATGTCCAAAAATCGTGAAAATTCCATCTACAAAACGATGCTCTTCTCCGTCAAATACTACATACTGTTGATTTAAAAACTTTACAATTGCCTGACCTACTGTCATTCTTGTCTTTCCCATAGTTTTTTTCCTTTCTTTTCATGAAATGATTGTTGAATCCTAAAACTCCATCTGAAAGCGCATTTCCCATTCATGTATCAGCTCATCTCTAAATTTAGGATGTGCTATGTTAATAAGAAGCCTTGCTCTTTCCCGGAGGGATTTTCCTCTTAAATCTGCAACCCCATATTCGGTTACAATATATGCCACGTCATTCCGTCCTGTTGTAACTGCTGCACCTGGCTCCAACATCGGCACAATTTTAGAAACGGTTCCGCCTTTTGCAGTAGAAGTCATTGCAATAATAGACTTACCACCCTTTGAAAGGTTTGCACCTCTTACAAAATCTACCTGACCACCCACTCCCGAAATCTGCATTGTTCCGATGCTCTCGGCACTTACTTGACCCATGAAATCAACAGAGATACAAGAGTTGATTGAAATGAGATTGTCATTTTTGGCAATTACGTAAGGGTCATTTGTATAATCGGCAGATGCCATATATACGGAAGGGTTGTCATCAATAAAATCATAAAGTTTCTGACTTCCCATTAAGAAGGTTGCCACTAGTTTTCCAGGATGAAGTGTTTTCTTCTTATTTGTGATAACTCCTGCTTCCACTAGCTCTACTACACCATCTGAAAACATTTCAGAGTGAATGCCTAAGTCTTTCTTGTCTTTTAAAGAAAGTAACACTGCATCCGGCAATGCTCCAATTCCTAACTGAAGTGTGTCTCCGTCGTGAATTAGGCTGGCACAATTCTTTCCAATTTCTTTTTCCACCTCTGTAAGTTCACTTCTTGATAGTTCTAAGATAGGAATATCTTCCTCAACCAGATAATCAAATTCACTGATATGCATAAAGCATTCTCCGTGACATCTTGGCATATGGCTATTGACTTGTGCTATCTTTAACTTTGCCACTCTTGCAGCTGTTAACGAATAATCTACAGATACACCGAAGCTTACGTATCCATGTACATCCGGTGAGCTCACCTGTACGAGAGCTACATCTGGCGTCAACGATCCATCGGTAAAAAGAGAAGGGATCTTCGAGAAATATCTTGGAGTATAATCTCCTCTTCCCTCTTTAATTGCTTGTCGCTCATTCTTATTCCCTACAAAAATCGAATTATGTCTAACATGATCCTTTGATTCTTCCAGGCAATATGCACTGTCACCCATTCCAATCATATGAACGGTTTCAACATTCTTAAGATTTTGAACACGAGAAGTAAATGCTCGGGTGAGTGCCTGCGGTTCCCCACAGGCATGCCCTATTGCGACTCTATCTCCGTCCTGAATATGCTGAACTGCATCTTCGGCGGATACAAATTTTTCCTTATACGCTTCTTTAAATTTATTCATATTTTCACTCCATTCATCGAGTTGTTTTGCGATGGATTTTACTGTTGAATTTTGGTTGATGTTAATGATATTCTCTGTATTCGCAGCACGGACACATTCCCTCTCACACCCTGAAACGACAATACTGAAATCATTACTTTTAGGAGGTGTATAGTCAATTTCAAGGTGGAACTGCTCTTTTAACTCATTTATTATTTTACTTCTATTATATCTGGGATTACACCCACCGCAAAACTTTATATGGACTTTCATCTGCTATTTATTTTTAACTCCAGCGATATTCTTCGCAAGCTCCTTTTTGTGTTCCATATTTGCCTGACGACCAATCATAATACGCTGAGCCTGAGGAGAACCGGCTCCATGCATAGATTCCGTTCTGTAACCTACTGCTGCTGTACCCAATGTAATGTTCTCGATTAATCTTAACACTCTCATGCGGTCTTCTGTCGAAACTGCATCTATTCCTTTTAAGTACTTGTCAATATATGGTCTTAAGTGCTCATTGTCATAATCTAACTGACTCGGCATTGTTACCATAAGACCACCAGCGATGTCTTCGGCCAGCCTTGTAATCTCATAGGGCAGCCTTGTAATATTTTGTTTACAGACATTTGCAAGCAATGTATCAACATAAAAGTTCCCTGCTTCTGTTGCTGCTCCTTCGCAGGAACATGCAATACCACAAGAATAAAGTGTTTCATTTAAATGGTTCATTTCAATTAGTTTATCTTTGATGTGGCTTGCTTTTGGAACTCCATTATAATCTGCTGCCAGGGCTGTTGCTCCAATGAGCACATCACCTACACCTACCTTACATCCTCCGTAGCTTTGTCTGTGGTAAGATGCAAAACGTTCGACTAACATGCCTGCAAAATCCGTCTCTCCATTTAAGAAGATTAACTCATTTGGTACAAACACATCTTCGAATATCATTAAAGCTTCATGTCCGCCAAAGTTCTTATTTCCTAAATCAATGTCTGCATTTGGTTCTAATTTTCGGGTATCACAGCTCTGACGTCCGTAAATCATGAAGATTCCCGGTGCATCAGCAGGAAGGGCAAATGCTACTGCGTAATCCTTATCTTCCGGGCGCATAGCCACAGTTGGCATAACAATTACTTCATGAGAATTTACGATACCAGTTTGATGTGCCTTTGATCCTCTTACAACGATTCCATCCGGGCGTCTTTCTACTACCCTTAAGTACATATCCGGATCATCTTGCTGAGATGGAGATTTCCCTCTGTCACCCTTTGGGTCTGTCATTGCTCCATCCACAACTAAGTCTTCTCTCTGGATTCTTTCCCAGTACTTCTTGAAGTTCTCGTGATAGTTTGTTCCATGTGCCTTATCACACTCATATGTTGTAGAATAAGTTGCGTTCGCTGCATCCATTCCTACACATCTCTGGAAACAGGAAGCTGTTTTTTGTCCTAACAGTCTCTGCATCTTTACTTTTTTCAGTAAATCATCTGTGCTTTGGTGTAAATGAGTAAATCGATTGATTTTCTCTCCCATCAAGTTAGATGTTGCCGTCATCAGATCTTCATATTCCGGTTGTTGTGCCAATTCATAAGTCATTGCCACAGAGTTTAAAGAAGGTACAATAACGGGGTGGGTCGTTGGATCTTCTACCTTTTCCCCTAGTAAATAAACTTCTAGATTTAGTTTTTTTAGACTTTCTATATATTCATTTCTGGTTTTCATACTATTCTCCTATTAAATACAACGTACGTATATTTCTACTATTTGTTCTTTTGACAATTCAATTGGATTATTCCCTAAAAGTCTTTGCTGATTTTCCAGAACTGAAACTGCCATTTCTTCTGCCTTTGCAGCATCTACACCTAGCTCTCCCAGCTTTTGGTTTTCTAAAACAAAGCTTAACAAATCAAACATCTTTTCCCATACTTCACTGGCATCACATTTAAAAATACCTTCTAAAATAACTTCAAGTGGGGATAAGTCTGCACCCAGTTCTTTATACATATTGAATACACTTTCAAAAACCATATAGTTTGCTTTTCCGTGAGGAACGTGATAATTTCCACCAATTGGATAAGAAAGGGCATGTACTGCTGCGCAGCCTGCATTCCCAAAAGCAATGCCGGCCATTGTACTTGCAATCAGAAAATCTTCCATATCAGCCGGAAGCTTTGCTTCTCCTTTTTCTCTCATTTCAAGATATCCATTTAAGATTTTACCAATTGCTTCTTTTCCAAACATTCTTGAAAACGGACTTGCTTCTGGCGATATATAGGATTCCATTGCATGAACCAATGCATCAATTGAGCTGGTTGCAAAAACTCCATAGGGCAGTGTTTTTAACATTCCAGGTACCAGAGCTGCTTCATCCGCAAATAGCTGAGGAATTGCCAATCCTAACTTTGTGTGCTTTTTCTTGAATTCAACAATTGATATATTCGTCACTTCACTTCCTGTACCACAGGTTGTTGGTAGGATGATAAGCTCACTCTTCTTCTCTAAAGCAGCACCCTTTTCATAGAGCTCTTCCACTTCACAATCTGCTCCAAACACGAAAAGTTTCGAGATATCAATAATGGTTCCCCCTCCGATTGCAACGATTCTTTTGTAGGTTTTTCCCTTCATTTCCTTGAACATACCGTTAATCATTTCATCCGAAGGCTCTCCTTGTCCAAACTTCTCTTGGTAAAGTACATCACAAGGTGGTTCTTCGTTTCCGAGTTGAGGCATCAATACAAATTCATTTGTGATAATCAAATCCTCTTTCCCAATTTTCTTCTCCTCTAAAAGAGATTTTAGTGAGTCGTAAATTGCGATTTTAGGTTTCAATAAAAATTCCTTCATTTTCGCTGCTCCTCCTTATATTTCCGGGAAATACTTAGCGTTTTCTTCTGCTACCCAAGCATGCTCTTTTACTACATTTGTTACCATATTTTCATCATCCTGTAAACGAATAACCCATAGGTAGTATTCTGCATATCCCGGCGCTGTCGATTGACTATGAGTAACATTTCCTGGCATGCCAGTTAAATCATTATTGCGAACTTTGTATGCGTCATCCCCCATCTCTGCAAACCCATATCCATTATCCGGTAAGAATCTGTAGAAATAGATTTCTGGTTCTACGTGAGCATGAGGTGGGTAGCTGGACCACTTTCCTGGAAAGCTTACTACTTCGCCGATGAAGAAATTTGTCTCCGGGCAAGTAGAGCGATCGAAAAATGTCCTTACAATTCTTGTGGAAGCTTCATTCATACTTCCTTCTCCACGCATTTCTGTAGGGCAAAGTAAGTCTTCAGTCCTGTATAATTTAGATTCAAAACTCTTCTCATTTTTTGTTGCCTGTACAATAACTTCTGCTTTTGCGCTTAAGGCTGTTATTTCCACCTTTGTGTTCTGTGGTACATGAAGGACAATTGGATTTTCATGGAAGCAGGAATTGCGAAGTGCATCTTCTGATTTTCCATCATATTTGAAGTTTACTTCACCTGAAAGTAATGTAAAAATACACTCTTTTGCTTCTGTGAATACAAACAAATCACCCTTCGCCAAAGTCAACATCCCAAAATCCATTTTAATATCTTTATTTTCTTCTTCTACTAATCTTTCATATCCACGTTTGAACTCTTTTCCTCTTAATATCATGATACATCTCCTACTTTCTCTTAATCACTTTTTCTGCTTGTTTTACAATATTTTCTGCTGTTAATCCAAATTTTTCTTTTAAATAATCCACTGACCCTACTTCTCCAAATTCATCCTGGATTCCAATTCTTTCCATAGGGACTGGCATTGTCTCAACAAGCACTTCAGAAACTGCGCTGCCAAGTCCGTTGTGAACATTGTGATTCTCAATCGTAACGATTGCACCAGTCTTTTTTGCTGCCTCTTCAATGGCTTCACGGTCAATTGGCTTAATTGTAAATACGTTTAATATCCCAGCATTGATTCCCTTTTCTTCCAACATTTCTGCCGCTTTCATTGCTTCATCTACACAAATTCCCGAAGCAATCAGGGTAACGTCCGTTCCATCTTTAATTTTTGCTGCCTTGCCAATTTCAAAGGTCGCTCCATCTTCAAAAACTTTTACTGCATTTTTTCTAGATAAACGAATATAGAACATTCCATCCATCTTTGCAGTTTGTTTTACCATATCTCTAAGCATGGTTGAATCGGTTGGCTCTATAATTGTAATTCCAGGAATTCCTCTTAATAATCCAATATCCTCAAAAGGCATGTGAGTCGCACCATTGAAGGCTGCCGTAACTCCAGGATCACTTCCCAGCATTCTGATATTTGCTTTTGCAAAAGCACCTGATACAAAGATTTGATCCAATGCTCTTCTTGTTGCGAAGCATCCAAATGTATGAGTAAAGGGAACTAGGCCTACTGCAGACATTCCTGACGCCACACCTATCATGTTCGCTTCCTGTATTCCACAATTCACTGTATTTTCCGGAAATTCTTTTGAAAAATTAACCATTCCGATTGAATTCATTAAATCTGCTTCCAAGTACATAATCTTGGGATTTTCTTTTACAAGCTCTGTCATTGTCTCTGCGTAAGCGTCCCGCATTGCAAGTTTTTCCGTTGTATGTTGATTATTTACTGTATATTTCATGACTATTTTCCACCTTCCTTTATACATTTAATTGCTTCTTCACACTGTTCTTTTGAAAATGTCATATGATGATTGTATAGAATACCTTCTGCAAAATTACATCCTTTTCCTTTTTGTGTATTGAGAATAATCATGCCAGGTTTTCCTTCTTGCTTCTTAACGAGTTCAATAGCATCATATATTGCATCTACGTTGTGTCCATCGACTTCCAAAGTATACCAACCAAAATCATTAAACTTCTGTTGTAAGTCTCCTAAATCCAAGATGTCCTTCGTATATCCATCCAGTTGTTGTTTGTTGTAATCGATGAATGTAATTAAGTGATCCAGCTGATGTTGTGGTGCATAAAGAGCTCCTTCCCACACCTGACCTTCATCACATTCCCCATCTCCTAATAATAGGTAAGTATAATTATCTTTTCCTAAAATCTTATTCCCATGAGCAATACCGATTGCTGTAGACATTCCTTGCCCTAACGCCCCCGTACTCATATCAATTCCTGGTGTACTGTTTCTATCGCAGTGACTTGGAAGGCGTGTTCCGTTACGATTGATTGTCTGCAGCTCCTCTACTGGAAAATATCCTGACAACGCCAAAGTTGCATAAAGTGCAGGCCCTGCATGTCCTTTTGACATTACGAAGTAATCTCTGTCCTCCCACTGAGGATTTTTCGGATCTATATTCATAACCTTTCCATATAATACAGCTAAAACATCTGTTGCCGACATTGCTCCTCCAACATGACCAAATCCTAAATCTTTTAATCCTTCTAATGCGTTTACTCTAATTTCCTGTGCAAACTCTTTTGTATTTTTATTCTGATACATTCCATTCCTTCCTTTCTTGCTTTCTCCGGGGTAATATACTAACTTTAGTAATTGTATAAAATCAAACGCGTTTTATATTATTTAAACTCATTGTATATAGTTGGTCTTTGAATGTCAATACACATTCAACATAAATATTTCACTAAATTCCTTTCCCGATTTTGTATATTTTCAATATCAATTGTATAAAATATCATTTTGTTATATACTATCTTGCTTTTTATATTACTAATCTGTTATACTATTATCAGTTTTATGCGATTCAGTTTTTATACACTTAATATAGAAGGAGCGATACAAATGCGAGTAAAAAACAGAGCCGTTTTAGGTGATTTTGTCTATGATCATATAAAAGAATTAATATTGACGAAAAAAATCAAATGTGGCGAGCGTATTAATGAACAACAGATTGAAAAGGATTTAGGAGTAAGCCGTACTCCTGTTAGAGAAGCAGTGCGTCGTTTATCAAATGAGGGAATCGTAAGATTGATTCCAAATTGTTTTACGGAAGTAATTACTTTTGACGAACAATCAATAAAAGAACTGGGTATGGTTCGTATCACTATGGATTGCCTTTCCTCTCAGCTAGCTATACAAAATGGAAGCAATCGGGATTTTGATGCTTTAAAGGATCTCTCTGATAAATGTTATAATGCTCATATGGAAAAGAACTGGTACGAGCAAATTAAATACGATGCTTCTTTTCATATGAAACTGATTGAAATCAGCAAGAATGAATTGCTGATTAATCTGCAAAAGAATATCATGCTCAAAACCAGACTTCTGCAAATTGACAGAATTGATGAAAGCGCGCCTGGTGCTTTTTGCGATTTACAACAGCATACACAGATTTTAGATGCCTTATATTCACGAGATTTAAATTCTGTCTTAGACGCAACAAAAAATCATCTTGCACCTTTTTATCATCTTGAAGCAAAGGATATTAAGGTGGTAGCTTTTGCATAAAATATCTTGAGGCTGTAATAAAATGATTCTCTTACGAGCAGCATTTTATGGCAGTCTCTTTATCTGTACTGGAGAACAATATGGAAACAAAAACAAAATTCATACGAAACCCCTTTTTTAAGAGCTTTTTTCAGATTGCATTTTTTATCATTATCCAAAATATGATTACCTACAGTGTAAACGTAGCGGACAATATTATGCTTGGCAGCTATAGCCAAACCGCTCTATCCGGAGCTGCAACCGTTAATCAGATTCAGTTTCTGTTACAGCAAGTAACTCTGGGCTTAGGCGAAGGTCTTGTGGTGCTAGCTTCTCAGGCATGGGGCAAAAAAGACATTAAACCCATCCGGATTTTTACAACGATCGCCCTATCCATTGGTATTACTGTCGGATTATTGTTAACAATTGCTGCCAGCCTTTTTCCCGGAAATCTGCTTCGTATTTTCACACCGGATCCTGTCATCATAGATGCCGGAACTCAGTATCTATGGCTTATGCGGTTTACATATTTACCTTTTATTATCAGTAATATTTTGATTGCATCACTTCGAAGCATGGAACGGGTACGCATAGGTTTTTCGATTTCCTGTGTCTCGTTATTGGTGAATATTTCATTAAACTACATATTTATATTCGGACATTTTGGCGCTCCAAAACTTGGAATTGTCGGTGCTGCAATTGGTACATTATCTGCTCGTATTTTAGAGCTGATTATTGTAATCATCTATATCCGTAAGGTACAAAAAGGCGTTTTTTCCTTCATTCCTTCCGAGATAAAAAGAGCCAGTGTAGTCTCCTATGGGAAGACGAGTCTTCCTATTGTAATAACCCAAGCTTTATTTGGACTCTCAATCACTTTGCAAACCGTTGTTCTAGGCCATCTCTCCTCGGATGCGATTGCAGCAAATAGCGCTGCTACCACAATCTTTCAGTATTTGAAGCTTATTGCAATTGGCTCTTCTTCTGCGACTGTGGTGGTGGTTGGAAAATCAATCGGGGCAGGAGATACGGAGAATTTAAAGAAATACAAAAAGACACTGCAGTTTATATACTTATTTGTAGGGCTCTTTATTTGCTTATGTTTAAATCTAGTCAAGGGTCCTTTAATCAGTATGTACTCCTTGAATTCAGAAGCAAGAGGCCTGGCTTTATCCATTATTACACTTTTAAGTATTACCTCTATCGGAACTTCCTATCAGATGCCTGTTAACACAGGAATCATACGAGGAAGCGGAGACCCTAAATTTGCATTAAAAGTAGATCTTGTTTGCATCTGGTGCATTATGTATCCTCTGTCCTTTTTGGCTGCCTTTATCTGGAAGCTTCCTGTGATTATTGTCATCGCTTTCTTAAACTCGGATCAAGTGTTTAAATGTATTCCTGCATTTATTAAGGTGAACTTTTTTTATAAAATCAAAAACACTCAATCCTCTTAGCTCCCCGCTTGGAGGTGCCTACGGCTCGATTTGTCAATATTCTCTATGTAGATAGACTTTACACAGTAATGATAAATCAAATAAAGTTTAGAATTAGGAGAAGAGATATGGGAAGTGACATGCTCCCACCACTTGAATGCTATCATTCTGAAGTGGGGGCTTCCTGTTCAATATTCCTAATGGAATAAGTATCTGCAGGCTATCCCCGTATGCCCTACGGTTTGT
>NZ_JAMXOD010000037.1 GCF_024721305.1 Aequitasia blattaphilus | reverse complement strand
CAACAACATTTTAGCAGTTTTGTGTTATAAGTGCATTTTTTATAAAGAAAATGCTGGCGCAGATGATTTTATAAATCATCCACCCCAACATTTAGTATAGAGCCTCTTTTTTTTGTGAACTTCTCCTTAAAAGGCATGAATAAAAATGTGAAAGGTGCACAAAAAGAACAAATAAAAGCCAAACGGTCTTGAATCTTCTAGGTAAAGATGGTATGGTTATAGCATGAACCGGAAACGTTACCGATACCGTTTCCAAAACCATAGGTTTCATTTTATAAGGAGGAGTTACGATGAAGTTTAAGAAAGTAATCGCATTATCTCTGGTATCTTTAATGGCAGTAGGATTATTTGCCGGATGCGGGAGCAAGAAAGAAGAAGGCGACGATAAAGGCTCAGTGTATTATCTGAACTTTAAGCCAGAAGTATCAAAACAATGGGAAACCATTGCGAAAGAGTATGAAGATGAGACTGGTGTCAAGGTGAAAGTTAGTACCGCCGCTTCTGGACAGTACGAGACCACACTTAAGTCAGAAATCGCGAAGAAAGAGCCACCAACTTTATTCCAGATCAATGGACCAATCGGTTATAAAACCTGGTCAGCTTACTGTATGGATTTAAAGGATACCGATTTTTACAAGAATTTGTCCGACCCAAGCCTTGCTGTAACAGATGGTGATGGTGTCTACGGAATTCCTTACGTAGTAGAGGGATTTGGAATTATCTACAACGATGCCATTATGCAACAGTATTTCGCTTTAGCAGATAAAGCCGTTTCTATCGGTTCAGCCGATGAAATCCAAGATTTTGATACGCTTAAAGCCGTTGCTGAAGACATGACCAAACACAAAGAAGAGCTTGGTATTGATGGCGTATTCTCATCTACCTCCTTCTCACCTGGAGAAGACTGGAGATGGCAGACTCATTTAGCAAATGTGCCGATTTTCTATGAGTACAAAGATAACGACACAAACGATATGGATAAGATCGAATTCTCTTACAACAAAGAGTACAAAAACCTTTTCGATTTATACCTAAATAACTCAACCGTTGAACCTGGACTTGTTGGTTCGAAGACAGTAAACGACTCAATGGCAGAATTCGCCTTAGGTAAGAGTGCCATGGTACAAAACGGTAACTGGGGTTGGGGCCAGGTAACAGAGACTGACGGTTACGTAGTAAAGGCAGAGGACGTTAAGTTTATGCCACTTTACACAGGTACTGATGATGATAAAGACCAAGGACTATGTCTAGGAACTGAGAACTACTTCTGTGTAAACGAGAAGGCTAGTGATGCAGACAAGCAAGCAACCCTTGACTTTATGAACTGGTTAGTAACCTCTGAAAAGGGTAAAAAATTCATGATCGAAGACATGGGCTTTATTATGCCATTTAGTACCTTCGATAGTAGCGAACAGCCAGAAGATCCTTTGGCACAACAAATTGCAGCAGCTCTTCAGGATGATTCTAAGACTGTAGTGAACTGGGTATTCACCACCTTCCCAAGCCAGACCTTTAAAGATGACTTTGGTGCTTCTTTACTTGAGTATGCACAGGGAAATAAGGAATGGGATGACGTAGTGTCTGACATGACAGCAAGCTGGGCCTCTGAAAAAGAAGCTATCGTAGACTAGATACGTATTAGCTACTTGAGGGGAGCACTTGCATCCCTCAAGCAGCTTTTTTATCCGACACAGAAATGAGGTGTACATATGCATAAAGCATTAAAAAAGTATTTTCCCGTATTTGTTTTACCCACCCTTATCGCTTTTACATTTGCCTTTTTGTTACCGTTTATCGTCGGTATCTACCTATCCTTTTGTGATTTCACGACGATTATCGATGCGGAATTCGTCGGCCTTAAGAACTATAGCCGAATGCTACAACACGGTGACTTCATTCAGGCCCTTAAGTTTACGGGAGCCTTTACGGTATTAGCGGTAATCTCAGTAAACGTCTTTGCGTTTATCCTAGCTCTTGGTTTGACAAAGGGGATTAAAGGGACGAATTTATACCGCTCAGTATTCTTTATGCCGAACTTGATCGGGGGAATTGTTCTTGGTTACATTTGGAAGATGATTATCGATGGCGTTCTGCTCTCTAAAGGAATGACCATTGTCAGTGATCCCAAATACGGTTTTTGGGGCTTAGTCATCCTCATGAGTTGGCAGATGATTGGATACATGATGATTATCTATATAACCGGAATTCAGAATATTTCGCCGGATTTATTGGAGGCTGCAGAGATTGATGGCGCAACGAGATTTCAGGCGATTCGGAAGATTGTGATGCCGATGATGATGCCATCTTTTACCATCTGTCTATTTTTGACTCTAACCAATTCCTTCAAGCTATTTGACCAGAACTTAGCATTAACGGCGGGTGCTCCTGGTCGGAAGACGCAGATGCTGGCACTTGATATCTACAACACGTTCTACGGTCGGCCAGGCTGGGAGGGCGTGGGTCAAGCAAAAGCGGTGGTCTTCTTCCTATTGTTGGGAGTCGTTGCCCTAATTCAGCTTCGAGCCACAAGAAGTAAGGAGGTGGAGAACTGATGAAAGCAAAAGAAAAGCGAGATAATTTATTTCTTACTATCATTATTGGTGCCATTGCGTTATTATTTTTAGTGCCGATTATCATTATTGTTTATAATTCATTTAAAGGAACGTTATTTATCAGTTCAGAGCCTTTCGCCCTACCGCGAAAAGGATCTTTTGTAGGACTTGATAACTATATAAAGGGAATTGCCAAGACGGGACTGATCGGTGCCTTTGGCTGGAGTTTATTTATTACTGTCTTCTCCGTAGGTCTAATCGTACTTTGTACGTCCATGACCGCTTGGTATATCACCCGGGTAAAAGGAAAGATTACTTCGATTTTATACTATCTATTCGTCTTCGCCATGATCGTACCTTTCCAGATGGTAATGTTTAGTATGTCGAAGATGGCAAACATGCTTTACCTAGATAACCCGGTAGGAATTATCTTTATCTATCTGGGATACGGTGCCGGGCTTTCCATCTTTATCTTTGCGGGATTTGTAAAGGCGATTCCTTTAGAGATTGAGGAAGCGGCCTACATCGATGGTTGTAACCCTTGGCAGACGTATTTTAAAATTGTCTTTCCACTATTGCGACCAACCGCGATTACCGTAGCGATTTTAAATGCGATGTGGATTTGGAATGACTACTTACTACCGAAGCTCATTCTACCCAGTGAAATCAAGACGATTCCGATTGCTATCCAGTATCTAAGAGATGGTTATGGCGGTGTTGATATGGGGCATATGATGGCGATGCTAGTAATTGCTATTATTCCGATCGTTATTTTCTACTTAAGTTGTCAAAAATATATTATTCGCGGAGTAGCTGCGGGCGCCGTGAAAGGTTAGGAGGAATCGCGAATGCGAGGAAGTGGAATATTATTACCGATTAGCTGTTTGCCTTCGGCATACGGTATCGGTTGCTTCTCGAAGGAGGCCTATGAGTTTGCCGACCAGCTAAAAGAGGCCGGTCAGAAGTATTGGCAGATTTTGCCACTGGGGCCTACTGGTTATGGAGATTCACCCTATCAATCCTTTTCTACCTTTGCTGGGAACCCTTACTTTATCGATTTAGAGGTCTTGATAAAAGAAGGCGTTCTTGACAAGGCTTACGTGGACAGTCTGGACTTTGGGCAAGACGAAGAAGCAATTGACTATGAAAAAATCTATCACGCCCGGTGGCAAGTATTAGGGAAAGCCTACGAGCACAGCAATGTTAAAAGCAATGCCGAGTTTATGGACTTTTGCGAAAAGGAAAAAATCTGGCTTGATGATTACGCCCTTTACACGGCCGTTAAGAAGAGCTTTGATGACCGGAGCTGGCTGACCTGGGACGACGATATCCGTTTGCGAAAAGAGAAGGCTTTAGAGGAGTATCGCAGTCGCTTAAAGACAGAGATAGAATTTTACAAATACGTCCAGTATTTATTCTTTAAGCAGTGGACGAAATTAAAGAAGTACGTGAATGACTTGGGAATTAAAATCATCGGTGACATTCCGATTTACGTCGCTATGGATTCTGCCGATGCTTGGGCAAACCCAGAGTTATTTGAATTTGATAGTGACGTTAGGCCAACAAAACAATCCGGCGTTCCCCCAGACGGCTTCTCACCTACGGGACAGCTTTGGGGTAACCCGATTTATCGCTGGGAGAAGCACGCGAGCACGGGATTTGCCTGGTGGTGTAAGCGGATGGAATATCAGAGACGTCTCTATGACGTGATTCGCATCGATCATTTCCGCGGTTTTGATCAATACTATGTAGTTCCGATTGAGGATACCACGGCTGAAAATGGCCAATGGGAAGATGGTCCAGGCATGGCTCTTTTTAAAGCCCTCGAAGAAACCTTAGGGGATATCGAGATTATTGCTGAGGACCTAGGCTTTTTGACAGATTCGGTCAGAATGCTCCTAAAAGAAACAGGATATCCAGGCATGAAGGTTTTACAGTTCGCTTTTGACCCTCGGGAAAAATCCAATTATCTGCCCCATACGTATCCGCGAAACTGTGTGGTCTATACCGGTACTCACGATAACACCACGACGAGAGGGTGGTATCAGGAGATTAAGCCCGATGAAAGAAAATTCGCTACCCATTATTTAGGCAGGCATTTTCTCAGCGACCGCCACGCAGCGAGAGAATTTATTCGCTTGGCCATGAGCAGTACCGCTAATCTCTGTGTGATTCCTCTTCAGGATTATTTAAACTTAGATGCCAGAGCGCGAATTAATCAACCAGGAATTGTGGGTGGGAACTGGATTTGGCGCTATAAGCGAAGTATGATTAAGAAGAAAATGTTAAGAAGGATTAGGGATTTGGTTAATCTTTATGACCGCTAAATCCTGAAGAGGGGGTAAGTAGATGGAAGTGACAATCAAAGATGTAGCAAGACGCTGTAACGTGGCTGTAAGTACCGTATCACGAGCGATTAATAATCATCCGGACATCAATCCGCAGACGAAAGCAGAAATCATGCAGGCGATTGAAGAGCTTAATTATGTGCCGAATAATAGTGCCAGAAATTTGAAGCGTTCGGATAATAAGACGATTGCGGTACTGGTAAAGGGAATCTCGAACCAGTTCTTTAATAAATTGGTGACAGAAATAGAAAAGGAAATTCGCACCAAGAAATATACTTTTTTTCTCCAACACGTAGATGAGCATGCCAATGAGGTGGATATTGCGGTGGCTCTTACGAAAGAAAAACGTCTTCGTGGCATTGTTTTCCTAGGTGGATATGAGTACCACACGAAGGAAAGTCTAAGTCAGCTTACCGTCCCCTTTGTAACCTGTACCACCAGTGACTTTGGTAATAACGAAGAATGCGTCTGTTCCTCTTATGCAGTAGACGATTATAAAGAAAGCTATAAGATGACCGAGTACCTAATTCGTCAGGGTCACAAGCGCATCGTCTTACTTGGGCCGATGGAACACGACGAAAGTATTGGACGGAGACGTCTTGAGGGGTATCAAGCAGCGCTTAAGGATAATCATATAGACTTAGACGAAAAGCTGATTCGCTATATGGCAAAGAACGTGGTAACGTATTCTATGCGCAATGGTTACGTCGTTATGCAGGAAGCCCTAAAGGAAAAGCTGGATTTTACTGCGGTTTTTGCTATCTCTGATTTATTAGCAATCGGTGCGTGTAAAGCCATCTTTGAAGCTGGGAAGAAAATCCCGGAAGATTACGCCGTAGCTGGCTTTGATGGCATTGACGAGACCTTTTACTACGAACCCTCAATTACGACTATTCGCCAACCGATTAAGGAGCTAGCCACATCTTCGATGCAAGCTTTGTTCCGCATGATTAAGAGTAAAGAAAGCGTCCCTGGTATAATTTTTGCCGGTGAGCTTATCGAAAGAGCATCGACCAACCCCAATCTATAGATATGTACACCAACAGGAGGTAAGGAAGTGACAGAAATCAAACACCTTATACAGAATAACTTGAATAAATCCATCGCCGAGAGCTCCAATGAAGAAATCTTTGAAGCCCTGCTCTTGGCGGTTAAAGAGCTAGAGGAAAGAGGGCCCGCCATTACGGGAGACAAGAAACTCTATTACATTTCCGCCGAGTTTTTAATCGGCAAGCTTCTAGCCAATAATTTAATTAACTTAGGTATTTACGATGAGGTAAAAGACTTGCTTAGGGAAAATGGCAAGAACATCATCGACATCGAAGAAATAGAAGACGAGCCGTCTCTTGGGAATGGCGGTTTGGGGCGATTAGCCGCTTGTTTTCTTGATTCCATCGCTACTTTAGATTTGCCTGGTGATGGTATCGGCCTTAATTATCATTTTGGTCTTTTCAAACAAGTCTTTGAACACAATAAGCAGGTGGAAGAAAAGAATCCTTGGATTACTACTCCTTCTTGGCTTTCACGCCAAGAGGATAGCTTTCAGGTAAGCTATAAAGACTTTACTTTAAAGTCGACCCTCTACGATATTGATGTGGTCGGTTACAATAAGGGCGTGAACAAGCTTCACCTATTTGATATAGACTCTCTTGATGAAGGGATTGTAGGTGAAGGGATTTCCTTTGATAAAAAGGATATTCAGCGTAACTTAACGCTGTTCCTTTATCCAGATGATAGCGATAAAGCGGGAGAACTACTGAGAATTTATCAGCAATACTTTATGGTTAGCTGCGGGGCTCAGTACATCCTGAAAGAAGTAAAGAAAAAGGGCTATGATCTTCACAAACTCCACGAACATGTGGTGATTCAGATTAATGATACTCACCCGTCGATGGTAATTCCAGAGCTGATTCGGCTACTTAGAGCAGAAGGCATCGAACCGGACGAATCCATCCAGATTGTAAGCAAAACGTGTGCTTATACAAATCACACGATTCTTGCAGAAGCTCTAGAAAAATGGCCATTGGCTTACCTTGAAGAGACGGTGCCGATCATTGTGCCAATCATCAAGGAACTAGCAGCCAAAATCGAAGAAAAGTATAGCAACCCTCAGGTGCATATTATCGATAAGGATAACCGCGTACACATGGCTTATATGGATATCCATTACGGCTTTAGCGTAAACGGTGTAGCGGCTCTTCACACGGAGATTCTAAAAGAGACAGAGCTTAAAGAATTCTACAATCTATATCCGGAAAAATTCAATAATAAGACGAATGGTATCACCTTTAGACGGTGGCTTTTACATGCCAATCCAAGCTTAGCACGGTTAATCGAAAGTAGCATCGGCAGTGAGTTTAAGACAGATGCCAATGCTTTAGAACAGCTCTTAGCCTATATCGATAACGAAGATTTCTTAGAGTCCTTATTGGCCATTAAGCAGGAAAAGAAAATTGAACTTCGGGAATACCTTTTAGCTAAACAAAATATTCAGATTAACGAAACAGGAATTCTCGATATTCAAATCAAACGTCTTCATGAGTACAAGCGGCAGCAGATGAATGCCTTGTTTGCTATCTATAAGTACCTTGAGATAAAGGGTGGCAAGAAACCGACAACACCGATTACGATGATCTTTGGTGCGAAAGCGGCACCGGCATATACGATAGCAAAAGACATTATTCACCTCCTTCTCTGTCTACAGGAATTAATCGCGGCAGATCCAGAGGTTGCTCCTTACTTTAGACTGGTTATGGTAGAGAACTATAACGTTACGCTAGCGGAAAAACTGATTCCCGCTGCGGACCTTTCTGAGCAGATTTCCCTAGCCTCAAAAGAGGCCAGTGGTACCGGCAATATGAAATTTATGCTTAACGGCGCTCTCACCATCGGTACCGAAGACGGGGCGAACGTAGAGATTCACGAGCTGGTGGGCGATGATAACATCTTTATCTTCGGCGCTAGTAGTGAAGAGGTGATTCGCCTCTATGAGACATCCGGCTATCGTGCCGTTGATTACTACATAAAAGATGCGGATATTCGCACTTGGATTGACTTTATTATCAGCCCCAAGCTTTTAGAAATCGGCGATTCCGAGATGCTTCTGCGTCTCCATGCAGAGCTGATTAATAAAGACTGGTTTATGACTCTTCTAGATCTTAAGGATTATATTAAGACCAAGAATGAGGCGTATGCAGCCTACGAGGAACGTACGAAATGGGCGAAAAGAATGGTGGTCAATATCGCTAAAGCCGGCTACTTCTCGGCTGATCGGACCATTGCAGAATACAACAAAGATATTTGGAAATTGAAATAACGGTAAAAAGGGGATGTAAAATAACTCCCTACTAAGAAACGCCAAAATCGGTGAATGCCGATTTTGGCGTTTCTTTGCTCTAATTATCTTTTTCCTAGCGAAGATAGTGCTTTTTATTTGAAAAAAAGGTGCACTTAATAAGCATGTGTGGAAAACACTTGGGTTTTATGCAGCTATTGCTTGGCGTTGCTTTTTATTATGGTATTTACAAAGATTGAAACCGCAAGAAATTAGTGTAAGTTCGAGAATTACGTTTTTTTCACCTCTTCGGAATAATCTTTTATAAGATCTGTCCCATTTCAAAATACCAAATGCACCCTCTGCCTGAATGCTTGTCAACTCTTGGTTCATTCGAATGGTTCTGTTTCCACGAGATTTGGGACAACATTCATTTTTATACGGACAGCCTTCACAGGATTCACATTCGTACACTTCTTCGGTTCGCCCGTACTTATTATGTCGAACAGACTGCGTCTGCTTGAACACGAATTTACGACCATTTGGACATATGAGATTTCCGGCATCATCTCTCGTGAAGTTTATTGCACGGTATGGATTATCACAATATTTTTTATCTGTTGTCTCCTTTTTATACATAGTAAATTTCATATACTTTTCCATACCATGCTCTTCACAATATAGATAATTGTTGTAAGAGTCATATCCCGCATCAGCGACTGGATATTTGGGGTAATGTCCGTAAATATGATTAAACTTTTCCATTAGCGGCACAAAACATTCCATATCCGATGCATAAGGTTTAACATCGACTGCGGCTATGTATTCATCGCAAACGGCTATCTGAAGATTATACGCTGGCAATAGTTGGTCATTTCCCATGTAATCACGTTTCAAACACATAAAAGTAGCATCGTAATCCGTTTTAGAATAGCTATTTCTCTTTTCGCCACAAATTTCTATATGATGTGCATAGGTTTTCAAACGTTCTAGGTATTCTTCTAATTCCTGATATTGTTTTTGCTGAAGACTCTTTCTATGTCCGCATCCGGAAACGAAGGACGATTCGTCTAGTCTCGTTCCTTCCTTATACATCTCTAACAATTCAGAGACATAATCAATGGCGTATTCCTCGCGCTTTTCGAGTTTTATTCCCAAATATCCTAATACTTCCTGATTCATAGCATCTACCAGAAGTGATATCTTTTCAAAGACTTTCTGGCGATTCCGAGTGCAAGAATTCTTCCATACCCAGGTGTAACGATTGGCATTTGCCTCAATTTTTGTGCCATCGATGTATGTGTGCTCCAAGTCTACCTGGTCCTTGGCAAAGATATATGCATTTATATCCATAAATATTTGCTCTATGGAATCCGTTAGTTCGTGTCGGATTATGTTGCCGAATGTAGCGAAAGAAGGAGCTTTTATTCCATCAAGAAGATACATGTAACGGATGTCATTGCGACAGAATCTTTCGATTTTACGCAAAGAACAGATGCCGTTTTCCATAAAGGCAAAGAGTATTACTTTCAGAAGTTTCTGTTCATCACATCTTGGACGACCTGTTTTGTAGCCTATCCAGAACTAGAGATACCGAGGTCAAATGTTAACAGATATTGCAGGAATGAGTTTCAAAGGTTAGATGCAAATTTGATTTGTAAATTATGCAATTACTTAGATTGTGAAGTCGGAGAATTGATGGTTTATGTTAAAGAATAGAAGTCTGCTAATATAATAGTTGTTTATTGAAATGCAAGAATAAAGGAATTGTTATTTAGATGTGGTTTTGCTAAAATACAAAGAGGTGTTACTATAACGGAATAGGCGGTTTGCCCTCTAACAGAGGGACTGAACCCTCTGATTACATAGAAATCCTAAGTTGAGTTTATTTAGCTTGGAAATCTTGGAAAGGAGGGCGATTGTATGAGTGATTTTGAAATGCTCTCCATCGTATTAATGGTTCTTGGAATCATTGTAACGGTTTTGATTGCATACATAAACCATACAAAAAAGTAACCGCCCCGACCAAGGAAAGGTTACTTTTTTGTAAGTAATTAACCTAGGGCAACCGTCTATTGGTAGCACCTTTTATATTTATATATTATCAAGTATCTTTGAAAGTGTCAAATTGCTTCATTCAAAAAAAATTATATTGCATTTAATATACGGAGATACAAGTTTTCCTTTCTGACCGTCTGGGTCGCATGTTCGAATCACGTTACTCCGATTAGCTTAGACCTTTGTGTTTGCACCAAAAGAGTACTGCAAAGATCATGTCCATATGCTAGTAAGAATTCCCCCAAGCCAAAGTGTGTCAAGTTTTATGGCAAGAAAACAGAAACCAACACCCAGCCATTAGACAAAAGTAAATAAGATTTTTGGATTTTGCTAGCAAAAATATTTGAGTTTGTTAAAAGATGTTAATATTATTGAATCCAACATAGAACATTGATATAATACATAAACTAAGTAAAGACGGGTTAAGAAGGAGGGATGAACAGATGAAGTATCAGAAAAAACATAGGCTTATTGCACTTATAGTATCCCTGGTTATGCTTGTTGGAGTATTGCCTGTCACAGCCATAGCAGCGGAGGAAGACGGAGGGGAGATTGTAGCCCTTGAGGTGTGGTATGACAATAGCAATACCGAACATGCCTGGGGAGCACCAAACGCAGCGGTAGAGGGAGAGCCATTATACGTACAGGTGGAAGCAATGTATTCGGATGGAAGCCAAGGATTTCTTTCAGCAGATGCATTGGATTTCAATGTGGGTGGTTTTTCCCTGCAAGGAGAAGCGGCAAACGGAGAAGGAATATCAAAAATACCAATGGAACAATTTGTTTTTACACCCAATACATACACCTTAAATGTTGAGGTGTCCTTGAAAGCCAACCCGGAGATAAAAGGGGTATGTAGTGTTGATATTGTTGAGGTTTTTCTCCAAACTGTTGTGGAAGGAAAAGAGGATACACCCAATCTTACACTTGAAAGAGGAAAGAGTGTTCAGCTTTCTTATAAAGCATATCCGGCAGGAGCTGAAAGCAAGCTGGATTGGGACGACTGGCAGATTGATTTCCCGGACGGGAAAATAGGGACGGACTCTTTTATTTCCAAGGAGGGGCTACTGTATGTAGGATGGAATGAAACAGAAGAGTTTTTTAGTGTTTTTCCCCCTATCAAAAGACTTCAAGTAAATGTTCGGTATAATGCCAGTACACCAAGCTATTGGATAGAACGCAATGTACCGCCTCATTCCCACACGGAAGACAGTGGAAGGATTACAAAGAGTGCAACGTGTGAGACAGATGGTGTCAGAAGCTTTCGATGTACAGGGTGCAATGAGGAATTGCGTACAGAAACTATTGTAAAGCTGGGACATACATGGAATAAAGGAGTGATTACAACTCCAGCAACGCAAAAAGCGGAGGGTGTTAAGACGTATACGTGTAATCGGTGCAAAAAGACGCGGACAGAAGTGATTCCTAAGCTGAAAGCAACCGAAATTCCGATAAGTGGAGTGAAGTTGAATCAAACCTATAAAAGTATCTGCAAGGGCGATACATTTACATTGACGGCAACTGTTGTACCTTCTAATACAACTTTTAGCAAAGAGATTACCTGGTCTAGCAGCAATAAAAAAATTGCAAGTATAAATTCAGCAGGAAAGGTAATGGGTATTAACCCAGGTACGGCAACAATAACGGGAAAGACAAGCAATGGAAAAACAGCTATTTGCAAGGTGACAGTAGTTCCAAAGGGATGGAGCTATGAGAAAAACAGCTGGTACTATTATCAAAAAGGACAAAAGGTGAAAGGCTGGATTGTTGATGGTGGAAAATGGTATTCTTTGGATACTGCTACAGGAGCAATGAAGACGGGATGGGACTGGGATCGGACGTATCATGGGTGGTTCTACTTCAATGCAAGTGGAGCAATGCTGGAAAATACTTGGCATTATGAAAATGGAAACTGGTATTTTTTAAACAGCAGTGGTTTTATGCTTGAGAACAAGTGGGGATATATTGGTGGCGCCTGGTATTTCTTCGATTGGGGAGGCAGAATGCATCAGAACCAATGGATATATGACGGCGCCTGGTACTATCTTGGCTCAAGTGGAGCGATGCTTACGAATACTCGAACCCCAGATGGATATTGGGTAGATGCAAAGGGAGTATGGAGATAAGCCCAAAAGAAAAATAATAAGATCCCAATGAGTTGGAGTGTTCCTCTGACTTATTGGGATTTATTCGATACTATAAATTAGGCACATGGCCCGTTCCAAAGCTGGTAGTTCATTTAGCACTGCCGGCTATTTTAGCGCAGATTATTGATGTTCTCTATAATATAGTAGATCGTATTTATTTGCTGTCACAGCAGGAATATTATGTGACATGCTCCCACCACTTGAATGCTATCATTCTGAAGTGGGGGCTTCCTGTTCAATATTCCTAATGGAATAAGTATCTGCAGGCTATCCCCGTATGCCCTACGGTTTGTGTTCTTTTATTTTCGTGCAGTCATGCACTTAGCATTCTTTTTCCTTCTTCCCGGATATTGATTGCAGCATTTACATCTCTGTCTAACTGATTCCCACATTCACATCGATAGCTTCTCTCTGCTAAGGAAAGTTCCCTCTTTATTTTTCCGCATTTACTACAGGTTTTACTGGAAGGATAATAGCGATTGATTTTTAAGAGCTTCTTTCCCCTGTCTCTCAGTTTATATTCCAAGAGATTACAGAAGTTCCCAAATCCATTATCCATCACCCCTTTTCCCAGATGGAGGCTCCTACTCATGCTTTTCATGTTTAAGTCTTCTACACAGACTACATCATATTCCCTTGCCAGTTCCAGACTCAACTTATGTTGATAGTCTTTTCTTTGATTCTTTGT
>NZ_JAMXOD010000036.1 GCF_024721305.1 Aequitasia blattaphilus | reverse complement strand
CAACAACATTTTAGCAGTTTTGTGTTATAAGTGCATTTTTTATAAAGAAAATGCTTTTGTGTTTAAAGGCGGAACAAGCCTTTCTAAATCATACCATGTCATAGAGCGGTTTTCCGAGGATATAGATTTGATTTTGGATTGGAGAAAAATTATAAATAATGAGAAAAATCCTTGGGAAGAAAGGTCAAAAACCAAGCAGGATATATTTAATAAGCAGATTAATGCTGAAGCGGCAAAATTTTATAAAGGGGAATTGATTCCTGCGTAAGATTGGAGATTGGACCATTCGCTGAATGGATGCCGTTTCACGAGACAACAGTAACCCCGTTTGCAGCCGAAAAATATCCGGATATATTCTCACAAAAAGAAACTCTATAAGGACAAACATATCTGCACTTGAACGGATTGCTGGCATGATAGGTGTACCCTATAAAGCTGAAGTCAAATTGCACAATAAAACCTCATATGCTATGATAACCATACAAAATTATGGAGGTAGAATATGTATACGGTCATAATAGCAGATGATGAATATGAATTAAGAAAAGCCCTCATTGACAGTATTGATTGGAACAAGTTAGGCTTTGAAGTGGTGGGAGAGGCCGAGAACGGAGCGGTAGCACTGGAAATGGTTGAGTTACTTCAACCAGACTTATTGATTACTGACATCCGTATGCCCTTTGTATCAGGGATTGAGTTGGCCAGACAGGCCAGAGAGATACGTCCATACATGCATATTGTTTTTATCAGTGGCTTCGACGACTTCTCTTATGCCCAGAAAGCCATTCAGTACAACGTTCTTAGTTATCTGCTAAAGCCGCTGTCCTCTAAAGAAATTACTGCAGAGCTGGTTGAAATCCGAAAGAAGATTGATCTTCGTTTCGAGGAATTAAAAGGCTATCGGCAAGAGTATCAGGTTAATCAGGTAAACCAACTGCAGATGACAGAATTCCTCATGTCTCAATTATTTGATAGAACAATCAGCACATCCGGCAGAATGGAGGAAAATGATATTATCGATGAGGCGGTTGATTTAAAGCTTCTGCACTCAACGGCAAAGGATATTCATTTTCAAGTATGTGTATTAATGCTGACCAATAGCAATAAAGAAAATGTAACTGAGTTAAAGCATCTGGATTTTGTCCATGGAATCTTTAAGAAGTATCTAACCTATGGAGTAGTTTATTCTAAGCATAAACTAATAGTAGTAGCAACTGGAACCCGAAAGGATTTAAGTAAATTTATGCATCTGGTCACTACCGAATGTGTTCAGACTGCTAAGCGGGTTCTAAAGCTTGACTGCATCATGGGCGTCAGCAATATGTATAATGACTGGATCATACTAAGCACTATTTACGAGGAAGCTCTTTCCATGCTTCGGTATACCGATGAAGATGGACGGGTGCAGTATGCCTCAGATATAACCACTACCAGTCAAGAAGTATTAACCGAAGTCACCGATGAAACAATAGAAAAACTTGATCATTTAATTAAAACAGGAGCAGCAGATGAGATTGAAATTTATTTAAACAGTATTTCCCAGTCCATCGATATGAAAGAAAACAATAACCTGGATCTATTTCTCATTCATCTTTACGCCACCGTCTGCAAGTCGGTTACTGAGATTACCGGCGGAGCAGAAGCTGCCCAGTTTTTGTCACACATTTATATATGGGATAATGAGACAGTACATAAGTTTAATGAACCAATTTGGGAACAAATCAAAAAGGTTTGTATTGAAGCAAGGAATATTATTGCTGATCAGCGGCGGGAGAATTCAGAAATGCTTACGCAAAAAGCTCTGGATCTGATTAAAAATAATTATCATGATGAAGAAATGTCTATTTCCAAAGCTAGTCAGATTCTGCATATAAGCTCCAGCTACCTAAGCGCAGTGATTAAGAAGAACACCGGCAAGACCTTTGGAAATCTGCTCACTGAGGAGCGGATGAAAAAAGCCCGGGAATATCTGTTGGTTAGTTCTATGAAGGTGTTAGAGATCGCTGAGAAATGCGGCTACAGCGATACCCGATATTTTAGCTACTGTGTTAAGCGATACTATGGTGAATCGCCAAACCGGCTCAGAGAGTTGGGAAAGAACAGATAATTATGAATAGACTGGAAAAAAATCAGAAAAATAAAAAAGGATTATCCCTGCAATTTCTTGTAGCAGCGATTATGATTATGATAAGTTTGATTTTGATTTTAGTGCTATCGGTCTTTTTTATCAACCGATATGTGCAGAATATTACAGAATCAGCATTGCGTAATAGCGAGCAGGTGGTTAGTCAAACGGCTGCCACCATCGACAATATTAAAGAACAAATGGAAATCCGGATGGAACTGTTGGTTCAGGAAGTTGGGCATTGCAGCAGCCAAGAGGAAGCTCAGAAGTATATGGACAACTTTTCAGAAATGCAGCAGGATGTTGCCGGTGTATATATTTACGATTATCAAGGTGATATTCTGATTCATGGTAAAAATGGGCAGAACATAAAAGGATATGATATTAAGAATCTATCCTATGCTGAAGAACTGTTTAGCAGCAATGAAAAAATCATTCTATCCAAGCCTCATGTACAAAGCTGTTATGTGAATTATTATCCATGGGTGGTGACCATGGCGATGAAGGTTGATGTAGATTATCTGTCTGAGGCCTGCTATGTAGTAATTGATTATCAGTTCTCTTCAATCGCCACCTATATTGACAATGTTGGAGTAGGGCAGCGCGGGTATTGTTACATTATAGACCGTTATGGTGACATTATCTATCACCCAAAACAAAGGCTGATCTATGTTGGGGTCGCTGAAGAAAATATGGATGTAGTCGCTAAGCTTAAAAATGGGGAAGCTTTATTAAGTACAGATATATATTGTAAGCAAGAGATTGATAATGGGCAATGGAATATTGTAGGTGTCAGCTATGTCAATGAATTGATTGAACTCCAAGTGAAGTCTTTCAGGCTATTCGTAATGTTAATTGCTGCAGTCAGCATTGTTCTGTCAATCTTATCAAGTGCTATTGTATCAAGGAGGGTGTCCCATCCGGTTCGGTGTTTGGTAAAAGCTATGAAAGAGTTTGAACGTAATGCGGAAGCCTTTGAATATCAATCGGAAAATAGTATCCAAGAGATTAAGAGTCTGTCTGATTCGTTTTCCCATATGGTTTTTATGATTCGAGAACTGTTGCAACGGATCAAACAAGAAGAAATATCTCTTAGGAAAACGGAACTAAAGGCCTTGGAAGCTCAGATAAATCCACATTTTCTATACAACACTCTGGATTCGATACAATGGATGTGTGAACGGGGCAAAGCCGAGGAAGCAGTAGAAATGATTGGTGCATTAGCAAAATTATTTCGGATTAGTATTAGTAAGGGACGCGATCTGATTACCATCCGTAATGAGGTTCAACATGCTGAGAACTACTTAAAGATTCAAAAATTCCGGTATCGTGATGAATTTGTATACTCGTTGGAATTTGATGAAGAGATATTGGACTATTACTGCAATAAGATTACGTTGCAGCCGATTATTGAAAATTCTATCTATCACGGAATTGATACCGAAATTGAAACTGGGGAAATAGTAATTAGAGGCTGCCGGGATGGCAATGATATTATTATGCAGGTCAAAGATAATGGACAGGGGATGACGGAGGAACAAGCAGCAACTATTCTGCAAAAGGAACGTAGCGACGACAGTGGTATTGGCCTTAAAAATGTAAATGACCGAATTAAGATTTATTTCGGTGAAACATACGGAATTTCTATTGACAGTGAGTTGGACTATGGGACAACCATTTCAATCCGCCTGCCAATTGTCCGTAGTGAGGAGGACTATCGAAGTGAAAGGTAAATGTAAGAAGATAGTGGGTGTCCTGGTGGCTTTGCTGCTCCTCCTAAGCGGATGTGCGGAGCAGGAAGGATACGAGAAAAGCTATATCGCCGTCATTCCTAAATACGCTCATTCAGATTATTTCCGGGAAGTGGCAAAAGGGGTGAATATAGCAGCGATTGAATATAGTGTGACAACTTCTTTTGAAGGAGCTAAGAATGAAGAGGATTATCAGACACAGAATGATTTAATTGACCGGGCTGTAGAGGCTGGGGCTGATGCGATTGTTCTGTCGGCGATTGACTATAACAAATCGGTGGAAAGTTTGGAAAAAGCTCATAAAGCGGGGGTTAAGATTATTAGTATTGACAGTGGCGTGAACTTTGATGATGTATATCAGACCATCGAAAGTGATAATTATGAGACAGGTAAACAGGCGGCGGAAGAGATGCTGAGTCTTAGAAGGGGTGAAGTGAAAGTAGGAATTGTCAATTTCGATAAGAATTCTGCCAATGGTATTGAACGGGAGCGTGGGTTTCGGGAGCGCATGGAACAAGAAGAACGAGTTACTATTGTAGATGCAATTAACACAGTTTCCAATGTATCAGAGGCAACGGATGAAGTGGTGGAGATGTTGCAGGCTCATGCAGATATAAATAGTATGGTGGCTTTTAATGAGTTCACTTCCTTGGGTGCCGGATATGCTGTAAAAGAATTACAGTTAGGCAATCAAGTCGATGTAGTGGCAGTGGACAATAGTATCCCCTCAATTGGAATGGTGGAAACAGGAGAGATTGATAAGCTGTTGGTGCAGAATCCATTTGCCATGGGCTATCTGGGAATTGAAAGCGCAGTTAATGCAATTAAGAATGTAGAGCCCACACAAAAGCATGTATATACCAGCGCCTTGGTGGTGGACAGAAATAATTTATACGATGTTGATAGTCAGCGGTTTGTCTTTCCGTTTGATTAGCAGACACCTGTTTGAGGGAAGGTTATGGAGAAGAAAAGTAAATTGCCTTTAGTAAAGCAAAGAGTGGAATATCGACTGCGCCATCAGGATATGATTATTGATAATCATCGTTATGTAGATGAATACGCATTGTTTGAGCTGATGCGCAGCGGTGCTGTAGAGGATATGAAAACAAAGGCTGACACTCTTTGGCCTGTTTGTCCGTCAGTCATTGAAGGGAACCATAAGAAAAGTGAAGAGTATATGGCAGTAGTCTGCATCGCTGTTTCTACCCGAACTGCAATTGAAGCTGGGGCAACTACCGAAGAGAGTTTTCAGCTAAGTGATGTCTGTTTAAAAAGGATTGCTGAATGCCATACCGTGGATGAGATTATGGCGGAGCGGAGCCAGGCTTTGGTAGCCTTCACGAAGTTGGTTAGGGATTGTAAAGACCGTCGGCAGACGAATATTTATGTGGAAGATGCCAAGAAATATATTGCTGCCAACATATTTGCAAAAGTATCTTTGACAGATGTTGCCGACAATCTTGGTATTAATCCAACGTACCTCTCTCGACTATTTTCAGATTCCACGGGGATTACCTTTGTAGAGTATATCCGCCAAGAGAAGATAGAAACAGCTAAGGAACTATTGAGGTATTCTGATAAAACCATTGCCGAGATTAGCGAATATCTGAAGTTCAACTCACAGAGTTATTTTGGGAAGGTTTTTAAAGAACAGGAAAAGGTGTCGCCCAAGGTATTTCGACATCTCCACCATCCCCCAGAGTATTAAAAGGAAATGATAAAAAGGAAAAGATAACGATATACCATCAAGAGAATCTGCCTTAAGATAAGGACAGTATCTTGATGGTGTATTTTTTATATAAACAAGGAGGACAAAGACATGTTTCCAAAGGAATTTATGTGGGGCGGAGCGACTGCAGCTAATCAACATGAGGGAGCCTGGCAAGAAGGCGGAAAAGGTCCGTCGGTGCAGGATGTATTACCAAACGGAGGCCGCTCACCCAGAAGTGCCCAACCAACGCCGGACAATCTTAAACTAATTGGGAATGATTTCTACCATTGTTATGAAGATGATATTAAACGAATGGCGGAAATGGGATTTCAGATGTTTCGTATCTCGATTGCATGGAGCCGAATCTTTCCCAATGGGGACGAGATGACCCCCAATGAAGAGGGGCTGAAGTTCTACGACCGCTTATTTGCAGTATGTCATAAATATCATATGGAACCGATGGTGACCCTTTCCCATTACGAGATGCCATTGCATTTGGCAGAGCATTATAATGGATGGCTGCATCCTCAGATGATTACATTCTTTGAGCGGTATGTAACGGTAGTTTTTAAGCGATACAAAGGACAGGTAAAATATTGGCTGACCTTTAATGAGATTAACTCTATTCTGGTAACTCCCTTTATGAGCGGAGGAATTAATGCACACAAAGAAGAACTGACCAAACAGGACTTATATCAGGCGGCTCACCATCAGCTGGTAGCGAGTGCGTTGGCAACTAAAGTCGGGCATCAAATATCAGAAGATTATCAAATCGGCTGTATGATGCTGGGGATGCCTTATTATCCTTTGACGCCTAATCCCGATGACGTGATTGCGGCTATGGAAGAGGAACACCGTAATGATTTCTTCTTAGATGTACATGTGCGTGGTTATTATCCAGGCTATATTTTACGGTATTTCAAGGATAATCAGATTCAGATTCAAGTAACCAATCAGGAGCGGGAGCTTCTTACCCATACAGTTGATTTTATTTCTTTGAGCTATTATGTCAGCGCATGTGCAACGGCTGATGAAAGTAAGGCGGCTAGTGTTGGTAATCTTCTCAGTGGTATTCCTAATCCTTATTTGAAGGCTTCGCAATGGGGATGGCAGATGGATGCCAAAGGATTAAGATACACCTTGAATCAATACTGGAACCGCTATCAGAAGCCACTTTTTATTGTGGAAAATGGACTGGGACAGAAGGATGAGCTGATAGAGCAGGATGGAATCAAGACCGTTCACGATACCTACCGAATCGAGTATATGAAAGAACACATTGAACAGCTGGAAGAAGCACTTAAGGATGGAGTAGACGTTCGAGGTTATTTGACCTGGGGGCCAATTGATTTAGTCAGTGCCTCCACCGCCCAGTTCAGTAAGCGTTATGGCATGGTGTATGTAGACCGGCACGATGATGGGAGCGGCGATATGAAACGCTATCCGAAAGAATCCTTTTACTGGTATCAACGATTGATTGAATCAAATGGAGAAATAAGATGAAGGTATTAGTATTTGACTTTGGTGGAACCTTTACTAAATATTCTGTTTTAGATATAAAGCGGAGTCTATATGAGAAAGGGGTAGAGGCCTCACCTCTACAGTCACAGGAAGAGTATGTTGAATTTGTCTGTGGAAAATACACAGAACTTAGGAGGCGGCATGAGCTTATCGGTATTGCCATTAGCATGCCGGGTCTTATTGATGAGAAACGGGGATTTATTCAGACCGGAGGTTCTTTTTTTACCATGCGTAATGTGTCAATTAGAAAGCTTTTTAAAGAGCGGCTTCCGGTGCCAGTTGCAATTGAGAATGATGGTAAGTGTGGTGCATTGGCTGAATTATGGGCAGGCAACTTACAAGATGTCAGTGATGGTATCGTCCTGACCTTGGGGACTGCCCTGGCCGGTGGGATTATTAAGGATCGACAGATACATAAGGGCAGCAGTTTAACGGCGGGAGAATTTTCTTATATTATCTTAGGGGAAGAAAGAGATTTTCGCAGTACAGCCTTCTATCAGTGCAGCACCTCCTGCTTGTTGCTAAGAGCATATCTTAAGAAACACATTGATGTCAGAACTAATCCAAATTACTACGTGCTGTCTCAGATATTTGATATTGAGCAAGAATTAGCAGAGGAGGATAATACTGCTGAGTATAGTCAGGGGATTGATGGGCGCAAGTTTTTTGATATGCTGACGGCAGGAGACCGGGATATTCAAGAATTATATCAGGAGTATACTTATAACCTAGCCAAATTAATTCTGAATCTTCAGACCATTTATGCTCCAGAGAAGATTTTAATTGGTGGTGGCGTCAGTAAGCAGGAACGGTTGATTGGGGATATTTATCAGCAGTGTGAAAAGCAACAGCAATATTATCAAGGACTGATTGATATTAAAGTAGATTTAGGGCAGTGCCGACTTGGTAGTGAAGCGAATCAATATGGAGCACTTTATAATTTTTTAAACCAGTATAAAATACTCTAATAGATAAGATAGAAAATAGTATTTCTAACCCAATGAATACTATTTTCTATTTTTTTTGTGATTTTAAAATCTTATACTTATTAACATCAAGGCAGTGATAAATGCTGCCGGATATACAGGAGGAAGAAAGATGAAAATGAAGAAATTAGTAAGTGTAATGCTTGTCATTGCAATGGCAGCAATGTTGGTAACGGGTTGTAATTCCAGTAAAGATTCTGGAAGCGATTCGACCGAGGGTGAAAAGAGTAGCACTAGTGGTAATGTCCATGTATTCTATTATTCTTATGGTGATACCTTTATTTCAACAGTCAGAACTGCTTTAGATGCAGAATTAGATGATGTGGGTGTAGCATATACAGATTATGATGGCAATACCAATCAGCAGACTCAGACTGAGCAGGTACAGACCGCTCTGACCAGTGGTGCCAACCTGTTGATTGTTAACTTAGTTGAAACCGGTTCAGACGATGCAGCATACACGATTGTCAATGCAGCAAAAGAAAAGGATATTCCGGTTATTTTCTTTAATCGAGAAGTATCGGATGAAGTGGTAAACAGCTATGATAAGTGCTCCTTTATCGGAACCTTGGCAGAAGAAGCGGGGCAGATGCAGGGTGAAATGATCGGGGAATATCTGGTAGAAAACTTTGATAAAGTTGATTTAAATGGAGATGGTAAGATTTCTTATGCAATGTTCAAAGGACAAGAAGGCAATAAAGATGCTGCATACAGAACTCAGTACGCAGTAGAAGAAGCGGATAGAGTGTTAAAAGAAGCTGGAAAAGAAGCACTTTCTTTCTACGATGACAGTAATAAGAACAAATACCAGGTAGATCAAGATGGTGCATGGTCAGCCAAAGCAGCGCAGGATTATATGGCAACTGCACTTGGTAAATACAATGATGCCAACAAAAATATGGTTGAGCTTGTTATCTGTAACAATGATGGTATGGCAGAAGGAGCGATTGCGGCATTGCAGACTGTTGGTTACAACAAAGAAGGCAGCGATAAGACGATTCCAGTATTTGGTGTAGATGCAACTGAAGCAGCGAAATCTTTAATAGAAAAGGGAATTATGGTTGGAACAATTAAACAAGATGCAGAAAAGGTTGCGGAAGTTATTACCCTTGTAATGCAGAATGGTTTAGGCGGCAAAGAGGCTCTGGACGGAATCACTGATTATCCGATTGATGAAGGAGTCGCTAAGATCCGTATACCATACGAAGTATACTTAGGTGAATAAAAGGTGTACGAAGGACGCTGGCTGACAGCGTCCTTCTCCATACAGACAGGAGCGAGTTGAAAATGAGTAATGTTATCTTAGAAATGAAAAACATTAACAAAGAATTTCCCGGTGTAAAAGCCCTTGATAATGTTTCTTTCAATGTGAAAAAAGGGAGCGTGCATGCCCTTATGGGAGAAAATGGTGCCGGAAAATCAACTTTGATGAAATGCTTATTCGGAATGTATAAGCGGGACAGCGGGCAGATTTTTCTTGATGGAAAAGAAGTGGAATTCAAGAATGCCAAGGATGCTTTAGAAGCTGGCGTGGCTATGGTTCATCAGGAATTGAATCAGGCTCTGCAAAGAAATATTATGGATAACTTATGGCTGGGACGTTATCCAAAAGTAGGTAAGCTGATTACTTCAGAGAAGCAGATGTATAAAGACACACAGGCCATCTTTGAGAAGCTGCATGTTAAAGTCGATCCGAAGCGAATTATGAGTACCATGCCGGTATCTCAGCGGCAAATGGTGGAAATAGCCAAGGCTGTATCTTATGATTCCAAGATTATTGTTTTCGATGAACCAACTTCATCATTGACCGATCAAGAAGTAGAGCACTTATTTGAAATAATTAATATGTTAAAAGAGCAGGGGTGCGGAATTGTCTATATTTCTCATAAAATGGATGAGATATTGAAAATATCGGACGAAGTTACTATTATGCGTGATGGCCAGTGGGTAGCAACGAAAGATGCCAAAGGGCTGGAAATGAGTGAAATTATTAAGTTAATGGTAGGAAGAGAGTTAAGGAACCTATATCCACCTAAAAACAATGAACCCGGTGAAGTGGTTCTAAAGATTGACCAAATGACAGCCATGTATTCCCACTTGCAGGGCGTATCCATGGAAGTCCGCCGCGGCGAGATTGTCGGACTGGCGGGGTTAGATGGCTCTGGCAGAACAGAATTGTTGGAGAATCTTTTTGGGATCGCCACCAGAAAGAGCGGTGATATCTATTTAGATGGTAAAAAGATTCAGAATAAGAATTCAGTGGATTCTATCCGTAACGGATTCGCTTTGCTAACAGAAGAGAGGCGTTCGACAGGAATCTTTGGAGTGCGTAGTATCCGAGAAAATACGATTATTTCTAATCTTAAGAAATATAAGCGGATAGCAGGTCTGTTGGATAATATCCAGATGAAGAAGGATACCGATTGGGCAATAAAGTCTATGAGTATTAAGACACCAAATCAGGACACACAGATTCGATCTTTATCCGGGGGAAACCAACAAAAGGTGATTTTGGGACGCTGGCTTCTGACAGAACCGGAAGTCTTACTGTTGGATGAGCCCACCAGAGGAATTGATGTAGGTGCCAAGTACGAAATTTATCAACTAATTATTGACTTAGCAGCCAAAGGCAAATCAGTTATTATGGTATCTTCAGAAATGCCGGAGTTATTGGGAGTATGTGACCGAATTGTAATAATGTCTAATGGACGAGTTGCTGGTGAACTGTCGGCGGAAGAGGCTAATCAAGAGCAGATTATGAGCTATGCGGCCAAGTATCTATAGGAGGAGAAAAATGAGCTTAAAGGTAAAATCAAAAATTGAAGGAATTAAAGCGATGGATAAAGCAGATCAAAGAAAGTGGTTCAAGGAACTGCTAATTAATAATTCTTTGTTTATCTTTATTATCATTGCAGTTGTCTTTATTCAGATTCAAAGACCAGAGTTCCTGGGGAAAGAATCTATTGTAAATATTATCTCGTTATCAGCGGCAGCTATGCCTCTGGCGTTGGGAATTGCTGGAGCCATTATACTGACCGGTACCGACTTATCAGCTGGCAGAATTGTAGGATTGACTGCTTGTGTGGCGGCATCATTATTGCAAATGAGTGACTATGCTAACAAGATGTTTCCTAATCTACCTGAGATTCCGGTCTTAGTTGTCTTTGTGGGAGTTGTTCTTATGGGAGCATTTATTGGCGGTCTCAATGGCACATTTATTGCCAAGTTGAACTTGCATCCTTTTATTGTTACCTTGGCAACTCAGCTGATGCTATATGGAATCATCTTAATGTATCTGATGAATGGAAACAATAATGGTCAGGCAATATCAGGCTTGGATGAAAAGTATACGAATCTGATTAAGGGAAGCCTCTTCTCTGTTGGCAGTACACCGGTACCGAACTTTGTGTTATTTGTGATTGTGCTAACGATTGTCATGTGGGTTGTATGGAATAAAACGGAATTTGGTAAGAATATGTTTGCGGTAGGAGCAAACGCGGAGGCAGCCAATGTATCTGGTGTGAATGTTGGCAGAACGATTATTAAAGTATTTCTTTTGGCGGGGGCTCTGTATGCTGTTTCCGGCTTCATTGAAGCAGCCCGAATCGGCTCCAACTCAGCCAATACCGGATTTAACTACGAAATGGATGGGATTGCTGCTTGTGTGATTGGTGGTGTTTCATTTGTTGGTGGGATTGGTAAAATCAGTGGTGTTATTATGGGTGTAGTTCTACTGAAACTAATCTTTGTTGGATTGAGCTTCCTAAGTGTTAGTGTAAATATGATTTACATAATTAAAGGACTTATTATTCTGGTAGCTTGTGCAATTGATATGAGAAAATATTTGGTACGTAAATAATTAGGGAGAAGAAGAATGTTATCAGTATTCTAAAAATCTGGAGGTGGCGAAGTGGAAATGAAATTACAGTGGCTAGACGATCCGGAGACGTTCCGGGTTAATCAACTGGCAGCGCATAGTGACCATATGTATTACCGTAATGAGGCAGAAGCAATCAGAGGTGATTCTTCTTATTCAAAAAGCTTAAACGGAGAATGGAGGTTTTGTTATGCAGAAAACGCCAAAGAACGACCGGCGGATTTCTTTCAGGTGGATTATGATGATAGCGGTTTTGATACAATTACTGTACCGGGTCACATTGAACTGGCCGGGTATGATAAAATCCATTACATTAATATGATGTACCCGTGGGAAGGACATATTTTTCGGCGTCCTCCCCATAGTCTGAAACGAAGTGAGAATAAAAAAACTTTATTCAGTGAAGCAGAGTACAATCCCGTAGGCTCTTATGTTCGGGAGTTCGATCTTGATGAGGCATGGCAGGGGGAACAGATTCGTATTCATTTTGCTGGGGTGGAACAGGCATTTTATCTCTGGTTAAATGGCGAGTTTGTAGGTTATGCGGAAGATAGCTTTACACCATCAGAGTTTGACCTGACTCCTTATATTAAGGAAAAGGGAAATCGTCTGGCAGTAGAAGTGCATAAGCGCAGTACGGCGGCATTTTTAGAGGATCAGGACTTCTTTCGCTTTTTTGGTATCTTCCGTGAGGTGAAATTATATGCAATACCTAAGCTGCATCTGGAGAATCTGTGGATTAAGCCGCTAGTAAATGAAGATATGAAATCAGCGAATTTGGATATAGAATTTACCTTTGCTTCTTTATTGGAGCAATCTAGCGGAATACTAGACTGCTATATGAAAGATAGTGAAGGTGAGATTATCTGGCGTCAGTCATTAACTGTGAATGAAAAGAAGTTAACTATTAATCATGCGTTTGAAGAGGTCCATTTATGGAGTAATGAAAATCCATATTTGTATGAATTCTGTGCAGAGATTAAAGATGGACAAGGTGATGTGATTGAATTTGTACCATATCAATTTGGTTTTCGGCGGATTGAAATTAAGAATAAACAGATTCTGCTTAATGGAAGTAAACTTATTATTAATGGAGTGAACCGTCATGAATGGGATGCTCATACAGGAAGATGTATTGGATTGGATCAGATGGAACAAGATATAGATATTATAAAAAAGAATTATATTAACTCCATTAGAACTTCACATTATCCAAACCAGATTCCGTGGTACTATCTTTGTGATAAAGCCGGACTTTATGTCATGGCTGAGGTGAATATGGAAAGCCATGGTTCCTGGCAGAAGATGTGGGCGGTTGAACCTTCTTATAATATCCCGGGCAGTGTACCACAATGGCGAGAAATGGTAGTTGACCGAGCCAGAACGAACTTTGAAGTGCTTAAAAACCATACTTCCATCTTATTCTGGTCCTTGGGGAATGAATCGTATGCCGGTGAAAATATCAAGGCTATGCACGATTTTTATAAAGAAGCTGACTCACAACGGTTGGTTCATTATGAAGGAGTGTATCAGAACCGGGAATACGAGGATGAGATTTCAGATGTAGAGAGCAGTATGTATGCGCCGCCGGAAGAAATTAGGGAATACCTGAGTAACCATCCCAAGAAACCCTATATCATCTGTGAATATATGCATTGTATGGGTAATTCCCTAGGTGGGATGAATTCTTATATGGAGTTGTTGGATGAATTCGATAATTATCATGGCGGGTATATTTGGGATTATGTTGACCAAGCCTTATTGGTGCACGATGAAATATCCGGCAAGGAAGTAATGCGTTACGGCGGAGATTTTGAAGACCGACCGTCTGATTATGAGTTCTCCGGAAACGGAATCTTATTTGCCGACAGAACAGAAAAACCAGCTATGCAGGAGGTGAAATATTATTATGGAAAATACTCTTAAGTTAATCTTTGGTGATGCAAATCTAGGTGTGGCAGGAGCTGATTTTCATTATATCTTTTCTTATGCAAGAGGTGGACTGGAATCCTATGTAGTCAAGGGAACCGAGTGGATGTATCGAGTTCCCCGTCCATGTTTCTGGCGGGCAACCACTGACAATGATCGGGGATGTGGTTTCTCAGCGAAGTCCAGTATGTGGATGGGGGCTGATATGTTCTCTTATTGTGAGGATTTTAAAGTACGGGTAGATGGGCAGGATATTGTCAAACCATCTGCTCCGGAGAATAATAAATACACTGGGGCAGAGACAGCAGATGAGTTAGAGATAACCTTTATATTCCGGACCACCACTGTTCCTGCAACAACGGTAGAGGTTACATATAGAATAGAAGCAAGCGGTGATATCACCATTCAAACCCTTTATCATGGGGTAAAGGGTTTGCCTCAGCTACCTGCTTTTGGAATACGTTTCACCCTGTGTCATTTGGCTAAGAAGTTTCGATATGAGGGTATATCCGGTGAAACTTATCCAGACCGCAAAGCAGGAGGGGATAAGGGAGCGTTTGAAGTGATGGGGCAGCCGGTCACCCCTTACATTGTTCCACAAGACTGTAACATGCATATGGATACGAAATGGGTAAAACTATATGGAGCTGGTCATAGCACATTGTGTCTTAAAGCGGCTGATCAATCGTTTGCCTTCTCCAGCATTCCCTACACAGCATTGGAATTAGAGTCAGCTACACATCAGGAGGAACTGCCGTTGCCGCGCAGAACCATCTTAACGGTATTGGGGAAGGTCCGTGGTGTGGGCGGAATCAATAGTTGGGGAGCTGATGTGGAACATGCATATCATATTAGTGCAGAAGAAGATATTCAATACTCATTCAAATTAGTGAAAAGCGAATCAATGTAAAGACGGACAAAATAACGCCCTAACACTCTTGCTAGAACAAACGAACTCTTTTTTTGTATACGATTACAAAAAGAGTTCGTTTGTTTTTTCTTGACAAAAAATGTCGAGAGGTATATATTGATAATTAGATTATCGATAATCTAATTATCACAGGGGGGATTATAATGTCGAAACCAGATCACTCAATAGATCAAAGACTTTTAGATAGTGCAAAAGAAGAATTTCTTGCCAATGGATTTGAAAAGGCATCGCTGAAAATAATTTGTGAAAATGCCGGTATTACGACAGGAGCACTGTACAAAAGGTATACGGGAAAAGAAGAACTATTCAATGCTGTTGTTGCTGAGACCCTTTCAGCTCTCAATGATTTTGTTGCGGCGAAAACCCAAGTGGATGAAAAGTTTTTGTCGGACAACGAGTTGATAGCGGCTTGGGACATGGGTGAGCCTGTTATGATGGGGTGGTATCGATTTCTTTACGCCCAAAAAGATGGTTTCTTTTTGCTCATTCGATGCTCTGCTGGGACACGATATGCAGATTTCCAGCATGACTGGGTGGATAATATGACCGGGAAAACGTATAACTATTTTCTGGAGGCCTACAAAAGAGGGCTTGCACATACAGAGATATCCAGAAAAGAAATGCATATCCTGCTTACAGCATTTTGGGCAACTATATATGAGCCATTTATCCATGGCTATACATGGGATGAAATCGTTGCGCATTGTAAGATTGTCTGCAACCTTTTCAATTGGAATCGTGTACTTGGTTTTGAGGAACTCGGGTAGGTCATTTTAGAAAGTGACCACCCATAATTTTTTCTACATAGGTTAGCTAATGCTAACAATCTAAAGGAGGTACTACTTTGCTAAAAAAGGTATTGGAGTATGCCGGTGAATATAAAAAATATACATACAGAGCTGTTATATCGATGTTCATTGGACTCATTATGAGTGTTGTTCCCTTTTATCTGCTTTTCAAAATTATTAAACCATTGCTTGTAGGAGAGGAATTAACCCTTCAAACAGGTCTATTGCTCGCCGCCGGAATTGCTCTCTGCGTTATTCTGCATGGAGTGTTCTATGTCCATGGGTTGGAACTATCCCATGTGAGTGCTTTTAACAAAAACATCAAGAATTCTCCTTCCTCTATAGGGAGTGAGATGAATTGAT
>NZ_JAMXOD010000035.1 GCF_024721305.1 Aequitasia blattaphilus | reverse complement strand
ACAAAGAATCAAAGAAAAGACTATCAACATAAGTTGAGTCTGGAACTGGCAAGGGAATATGATGTAGTCTGTGTAGAAGACTTAAACATGAAAAGCATGAGTAGGAGCCTCCATCTGGGAAAAGGGGTGATGGATAATGGATTTGGGAACTTCTGTAATCTCTTGGAATATAAACTGAGAGACAGGGGAAAGAAGCTCTTAAAAATCAATCGCTATTATCCTTCCAGTAAAACCTGTAGTAAATGCGGAAAAATAAAGAGGGAACTTTCCTTAGCAGAGAGAAGCTATCGATGTGAATGTGGGAATCAGTTAGACAGAGATGTAAATGCTGCAATCAATATCCGGGAAGAAGGAAAAAGAATGCTAAGTGCGTGACTGTACGAAAATAAAAGAACACAAACCGTAGGGCATACGGGGATAGCCTGCAGATACTTATTCCATTAGGAATATTGAACAGGAAGCCCCCACTTCAGAATGATAGCATTCAAGTGGTGGGAGCGTGTCACTGAGTGGCTAAAGGAGAATAGACAGTATGAACAAATACGGTATTTTCATGAATTTTGGGAAAAGAATTGGGCTGCAGACCATATTAAGTATGTGAAAAAAGCAGCAGATTTAGGCTATGATATTCTTGAGTTTCAGGCACAACCTCTTTTGGAAATGAATGAATCGAGAATGAGTGAAATTAAAAAGCCAGCAGATGATGTTGGAATTGAGCTTACCTATAGTCTTGGACTGGATAAAAAGTATGATATCACCAGTGCAGATGAAAGCACAAGAAGAGGTGGAATCGAGTATTTAAAAGCAATTGTGGAACGAGTAGCTTTTATGAAAGGCGAAATTATTTCTGGGGTAAGCTATGAAGGTTGGGGAAGCCCTAATCATATCATCGATGATAAAAGCAAAATGTTGGATAGAAGTGTAACGGCTATGCAGGAAATTGTAAAGACGGCAGCGGATTATGGGGTGACATATTGTGTGGAATCAGTAAATCGTTTCGAGGCAACCATCATTAATACAGCCGTTGAAGCAGTAGAGTATGTAAAGATGGTAGGAAGTGATAATGTAGGAGTGCTTTTGGATACCTATCATATGAATATCGAAGAAAGCTCGATGGGAGATGCAATTCGTTATGCAGGAGATTATCTTAAGAGCTTCCATACCGGTGAGAATAACAGATTGCCACCAGGAAGAGGACATCTTGACTGGGATGAAATATTTAAAGCTTTTAGTGATATTAATTATACGGGAAGAATCGTATGCGAGCCCTTTGTTCAGATGGGCGGTGAAGTTGGACGAGATATCAAGGTGTGGCGAAATCTTCTGGAAGATACCAGTGAAGCAAATCTTGATAAAGAAGCAAAAGGTCTGTTGGAATTTCAAAAGAAAATGGCGGAGAAATACGCATAGGAATAGTAAAAAGGAGTTCAGAAAAGGTAAAAACCTTTCTGGACTCCTTTTTTGAAATTCTATAGAGTTTTCTTGTTTTTATTCAAACTAATGAACAAAATAATACCGGTTACAGCAGCAAGGAGCAGATAGGATTGCACCATTGGAGTAATATTGTAGCTGCTTCTGGTCCAAAGCTTCGGTAAGATTTCAGTAAAGTATGTAGTGGGCAGCAGTTTACTGATAAAGCGAATCGGAGCAGGGAAAACATTGGATTGAACTCCCATCATTCCGGACAAAACCATGGTTCCGAAATAGAGAAACATCATGATTCCATAGGTTGGTCCAAAACGTCCTAGAATCAAGGCGATTGCATAGGCAAGAACGAATAAAAGAAATCCAAGGATGTAATAACTAACTAGGAATACAACGAGTCCAAATGCACTGGGTTTTATAATGGGATAGATGCTGCAGATTACAATCGTATAAACAAGGAATAAAATCGTCATGATGCCCATGTAAGATAAAAGCTTTGCACGAAGAATCCTGGAGTAGGAAAAGCCAAAAAGATTGATGCGTGTAAGGATACCGTTTTCGATTTCCTGAGCCATCATTGCGCCAAACCCTACGAACATAAGAGCAAGAGGTGCCATGGTGGTATTAACCAGGAAGAGTTGGGTGGCGAACTTATCCTTATATTCTCCTGCATTTGGTGAGAAAGCAGCAATGAAGAGTATGGTTAAAAAGATCGGAAATATTCCGCCAAACGCAATGCCGTATATATTGCCAACACAGTTTCGTAATTCATAAATAAAAAGATGCTTAGGCGCTGATTTTTTCATGATTTGTGTGCTCCTTCTTAAAGTGTTCGATTGCATTTAGAGACATGATCTCAATATCATTATCTGTTCGGCTATAATTCAGTTTGTGGGAGAGCAGAATAAGAAGAATTTCCTTTTCCTCTTCCATAGTATTGCACTGGATTGTAAGCTTATCCGGGGGGCCGCTAATCTGCTGGAAATTTGAAAGAAACTTTTGAGCCTTTGCTGTTTTCTCAACTAAGATGACGCAGTAACCGCAGTAACGGTGAAAGAGAGCTTCTTTCGTATCGAAGTCGATGACTTCACCGGCCTCTAAGATAAGGATTTTATTTGCCAGCTGATTTAGTTCCGTATAGTAGTGTGTTACGAGACAAATGGTGGAATCTTGATTCTGGTACCAATTTAATATTTTTTCCATGAGGTGGCTTCTTGTTTCGAAATCCAGTCCCGTTGTGACTTCGTCAAAGAAGGTGATGGGAGCCTCTTGCATGAGCACCATGATTAAGGTCAGACGCTGCTTTTGCCCACCGGATAGAGCTTTGAACTTCTTATTCAACGAAGGAGAAAATTCAAAATACTCAATCAACTTTTGCAGTTTTGTATTTGTTTTTATCTTTGTTCCAAGAATCGCCTCCAGCACATGCTTTATAGCCATATTTTCGGTGTAGGAGTTTTCCTGCATATGAATTGCCATATCGGAGGTCTTAATCTTGGTATCAATCGAGCCGGAGTAGGGAATTAGTCCCAGGCAGGCTTTCAAAAGAGTGCTTTTTCCGGCGCCATTCGCACCGATAATTCCGATACGGTCACCCTTTTTGAAGTGAAGACTTTTTTGAATATTTAAGGCGATTTGGTTTCCATAAGAAACCTGTAGTTGGTTGATGGTTAGCATAATATATTTTCCTCCTTGAAGTAAAGTGAGACGATTACCTTATTTTCGCCATTTGAGATCTGTATTTCGCCATTTAGCAAGTGGATATAGTTGTCCACCAGATAAAGCCCCAGTCCGTGTCCTTTTTCTGTGGAAGCTTTGTCGCGAATAAAGGGTTCGAATATATGAGGTAGTAATGCTTCTTGTATTGTGATACCGCTGTTAACAATCTCGAGTCCTTCGGGAATATCGTTTATTGAGATATTACCCATTTGAGGCGTATATTTTACCGCATTTGAAACAAGGGTTTCAAGAATACGAAACAGAATTTTCTGATCACTTATTACCACTCTGGAAATGGTGCCAATACAAATGTTCAGGTGCTTTCTTTCAATCTCAGGATTAAACTGTGCAAGGACATGGTGAATCATGGGAGCAAGCTTGATTTCCACGAAATCGGTATCCATTTGATCAATCTGAATTGCCGGCAGCATTTCATCGATAAGATGTCTGATTTTTAACAGCTCCTCCTTTACCTGAGGAAGATATTTTTTCGTGTCTTTGTATTTTCCAACCTCGTGTATCATGCTATCCAGAAGTAGAAGGGAGGAAGCTACGGGAGTCTTCATCTGATGAGAGGCAGCTGTAATGAAAAGCTGTTGCCCTTTCTGCTGTTTCAGTAATTCTTTATTTTGAGCCTCTACAACAGAAAGAGAAGTTTTTAACTGGGTATAGAGACTGTTGAGAGCGTTTCCAAGGTCAGTAAACTCATCCTTACCGTCTATAGATGTAAGAGTAGCATCGCTTTTTTCCAGGTCTTTTGCGTAAATGGCGAGATTTTCCACCGGCTTTGCGAGCTTTTTAGCAAATACCGCGGCGAATAGTAAGACGAGAATTGCTACCATGGACAGAATCATCGGGAGACTCTCCAAAACAATAGGGGTTAGCTCTGTAAGCCTTGGAGCCATAGCCGTTGCAAGGGTAATAAGCACTCCATCCTCGGTATCGGTGAGAATAATATAAGTGATATAGTCTCCCTGAGGAGTCGAGACTGGTGTCTCACTAATAAAAGCATTCTCTTGGTGATAGTAAATATTCGTATCTTCTACGGAAGCTTCCCCGCTATTAAAATTACTTTCTTTAATTTGAACAGGTAGATTTACCACGCCTTTTAATTCCTTTTGGATTTCTTTTGGAATTCCTTTATAAGCAGAAGCATCGGAAAAGTCAGTGTCCCGGAGCTTATTAAAAAGACGCTTGGCTTTTCCATCTGTTATTTCAAGTGAAAAAGAACCATAGGACGAATCAATATCGATCAGATACCCGTCAGAGGGAAGGTGGAGTGTATAATAGGGCAGATCCAGCATTTTCCCATAAGGAGTATTTGACTTCCTATAATGAAGCTGTAAATTATGAAGCTGATCCACGTATTTCTCTTTGGTATAGGATGCATAAAGTCCCGGAAGCATAAAGATAAAATAGCCGATGATGAAAATGCTAATGGTTGCAGCCATAAGGGCGGTATAGAGCCCTACTTTTTTCGTTATCCTCATAATACCTCCTGATATTGATATCCCACACCGATTACCGTTTTAATACAGTTAAGAGGAATCTTTTTGCGTAGGTTTTTAATGTGCACATCAATCGTTCGGTCGCTGACATAATAATTATCTGATAGGACGGTATTGAGCAGCTGATCTCTTGTATATACCTGGCTTGGTCTGTTGTAAAGAGTTTCAAAAATCAGATATTCCGTCAAGGTGAGTCCCACGTCTTTGCCATCGTAATATACCTGATAACCCTCCTGGTTTAGGGAGAGTCCAGAGACATTCGGTGAAGCTTTTTTCTTTCTGCGAAGAATGGCCTCGATTCTTTTGATTAGCAGAATCGGTGAAAAGGGCTTCACAATATAGTCATCTGCATAGCTGTTAAAGGCCTGTATTTGTGTTTGTTCATCTCCCAGTGCTGTCAGCATTAGTGTGTTCATATTGGGATGCTTCTCATGGATATAATCCAAAATCTCAAGACCACTGATATAGGGAACCATAATGTCTAAGATGGCCAGATCAAAGGATTCTTCTTTTAACAGATGAATGGCCATGTTTCCATCAGTAGCAGTTTTTACGTCATAGTTTTCAAGTTGTAAATATTCCAGTGTGACTTCCAGAATAGTAGGTTCATCTTCTAAAAATAATATTTTTGTCATAGGCACTCCTTTACTTACTTGGTTCATTATAATATCTTCATGTGAAGAGAATATAAAGATTGAGAAAAAAAGAAGAAACTGCAAAAACAGTTCCTTCTTTATAATAGGCGATGGTTTAAATCTCTAATCCGGAAATGATATCATCAATTTCATCGACAACGGAATCCGTAACAAAGGCAGAATAATATGCCATGCCTGGTGCAGCATTGGACATTACATAGCCAGTTCCAACAAATTGAAGCATTTCCACATCATTGTATTGATCTCCAAAAGCCACGCAGTCTTGTGCATCGATATTTAAAGATTCTGCTAAAGCCGCTAAGGTAGTTCCTTTATTAGCACTAGGAGCAATGAAATCGACCCATTCATAGCCTGAGGTTACAACGGCAATTCGACTGGAAAAGAGTTGTTGGAAATGATTTAGTGTTTCTTGAGGGTCATCTTTTACGAATAAGGCTATTTTTAAAATATCTCCAAGGACATCCTCTGCAAGATTATGAACCTGAACCACTTCGTTTTGCAGGATATCAAACAGTTCGTGACAAAATGCAGGATCCTCGCTTTCGATATAAACGGCATCTTCGCAAGATACCATACACTCCACATTCTCTTTCTTTTGGACTTCGCGGATGATTTCTAAGGCTAAATTTCGTTCGATGACACCTTTTAGAAGAGTTTTTTCATGGCGTCTGCATAGAGATCCGTTCTCGGCGATAAAGTAAATATCATCTGCCACCGGATCAAAGAGGCGACGTATGTTTGCATATTGTCGTCCGCTTGCAGCTACAAATACAATGCCCTTTTCTTTTAAAATGCGTATCTGTTCAAACAGGTGTGGATTCAAGGAGGTTTCCCCCTTTTTTAACAAGGTTCCGTCTATGTCACTGGCAATTAGTTTGATCATTCTGATATCCTCTCTATTCTTTGTTCTGCATATGGAGATTTTCTGGTAAAAAGATACGTACCTTTTCAATTCGATTCTTATCCATGGACTCTACTTTTAATCGAATATAATCTGAGGTCTCCAATTCGTCTCCGGTTTCTGGAAGACGGTCTAAGTGTTCCATTATATATCCTCCGATAGAATCGTAATCGTCAGATTCAAATGCAGTATTAAGAGCCTCGTTTAAGTCGTCTAAGTTAGCAGAGCCTTCTGCCAAATATTCTCTTGGCTCAACTTGTGTTACAATATCTTCCTCATTATCATCGTATTCATCCCGTATTTCACCTACGATTTCCTCAAGGATATCCTCTAGAGTAATAAGGCCAGAGGTTTCTCCGTATTCATCTAATACAATTGCCATATTAAAGGAAGAATCTCTCATTTCAATTAATAATTCTGAGATGTTTTTATATTCATAGGTGAAAAATGTATCGCGTAAAATATCACGAATACTAAATTCCCTTACATTATCATATAGAAGTAAGTCTTTCATATTTATAATACCAATCACATTATCTGTGGTATCTTCAAATACAGGAAGCCGGGTAAACTTATCTTCACGGAAAAGAGAAATTAACTCCTCGTAGGTGCTGTTGACATCAGCAAATACAACATGAACTCTGGGAACCATAACATCTTTGGCTTTTGCATCTCCTAAGTCAAACACATTGTAAATCATTTCCTTTTCCTGATCTTCAATTACCCCATCTTCTTGGCTGACATGTAAAATAGTACGAAGTTCAGTTTCTGTCAGAGTGTCATTTTTGGCATCGGAGCGGACTCCAAAGATGCGTAATATCAATTTCGAAATTGAATTGATAACAAAGATAACAGGGGTTGTTATCTTCATGAATATTGAAATAATAGAAGAGTAGCGCAGAGAAATTCCATCTGCATATATGGATGCCAACGTCTTGGGAGTTATTTCCCCGAAAATTAAAATTAAGAGTGTAATAATACCACTCCCTAATGCTATCCATTTGCCGCCAAAATCGTAAGAAATAGCAGTGGTAAGAGATGCAGCACCTACATTTACAATGTTGTTACCAATCAAAATTGCACTTAACATTTTGCTGGGTCGCTCGGTAATGTTAAGCACGGTGCTGGCCTTCTTATTTCCTTCGTTCGCTAATCCTCTAAGACGAATCTTATTTGAAGTTGTTAAAGCTGTTTCCGCTGAAGAAAAGAATGCGGATAATAGCAGTAGTATGATTAACGCAATTATCTTTCCTATACTACTCGGATCCAATGAAATCATCACTCCTTTTTCATCACATTTACTAAGACTAATATACAGGAAAAGTCTCTCATTTGCAAGTCTGCGTTGAATTCATAGAATTTTTATTGTATGATGAACAGATAGAAATGAGGTGCATGAATGAAAAAGATAGAAGAACGTTTTTTGGAGGTTTTATCTCGAGAAAATGTATTGATAAATGAAGACATGAAAAACCATACGACGTTTCAGGTGGGCGGCCCCGCAGATTATTATCTGTGCCCCACGAACATCGAAGATTTGAAAAGGGTGCTTTCCATCTGTAAGGAAGAAAATCTTCCATATTACGTTTTGGGAAATGGAAGCAATTTACTGGTAGGAGATAAAGGGTACAGGGGAGTGATTATTGAGACCCATGAGAATTTAAATAAAATCCAAATAGAAGGGACTCAAATCCGTGCAATGGCAGGAGCAGGTCTTTCAAAGGTTGCAAATCGTGCACTGAGTGAAGGCTTGACAGGGATGGAGTTTGCAAGTGGTATCCCCGGGAGTATTGGTGGTGCTTGTGTGATGAACGCAGGTGCCTATGGCGGAGAGATGAAAGACATACTGTGCCAAGTGTTAGTCCTTACGCCAGAAGGAGAAGTGGTTGAGATTAAAAAGGAAGACATGGAGTTAGGTTATCGAACAAGCTTATTTGCAAAGAAACACCTTATTGTTTTAGAAGCAACTCTATGTTTGGAAAAGGGAAACAGCGAAGAAATAAAGGAGCGCATGGATTCCTTAACGGAACAAAGAACAACGAAGCAGCCATTAGAGTATCCCAGTGCAGGAAGCACCTTTAAAAGGCCGGAAGGATACTTTGCCGGAAAGCTGATTCAAGATGCAGGTCTCAGTGGTAAAAGAATTGGTGGTGCTATGGTTTCTGAAAAACATAATGGTTTTGTTATTAATGCAGGCGGTGCGACGACTAAGGATATTACAGACTTAATGGACTTTATAATTAAAACAGTAAAAGAGAAGCATGGTGTCATTTTAGAGCCGGAAGTAAAAAGATTAGGTGAGTTTATATGAGAATAGAAATTGTAACAGGAATGTCTGGAGCTGGGAAATCTTCGGCTCTTAAAATTTTGGAAGACTTGGAGTATTTTTGTGTGGATAATTTGCCCTTGGAGTTGATTCCCAAATTCATAGAAATCCTCAATTTTGTAGAAACCTCAAAATCCAAGGTTGCAATTGGATTGGATATTAGAGGTGGAATTAATCTCAAAAAGTTAAATGGTGTATTAGAAGAAATTAAAAAAAATGGTTTCCAGAGTAGTATTTTGTTTTTAGAGGCCTCAGATGAGGTTCTGATTCGCAGATATAAAGAAACAAGACGTGTTCATCCATTGGCCAAGAGGAATGGACGAATCGAGGATGGGATTTTCAAAGAGAGAGAGCAGCTTACAGCAATCAAGGAAATCTCGAATTATGTGATTGACACATCGTCTATGCAGTTCAAGGAACTGAATCGAAGTATTCAGGCAATTGTAGTAGAGGGTGATCATGTTTCGAATATGTTTGTGACAATATTGTCTTTCGGATATAAATATGGTACGCCACGAGATGCAGATATTATAATGGATGCACGGTTTCTGCCGAATCCATATTATATAGAAGAGTTACGGGAACAAACCGGCCAGGACGTTGAAGTGAAAAAATATGTTTTAGAGAATCCGGTCTCAAAAGACTTTTTAGCAAGAATAAAGGAGTTGCTTTTCTTCTTGCTTCCGAATTATAGGAGTGAAGGGAAACATCAGCTTGTTGTAGGAATTGGATGCACAGGGGGAAAACATCGTTCTGTTGCACTGACAGAAGAAATATATGCCTCTCTTAGACAAGATAAGCAATATGATATTTATATTGAACACAGAGATATTGAAAAATAAAGGGGGATGCTAAGAAGTGTCTTTTTCGGGCGAAATTAAGAAAGAGCTAATCGATCAATACCCAAAGGCCAGACACTGTGCCTTGGCTGAGTTGCTTGCACTGAGTGATTTCTCAGAGGAAGGGAAGGAAGATAAAAACAGTGCGTATTATTTTAGGTTTGAAAGCGATAATTTGGAGCTTTCCACAAAATGCTTTACAATAATCAGGAAAACCTTTAATATTATAGCTGATGCGATGGTTCGAAGATATTCAAATCACGAAGGCAGTTCTTATTACATTGAATCAGACAGAGATGAGATGCTGGCAATAAAAAAGGCGGCACTTCAATCAGATTGCTGTAAAAGAGCCTATATCAGAGGTGCTTTTTTAAGTGGGGGATCGGTAAGTGATCCCAATAAATCATATCACTTTGAGATTGTATGCAAGAGTATAGAATTAGCAGAAAAAACAAAACAGATTATTAATAGTTTCCAGGTTGACTCGAAAATTGTAAGTAGAAAGAGAAACTATGTGGTTTACCTAAAAGAAGGTTCCCAAATTGTGGATATATTAAATGTAATGGGAGCGCATGTTGCGTTAATGGAGTTGGAAAATGTCCGAATTCTAAAGGAAATGCGTAATTCAATAAACCGACAGGTGAATTGTGAAACGGCAAATTTAGAAAAAACGGTTCAGGCTGCTGTTAAGCAAATAGAGGATATTACCTATATTCGAGATACTATAGGATTAGATAAAATTCCGGAAGGATTAAGAGACGTAGCAAATACGAGACTGTCCTTGCCAGATGCTTCCCTTAAGGAGTTAGGTGAAAGCCTAAGAAATCCCGTGGGAAAATCCGGAGTGAATCACAGACTTAGAAAGATAAGCCATTTAGCTGATGAGCTAAGAAACAAGCAACAGGGAGGAAGAAAATGATCAGAAAAGCAGTAACAATCAAAAATCAAATGGACCTAAACGCAAGACCAATTGCTCACTTGGTTCAGGAAGCAAGTCAATATAACAGTCAAATTTATATTGAACTGCAAGAGAAAAGGGTGAATGCAAAGAGTATTATGGGAATGATGAGTTTGCGTTTAATCCCGGGAGAGAACTTGACTGTAGTGGCAGAAGGTGATGACGAAAAAGAGGCAGTAAGCGGTATGGAGGCATTTCTGACTAAAAAATAAGTCTTAATGTTAAAGGAGTTTCTATGAAGAGGCTATTGTTTATTTACAATCCCCATGCGGGGAAGGGGTTACTAAAACCGAAATTATCAGATGTTGTAGATATTTTTGTGAAGGCGGGATATGAGGTGACGATTTATCCAACCCAGGCTTATCGGGATGCCTATAAAAAGGTTATCAGTTATGATGCAAATCAGTATGAATTAGTGGTCTGTAGCGGTGGTGACGGTACAATTGATGAAGTGGTAGATGGAATGATGTATCGTAATGAGGATGAAAGAGATCCGATTGGATACATTCCAACTGGAACTACCAATGATTTTGCAAACAGTCTACATATTCCCAAAAATCTTTTGGGAGCAGCAGATACTGCAGTAAATGGTCAGGAATTTGCATGTGATGTAGGGAAATTTAATGATAGCTCTTTTGTGTATATAGCGGCCTTTGGGCTTTTTACTGATGTTTCTTACCAGACAAATCAGGAGATGAAGAATGTCCTGGGTCATTTGGCGTATATTTTAGAAGGGACAAAGAGAATTTTCCACGTTCCTTCCTATAAAATTAAGGTTCATTACGATGATGTAGAAATTGAAGAAGAATTTGTATACGGTATGGTTACAAATTCGAAGTCAGTAGGTGGCTTTAAGAATATGATTGGTAAGCATGTGGCTTTTGACGATGGTGTTTTTGAAGTAACGTTGATTAAGACTCCGAAAAACCCTATTGAGCTGCAAGAAATTGTTGCGGCACTTTTAATTGAGCAGATTGACACGAAGCACATGTATACTTTCCGGACATGTAAGGTGACTTTTGAATCAGAGGAAGAGATACCATGGACTCTGGATGGAGAATATGGTGGAAACCACTATAATGTAGAGGTGGAAAATTTGAAACAGAAGCTTCGAATTATGGTTCCGGAGGATAAGATTAAAGGGCTTCTTGAAGATAAAAAAAATATTACGAAAAATTGTCTTGAACAGAAAGAAGAAATTTGATATAATGACCTAGCGTGGCCCCATGGTCAAGCGGTCAAGACGCTAGCCTCTCACGCTGGAATCAGGGGTTCGATTCCCCTTGGGGTCATTAAGTAAAAGAGTTAAAGTTCTCTATTTTAGAGGGTTTTGGCTCTTTTTTATTGCTCTGAAAGCGAAGGAAAGTAGCAGAAAAGTAGCAAGCTTATAAAAGTTTCATTTTTTTAAGTTTTTCTTGTTCCTGTTGCTTCATCTTGTCAGTAACATGGAGGTAGATATCTCGTGTTATGGTGCTGTCCCGATGTCCCAACCTACGGGATATTTCTTCAAGTGACATTCCTTGTTCAGCCAATAGGGATGTGTGGGTGTGCCGTAAGCTATGTGCGGTTAATCTACGTCCGGTAATCTTTTGTACAGCTTTTCCGAAAGACTTATTAAATGCTGCATTCTGAATGGGGCTCCCTTTCTCGGATAGGAACAAGGAGCTCCTAAAACCAAGAAGCAGCATCTCTTCTTTGTGAAGTACCCGAATTTGCGTTATTATTGGTTTTAATTCATCTTGAATATAAAGTTCGCGATTTGATTCCGGTGTTTTGGGCGGAGTGACAATCCGATTGATAAGATCATATGTTTTGGTAATTCGAATAGAGCGAGTCTTCAAGTCAATGTCTCCGTCATTTAGAGCGCAAAATTCTCCGAAGCGAAGTCCGGTAAGAGCTAAGAACTGGGCAATCAAATATGTTTTTGTCCATTGGTCTTTCAGCTGCGTAAGAACGGCCTTTAATTCTTCTCGCTCTAAGTATTTTGTGTTGGAGCGCTCATCATGAGAATACGGCTCTATTTTACTAATATAGGATAAATCTGAAATATAATCATTCTTATATCCCCAATTCAGCATTGCGATCAGGCGCTTCCGGAGATCCTTCTTGCTTGCTACAGTTATTTTTTCGTCAGAAAAGGCCTTAAGGATGTGCGGAGCATTCAGTCGTTTTACTAGCGTGTCTTTTCCAAGCATCTTCGTTATCTTTTTACAGGAAAACGAATTTCGCTTCCATGTAGATGCCTTGACGGTTTTCTTTTGATACGCGAGATAATCATCCACGAGCACTGACAAAGTAACATCTTTTGTATTCTGCTGAATCTGCTTCTTTTTGATTTTATCCTGTAGCACTTGGTTTGCTTTCTTCTCATTCGCATTTGTGTACTTGCTTAAAGTGACTGATACATACTTTTGCTTGCCCGTCATATAGTCCTTGTATCTTTCCGTAAATTTACATTTTCCGCTTTCTAAAATCTCATACCACATAATCATTCTCCTTTCGGGTATAAAAATAAGCCCTACACAGGCCCGGAGAATCATGATATAATAAGTTTGTTGAGGACTTCTTATATCGTCTCATGGAGCCGATGTAGAAAGTTACGAACAGTCTCTGTTTGCGCAGGGGCTGTTTTTTATTTGAATAAATCAAAAATACTTACTGTGGTCTTCTTATAAACCTTGTTGTAAAGTGACTTCTTTGGATTCGTCAACATACCCATACCCTTTTTACCATACAAAGGGTTTATGGATTTTTTAATTGCACGCTTTGCCTTCCCGGTAGTTCGAGCTTTCAGGCTCTTCTTAATACTTGGTTTTCTAATTCCCAATTTCATATTATGGCCTCCTCGAGAGAACTATTCATCATCCTCATCATCAAAAACATAGTCATTAGAAAATACAGTATCAGTATCCTGAGATTGTCTGAAATCTTCTGCTAGCATGGTTTTGTTAAACTCAGCTGTAGGTTCGATACTGGTAACAAGCTCCTCTAATTCATCAATTGTTGTATAAAAAAACTCTTTTCTTCGATTAACTTTATTTACTCTCTTGTCGTTGAGAATAGTGTGTAATTTGTTTTCTAACCCCACTGCGTCATCAGAGAATATAAAACTATGTACATCAAATTTAAAAGGAACGGAAGCGTCTCCTAACTCATTGACACGATCTTGCGGTTCAAGACGTCGGGTCATGCCGATTTTAAACATTTCAGAACCAAAAGAGCCTAAGTTGCTTATAATGTATACATTTCCCGCTTTACCATTAGCTAATGTGGCTATTTCTTCTTTTTTAACAATAACAGTTGACAGCTGAGACTCTAGTTCTAGAATACGGGCATTGAGAGCAGCCTGGGTTTCAGCTTGTGCACTTTCTAGCTGCTCCCTTAATTTTTCAATCTCAGATTTATATTTACTCTCTTCTTGTTCAATTTTCTTTCGTTCTGCTTCAAGAGCTTTTCGTTCAGCAGCTTCCTGACGCATCTGTTCCCGTATGGCCATCTGCTCCTGCTTTGCCTGTTCGCGCTTGACATAATAGTTATACTCTATCTTCACAGCATTGGTGAACAAATATTCAATCTCACCTATAAATTTTGTGAGGGTAGAAACTATGCTCTGATTTCCTTCTCCTGCAATTTTAAGATATTTCTGTGTTACATCCTTGACCTTGTCAAGAGCTGTATCAACTTTTTCATATTTTAAATCATATAAAATATTTTGCAACTCGGATTTGAGGGCAATAACCATTAATTTGTAGATTGCCTTGTTTGCCTTGGTAGTATATCGGGATTCGTACTCAGATAATACTTTATCGATAAGTTTATTATTATCTCGGAAGGCCTTTCTCAAATCTTTTACATCCATGTTGTGCAGTTTTAAAATAACAGAAGGACTATATGATTCAATTTCCTCTAACTGGCTTGGGGAAAGCTTTATGTCATTCTGCTCGGGAGAATAATTAAAATATTGATCCAAAGAATACTGGATTGCCTTATTGAGCTCTTTGGTTCGGTTTAACTTGTTAATTTGGGTCTTGAGTGTTTTCGATAACCGTTCAAGTTCTGAACGTTTTTCAGTAACATCATTGTCCAGAGAAATGTTAGTGTTGCTTAGTTCTTGCTGCTTTGAAGACAATTCTTCAATTTGGATGTTATATTCGGATTCTTTCTGCTGTTTTTTCTTTTGGTATTCTTCATCCAACTGACTAATCATCAACTTGATTTTAGCATAATCAAAGCCCCCGATCTCATTAAGAAGAGTGTGCATATCGGTATTGTCTTTTAGAAGTCTCTGATTATCTGCAAACAAAGCGCTGTTGTCAGTATTCAATCTGGCTATTTCTTGCTTAAATTGACTGATTTTAAATATATCTCCAAATCCCATTGTCTTCCTCCCTAGTATGATTTATTCGTTTTCTAATTCCTGTAAGTCTAATAATTTTTTTGCGTACACTTCCAGCTTTTCAAGATTTTCTTTCTCCAATTTTGATATCAGAATTTCAAGACTGACTGGTATAGGAGAGGATTCTACAGGCTGTCCTGCTTCCTTATCCTCCCAACCCATTATCACACCAGGAGACGTATCTAATGCCTTGGCTATTATCTCAATCTTATCAGATGGTATGTTCTTTATTTCTCCAGACTCATATCTATGAATGGTTTGGCGACTAACTCCGGTTTTTTTAGCGAGATCATCCAGAGTCAACAATGCGGCCATTCTTTTATTGTGAATATTGATGCCAACAACTGTTGGCTCAAACTCTTTATCTCTTCTCGTCATATAATCACCTCTCTCAAAAGAATCTGTTGCTAATAAGGTAATACTATCACAAATATACGTATCCCGCAACAAAAAAGTTATTTGGAATAACAAAAATCACTTGACACGCAACATGCCTACGTGGTAGTATTGTCACGTAAGGAGTAACAAAGAGGAGGTGAAACTTTGATTGATACCAATAAACTTAGAGGCATAATTGCAGAAAAAGGATTAAGTCAAGCAGATGTAGCAAAATCTATTGGCATCACGCCAAAGACGTTCTATGAAAAGATGGATAGAGGTGTTTTTCTCAGTAATGAAATGGAGTCAATGATTAAATTGCTTGAGATTGAGGAACCCCTATGTATTTTTTTTGCAGAAAAAGTCACGTAATAAGTGACAAGATTAAAAGTGAAAGGAGAAACAATAATGACAGTAATAAAAATAATAAGAGGGCATCCGGTAGCTAACATCGACTTTTTAGTCGAGGAGTACAAGCTTTCAAGGTTGACGATTACGCGCCGGATCAATGAGATGGTGGATTCGGAACGCTACAAGAATATAAAGCGACTGGTACAGATTATGAACGGTCGGATCGTTGGAGTAAACTACCTGGCATTTTATGATTTTATGTCATATTACGACGATCTAAAAGAGTCGAATCTTGCTAAAGACTTACCGATATTCGACCCAGCAGAGGTTGCAACAGAAATCGGATGGTACAAAGACGAGGAGGCCGTATGAAAGAAAAGCTAACAGACATATTAGCAGCTATCCTGATCGTCTTGGCGATAATGGCGTTTTGTACGCTAGTTGGTATGGCTGCGGATTGGGTGGTTGGAATATGACGAAGAGAGAACAAGCAGAATTAATAGTTGAAACAATCGACGAAAAGGTAAGTCTAGTACCAAGTTACATGTGGGATAGGACGGTTAACGCAGTTATATCAGCGTTAATGGAGATTGAAATTGTGGAGGAATAATGAAAGGAGAAGTTATGAAACATTTTGAAATAGGTATTACTACAGGTGGAACACGCGA
>NZ_JAMXOD010000034.1 GCF_024721305.1 Aequitasia blattaphilus | reverse complement strand
ACAAAGAATCAAAGAAAAGACTATCAACATAAGTTGAGTCTGGAACTGGCAAGGGAATATGATGTAGTCTGTGTAGAAGACTTAAACATGAAAAGCATGAGTAGGAGCCTCCATCTGGGAAAAGGGGTGATGGATAATGGATTTGGGAACTTCTGTAATCTCTTGGAATATAAACTGAGAGACAGGGGAAAGAAGCTCTTAAAAATCAATCGCTATTATCCTTCCAGTAAAACCTGTAGTAAATGCGGAAAAATAAAGAGGGAACTTTCCTTAGCAGAGAGAAGCTATCGATGTGAATGTGGGAATCAGTTAGACAGAGATGTAAATGCTGCAATCAATATCCGGGAAGAAGGAAAAAGAATGCTAAGTGCATGACTGTACGAAAATAAAAGAATACAAACCGTAGGGCATACGGGGATAGCCTGCAGATACTTATTCCATTGGGAATATTGAACAGGAAGCCCCCACTTCAGAATGATAGCATTCAAGTGGTGGGAGCATGTCACGTTGAATACTGCAAAGGAAAGCACATACATTGCTTTGGATTTGTATTTTCCTAAGTAGAGAATGAGCTCTGCGGCTAAAGCGGTAAGTGCAGCACAAACCATACTAAGCCAATAGCCGGAGCATGCAACCAAGGCGAAAAGTACACCGAGAATTAATACGGCTCCAAACTTATGAACCTTAAGATCACAAAGCATATACACAGTTCCACATATAACACCCACCGTAAGTGGTGAAATAATGTAAAGGATAGGAACCATTCCGGAGCCCATCACAATAATCAGCATCAGTACCAAATAAATTGCGCCGAAGGCACCTGCATAAATCAAATCCTTTGTTCGTAGCTTCTTGTCCTCGGTTACTTTTGTAGAAGTAACAATTGTTTTTTTACTCATAGTAATATTCCTTTCTTTCCTAAAAACTATAAAATGTTAATACAATCTATGTAGTGTATTGTAAGGGTATTCGTGGAAAAAGTCAATGAAAACGGGAGTCATTATCAAATGCATAAGGCCTAAGGAGGTTCTTTTTTCTTTACTTCCGAACACTATACTATTATATTTTTTCAAAGGGAGGATTTACAGAAGCGTTTATAGAACGGGCGGAAAAAAACGAAGTAGTAGAAATGGTAATCCAGCGAATAATGTGCGCGACTTATATTTTGTCGCGCACTGGATTTTTTTTACCATTCCATTTGTTTTTTAGTGAAGTCTTCCTATTTGTAATGTTATTCTTCATTGGATAAATATTGATGGTGCAGCGTGAAATATGAGGAAATTGCTGCATGAGATTATATTTTATACATTCTTTAATCTCGCTGGCTTCTGCGATTGACATTTCGCCATTTGCATAAATACCCACTTCTACGCGTATGGAATCAGCAGAATACTTACCTCGCACAGAGTGTATCGCCAGGACACCGTCTTGCGTAAGGAGGAGATTTTTGATTTCTTCAATTGTTTCATCATCAACTGCTTTATCGATTATTTTATGTGTTGCTTCCATAAAAATAGTGGAAGCAGTTTTTACAATAAATAAAGCGATGACAATGGAAGCAATCGGATCTAGAATTGGAAATCCCAGTCGTGCACCCAAGATACCCACAACACTGCCGATAGAGGCAAGGGCATCTGTACGCTGGTGCCATGCTTCTGCCAGCATAGCTTGTGAGTTTGTTTTTTTCGCAACACTGTGAATATACCAAAACATCCCCTCTTTTGTTAAAACTGCGAATATCGCTGTAATAAGAGCAAAGATTCCAGGAACTGATAAATGATTGTGAGTACCGGCGATAATCTTTTCAATACCACTAATCCCAATACTGAAACCGGCACTTAGTAGAATCATCGACATAATGATTGCAGTTATGCTTTCAATTTTCTCATAGCCATAGGGGTATTTTTTGTCTGGCTCTTTCGTTGAAACTTTTATCCCAATAAACATAACCAATGTACTAAAAACATCGGAAGCTGAATGAACTGCATCTGAGAGCAGAGCGGCTGAATGTGAAAGAGTTCCTGTGATAAACTTAATGATGGTTAAAAGGATATTACCGGCAAGATCAATAAAGGATACTTTTTTTAATTGCTTTTCTATATCCACGTTTACACCTCATTTCTAAAAAGTGAATTACAATATGCTAAGATAAGAGTAACGTAAAGTAGAAATGTTATCAATAAATCGAAAGCCGATTTAATGATAGTTCAGAGGTTGGTTATAATTCTAAAGTCAAATTATCCCGGCAGTAAGAGAAAATGTAATTCTGATTATAATTTTGCAACCGTATTTGGTTGCAAAACGAAAATGCAACCGCATATGGTTGCAAAACGAAAATGCAACCGTATATGGTTGCGTTTTGAGGAGAGATGAGATAATATAAAAGGAACGAGGGGGGAGATGTAATGGAGATGTATACATCATTGATTGTAGATATGGAAAATTCCAGAAAGTACGATTTAAAAAAGCGTAATCTGGTTCAAAACCATGTAATAGAGATTGTTGAGCAATTGAATTCTATCTTTCGGGAGTCGTTAAAGTTTGAGGTTACGTTTAGTGGCGGAGATGAATTGCAGGGGCTTTTTGAGGATACAACGGTAGCAGTCTTGTATTTGCGTCTGCTTAGCATACTTGTGATGCCACTAAGGATTAGAGCAGGTATTGGAGTTGGAGAATGGAATGTAAAAATAAGAGACGGTCTTTCGACACAGCAAGATGGACCCGTTTATCATCGGGCACGAGAAGCAATTATGGATGTGAAGAAAAAGCAGCTTCATAGTTATAGGATAAATTCAGGGGATAATGATGATTTCGCAAACTCTTTGCTAAACGCATCCGTACAATTACAGATAGAACAGGCACAAAAGCAAAACCTTACATTAACAATTATGGAACTACTCTATCCATTTCAGAAAAATCTGGAATTAAAGTTCACACAGAAGATGATTTGGAATTTACTGAATGAGAAAATAAAGTATAATAGCAAAATGGAAAATACGACGGCTCAGTCTGGGAAAGAAACAATGAATTTGAAGAATAACAGTTGTTTCGTTGAAGCGATACCAATAGATGGTGTGAATTTTGATGCAGAAAAAGCCATTGAAAAAAAGAATATGAGTACGAACATTGCAGCTATCTTAGGATCAAAGAGACAGAATGCAGATAAACTAATTAAAAGAGGACATATTTTATTGATTCGAAGCTTGGATTATACGGCACTTCAATTTATTGAAAGGACATATTCACAGCATGATTAATATGATTTTACTGATTTCACATATATTAGCAGATTTTTACTTTCAGACGAATCAAATAGTTAAAGGCAAATATAAAGGGGTACGTTGGATATTCATTCACTGTATGATTCATTTTGGTGTAATGCTTATAGTGACAGGTAGTGTGATAGATTCCGGAGAGTATAGGCGGCTTCTGTTTGCTTGCGTTAGTATTTGTGTGGTACACGGAGTTATTGATAGTATCAAGTGTAAAATTCTAAAAAGGGATCAAAATAGTAAATACCGACCAATGCTATTTCTGCTCGATCAGGCGTTACATGTAATTACAATTTTAATAGGTAGCACCGTTTTTGATTTGAAATTAGATGAAAATAACGGGATTCTTCAAAGTGTATTCAGTTTTGCATTAACACAAGAAGTTTTAGTAATCCTATTAGCAGTTCTGATATGCTGGCGACCGGCATCTTATTTTGTGGCAGAAGTATTTTCTGTTGTTTCAAGGAAATCTCAAAATGGGGATAGTACGGAGGATAATGAAATTCGCATTGGTTCATGGATTGGAATCTTGGAACGAGAGATTATTCTCCTCTTAGGGCTTATGCATCAATTTGGAGCGATTGGCCTTGTCCTTGCGGCAAAGAGTTTGGCACGTTATAAGCAGCTAGAGGATAAGGAATTTGCAGAACGCTATTTGGTTGGAACGCTAATCAGTACACTGGTTGCAATTCTGGCTGTTGTGATGTGCCAATATTTTAAGGTTGCAAATTAGAGAGGTGAGTAATGTTTAAGATAGGTGAATTTTCCAGATTAACACAGGTATCAATACGGATGCTAAGATATTACGATGAAGTAGGATTATTAAAGCCAGCCCGGATAGATTCGATTACGAATTACAGATCTTACGAAGCTTGGCAGATTCCGATTTTGAATAAGATTATATTTTTACGCAATTTAGGTTTTAATATAGCGGAGATAACAGAAGCACTGGAAGGGTGGAGTGATGAGTTTATCACGCAGGAGTTAGAGAGAAAGTGTCTGGAAGTCGAACAGGAAATCCAAGCAGAGCAAGAGAGATTGAAGAAAATTGAGTTAGCAAAAAAGGACATACAGAAAAAGAAAATCGAAATAAACTACAATGTTTCTATAAAAGCGATTCCCAGTTTTCAAGTGTTCTCATTAAGACGAAGAGTTCCGGATTATTATAGCGAAGGATTCTTATGGAAAGAGATGGCAAAATATGCCGGCGACCATAATCTTTCTATTTCCGAGCAAACGTTTACTATCTATCATGATCTCGATTACCGGGAGAAAGATGTAGATATTGAAATCTGTGCTCCTGTTGCGAAGATAGGAGAAGATGGAGATGGGTTTACATACCGCAGAACAGAGGCAATTCCGATTATGGCTTGTACCATGGTGTACGGTTCATTTGAGAATATAGCCGGTGCCTTTCTTACCTTTGCAGAATGGCTGCAAGAGCATAATCAATATGAAATGGCCGGGGCGAGCAGGCAAATCGTCCACCGGGGACAATGGAATGAAGAAGACCCAGAGAAATATTTAACAGAGATACAAGTACCTTTGCAAAAAAAGTGAGACACATAAGGTTGACTCTCACACGGTGTGAGGCTCTACAATGAACTTGGAATTGATAAACACAAAATGGAGGAAGCAAAGATGAGCAATTTTCAAGTACAGCAAGTAGGAGTATTTCAGGTGAATGAAGAAGGGATGTTTATTCAATTAGAGCCACAATATATCCTGGCACTACAGGGATTAGATGGGTTTAGTCACTTGAGTGTTCTCTGGTGGTTTAGTGATTTTGATCAAGAAGAAATGCGTCAGATTTATGAGACCCCACAACCGTATAAAGGGGCACCGGAAGTAATGGGAACCTTTGCAACGAGAGGTCCGATAAGACCCAATCCTTTGGCTCTTACAACGGTACAAATAATTTATGTAGATTATGAGAAAGGTCTTATTCAGATAGCATACACAGATGCAAATGATGGAACGCCGGTTCTTGATATTAAGCCTTATACACCAAGCAATGACCGCGTAGAAAATCCAGAGGTGCCAAAGTGGTGCAGTGACTGGCCAATGAGCTATGAGACTTCAGGAGAGTTTGACTGGGAAAGTGTTTTTAACTTTTAGCGAATAGGACATGAGAGAAATCCCCTTAGTGACGATGCAAAATACTAGTCTCTAAGGGGATTTTACAGTTAGCTTTCAAGAATATTGCCATCGGTAGAAATCGTGACTACTTGCCAGGGAATCATCTTGCCACTGTTCTTCAATGCTGTTATTACAGCGTTTTGAATACCTCCACAGCAAGGCACCTCCATGCGCACTACGGTTACAGATTTAATGTTATTGTTGCGAATGATTTCCGTTAATTTTTCACTGTAATCTCCATCATCCAATTTGGGGCAGCCAATTAATGTCACCTTATTATGCATGAATTTGTTATGAAAGTCTGCGTAGGCATAGGCAGTACAGTCAGCGGCGATTAGTAAATTAGCATTTTCAAAATAGGGGGCATTTATAGGAGCCAGCTTTATTTGAACAGGCCATTGTGTCAGCTGACTTTGAAGCGCTGTTTCTACGTGTGCAGCGGGAGTAGAATTACGTTGTATACTGCGTGCCTGTGAACCGGGACATCCGCCAGACGGTGGCGTTTTTCCCATCTTAGCCATTCGGGCGTGTACGGCTGCCTCATCATATGCGGCGGCTTCTCTGGTTTCAAACGAAATTGCATTGGTCGGACAGGTAGGCAGGCAATCTCCCAGGCCATCACAGTAGTCATCCCGTAAGAGCTTTGCCTTTCCCTCAACCATCCCAATAGCACCTTCATGACAGGCTTCGGCACAGATGCCACAACCATTACATTTGTCTTCATCAATCTTTATTATTTTACGAATCATATTTTTACCTCTCTTTTAACTTTGTGTTCGTATTCTACAATAGGAAACTAACAATGTATGTTGCAAATGCAACGTTTTTCGATGGACTTGGTTCGCTATGCCGAAATTATACGATTGATTTCACAAAACAAAAGTACTACCTATACAAAAGCAAGCAATGCAATAAACTTCTTTCATGATAGTACTTTAGAATGGTGGAAGCAGAATTGGTTTTGGTCGACAGGAGGGGCAGTTATGCCCTCTACTTTATTGCACAAAGAATGCTGAAAAGCACTTTGAAAAGGCTGGTATGATATAAGACCAAAAGCGAAAGTCCTTGACGAAACACGTTTACAAAAATATAATGATAACCAGTAGCGTGGGAGGTGACAAGGAACAATGAGATATGAAGGTGCTATATACCGACCGCCCAGCGAGGCAAGGAGTCTTATCATACAATTGACAATCGGATGTGCAAGGAACACCTGCACATTTTGCAGTATGTTCAAAGATAAGAAATTTAGAATAAGACCATTAGAAGACGTGATAGAAGATCTTGAGACAGCAAGAGAATACTATAAGAATGTAAAGGTAAGACGTGTGTTTTTGGCAGATGGGGATGCTCTCATCGTAAAAACAGAGGATTTGCTCTGCATTATCAACAAGATAAATGAGCTATTTCCGGAAGTGGAAAGGATATCAGCATATGGCGCACCGGCAGATGTTTTGGGGAAAACAGTGGATGAACTAAAGCAGCTTAGACAGGCCGGATTAGAAATGGTATATATGGGGGCTGAAAGTGGAGATGACGAGGTTTTAACCCGCATTAAGAAGGGTGTTACAGCAGAAGAAATTATTAAAGCTGGACAAAAACTCAAGAAATCGGGTATAATAACCTCTGTTACCTTTATTTCAGGATTAGGTGGCAGTGAACGACTTAACGAACATGCTCTTAATACAGCATATGTAATTAACAAGATGAATCCTGAGTATGTGGGCTTTTTAACTTTGATGCTGGAATCTGGCACTGAGTTATATGAACAGGTGAGACGTGGGGAGTTTCGATTATTAGAACTTGATGACATTATTACAGAGCTTAAGGTTTTAATTGAAAACATTGATTCTCCAGGAACTGTCTTCCGCTCAAATCATGCTTCTAATTACGTTCCTTTAAAAGGAACGTTTAATGAAGACCGCGATGAGATGTTAAAGGATCTTCGGGAAGTGATGGAGAGCGGTAGCTATAAACCAGAAAAATTCAGAGGTTTATAGACTGGTCTTTGCTACACGAGAGGAAATATAAATTATGAAAAGTGGAACAAGTTTTTTCAAGTCTTTAGGGGCTATCCTGTTGACAGGAGTGTTAGTAATGTGTACACCAACTGTAGGACATGCAACAGAGCTGGAGGAAAAGGCAGACAGTCTGAGTAATCAGTTGAAGGATTTGGAAAAAGAATTATCCCAGACAACAGCTTCGATTAATAATGTTGTAGATGAAATTGAAGAACAAAAGATGAATCTATTGAATGCTGAGGATAATAAAGATAAGCAGTACGATGATATGAAGCTGCGAATTAAATACATGTATGAAAACGGAACATCATCTATGCTTCAGATTCTTTTGGAATCTAATAGCATTGCTTCTCTGGAAGCTAATATTGAATATATTAAGGTGATTACGGAGTATGACAACGAAATGCTTCAAAAATATCGTGAGGCGTATCGGGATGTAGAAGCAAAGAGTGGTGAACTTCAAGGAAAACGTACAGAGCTTGCAGAACTGCAGACAAGCTTGGAAAAGAAGATTTCTGGTGTTCAGACGGCTTTAACGGATACAAAAAGTGAAATTGAGAAGGAACAAAAAGCAGCACTAGAAGCAGAGCTTGCGAAAGCGAAAGCATTGGCTGAGGCAGCTTCTCCAAGTGCGCCCAATACAGATAATGTAGTTGCGGAAAACAATCCATCAGAATCAAACCCGGAACCAAGTCCTGCACCGGAACAGCCGCCAACTGCGCCAAGTCCAGGAGGATCTGGTACAGAAATGCTGTACACCTTAGACGAATTTCTGTTTAGTGGACGAATTTATTGGAACGAATATGAGTTCACTTATTATTCCCAGAGTGTGCTACCGGGAGGTGGGTTAAGTATCCCAGGACGCCACGTAAATGCAGACGGCTATGTATCGGATGGTGATGGCTACATATGTTTGGCAGGATCCGCAGATAAAGGAACGGTATATGATACTCCTTTTGGTTATCAGGGTAAGATTTATGACAGAGGAACCAGTGGAAATCACCTAGATGTGTATATAAGATAATTGTGCAAGTGCAATGAAAAATGCAACGTAGTCTTTTCGTTGCAAAGTGCAACGAAAAATGCAACGCAAGCTTTTGCGTTGCATTTTTTGTCGGTGTTTGTTACTATACTGATAAAGGAAGGTATTGGTATGATGAAACGAGAAACAAAAAATTTAGAATATAAAGAAGATATTTCTAACACCTTTTTGAAGACAGTCAGTGCGTATGCAAATTATGGTGAAGGAAAAATAATATTTGGAATAAATGATGAAGGTATTGTGGTAGGGCTTGAAGGTGATTTGGAACAGGTATGCCTAAATATAGAAAATAAAATTAATGATAGTTTGAAACCTACTCCTAAATATGATTTAGAAATTAGAAAAAAAGAAAAACTAGTAGAACTGCAAGTTTATGAGGGTGAAAATAAGCCATTTTTGTATAGAAATAAAGCATATAGAAGAGCAGATTCGGCAACGGTTGAAGTGGATCGCTTGGAGTATAATAGATTGATCTTAGAAGGAATAAATCGTGATTATGAAGAATTACCATCAAATAATCAAAGTTTAAAATTTCAAAGGTTTGAAGCAGAAATGGTTAAAAAGCTAGATATTAGCAGATTGAGTGAAGATATAATGAAAACTCTTAACTTATATTCCAATCGAAATGGATATAATAAAGCGGCAGAACTATTAGCAGATCGAAATGACTATTTAGGGTTAGATATCGTTCGTTTTGGAAATAATATTGATGAATTTAGAGAGAGAGTAAGTTTAGATAATATTTCTGTACTGGAACAATATGAAAAAGCGGTTCAAATGTATCGTAAGTATTATCAATATGAAATAGTTGATGGTGTTGAAAGACAAATTGTTGAAAAAATTCCTGAAAAGGCTTTTCGTGAGGTCTTAGCAAATAGTATTGTACATAGGGAATGGGATATAAATTCTTCAATTAGAATATTGATGCATGAAGATAAGATTGAAATTGCATCCCCGGGAGGGTTGCCGACGGAGTTGTCAAAAGAGGAATATTTAAATGGACAAATATCGATTTTAAGGAATCCGATTCTAGGGAACATATTCTTTAGACTGGGATATATTGAAAAATTTGGTACAGGAATAAGAAGAATAAACCAAGCCTATGAACAAAGTATTATGAAACCTAAATATAGTGTTTTTGAAAATTCTCTTTTAGTGGTCCTACCTATTTTTAGCAAAAAAATAGAGATGTTAAAATTTACAGAACAACAAATATATAGTCTTCTACAAGAACATCAAGAGTTGACAAGGCTAGAAATAGAAGAAAAGACAGATATGAATAAAGATAAGGTTATTAGGATATTAAATGGATTGATTAAGAAAACCATCATTAAAAAAGTAGGGGTGGGAAAAGGGACAAGGTACAGATTGATTTAACAAAAATTCATGATGCTATTCTCGAAAAAGGGCTATACCTTGAAGAAACCCCAATAAAATGGTATAATCTTCTGATATTGTTGAGTTTTGTAAATTAAACACAGGAGGTTTACGAAAATGAAAGGGATTATTTTAGCAGGAGGAAGTGGAACACGTTTGTACCCACTTACTATGGTTACGTCTAAACAATTATTACCTATATATGATAAACCAATGATTTACTATCCGCTATCCGTTCTTATGAATGCGGGGATACGGGAGATACTAATCATTTCAACTCCTCAAGACCTACCAAGGTTTGAGGAATTATTAGGAGATGGGCATCAATATGGCATTCAGCTTGAGTATGCGGTTCAGCCAAGTCCAGATGGTTTGGCACAGGCATTTATTATCGGAGCAGATTTTATTGGTGATGATTCTGTTGCAATGGTGTTAGGGGATAATATTTTTGCAGGACATGGGCTAAAGAAACGTTTGGCACAGGCATGTAAAAATGCAGAGGAATTAAAGAAAGCAACAGTATTCGGTTATTATGTTGATGATCCGGAGCGCTTTGGAATTGTTGAATTTGATAACCATGGGAAAGCAATCTCTATTGAAGAAAAACCAGAAAAACCAAAAAGCAATTACTGTGTAACCGGTCTATACTTCTATGATAACAAAGTAGTGGAGTATGCAAAGGATTTAAAGCCAGGAGCAAGAGGCGAGTTAGAGATAACAGATATTAACCGTATGTATCTGGAAGCAGGAAATTTAAATGTAGAGCTTCTGGGACAAGGATTTACCTGGCTGGATACAGGAACTCATGAAAGTTTGGCAGAAGCTACAAACTTTGTAAAGACAATTGAAGAGCATCAGCATAGAAAGATTGCATGTTTAGAAGAGATTGCATACTTGAATGGTTGGATTGACAAAGAAGAGATACTAAGAGTTTACGAAGTATTAAAGAAAAATCAATACGGTCAATACATCAAAGATGTATTGGATGGAAAATACAAAGAAAATTTATATTAGACAAAGTAAAACCACAGCAGATAGGGGGAGGCCTAAAAGCTGTGGTTTAGTTATTTTAATATTTTCATAAAAAATAACACTTTGTTAGAAGTGAACCAACCGGTCTCTGTTTCCATGTATGATAAGTTGTGGTCTGCTACTATTTGGGTGACCCCCTTGCTGCCGGTTAAGCAAACAGTGCTTCATGCCTACCTAAAAGAAAGCAGTGGCTAATACAAGGAGTACAACAAAAATTAGGATAGGTAGTTTTCTTTTTAAGATGTTTTTAGGATGAGAAAAAAATTAGCAGTTCTATTGCTGGAGAAATGTAAAATGTCGAAACTAAAACTAAAGTTTATATGCTTTTTGCACAAAAAAACAGTGAGGTGTTTTAGATGACAGATAAAAAACGATTTACCGAAAAAACCAATCAACCGACGGAAGAGTCGGTCCAACTTTTTATGGGTGATAATGCTTGGAAACGCCTAATGCGTTTTGAAGAAATGTTACGGGAGAGGTATGCGTTAAATCGCGAAATGAGATTTCCTTTTGGTAATGCAGATGGGTGGGGATTTCGATATTCTCATAAAAAGTCATTGTTGCTGTATGTATTTTTTGAGGAAGACGGTTTTTGTTGTACCATTTCGATTAACGATGCTGGAGCGAAGAAGGTAGAAGCTATGTTGGAGGATTTACTACCTGAAATACAAACAATCTGGATAAACCGCTATCCCTGTGGTGCTTCAGGTGGTTGGATTCATTATTCCGTTGTGAATGATGACGAATTATCGGATCTTATCCGACTGATAGGTGTTAAGGTAAAGCCACAAATTAATCCGTAGGAGTAATTGCTTCTAATGCCGCGCCTTTTGCATGGATAAGGGCTGTGTCGAATATCGGGCAGCATCTGTTAGAACCTGTGCGCTTTTAGCCCAGTCACCACTTTCCTGATATTTAAGTAAAGAAACAACGTACATCACTATTTGGAAAAAAGAGATAGTGGAGTCACGCATATTGGAATAGTATTAAAAACATGTTATCCTCTCAATAATAGGTATTAATATTGTAAAAAATAAAGGAGGTATGAGTTATGACACCATTGGTAAATATAAAGAACGGAAATGATAAAAAGGATGAAGAAAAGATTTGTGAGGCATTGGATAAAGGAATTGATGATATGGAAGCTGGAAATACAATATCTCATGAAGATGCTATGACTATTATAAGAGAAAGAACTTTAGTATAGCAAACGAATTTATACTTATTTAAGAACGCCCCTCTTCCCACGCCGATACTTCAGCGGCGACATCCCATAAAAATTCTTGAATTCACGGGAAAAATTCCCACTGTGCTGATAGCCCGTTTTCTTGGCAATCTCATGAATACTGAGATCTGTGGTAATTAGCATATTTGCAGCTCGGGTCATACGAACCGAGAGAGAATATGCACCAATCGGTGTATGGTAATAATGAGAAAATCCGGCTTTAAGTTTTTGCTCATTCAATAATACCGTTTCACTAAGTTCTGCTATGGTTGGTGGATTATTAGCTTCATCGGTAAGAATATCGTGAGCTTTTTGCAATGCCTTTATATCAGAAGGTGTCAGACTAATTAAGCGGTCTTTTCCAATGGATACTTTCCCGTAATCCAGTTGATAGCTGAATGCATTGTCTGGAGACAGCCCAATAGTATTGGTCAAAATCGCAAGGCTTTCTAAAATCATGCTTTCTAAGTACAGGGCAGACAGTGCCTGTTGCTGAGAAAGGGAAGTCAGTTTTTCGAGAATTCTTATAATTTCTTCCGGCAGATAAGAGTAAACATAATTCTTAGGGAAGTCGGAGAGTTTTATAGCGCTTGGGAATTGTTTCGAAATAATATCGGTAAAATAAGGCTCATAGATAGTGATTTCAATTCCATGGTAATGCTGTCCCTTTTTCCAATGCTGAACTCCTTTTACCGTGTCTTCAATTACAAAAAAGGAAGACGGTGTCGTGTGTGAGACGTCCTTGCCATCCAACTGAAATTCCGTTTTTCCTTCTAAAAATGTCCCAAACTTCATAAGAGTATAATTGTGAGAAAAGGAGAGTGAAAAGTCTTCTGGAATTGTATAGTCTGCGATACCAAGGTCATAATAGCCCGGGCGTTGATAAAGGAATAAAAATCCTGATTCCGGTCGTTTCAGATTCCGATACAGAGTCATGTTCTTGTGCTGTTCTGGTGCAAATACGAGGTTTTCCAATACTTGAGTACGAAAAGCATATAAATCATTTTTCATAAAAGCCTCCTATTGATAATAACAATCATAATCGCTGTAAATTGTATCATATTTGATGCGTGTCTTGCAATTCCATTCTTAGATTCGTATAATAAACCCGTTACGTTAGCATCTGCTAACTCAAGAAGAAGGAAGATAGGGAGAAAAAAATGTTTAAAAACAGAGTAAAAAAAACAATTAGTATTCTGGCAGTAAGTGCTTTAGCAATGGGACTTTTTACAGGATGTGGAGCAGCCGGAGCAAATGCCGGTGACGCGAAGGAAGAGGAAAGTGCAGGCACGATAGTTGTAAAGGATGTGAAACAAGAGGTAGAGATACCGGCTGAGCCAAAAAGAATCGTGGATTTAAGTGGAAATAGTGATATGTTAGAGATTCTTGGATATGACGTGGTGGGTACGGCAAATTCAGACGCTTCTCCGCTGGAAATTCCAGTTGGAATTCCTTTGGCATTAATCGGAGTACCGTATTTTATATTTCTCATGTGGAAAGAGGGAAGAAAGAATGGACAATAAACAGATAGAAGTGAAAAATCTTAAGGTAGGGTACGATGAAATCACTGTAATGGAAGAGATGAATCTGGCCATACCAAAAGGTAGAATCAGCATCATAATCGGACCCAACGGATGCGGGAAATCCACCTTACTAAAGACGATTTCCAGAATCCTAAAGCCGGCAGAAGGAGAAGTATTGCTGGATGGAAAATCCATTGCAAGACGTGCACCAAAAGAGGTGGCGAAACGCATGGCAGTACTGCCTCAGTCGCCAACGGCTCCGGGAGATTTACTGGTGAAGGAGTTGGTGGGATATGGCCGTTTTCCTTACCAAAAGCCTATGAGTGGGTTTTCAAAAGAAGACATCGAAATCGTGAACTGGGCAATGGAAGCAACTGGGATTTCCGAATTTGCCAACCGTTCCGTTGCAGCACTTTCGGGCGGACAGAGGCAGCGCGTCTGGATTGCGATGGCTCTTGCTCAGAAAACGGATATCTTGGTTTTGGATGAACCGACGACTTATTTGGACATGGCGAATCAACTGGAGATTTTAACACTGTTAAAAAGGATGAATCACGAAATGAGCATTACAATCTTAATTGTAATGCATGAATTAAACAATGCAATTAAGTTTGCAGACTATATCGTTGGTATGAAGAGTGGGAAGCTTCTGTTTAATGGAATTCCGAAAGAGGTGATTACTGAGAAAAACCTGCGGGATTTATTTGATATTGAGGCAAGTATTCAGATGGATGAGACGAACACCTTTCCGATTTGTACCAATTATGAGTTGATAGAAGGATGCTAGGGAAAAATTTTAATATTCTTTTACTGGGTCAGATTATTTCCCTATTGGGAAATGGGGTTCAAAGGTTTGCACTTTCCCTCTATATTTTAGACTTAACGGGAAGTGGGCGTGTCTTTTCGGCAGTATTGGCAATATCCATGATTCCTTACGTACTTCTTGCGCCTCTTGCAGGGGAAATGGCGGATCATTTTGACCGTAAAAAGAACATGATAGTTTTGGATTTTATTAGCGCCGCACTTTGCCTTGTATTCGTCTGTCTGACTCATATGGAAACCGGTTCGGTTTTTTATGCCGGGATTTTAATCTTTCTTTTGTCTGTGATTGCCTGTCTTTATAGTCCTTCGGTTACGGCTTCGATTCCACAGGTGGTTGGGAAAGAACAATTGTTAAGAGCCAATGCGCTGGTGACTCAGGTAAGCTCTTTGGCAAACTTTATTGGTCCGATTATTGCAGGAATCCTTTATGGAAATATAGGAATTGCAGGAATTGTAATGATAAATGGAATCTCCTTTTTTCTATCCGCAATTATGGAATTGTTTTTGAAATTGCCGGATCGAAGGACGAAGAAAAGCAAATATCTATTGAAGTTTAAAGAAGGTTTTAGAGGGATGTATCATACAGCCAAGGAGCTTCACAAGAAGACACCGGTTGTCCTTGCGATTATTTCATCCTATGGATTATACAATATTTTGATTTACCCTGTTATATCTGTATTTACTCCTTACTACATTCGAATTGTGCTTGGAATGTCGGCAACGTTGTATGGAGTACTGGAGGGAGTGATGCTCTTTGGAATGCTTTTTGGCAGTGTTTTATTGGCAGTATTTCCTACGAGATTTCAAATTCAATCTATAAAGCGTATTCTATTCTTGATGCCTACATCCGTTTTATTGATAGCGGGTATGACAGTGGTATTAAAAGGTGGATTTGGACAAAGTATATTTTTGGCATTGTGTGGAGCAATCATTATGTTTGCTTTAGGATTGTCCAATGTAATGACTCTTTCTTATATCCAAAGGGTGGTGGCAGTAGATTCTCTTGGAAGAACCAGTGCACTTAGTACAGCAGTTGCCACGATGACGATACCAATCGGCCAGCTGCTATTTGGCTGGGTGATGGATTCCAAAGTTCCGGTCTTTATCTGGTTGCTACCGGTTGCTTTACTCTGTTTTGCAGTATCTTACAGATTGGGAAAACGACTTGCCCTATGCCATGAATAGAATAATGTGTTATTATGAGTGGGAAAAGTTAGGAAGGGAGAATCAAAAATGGATTTTAAAGAACTGGCAGAAAAGAGAAATAGCGACATCCCCTTTGCTCAGGATTTAGGGATTAAGATAACGGATATTTCCGAAGGAAGTGCAAAAGGTGAAATGGAGATTCAGGAAAGACATTTTAATTATGTGCAGTCTGTTCATGGAGGATGTCTGTTTTCCTTAGCAGATACTATTGCAGGATCAGCAGTTGCTTCATTTGGCAAAAGGATTACAACGGTTTCGGCAGATATGAATTATTTTGCACCTATGATGGGAACAGGAACATTATATGCCGAAGCAAAGGTGATAAAAGGCGGTAAGACCATATCGGTTTCAGAAGTGAATCTCTATGATCAAGGGCGTAAGCATTTGGCAAAAGGAACCTTTACCTTTTTTACTTTATCTTAAATAAAAGAGTCCTATTTTATCTCACGAAGTACAGAGTAACAGCGAGATAAAGCAGGGCTCTTTTTGTTCTTCCTTTTTCCATAAATATTACGTGATTGCAGCATTGATTTACAAGTTCTAAATCCAATATTGTTCTAAGATATTTTTTTAATCATGGTTGTAAAGATTGGGAGTGAAAATAGAAGAGTAAGGGAGACACAAAAGAGCAGCAAAAGCAGAGTCTCAACTGGAGTAGAGACTTCATGCAGGATTGTGGTTTTATATTTAAAGAAGTTGTAAACGAACCCATGAAAGATGTAGATGGCAAGGGTACGCTGGCCAATGGTGCTTAGATAGCTCTGCCTTCGTGATACAATTCCAAGTAAGGAATAGATGATGATGAGACTAAATAGATAACAGATGCTTCTTGCCAGAAGTCCTTCCAGACTCGTTTGTTTTAGGAAGCTATAGTTATATCGCCCGTAAAACACCTTGGGAGAGAGTGTGGTATTATTTGCAAAGATACTTAGTCCGACTGTCGCAACGGAAAAAATAGTAACACTTAAAATACGTATTTTTTTCTGACGAAAGAAGGTAAGATTCTCTTCTGTAAACCAACGCCCCAATAGAAAAAAAGGAAAAAATACCAGCATTCTGGGAAGGGTCAAGAAATTGCTTTTTATTCCGGATAATCCAATTAAAAGCCCTCCTGTTATTGCCAGTATAAGAATAAGTGGACGGTATTTTTTTATATCTGGAACGAGACGCCAAACAAAGAGGCATACCAGATACCACAGTGAAAATTTAGGATATAAAAGATAGAGTCCCGTTGACACATTCAGTAAATATGTATAGTAAAAATAATAAATAATTTCGAGTACAAGATAAGGAAGTAAAATTGATTTAACCAATACTGTAATAGGGAAATCCTTTTTTGAAAAATAACCGGATATAAAAACAAAGGCGGGAACATGAAAAGAGTAAATAAACCACTTGATAGAAGTGAGTATAGCATTGTTTTTATAGTTTAAGTCCAGAAAATGTCCGGTTACAATTAGAAAAATCAATATTCCCCGGTAATTGTCAAAAAGGTATTCTCGTTCTTTTTTATTTGAAACTTGTGTACTCATAATAGAATCCATCTCCATTTAACTTTTTCAGAGATAGTTTACTATAGAGAGAGTCATTTGTCTATGGATGACATTTTTAACAAAAACATCAAGAATTCTCCTTCCTCTATAGGGAGTGAGATGAATTGATTTACTTGCCTGTCGGCAATGAAAAA